>NZ_AYXY01000031.1:0-260401 GCF_000511935.2 Zhouia amylolytica AD3 | reverse complement strand
CCCAAAACCAAAGTTTTTTCAAAGTAATTTATACCCGGTTTATTTCTAGCTCTTTACATCCAAAATTATTTTTGAAATTATCATTGACATGCTTTCCGAACGCCCATATTCCTCGTAGTACGCATATACCAACAACACATCACGACGCTACCATCCATATACTATATATACTTTATATATACCGTATCCATACTGTTGCACCGGGCCTGGACAACTTTAAACGAGTTGTAAATCTTCTTTTAGCAGTTAGTAACGTATCAGGTGGAAGGCTGGAAACGAACAATGACCTTAGAATTAAAGATGAACTCACATAAACTATATAATGAACATCCTTAGGGGAACCATACCTTACACATACTTTATCTATACTGTATCCATACTGTTGCACCGGGCCTGGATACCTTTAAACGAGTTGTAAATCTTCTTTTGGCACCTATAAACTCATCAAATGGTTTGCGTAAAATGAATAAGGACCTTAGAAATGAAGTTGGACACATATATTTTATATAAGGAACATCTTTAAGGCAACCATACCTTATCCATACCTTATCCATACTTTATATATACTGTATCCATACTGTTGCACCGGGCCTAGACAACTTTTGATGGCAAGGAAATGTTCTTTTAGTACTTATAAACGCGTAAGATGGATGGTTGCAGACATATCATGATTGCAGTTATAAAGGTGGACAACTTATATAATATATAAAGAATGTACTTGGCATGGTCCTCCACCCCCAAGGTTTATCTATATGGGATCTTCATCTTAACCCTGGGTGAAGCCTACTTTAATATGATGTTATGTCAATGCAAACATAATTGAACCGATCCTGAAACATATATATGGAACTACTATTTCACATTGCATCGCAGGGTGTGCAATTCAAACCGAAAACAGACGTATTCCTGTCTTTATATAAGCGTCTTTTTTAAGAGAAGAAATTCCACACCAAACCAAATCGGATTATGAAGTCACGATATGGATAATCAGGAGCAGAATAAAAGTTATATCCTGAAAAAGAGGAATTAAAATGTTCGGCTTTTAAATAGATTCTTGTTTGACGTACTTTGGCATTAATAAAGAAATCCAACATTGGGAAATTCCCTATTTGTTCCTGATCCTGTACATAAAACTCTCCTAAGAGCGGACTATAAGCATTCGCTTTGTATTCGGTAAAATATTTAAACGTAATACCGGTTTGCAGAAACATGGCTTTTTTAAACACGTGATCCGAAAAATAGAATGTATTTCTGGTTACGAGTTGAGGCACGTTTAAAACCTCATCATCCTGAGCCACCTCCTGATACATTACTGTATTATACAAACCAAATTTTCCGAACTTCAGATCTTTGGTATATTTTACTTTCAAATAGTTAATGGTATTCTGGTATTGTAATGGTTTTACCTGAAATGTTTCATCGACGGTTGCCGGCTCCTGGTAAAAATAGGTATAATCATCGATTACGCTGTAAGAGGCATTCAAGGACCCGAAACGTTTCGTTTTAAAATCTACAGAAAGACTTTTATTCTTTTCGGTATTGAAGTCACTTCTGTTATCCCAATTGTAATCTTTATAATCGCTTTGATAAAGCAGGAAATTGAAGTCTGGTGATGCTGATACAGATTTAATTGTAGCGGCTATTTCATTTTCATTATCGAAGACATAGCCTGCGCTTCCTTTAAATAGATTCCCTCCTAAATCACCATAAACACTTGCACCTACCTCAGCGTTCAGATAAAACCCTCCGATTTTCTTGGTCCATTCGGCACCATAAGAATAATCTTCCCCTTTCATCTGATTTGGGATGGTCTGGTCTTGAGTTACCACAATACTATTGAAATAGTAATTATAGGCGTATACACTATTAGACACTGTTATGTTTCCAAGTAACCTACTTTTGTAATCAAGTCGGATTTGATTTGAAAAGGACTTTAGTCTAGCCCTGTCATTTAAACCTGAGGATTGGAAAGCCTCTCCAAAGTAGCTATCCTGACTATCTTGTCGAAATTCGTAATACTTGGTTTCATAGTTAAGTCTGTGTCCCAGTGTAAAAGAATGATCGGGATTATTTTCCTTGTTTTCTACGATCACATATTCCTGATCTAAGAAATACCGTTTCCCTAATAAAAAGTTTTCTGCATTTTCAAAATTAACATCCATCCTGGAACGATCTACAAATTCCGGATTCCCGGATTCAAACTGATCTCTGTTTGCAATACCTCCGTTTTCTTCATTTAAAATATCCTGAGAGGTAAAGTGCATTCTTAAATTATACCTTTTATCTTTAGAAGCATAGCTGGTAATAAATCTAAAATTACCGGTACTTGCTAATATATGCTGGTATTTACCCAATGAGCGTAATCCTTTATAGGCTATTGCCATATTGAATTGTCTCGAGGTATTCAGGGTGATAAATGCATCTAATAACTGACCTTGTTCCATGGTAGTTTTAAAAAACAAATCAGTCATTGGTGTTGGTACATGGTAATAATTAATATCCTCCACTTCCATATAATTGAAGTGTTTTGCTCTGGCTCCCAATCCTGGATAAAAGTTATCCGAAGGCGATGCCAAGGCTAAAGAGTTATAGGTTTGTCCGAGATTCGAAAACGGTAATAACTCAAAATTATCTTTACGCAGGTAGTTGTATTTGTATTCCTTTTTAACGCTAAGTGTCGTATCGAGGAATGTTGTATCTCTATCTAGTGTTATAATTTTATAATCCTGGATTACTATTTGATCGGCCTGATTTTTAGCTTGATCAGCGGGCAACTTTCGGTTTTGAGCAGCCCTGGGAGTTCTATCAGTATTTCTTTGAGGCTGAACTTGAGCAACTCCAACAGTAAATGATAAAACCAATACAATAAAAACTATAACCTTTTTCATTAATTATATGCTGTTTGCGGCAAAGGTATAGTTTTTAACGAAAATTGCTATCGTATATTATAAATGAAAAAATTGATCTTAAAGGTTCTTTTGTGCCCTTTAGAGAAACTTCATTTGCAGGCGGCATATTGCTATCATATTTACTAAATTTGACTTTTAGTTCCTGTATGGCTATCTTTTTCCTGTCGGGATCAACAAAAACCTTTTAAACTAAATGACTTACTTTTACATAATACCATCAATTTTTTGCGGTACTTGTATTTCCCTTCAATTTAGCAACCCTAAAGATTATCTTCACAGATGTTAAAACTATCCTATTCTGATGGCATTGAAGCTGGCACGGACGAAGCAGGTCGAGGATGCCTGGCGGGACCTGTTACTGCAGCAGCGGTTATTTTACCCAGTAATTTCAAAAACACTATCATCAATGACTCCAAACAATTATCTGAAAAAAAACGCTTACTTCTTCAACCCATCATAGAAGATACGGTTAGTGCTTTTGCGGTTCAGCATATATTTCCGGAAGAGATTGACAAAATCAATATTCTTAACGCTTCTATTCTGGCCATGCATAAAAGTTTAAGCAAACTCCAAACTAATCCTGAATTTATTATTGTTGATGGAAACAAGTTTAAACCTTATGGCGACATAAATCATGTTTGCATCGTAAAAGGGGACAGTAAGTATTTAAGTATTGCTGCCGCTTCCATTTTAGCTAAAACCTATCGGGATGCTTATATGGAGCAAATACATGAAGAATTTCCTATGTATAACTGGAAACAAAACAAAGGATACCCAACGAAAGAACACCGTGAAGCTATCAAGAAATATGGCATCACAAAATACCACAGGAAATCTTTTAGATTATTACCTGAACAATTAACACTTGATTTTTAAGTTTATATTTTTGCATATATTCATTATAGCAACAAAAAACGAATTCATGAAAAAAAGCCTGTTTCTTCTCATTCTTAGTATTATTTTAAGTTGTACTGCTGAAAAAAAAACTCGCAATAATCTAATCGACTATATTCCTAATAATGTATCTGCTGTATTAATGACATCGGATTTACAGCTTTTTATCAACGACACCAAGAACAATGATTTCATAAATGCGATTTCCGGAGATCTCTTACCTCAGGATCTTGAAGAGAAATTAGGTTCGTTAAAGCATATCCACCCAAAAACACAAGCTTTTGTAGGAGTTTCAGAAATAGGCACCAAAAATTTTGAGTATACCATAATAACCAGGGAACACGAAAACATCATCAAACTTGATTCTACAAAGAACGATTCGATTAAAACCATTTCTTATGAAGGCACCAACATTTCATCAACTTCTATTGATGAACAGCCTATATACTACGCTACCTTAAACAATAATGTCTTTATAGGTTCATCGTCTCAACTTATCATTGAAAATGCCATTCGAAATGAAGGTACTCAAACATTGGATACTGAATTCTTAAAACTCTATGAGATTTCACAAGGTAATAGTCAGGCTCATATTTTCATAAATCATACTAAAGGAAGTCATTTAATATCTCACTTATTCCGGAAAGACATCTTTAATGATATCAAACATTTTGGAGACTGGACTTCTTTTGACGCTACTTTAAATCAGAGTGAAGTGGTTTTTAATGGAATAACGGTGTCATCGGATTCCTTATCCAACACCCTTAATGCTATTAAAAACACCAAGCCTATATCCAGTAGCATGCCTAAAATAATCCCTATAGAGAACGATTATTTTTCAGCTTCTACTTTTTCAGATTACAAACAATTTAACTCCAATGCCACTCCTACATATAAATCCAAAAGAACTGACTCATTATTTAATTCTGTCACGGAGGTTGCTACCATAGGAATTAACAATTCGAAGATCGTTATTTTAAATTCTGTAGATTCGAATGATCTTTTCCAAAACCTTCAAAAATACATTGATGAAAAAACGACGTTCAGAGAGAAAAACATCTATTCTTTAACAAGCACCTCCCTTATCAATGATTATTTCCATCCTTTAGTAAAAGGCTTCGAGGCTACTTATGCTGCAGAGATCGATAATTTTATTGCTTTTGGAGGTTCAATTAAGATTCTAGAAAACCTCATCAGCAACTATCAAAACAATGCGGTCATTGAAAACGACCCTGCATTTAAAGACCTTAAAAGTAATTTAGCGGATGCTTCTTCTTTGCTATGGGTAGGCAATTTGAACAAGCTTAACGATTCAGAGCTTATATATAGTGAGGATTTCAAAAAACAAATTTCCAAGGCACAAATTAAAGGTTATAAATATTGCGCTTTACAATTCATTGCTGAAACAGACTATGCTCATTTCAATGCCATTTTAAAAAAGAAATCGACCAAAGCAGCGGTTAATATGATATCGCAGGTGTACAGCACTAAGCTTAATGCTCCGGTTTTAACGAATCCTCAATTTGTAATCAATCACAGGTCTAAACAAAAGGAAGTAATTGTTCAGGATGAGCAAAACAACCTTTATTTAATTTCAGCTGATGGCAATGTCCTTTGGAAAAAAGAGTTGGATGGAAAAATTCAGGGATCTGTCGATCAGGTTGATTTATACAGAAATGGACGACTTCAGCTAGCGTTTGTTACCACCCATTCCTTTTATATTATTGACAGAAATGGCAATGATGTCTCTCCATATCCATTACATTTTAATAACCCGGTAACACAGCCACTTGCTATATTTGATTATGACGGTAACAAAAAATACAGATTCCCTATTGTTCAGGGTAATATAATTACCATGTACAATCGCGAAGGGAAGAAAGTAAATGGATTTGTTTTTAATAAAACAACATCAAACATTAGTGATCTTCCTAAACATTTTAGATTCGGCAAGAAAGATTACCTGGTATTCAAAGAGGAGAATGGCACCCTGCACATTTTACACCGTACAGGAAAACCAAGAATCAAGGTAAAGGAAAAAATAGATTTTTCATCGAATAATATTTTTGATTATGAAAATAGTTTCAGTACTACTACCAAAGGAGGTGATTTGCTTCAAATCACGCAAAATGGCAAAATCCGTAGAGAAAGCCTTGCCCTCTCTGATGGTAATTTAATAGATGCTACTTCAAAAACATTGGTTACACTTTCTGAAAATGAGCTTACTATAAAAGGGAAGAAAGTGGAGTTGGATTATGGTCTCTATACTGCTCCGAAGATCTTTTACATTTACGACAAAATATATGTAAGTGTAACGGATACTCAAGCGAATAAGGTCTATTTATTTGACAGTAATACCGATTTACTCCCCAACTTTCCTATTTACGGAACTTCGGCTATTGACTTAAACGACATCAACAATGACCGAAAAATTGAAATCACGGTAAAAGGAGAAGACGATAGCATACTGGTATATAGAATCAATTAATAAAAGGGAATTAACCCCTTGAAATTGGAATGATTAACAGCGAAATTTGTACCTTTAAGTCGCTATTAATCAATCAATCAACGTTATGTTAACCAATTTCTATATTTGGGTGTTGCTGTGGACTTATTTTAGTTTTGGCCCTGACACCCCGAACGCTCCCGGGTGCAGTAAATATTACCCCATGGAAGAGGGGATAAATTTTGAAATCACAGTATACGATCAGAACAACAATCCAAATGCATTATTGGCCTATAATGTAGTTCTCACAAATGAAAACACAGCAGTTTTCATGACTGAGCTACAAAATCCCGAAGGAGAACTCATTGCAATATCTGAATACGGTATGTCATGTAATGGCGATGGAGTAGAAATTGACTTCAATGCCATGATGAGTGCTGAGCTTATTAAACAGTGCGATGGGAAACCTATGAAGATGCGTGGAAAGAATATCCATTTACCCAACAATCTGGAGATAGGACAAAAACTTCCGGATGCACAGATGGAAACTTCCTCATCTGTTAAAAACGACTCGCTCAATCTATCCATTAAAATGATCAACAGAAAGGTCGAAGGAATGGACACTCTGATTACCTCAGTAGGGACTTTTAAGTGTGTGATAGTGAGTTATGAAACTGAATTTAAATCTGGTGGTAATAAAATCCACTATTCTAAGGAATGGTTAGCTGAGGGTGTGGGACTTGTAAAAAGCGAAGAATATGATGCCGACGGGAAATTAATCAGCCGCAGCATGCTTACTGATTTTCATAAATAAAAACCAGGGGTTAGACCCTGGCTTTTTGTTTTATAAATTCTACTTCAAAGCGTTCTTTGAAGTGAGTTAATATTTTCTCTTGTACTTCGCTCATGGATATTTCGGTTTTACCCAGTTCTACATTCAATGATGTTACTGCTTTTCCTTTAATACCGCAGGGCACAATATTATCAAAATAACCAAGGTCGGCATTTACATTAAGGGCAAAACCGTGCATGGTTACCCATCTGCTAGCTCTTACACCCATAGCGCATATTTTACGTGCGAAAGGAGTTCCTACATCCAGCCAAACACCTGTCTCCCCTTCTGAGCGCTCTGCTTTTAAACCGTAGTCAGCCAGGGTTAAAATGATTACTTCTTCTAAAAACCTAAGGTATTTATGAATATCTGTAAAAAAGTTGTCGAGGTCAAGAATAGGGTAACCTACAATTTGTCCCGGACCATGATAGGTGATATCCCCCCCACGATTAATTTTATAAAAAGTAGCTCCTTTTTCCTGTAATTGATTTTCATTGAGTAAAAGATTCGCCATATCGCCACTTTTTCCCAGTGTGTACACATGAGGATGTTCGACAAATAAAAAATAATTAGGAGTTTCTAATTGCGTTCCTTCCCTCCTGTTCTTTATTTTCAGGTCTAAAATATTCTTGAAAAGTGACTCCTGATAATCCCAGGTATCTTTATAATCTTTTAAACCTAAATCTTCTAATACGACCTTTTTATTCATAGGCTACAAAGATAATACATATCCCAGTGAAAAACCTTATGAACGATCATTAACCTGGCAGCATCAAATTATTATCCCGGATTAACGAAAAAAAGGAGCTTTAAGAAGCTCCTTTTAGTTGTATATGTACGATTGAAAACTCAAATTTATTTTTCAAGAGTCACTTCCAGGTCTAAAATTTTAGGATCTTTCATATATTCCATAAAGCCAGCTTCCAGGATTAATGTTTTGCCATCGGCACTCAGCATTGCTTTATCAGAAGAAACTGATTTTATTTTTTTGGGGAAGTGATATTTCAGTGTATAAGAAGAGCCTGATAAAAACATATTAGCTTCCCCCAAGCTATCTATGGTTTGTTGAAGCAGGGCTTCATCCACAATAGTTGTAATTCTGCTAAACTTTCGTCCATTAAACTTATAGGCCACTTTGGAGGCATCACTATTCGCTCCAAAAGCAGGATCGGTTTTCATCTGTTTTCCTTCAGAGGCTCCTTGTAATTTATTAGCTTCATGAAAAGCATCGAACACATCTCCCAGTTCCTTAACCGAATTAAAGTTGGTAAACATTTCAAACTTCATTTCTTTGGTTTCGGGATTCATGAGCATATGCATAGCGAACCGTTCCAGTTTTTTAAGTTTTTCCTGCTCTTCTTTGGGTAATTTGGAAATACTATCTTTTTTTTCTTCCAGGATATCTTTAAAATAGAAAGTAGAATCAACAGCTTTTTTATTTTCTTTTGCCAATTCATCTCCTGCCATTTCCATCAATTCCGAGCCATCAAAATTTATTGCAATCTTACCACTACCATCTTGATTAAGGTACATTTCTTCAGTAAAATTGCATGAAGTTAGCAGGCATGAAGCGATCATCGCTATTGCTAAAAATAATTTTCTCATTTCTTCGATTTAGATTTATCTATTAGGGTTGTTTAAAATTATTAAAGCTGCTATAACTCCTGGTACCCATCCACAAAGCCATAGGATAAAAACAATAATGATCGAACCGCACCCCTTATCTAAAACAGCCAGGGGTGGACAGATAATGGAAAGTAATACGCGCCAAAAACTCATGATATAAATATAATTTTGATTGATGTACCTGATAAGACACCATCACCTCCGTTTTGTTACGCTAAAATAAAAAAACCTTGCTCTTAATTATAATAAAAGATTTATTAGTTTAGTAATCATGAAGAATGCATTCTACATATTCCTATTATTTAGTTTGTGCTATACTCCTGACATCGCTGCTCAGTATAAGTTTTCAGGTGTTATTGATCAATCGACCTGGAGTGATAACGTATACCTCTCGATCATTGAAGATTACAGGCAAACCTCCGGAGTTTATACAGAACAGATAATTGCCAAAACGAAAGCTGACTCTTTGGGTGTTTTCAGTTTTACCGGGAATCAATTGAGCAATGAAAATAGCATCTACAAAATTCATGTTGACAATTGTTATGAAAATACAGAGACTGATAATCATTTTAATGGTCATTGTAACAATAGCAAACAAATATTATTTATAGCAAACAATAGAGACACCATACAACTTCCATTCTCATTTGACAATGAAATGTTTTGCGAAATAGTTTCGACGAATCCGAAAACGGAATCACTTTTAAAAATCGATTCGGTAGTGGACGAAATGAAATATGCTTATAGTCGCTACTCCAGTGAAGCTAACAGAAAGTTAAACAACAAAAAGTGGTTCTCAACGCTTCAGGATTTTGGAGCACAGTTGAACGAACCTTTAGCTGAATTATATATTTATTCATTTCTTTCGAGTCGAACTCATGATTTCCACCCTTATTACATTGAAGATTTAAGAGAAAACAATTATTACCAGGAACTGCTCTTACGCCTGGAAAACAGCTATCCTAATTCGCAGTACACTCACCAATATGCTACGGAAGTGAAGGCCGATAAATATATGTTAGCTGAAAATCCGGATTCTAAATTCAGTTGGTCTTATATTATATATGGCCTGCTAACGCTTTCTTTGATAACAAACGTCCTACTGTTTAGAAAGATCAAGCATAGTAACCAGCTAAACACAGATCGATTAGCCGCTCAATTAACCACCCAGGAACACCGGGTATTGGAGTTGATTTTAGACAATAAAACAAACAAAGAGATTGCCTCAGAAATTTATGTAAGCCTGAGTACTGTAAAAACACACATCAACAATATTTACAAAAAGCTCAATGTACGGTCCAGAGATGAAGTAAAGGCTATCATCAACAAATAATTTAAAATTCCACCGGGGGACTAATACCCTTTTCAACCCATCAAAACTTTAAGTATATGGATCGTTTTATGATGTTTGTAACCTATTAACCAAAAAAAACATCATCATGACATCATTATTCAACTTCAAACCACAAAGAACCATTTTGGCTACCAGTATTATTTTGTTCCTTTTAGCCTTATTCGCAAGTTTTACCTGTCCCGCTCAGGATCAGGCGAAGTTAACCAAGTCCGGTAAATTTTCATTTGACACAGAAGAAATTAATTATGGGAACCTTCAACAAAATTCAAATGGAGATCGCGTTTTTATTTTTACCAATACCGGCAATGCTCCGATTGTCATTTCACAGGTAAAAACTTCATGTGGTTGTACCGTACCAACGTATTCAAAGTTACCTGTACTTCCGGGGGAGAAAGGAGAAATCAAAGTTCAGTATGATACCAACAGATTAGGAGCTTTTAACAAAACGATCACTATCATATCAAATGCCACTGATGGTAATAAGATATTGCGTATTAAAGGGAATGTACTAAAGTCAAATCACAACATATCAGACACTAAATAAATTGTCTTATTAGATAATTCATCTGCCATTCTTAAGAATATGTAATATCAGCGGTACAACATGGTAAATGTCGGTTTGAGCGTAATGCAAACTTTTTTAATTGTTCATAAAGAATGGTTTGGAATGCGACTCGAACTGACTTTATGTGTTCAAAACATTTTTTTTCTGACGGTATCCTTTAATAACCGACTCTTCCTAAAAAAGATGCTCCTGATTGTCTGAAAAAATGTAATTTTGCAGTTCAAAATAAAAAGCATGCAACTTTCAGAGCAAGAAATTATTAGGAGAGAGAAACTCGAGAAGTTAAGAGATTTAGGTATAGAGCCGTTTCCGGCAGCATTATTTCCGGTAGATCATACCTCGAAAAAAATAAAAGAAACCTACGAAGAGGGGAAAAAGGTGGTTATTTCCGGCCGTTTAATGTCAAGACGTATTCAGGGAAAAGCCTCTTTTGCTGAGCTTCAAGATAGTGAAGGCCGAATCCAGGTATATTTCAATCGTGATGAAATTTGTACCGGTGAGGACAAGACAAAATACAACGATGTTTATAAAAAGCTTCTTGACATTGGTGATTTCATTGGTGTTGAGGGAACGCTTTTCACCACCCAGGTAGGTGAAAAAACGGTGATGGTAAACGACTTTACTTTATTAAGTAAAACACTTAGACCATTACCATTACCAAAGGTTGATAGCGAAGGTAATGTATATGACGAATTTAACGATCCTGAGCAGCGTTATCGAATGCGTTATGTCGATCTTGTTGTAAATCCTAAGGTAAAGGATGTTTTTGTAAAAAGAACCAAGATTATGAACACCATTCGTCAGTTTTACAACGATATGGGATTCCTTGAGGTTGAAACACCTATTTTACAACCTATACCGGGAGGTGCAGCTGCACGCCCGTTCATGACTCACCACAATGCCCTGAACATTCCTCTTTATTTAAGAATCGCTAATGAGCTCTATTTAAAAAGGCTTATTGTTGGAGGTTTTGATGGGGTTTATGAGTTTGCTAAAGATTTTCGTAATGAAGGGATGGACAGAACGCACAATCCTGAGTTTACGGTAATGGAGATGTACGCAGCTTACAAAGACTATAACTGGATGATGGATACCACTGAAGAGCTCCTTGAGAAAATAGCTATTGAGTTACATGGTTCTTCAAAGGTTCTTTTAGACGGAAAAGAGATTGATTATAAAGCTCCTTATAAAAGAATTGGTATTCTTGATGCCATTAAAGAGCATACAGGTCATGATCTTTATCAGAAATCTGAGGAGGAAGTCAGAGAAGCTTGTAAAGCTATGGACATTGAGGTGGATGAGACCATGGGTATCGGTAAAATGATTGACGAGATCTTTGGAGAAAAATGTGAGCATTTATATGTACAGCCAACGTTCATTATTGATTATCCGGTTGAAATGAGCCCACTTACCAAAAAGCACCGTTCAAAGCCCGGGCTAACGGAAAGGTTTGAATTAATTGTTAACGGGAAGGAATTAGCGAATGCTTATTCTGAGTTGAATGATCCTATCGATCAGCGTGAACGTTTTGAAGAACAGTTAAAACTTTCGGAAAAAGGTGATGATGAGGCCATGTTTATCGATCAAGATTTCCTAAGAGCTTTAGAATATGGAATGCCTCCTACCAGTGGTATTGGAATCGGTATTGATCGTTTGACGATGTTCATGACTGACAGTCATTCTATCCAGGACGTATTATTCTTCCCTCAGATGAAGCCTGAGCGTAAAAAAGTAGCGATGACGGAAGAAGAAAAAGAAGTTTTTAATATTTTGAAATCTCATTCTCCTATGGACCTTAATGTTTTAAAAGAGCAATCTGGGCTTAGCAATAAAAAATGGGATAAGACTATAAAGGGATTGACCAAGAACAAACTTGCAAAAGTTAGCAAGTCTAATGATGGTTTATTTGTTGAAATAGCCGAGTAACAATTATCAAATACGCTTTCAATTTCCTATTCGAAAAAGAACAGGTTTCGATGAAAGTCAAAATCAGAACACATAAAAAAAGGCCTTCTTATGAAGGTCTTTTTTTATACCGCAAGATTTCCGTTAAAGAAACTTTGATCGCGCATCGGTTCATTTATACTGATACAATTGAGTTCCGGATGCGATTCGTTAAAATAAACGTAAACCGGTTCATTTAATTTCGGGAGCTCCAGATAGGCCTCTTTTTCTGACACTTTAATAAAAATGGTTCCTTCCCCGGTTTCTGGCACATATTTTCCATTTGGTAAACTTACGGCATCATCGGTAAAAAAGACCTGCACCGTATGCCCTTCGCCCGAACATACCAGTTGACCATATACAGGATAATTAATTTGATTAATTTGGACAGATGATTTGGTTTGATCCAGGTGGTAATCCTCAACTAAAAATACTTTGCTACACATAATTTAAAGAGTTTAAGATTAGTGAATACATATTGAGGTGAAGTACAGCTGACGGGGTTCTTTATAGCTCTAAATTAAACAACTGATAGCGACCAGAATATTAAAATTGTTATACGACAAAAAAATCCGCCTAAACAGCGGATTTTTCACTTTCCAAAATTAAGTATGAAAACAAAAAAATACATTCTTTAAAAAAAGATCTTTACAGTAAGCAGAGTCCCTCAATTCCGCTTACCGTAAATCTCTTACTTTAAATGCATGCATATTAACATTGATCAAAATTTTATATTACTTGTTGACATAGAAAAGGATGTTTCATAATCTAATTCATCCAGATCTATATATTTAATCTGACTCAAGGTACCAATGTATGGATCGAAATCATGAGGTAAATATTTATCAGATTCTATATTGGCTCCAACCTCTAATTCAGCATCGATATCAACATATTCTATTGCATCCAATGAACCTAAATAAGGGTCAAAACCTTTAGGTAAATATGGGGTGGTATCAAATCCTAAATCAAACTCTTCGTTATCTTCAATATATTCAATCGTTTTTAAATCAAGTTGATTATCCGGATCTTCAATTGTTATTTCAATTGTATTTGAGTTTGAATTCAACTCATAAGGCTCTGTACTATTTTGTGTAACTGCTTCTCCTCCCAAAAGCAAACTACTGATTACAATAAATTTAAACATGGTTGTTAGTTTTTAGTTTCTATTTTTTGATTGACTTTACTATTAAGACTATCTAGAATTCAAACTGTTACGCGTTTTAGGAGGATTTTAACTATTTAGCACAAATTTTTAGAGAACCTTAAGAAATTCCCGGAAGAAGACATATTTTACTATTAGTAATAACCTTGGATGCATAAAAAATTATATATAAATTTTACCGCGAAAGATTTATTGTGATATTTCTAGTTTTTAACAAAAAAAGATATAAAACTTTCGTATTATAGCGAATTAAACCTTCATTTTGTTTCTTTTGGAATATGAGCATTATAAAAGGATTACATATAAGAACCGTTATAGTTTTACTATTTGTAACACTTGCCATTGTTGTAACATATAACCTGGTAAAGCCGGAGCAGGTTGTCAGTTTTAGTTCGGATATAAAACCAATTCTTAATAAACACTGTATATCGTGCCATGGCGGAGTTAAAAAAAATGGAGGATTTAGTCTTCTGTTTGAGGAGGAAGCCTTTGCAAAAACGGAATCAGGAATTCCGGCTATTATTCCTGGTGATGCAAAGAACAGTTCATTTATCAAGCGATTGCACGAAAGTGATCCTGAACTTAGAATGCCTTACAAGCGGCCTGCCCTTTCTAAGGAGGAAATAACCTTACTCACTAAATGGATAGATCAGGGAGCAAAGTGGGGAGCCCATTGGGCATACTCGGCCCCTCAGGAGGTTGAAATTCCAAAACACCAGGAGACTGCTAATGTTATTGATGGATCGAATATCAGACCGGTGAATGAAATTGATCATTTTATTTTAACCAAACTGGAAGAACAAAATATTCAACCAAATGCTTTAGCTGATTCTACGACGCTGATCAGAAGGTTATCATTAGATATCACAGGTTTACCGCCAAGTGAATCGTTATTTAAACAATGGACCACAAATAAGCTCTCGTATAGTGCTTTAACCGATAGCCTCCTTTCCAAAAACACTTATGGTGAGAAATGGGCTTCCTGGTGGTTAGATCTGGCCCGTTATGCAGATAGTAAAGGTTATGAAAAAGACAATGGGCGTACCATGTGGCGTTACAGGGATTGGGTAATCAATGCTTTTAACGAAAACATGCCTTTTGATCAATTTACTGTTGAGCAATTAGCAGGTGATCTGCTTGACGAACCTACTACCGATCAGATGATTGCCACCGCCTTTCACAGAAATACCATGAATAATGATGAGGGAGGAACGGATGACGAAGAGTTCCGTGTGGCAGCCGTTATGGATCGTGTAAACACAACTTTTGATGTATGGCAAAGTACTACCATGGCTTGTGTACAGTGTCATAGTCATCCATACGATCCGTTTAAGCATGAGGAATACTATGGAATAATGGGATTCTTTAACAACACTCGTGACGAGGACACTCCTGGTGATGAACCTGTTATAAAGTTTTACAACGACGATCAACGTGATAAAATTGATAAGGTTAACCAATGGATAGAAAAGCATGGTAATCAACAATTGGCAAAAAGTTATAAAAACTTTTTGTTATTCAACGAACCTATTTACCAGGGTCATCTTGCAGAAGACTTTACAAATGGGGAATTACAGGACACCAAATGGTTATCCTTATGGGATAACGGGTCATGTTATTTGAAAGACATTTATACTCAAGGCTCCTCCTATATTTATTTAAATTACTGGACAAACAACAATGGCACCAAAATAATCATCAGGGAAAAAGACAAAAACGGACAGATCCTGTCTTCATTTACCTTGAACAAAACCAATGGAAGAACCATAGATCGTTTTCCATTAAAATCTATCGATTATAAAACTGACCTGTATATTGAAGCTCATAATAGTTCCCTTGGGCCACAACAAGGAACCAGCTCTATAGTATGGTTTGGGTTTTTAGAGGATCTCCCAGGAAAACAGGAATCAGGATATGCTCAAATTGACGATTCATTTTTATCTCTTTTAAACACTCGTACTCCTACGTTGCCCATCATGCTGGACAACCCATCTTATATGGCCCGGGAAAATAGATTCTTTGAAAGGGGTAACTGGTTGTTGAAGGGGGATACTGTAAAGCCACACACCCCTCCTGCACTTAACGAATGGAATCCTGACTGGCCAAATACCAGGTTGGGCTTATCCAAATGGCTGGTTAGCAAACAAAATCCATTAACTGCCCGAACAGTGGTTAATCGAATATGGCATCAGTTATTTGGCAGGGGTATTGTTTCTACATTGGAAGATATGGGAACCCAGTCTGAACCGCCTTCTCATCGTGCTTTATTAGATTGGCTGGCTTTCAGATTAATGAATGAACACGACTGGCAATTAAAACCTTTAATCAAGGATATTGTTATGTCCAGAACCTACAGACAAAGCTCTAAAAGTAATGCAGCGTTATATAATACAGACCCTGAAAATAAATTTTATGCAAGAGGTCCGAGACATCGATTGAGTGCTGAACAAGTGAGAGATCAAGCACTCATGGTCTCGGGATTAATCAGTTATAAAATGGGCGGTCCGAGTGTGATGCCTCCGCAGCCTGACGGAATATGGCAAACGGTATATAGTGGTGCAAAATGGACCGAAAGCAAAGGAGAGGACAAATACCGCAGAGGTATTTATACTTATTTAAAGCGAACCAGCCCTTACCCTTCATTTATTTCATTTGATGCTGGTAGCCGGGAGGTTTGTACCATACGCAGAACTATCACCAACACTCCTTTACAGGCATTGGTTACTTTAAATGATCCGGTTTACCTGGAGGCTTCTTTTTATCTGGCTGAGCAAATGCTGGAAAAGGAGGATATCCGTGAGGCCATCGCCTATGGATATCGACGTGCTATGTTTACTGACATTTCCGAAACTAAAATAAGTGAACTTGAAAAGCTTTATGACGAAGCATTTACAGAGTTTAACAATGATTCAGATCGTACAAAAGATTTTCTTAGTTACGACGCTACCCCTACGGCAAAAGAAGCTGCAATGACAGTGGTAGCAGGAGCTATTATGAATTTGGATGAATTTCTGACTAAATCTTAAAAGATGGATAACACAGAAAGACTGATACAGGAAAAAATAAAACGCGAAATAGAAACACAAACGCGCAGGCACTTTATAAAGGACTGTGTTGCCGGGATGGGAGGCATTGCACTAAGCTCTCTTTTCTTTTCATGCAATAGCTTTTTTGACAATAAAAAAGGCGGCAAGTTAAGTTTAACAGAGCGCGATTTAAATCCACTCGCTACTTTGGCACCTCCTTTTCCCCCGAAGGTGAAGTCGGTTATATATTTACATATGGCCGGGGCACCCTCGCAATTAGAAATGTTTGATTACAAGCCTGAATTACAAAAACTACATAACCAGTCGTGTCCTGAATCGTTTTTAGAAGGTCGGAAATTTGCCTTTATCCGCGGTGTTCCTAAATTATTAGGTCCGCAAGCTAAATTTAAACAAGTTGGAGAAGCAGGAAACTGGGTTTCGGAGTATTTACCACATTTTAAAAAGGTGGCCGATGAAGTCGCTTTTTTAAAGGCTGTGAATACCGATCAATTTAATCATGGTCCTGCCCAATTATTTATGCACACCGGAAGTCCACGATTAGGAAGACCTAGTATTGGTTCCTGGGTTACTTATGGTCTGGGGTCAGAGAATCAAAATCTTCCCGGCTTTGTTGTTTTAACTTCGGGAGGTAAAAACCCAAGTGCCGGAAAGAGTGTTTGGGGTAGTGGATTTCTACCATCTGTATACCAGGGAGTGCAATGCCGCTCGAAAGGGGATCCGGTGTTATATATCGATGACCCAAAGGGGATGTCAAGAGGGCTAAAGAAGCGAACTATTGATGCCATCAATTCGATTAACAAAGAAGAATTTGACAACTATTCTGATCCGGAAACGCTTGCCAGAATCAATCAGTATGAAATGGCTTATCGTATGCAAATTGCAGTCCCGGAAGTAATGAATATCAATAATGAACCTGATTATATTAAAGAAATGTACGGCGTTGAAAAGGGAAAAGAGTCTTTTGCCAACAACTGTCTTCTTGCCAGAAAACTTGTTGAAAAAGGTGTTCGGTTTGTACAATTATTTGATTGGGGCTGGGACAGCCATGGAACGGACCACAGTACTGCTGTAGATTTAGGTTTAAAAAATAAATGTAGAGAGATCGATCGTCCGATTTCTGCTTTAATACTCGACCTCAAACAACGTGGGTTATTAGACGACACACTCGTTGTATGGGGAGGTGAATTTGGAAGAACGCCTATGCAGGAAAACCGCGAAGGAAAAGAACAAGGCTATAAAGGACGTGATCATCACGTAGATGCCTTTACCATGTGGATGGCCGGAGGTGGTGTTAAGAAAGGTGCTTCCTGGGGAAAGACTGATGAAATAGGATTTTCGGCGCTTGAAGGGCAAGTATCGGTGCATGATGTTCATGCTACCATACTTCACTTATTAGGATTCAATCACGAACAATTCACTTATGATTTCCAAGGCCGACCATTTAGATTAACCGATGTACACGGACATGTCATTAAAGAGATACTTGCTTAACCACGAAACGAACCATGCAATGAAAAAAACTGCATTATTATTACTCATTTTTTTATTTGGGATTTTATGTACCGCTCTATCACAAGAGCGCGTATTATTTTTTCAAACCAACTGGGGCAATCAACTGTCATGGGATGAGTTTTGTAAAAAAGCAAAGGCTTCAGGTTTTGATGGAATTGATATTTGGTTACCCAATAACAAAGAAAGCCAACAAGACTTAAAAGAAGCCTTAGCTAAATACGACCTTAAATTAAACCTAATGCACGGAACCGTTAAGGGGATACCGTTAGCCGAAAGTTTAAAAAAATACGAAACGCGGCTTGAGGAATTAATGCAATGGAACCCTGTTCTTATTAATTCTCATACCGGAAGTGATTTTTTCAGCTACGAAGACAATCTTAAGTTTATTGCCATAGGTAACAAACTAAGTAAAAAGTACAATATCCCGGTCTATCACGAAACACATCGCGGGCGCTTTAGTTACAGTATGACTGAGACCTTGAAATATCTTGACAAGGCCAAAGAGCTTCCTTTGACTCTGGACATGAGTCATTGGATGGTGGTACATGAATCTTTACTCCAAAATCAACCAGATCGATGGGATACGATTATTGACAACGTACATCATATTCATGCCAGAGTAGGTTTTCAGGAAGGACCTCAGGTAAATGATCCGGAGGCTCCGGAGTGGAAGAATGCCTTGAAGGCTCATATAGATATCTGGGAGCGAATTATTAAAAAAGGACTGAAGGAGCACCAAGGGGTATTTACGGTCACCTCAGAGTTCGGTCCGCCGAGCTATATGCCAACGGCTCCATATACCAAGATGCCTTTGGGAGATCAATGGAAAGCAAATGTTTTTGTTATGAATGCATTAAAGCAACGTTTAGGGATCCAATAACATTTCGTAATGACTCATTTTTTAACATTTCTGGGGAGGCTGCATCCTCTTATCGTACATTTACCTATTGGCTTTATCCTTCTAGGTTTGCTGTTACAATGGTATAATCGTAAGCAGGACATGCACTTAGACAAGGCCATTTCTATTGCCTTTTTATGGGCCGGGATCAGTGCAGTTGCTGCCTGTATTACGGGCTTACTTCTATATACCCACGAGGGTTTTGCTTACGACACGGTTAAACTGCATTTATGGTTTGGCATCATTACTGCCGTGTGCTCATTTATATATTATGTACGGATCAGTCATATTGCTTTTCATAAAACACCTGTTATTATATTTTCAATTCTTATTCTAATCGTTATAAGTGCTACAGGGCATTTTGGTGGTAATATCACCCATGGGTCAGATTATCTTACGGAACCACTCCCTCCGTCTGTGAAAAGGATTATTGGAATTGAAACTCAAGAGGGAAATGAAATAGCTCTTAACGAAGAAGAATTGGATGACGCCATATTATATTCGGATATAATCCAACCCATTTTAGACAACAAATGCGTTAGCTGTCATGGGCCCAAGAAATCTAAAGGAGAATTAGCTTTGCACACTCCGAAAGCCATCCAAAAAGGGGGAGAAAACGGTGCTGTAATCGACTTAAAAACGCCTGACAGCAGTGCAATATATCATCGTCTGATTCTGCCCGTAGATCATGAAGATCATATGCCTCCAAAGGAAAAGACACCATTAACAAAACATGAAATTGCACTCATTAAAGTTTGGATTGAACATGAAGCCAATTTTGATAAAAGTATAGGGCAGCTTCAATTAGACCACGAATTGTTTACTTCCTTCTTTAAGAATGAAAATTCTTCAGAACTACCTCCGGTTTCAGTAGCAACAGTTTCAAAAGATGTCATTTCTAACCTAAAGAAGTCCACTGCATTTGGGATACAACCGGTTAGTGAAAGCACATCCTTTTTGGGGGTAAGCTGCTTAAATTTTCCGGATTTTAAGGATGCTGATCTCAACACTCTTAAACCCTTGTTTAAAAACATCGTATCTATAGATCTCAGAGGTACCCAGGTAAGTGATGACATTTTCAACAGTTTAATAAAGCTTCCTAATTTACAAACACTAAAGCTAGATAATACCCAGGTTTCAGGTGCCGGGATTGGCAGCCTGCAAAAGCTGGAATATCTGAGAACGATTTCTGTTACCAACACTAATTTTGCAGCGGCTTCTTTAAAGGATCTGGCCTTATTAAAAAACCTGGAAAAGGTATACATTTTCAATACTCCTGCAGCACAATCGCCACAGGAAAATAGTGATAAAACATTCACCATTAACTACGGAAATTACACATTACCTATTATTGCAACGGACACCATTATTTATTAAAAATTCATATTGAATTAAACCTTTTTATCTGAGTGCCAGTCAAAAGGAGAAACATTCAATATTTATTAGTCATGAAAAAAATAATTGGAATTTGTATGTTATCGCTTCTAACAGTTGCGGTGAATGCCCAAGACAAAAAAGAGGATCGAAAAAAGAAATCCAAATCCAGGGTGGAACGCATGGAGAATATGACTCCGGACCAGATGGCTGAATTACAAACAAAGCAAATGGCTGTTGATTTGGATCTTACGGATGCGCAGCAAAAAGAAATTTATACCATCAATAAGGATCAAGCGGTTAAGCGTAAGGAACAAATGGCAAAATGGAGAAGTATGCGCAACAATGATGAAAGACCATCAAGGGATGAAATGATAAAAATGAGAAGTGCGCGATTGGATGAACAAAAAGCGATGCAGGATAGAATGAAAAAAATTCTGGATGACGATCAATATGCCAAATGGAAAAAAATGCAGGAAGAAAGACAGCAGGAAACGAGACGTCGCATGGGAAATCGGAACAAATAAGATCTTATTCCAAAAACATATAAAAGCATTGAAAAGCAACCTCTTCAGGTTGCTTTTTTATTTTGAATTTACCTTTTCTGATGAAGGCTTCACTTTAAAAAACAAATCCTTCTATCCTGGCGAGCATTCGTTGTGAAAACCCCACTGTTCAAATTGGTTCAGACCAGAGAATTAATCCTAAATAACTAGTAGCCTATTTATTTTAAACCTCTCAATAAATTGTAGATTTGAATCTGCATGTATTACTTACCAAACTACTGTGATTATGACAAAAGTTAATATTAAACAACCATCCTTATTAGTGGCGATTATGATCACTTTTGCATTTCTGTCATCATGTGCAAAAGAGCATAAGCAAGTTGATCCGCCAAACATTATTGTTTTTCTTGTTGACGACATGGGACTTATGGATTCTTCGGTTCCATTTCTAACGGACACTAATGGGACTCCTGTTCGTTATCCTTTGAACGAATACTACCGAACTCCAAACATGGAGACACTCGCCAAGCAAGGTATTCGCTTTAGCAATTTTTATGCACATTCGGTTTGTTCTCCTACAAGGGCTTCAATTATGACGGGACAAACATCAGCTCGGCATAGGGTAACCAATTGGGTAAATGCTGAGAATAATAACCGTACCAAGTTTGGGCCTTCGCAATGGAATTGGGAAGGATTAAACAAAAGTTCTGTCACCCTACCAAGGGTATTACAACAAAATGGTTACAGAACCATTCATGTAGGAAAAGCACATTTTGGACCTATTGGTTTTGAAGGTGAGGACCCAACCAATTTAGGGTTTGATGTAAATATCGGAGGGAGTTCTATCGGGCATCCGGGCAGTTATTACGGAAAAGATGGATTTGGCCATATTAAAGGAAATAAAAGCCGTGCGGTACCAGGTTTGGAAAAATACCATGGTAAAGATATTTTCCTTACCGAAGCTTTAACATTAGAAGCTAATGCTATGATTACGCAGGCCAAAGAAGATAACAAGCCGTTCTTCTTATATATGTCACATTACGCTGTGCATGCTCCTTTTCACTCTGATCCGCGTTTTGCAGCTCATTATGAAGACTCCGGAAAATCTCCACAAGCACAAGCCTATGCTACTTTAGTTGAAGGTATCGACAAATCACTTGGTGATATCATCACCCATGTAAAGAGTTTAGGGCTTGGAGAAAATACCTTGATTTTATTTATGGGTGACAATGGATCAGATGCTCCTTTGCCAATAGTTGAAGATTATAGTAGTTCAGAACCACTGAAGGGGAAAAAAGGAAATCATTGGGAAGGTGGTATGCGAGTGCCTTTTATCGCTTCCTGGGTTTCGCCTGATGAAAATGCTGATTCACAAGAAAAGCTAGCTATCCCGGCAGGAGGTATCCAAAACCAGATGGGTACGGTAATCGACTTATTCCCTTCTCTATGTGATATTACGGGTATTGATCTTCCAGAAAAGCATACGCTGGATGGATTCACCTTAAGAAGTCAGCTCGAAGGAAACCACAATAAAACGAGAAACGAACTCTTTTTAAATCATTTTCCTCATGGGGTTCATCGCAGTGATTATTTTACAAGCTTAGTTAATGGTCATTGGAAAGTGGTTTATCACTATCCGGTAAAAGAGAACCCTCGTTATGAATTATTCAATCTGAAGGATGACCCGTTTGAAACTACCAACCTCGCAAATGCAGAACCGGAACAGCTAAAACTTATGATAGCGACCTTAAAAGAGCAGTTGCAAAACACCCAGGCACTCTATCCTGAAAAAGATAGCATCACCTTGAAGTTGACGATGCCTTAATTTTTATTCATTTTACGTTTTATAACATACAAAAAGTCCGGAGTCCAAAGCCCCGGGCTTTTTTTGTGAATTATTATTTATTTAAAAAATACATTTTCTTACATTGCGCTATTAAGAAATTTCGGGTATTCCCGAAAACCATTTATTTTTTTTATAAAGTAATTACAAGTCATCTATTCTTTTGAAGTATTAAGGGATGCTGTGATTACCTGTCCAAACTAAAATTGATACTATGCAAACATGGAATTTTAAGGTTCAAAATAATCCTCTTGAAACAGGTAAGCAATTACAAGCTTCACTGGCGTCAGTAAACGGGTTAGTTTTTAGCATGAATACAACAAAAAACAACGCAATAACCTTTAAAATCCGTAAACGTATTTTATATGCCTGGTACTTAATCTACCAGAATTACATTATTGTAGATGGAAAATTATCAGAATCAGGCACTGAAGGTGAAACGAATGTAGAAGTTTCCTTTACCAAACATTTTTTAATGAGGCTGATCATATTTACCCATATATTTTTGGGCTTAGGATTTCTCCTTGTCATTATTTCAGGAGTAAGCAGCAACGCTTCGATGTATATAATTGGAGGGATCTTATTAGCTATAGGTCTTTTTATTTGGTATGATGAAAGGAAGAGAACTAACAAGAAAATTCAGGAGTTCAAGACGTTGATCTCTGGAATAATGACTTTTTAAGATCAATTTTATGATGACTCAATGGTACTAAAGGAACTACTATCATAATAAAGAGATTGTCGGAAAATTCAAATTTGGCTGGCAGAAATCCGACAAACTTATGAAGTTCATTGAATATAGGATCGAAAAAGAAATATCAGCAACTCATACCCTCTATATTTTATCTTCCATTCTGATTTGGCAAGGATTTCCGGGCACCCCTATTAATTACACTCATTTTTAGTAAGTTAGATGTTTAAAACTCAATGATCATCAAACAAAAAAATTAACATAGGGAGATCCGTTATGAAAAGATCAGTACCATTTCTATTAGTTGCACTTACTATAGTTTTCATTAATTCTGTTTATGCACAAGGGGTTACTTCAGAAGAAGTAGATTCTCTTGTTGGCAGGGCTTTAGCCACAACCCCTTCAGTAGGTATTGCAGTTGCTATTGTAAAGGATGGAAAAAATATACACTCCAAAGGTTATGGCTTCAAGTCTATTGACAGCAATGATCCGGTAGATGAGCACACGATGTTTGCCATTGCCTCAAACTCCAAGGCATTTACCACAGCCGCCTTGTCAATTTTGGTTGATGAAGGTAAACTCAAATGGGAGGATCAGGTTATTGATTACATCCCGGAGTTTAAAATGTATAATGATTACGTAACTACCAATTTTACCATTTTAGATCTTCTTACTCATAGAAGTGGCTTGGGTCTTGGTGCTGGTGATCTCATGATTTTTCCTGACGGAGCAGATTTTACGATTAAAGATGTTCTTAACAGCTTTCAATATCAGCAAGAGGTATCGGCTTTTCGAACGAAATATGATTACGACAATCTTCTTTACATCGTTGCTGGGGAAGTAATCAGTCGGGTGAGTGGCATGAGTTGGGCAGACTATATTCAGTCGCGTATCTTCGATCCGCTGGGGATGAAGAATTCGGCACCAACAGCATCCCTTTTAAGCAAAAATGAGAACCTGGCACTACCTCATGACTCAGCAGGTGAACCCATCAAAACATTGTCTACCTATGACGGAGATCTTGTTGCGGCCGCCGGCGGTATTTATTCTAGTGTTGATGATTTAAGCAAATGGATGCTCATGCACCTCAACAACAGCAAATACGGTAAAGCCCTATCTCAAACATTATTTTCTGAGCAGCAGCAAAATCAAATGTGGCAGCCACATACCCCATTGAGGTTTACGACAAACCCTAATTCCAGGACACAACAACATTTTGCAGCTTATGGTCTTGGTTGGTTCATTGGGGACAAACAAGGAAAAATTGTTATCAGTCATACGGGAGGATTGCCGGGTATGCTGTCTAAAACAGTTTTAGTTCCTGAGTTGAATTTGGGAATTGTGGTGTTGACGAATTCATGGCCCGGGGGGAATGCATATAGTTCCATTCCTGAAATGATCCTTGATTCCTATTTGGAAATTGAAAAACGGGACTGGATTAAAAAATTGGCGGATAATGCAAAAAATACTGGTCATGAATCGGATTCTGTAACCACCAGGGTATGGAAGGTTATTGCAGAAAACAAGACCTCACCTATCGATATTAAAAACTATACGGGTACCTATAGGGATCCATGGTTTGGCGAGGTAGCAATCAGCCTAAAAGAGGGCAAACTTTGGTTTACTTCGTTAAGATCCCCAAAATTGAATGGGCCTATGTTCTATTACAAGGGTACAACATTTGCCATAAAATGGGAATATCGGGAAATGCATGCTGATGCATTTGCCACCTTTAATTTGAATGAAGACGGTAAAGGGATCAGCATTCAGATGAAAGGAATTTCGCCTAATATAGACTTTAGCTTTGATTTTCACGACTTGAACCTTAAGCGTGTTGAGGAGTAATTATCGTGAATTAATATTTCTTACCAGAGATAAGCGTTACTTGTAAAAGCTGCAAAAAAAGAATTCCTCACGATAACCCGGAAGCTATGATTTGCGCTAACGAATGAACCTTTTGCAAAGATTGCCTGGATCTGGTTATATTTAATGTATGTCCTAAATAGTAGCTGTCAATTTAAAAAACGGCTAATCAGTCCTTAGTGAGTTAATTAAAAATCCTATACGGAGGGACCCCGTATTTATATCTATTGAGAAAAATAGGTGTCTAGAAAAATTCCGGAATATCGATGTCAGGAAAAGATAGAGGATTCAAGAAAGGATTAAAAAGGAATGTTCCTCATCGTTTTATAAAACCCAACACGAACCATGTTAAATGGCAGGCAATTGATTTAGCATCTAGTTGGCTTATTAGTACTATCAGCTGGTCGGGATGACAGGAAGAGCCGATTATTTATAGCGTGTTTGCTGTCGACTGACTCTTAGGATCAAAGAGGGATTAATTCTTTCGATAAGGACAATGTAAACAACCATTTCCACAGCATTTCCCTCTTCTCAGGTGATACCAGGAGGTAAAGACATAATTTCCGTCTTCGTTGACGTAGTAATCGATGGTTTCCACCAATTGTTCAGCCTTACCCAATCCGGCAATGGTTCTTCTTTTTTCGGGCGTCAGATCACTTGTATATTCCGCTATTCTATTAGCCACCACATTCTTTAAACACTCTTGACACAAGCAACCCATATTTGGTTCCAAGGGCATGATGGCAGGATAAGCATTACACCAGCATCCGGATGAATAACAGGTAAATGAAGTATGACACTGGGGACAGGATTTGGTTCTTGGGGTACTCACCTAATGTTCTATATTTTTAACAACAAGCCCGAGCTATCAGGCCCGGGCTTGCATCTTTACTTTATATATGCTTATGCTAAACTTCTCAGTACTTTATTTACAGCATTGATAGTATAATCAAGGTCATCGTATGTTAGTGCATCATTCAGGAACCAACTTTCGAAGGCGCTCGGAGGCAAATATACTCCTTCGGCCAACATCCCATGGAAAAACTTTTTAAAAGTATCATTATTTCCTTTGGCCGCTGAATCGAAGTCCACTACTGCTTCCTCGGTAAAGTGTACAGAAATCATAGATCCTAAACGGTTGATCGTATAAGGTATTTTCGCATCGTTAAGCACTTTCGTCAACCCTTTATGCAGGTAGGCTGTTTTTTCAGACAGGCTGCTAAAGATCTCAGGGTTTTCATTTAATTCGCTCAACATGGCTAATCCGGCGGCCATTGCTAATGGATTACCACTTAAAGTTCCAGCCTGATATACAGGTCCTAGTGGCGCCAGATGATTCATGATTTCGTTTCTTGAAGCAAAAGCCCCTACAGGTAAGCCACCTCCAATCACTTTTCCAAAACAAACGATATCGGCTTTTATATTCAATAGTTCCTGAGCACCTCCTTTGGCAAGGCGGAAACCGGTCATGACCTCATCAAAGATCAACAACACTCCGTGCTCATCACATAATTTTCTTAGTCCCTCCAAAAATCCAGGCTTTGGAATAATACAGCCCATATTACCGGCTACCGGTTCCAGAATAATTGCTGCAACTTCTTCTTTATTTGCTTTAAGGAGTTCTTCTACATTATCCAGGTCGTTATAGCGTGCCAACAAGGTGTCTTTAGCTGTACCTTGTGTAACGCCCGGACTATTCGGGCTACCAAAGGTTACCGCTCCACTACCCGCCTGAATAAGGAATGAATCTGAATGTCCGTGATAACAACCGGCAAACTTTATTATTTTGTCTCTTCCTTTATATCCACGTGCCAGTCGAACTGCACTCATACAAGCTTCCGTACCACTATTCACAAAACGAATCTTATCGATATTTGGGACCATGGAAACTGCAAGTTTTGCAATTTCAGTTTCGATTTCTGTAGGGATTCCAAATGAAGTTCCCTTCTGGGCTTTGTCAACAACCGCATCGATAACAGGTTGGTGAGCATGTCCTAAAATCATCGGACCCCATGAGGCGATATAATCAATAAGTTTATTACCGTCTTCATCATACAAATAAGCACCCTTTGCTTCTTTCACAAACACAGGTTCGCCTCCGACTGCATTAAATGCTCTAACCGGTGAGTTCACACCTCCCGGGATATACTTTTGAGCTTCAGCAAATAAGGCGCTACTTCTTTTATAAATCATTCTTCTCTCTTAATTTTTTATTATTAATTTCTGACCAATAGCAATAATATTATCACGTAAACCATTCAAACGCTTTAATACATCGACAGTCAGGTTATATCTTCTTGAAATCGAATACAAAGTTTCTCCCTTTTCAACCACATGAACATTACCGGAAGACTTAGCAACCACGACAGGAGTATCCACTACTTCCTCGTAACGGCCTTTTAAAACTTCTTTATCTAAATTATACAATTCATATCGTTGGATCAGGCTGATCAATTTTTCAGGATATCTTCTATCCGTTGCGTATCCTGCCTTTCTTAATCCTCTGGCCCAACCTTTATAATCGCTTGGCTTTAATTTAAACAAGAAAGCATATCTGCTTCGGGTTGTCAGGAACCTGGAGTGATCTTCAAATGATTGTCCCGGATCGCTATATTTTCTAAAACATTCTCCTTTTTCATCATCATCATGAAATACACCTTCACCACCCCAATTATGACATTTTATACCAAAGTGATTGTTTGCCTTTCTCACTAAAGTACCTTTTCCTGCTCCGCTTTCCAGAATGGCCTGAGCCATAGTTATACTGGCCGGGATTCCGTGCTCTACCATATTTTGCTTGGCAACAGGACTAAAGTAATCGATATAATCCTGAACAGTATTGATGGTTACGGTTGTTTTAGAGGTTGACTCGAGCGTTTCCTTTTCGGTCTCGTCCCTCGAATCATTTTTATTTACAACAACCTCACGTTTAACGGGCGGTCTTTTCTTGCTGGAGGCTACTTTCTTTTTAGATCCACAGCTTGCCAAAACAAGCACACACAATAAAATAGTTATTTTTTTAAACATCTATCAAGGGTAGTTTTTTTTGTTTCAATCGTTGATTCATTCCGGCAATACCCTGAAGGCCACCAGTATGGATCACTAAAATTTTTGTATTAGGTTCAAACTTATCATTTTTAATCATATCTACCAGTCCGTAAAGCATTTTTCCTGTATAAACGGGATCCAAAGGGATTTTTGTTTCTCGTTTGAATTCATTTATAAATTCGATCAGTTCCGGCTTGACTTTAGCATATCCTCCAAAATGATAATCGGCAACCAAACTCCAATTTTCCTTGTGGACAAATTTAAGGATTTCATTTTTTAAAAAGTCTCCTTTAAGCGCAGGAAAACCCAGTACTTTTTGGTTAGGGGATGCACTATTGATAATTCCAGAGATCGTACCACCTGTGCCTACACTCACTCCAATATAATCGAACTCAGCATCTTCTTCGGTTAAAATCTCCTCACATCCTTTAACTGCAAGTTGATTGGTACCTCCTTCCGGAACAAGATAGCATTTACCATACTTCGCTGATAATTCTGCCTGAAATTCGGGTATATTTTTATTTCTGTAAGCTGTTCGGGATACAAAATCAAAATGCATTCCGCAATCTTTGGCGAAGCTGAGGGTAGGATTATCAGGAACCTCTTTTTCTAATTCCTCACCTCGTATAACCCCGACACTTTTAAACCCATATTCTTTGGCTGCATATGCGGTAGCTGCAATATGATTTGAATAAGCACCTCCAAAAGTAAGGATGGTATTGTACCCTTTATTTTTGGCTTCAGAAAGATTGTACTTAAGCTTCCGATATTTATTACCTGAAATGAATGGATGGATTAAATCTTCCCGTTTGACAACGAGTTCAATATCCTTTTCTCTGCATATACTGAGAAGTGCTTTTTCATTGTGTATGGATATCATTCGGTAAAGGAAGAATTTATGTTCGTTACACTAACGGAGCCATCTAGACTTTATTTGAAATCCCATAATAATACATAAAGCTCCAGGGACTTCTCGACTTCAAATAACCAGTGTTTTGTTCATTTTTATAAGCCTCTCGTTCAAAACTTATATTTTTATATGCAGTATATGCGTTTCCATATTTAACTATCCCAATAAGCCATTCAGTTAAATAGATCAGGTAAAATGGAATAATCAGCAACTCCAACTGTTGACGAAGATGAATTTTCTCGTGATTAATCAAGACCTGATCTTGCTTTAAAACATCTTCTTTCACAAAGATTACTGGCCATAAGGTTAAACCTACATAGGGTTTTGGAAATATATGTTTAAATACTAAAATCATATTTCACTTATCTCAAACAGTTTTAATTCTGTTATATTTGTAAAGTTAATTATATACGGAGTAATATATAACGAACTATCATAAATAAATTTTAAAGAGTTATTCACAAAATAACTTTTTACGATATTTGTTCGCATGAAAAAGATTATTCCTTTAGAAGAAGGAGATTATTACCTGTCTCCGCAAGGATACAGGGTTTTTACAGAGAAGTATCATTTAAAGCGTGGGTATTGCTGCGAAAGTGGTTGCAAGCACTGTCCATACGGATTTAACAAAAAGACTAATACTCAAAAATAAATAAGCTTTCTTTTGGATAACAACCTTATGAAATACAAGTCTACTACTGCTTATTCCTATCATAGGGCTGATATCCGCTATCCTTAGTTTTACATTATTGACCTTGAACCTTAAGTTTTATTTTTTCAATAATTGTAAACGATTACATCATGACATTCAAAGAGCAAATTTTAGAGGGTATTCCAAGCGAACTACCTCAACCGAAAGTATACGAAACTGAAATTAATCACGCACCAAAGCGCAAGGAAATACTAAACGAGCAAGAGAAAAAACTGGCTCTTAAAAATGCGCTTCGCTATTTTGATGCGGCCCATCACGAAACTTTAATACCTGAATTTAAAGAGGAACTTGACAAGTATGGCCGTATCTATATGTACAGGCTTCGCCCGGATTATGAGATGAAAGCCCGTTCTATTGAGGCCTATCCTGCAAAAAGCAAACAGGCGGCTGCGATTATGTTGATGATTCAAAACAATTTGGATTATGCTGTTGCTCAACACCCGCATGAACTTATCACCTATGGTGGTAATGGGGCTGTATTTCAAAATTGGGCTCAGTATAGACTCACTATGAAATACCTGGCTGAGATGAATGATGAGCAAACCCTGGTAATGTATAGTGGGCATCCAATGGGTCTTTTCCCTTCTCACAAAGACGCTCCCAGGGTGGTTATTACTAACGGAATGATGATTCCGAATTATTCGAAGCCGGATGACTGGGAGAAATTCAATGCATTGGGAGTTACCCAATACGGACAAATGACTGCAGGAAGTTATATGTATATCGGTCCGCAGGGGATTGTTCACGGTACCACCATTACGGTTCTGAATGGATTTAGAAAAATTGGCAAGGTGCCTCAGGGCAACCTATTTGTTACTTCCGGATTAGGGGGAATGAGTGGAGCTCAACCAAAGGCCGGAAATATTGCCGGTTGTATTACCGTGTGTGCAGAAGTGAACCCGAAAGCTACGCACACAAGACATTCTCAAGGCTGGGTAGATGAAGTTATTTCTGATTTAGATCTATTATCCGAACGTGTAAAACAAGCAAAAGCAAATAAAGAGACTGTTTCCATTGCTTATCAGGGTAATGTGGTTGATGTTTGGGAAAAATTTGATACTGAAAACATACATATCGACCTTGGGTCGGATCAAACTTCTTTGCACAATCCGTGGGCAGGAGGATATTACCCTGCAGGTTTAAGCTTTGAAGAATCGAACGAACTGATGGCCAATAAGCCTGAAGAATTCAAAGAGGCCGTACAAGAGTCGTTGAGAAGGCAGGCAGCAGCCATCAACAAACATGCTGCGAAAGGCACGTACTTCTTTGATTATGGAAATGCTTTCTTATTGGAGGCATCAAGAGCGGGGGCGGATATTATGAACACCCCGGAGGAAGCGATTAAAACGAACCGTGAATTCAGGTATCCGAGTTATGTACAGGACATCATGGGACCTATGTGTTTTGATTATGGGTTCGGACCATTCCGATGGGTTTGTGCCAGTGGAGACCCTGAGGATCTCAAAAAGACTGATGAGATTGCCTGTAAAGTTTTGGAAGAAATCATGACTAATTCTCCTGAGGAGATACGTCAGCAAATGGCGGATAACATCCAGTGGATCCAAGGAGCTCAGGAGAACAAACTTGTGGTAGGTTCACAAGCGAGGATCTTGTATGCCGATGCCGAAGGACGTATGAAAATAGCTGAAGCCTTTAATAAAGCTATTTCGAAAAATGAAATAGGTTTTGTAATTTTAGGTAGAGACCATCATGATGTGAGTGGTACGGACTCTCCATATCGCGAAACCTCTAATATTTATGACGGCTCTCGCTTTACAGCGGATATGGCCATTCATAATGTAATAGGCGATAGCTTTAGAGGTGCTACCTGGGTGAGTATTCACAATGGTGGTGGCGTTGGATGGGGAGAAGTTATAAACGGCGGATTTGGTATGGTTCTTGATGGTACTAAAGATGCAGACAGACGTCTGAAATCGATGCTTTTCTGGGATGTTAACAATGGTATCTCCAGACGCAGTTGGGCTCGAAACGAAGGGGCTGTTTTTGCCATCAAAAGAGCTATGGAGGTTGAGCCAAATTTAAAGGTTACACTTCCAAACAATGTCGATGAAGATCTGCTGAATAATGTTTAACCCGGTGTTCTGCTACGAAAGCAAACAGTTTGTGGCTGGCCACCAAAAATTAAAAGCTAATTGTTATGAGAACAGTTAAATTATTATCATTGGTAGCCTTGATCTCATTTTTTGCGGTTTCCTGCTCTTCGATAAAGGTAGCAGCCGACTATGACAGACAAGCAAACTTTAACGATTATAAAACATTTGCTTTTTACAAACCAGGAGTCGACAAGGCAGAAATCTCTGACCTTGACAAAAAACGGATTCTAAGAGCTGTAGAAAGAGAAATGATAGCAAAAGGATATACGCTTTCGGAGAACCCTGATGTATTGGTAAGTATTTTTACCAAAGAACGCGATCGGGTAAATGTGTATAATAACGCCGGATGGGGCTGGGGACCATACTGGGGTCCGTACTGGGGTATGGGATACAGTAATGTTTCGACCACTACTGAAGGTTCTTTATACATCGATATAATCGATGCTGAAGAAAAGGAGCTTGTCTGGCAGGGTAAAGGAACAGGTAATTTGGTAACTTCAGGTGATATTGACAAGAAGGTTGCAAAGATCAATGAATTCGTCATGGAAATCATGTCGCAATATCCACCGGGGTCATCGAACAAATAATAGCTTTAAAAAACCGCCAAATGGCGGTTTTTTCATTTCATAACGTGTTGTCTTTTATTTAAGAAAACGTTTTCGTTATGTTTTGTAACTTTACATCAACACAAAACACTAAAAACACATTATGAACACTGCATACACCAGCAATCCATTACTCGATAAGCTTCCTGCGCACCTGAAACAGTTTATCAAACCTCAGAACTATGATGATTATTCACCTATCAACCAGGCTGTATGGAGGTATGTCATGCGTAAGAATGTAGATTATTTAAGTAAGGTTGCTCATGAGTCTTACCTTGACGGACTTAAACAAACAGGGATTTCTATAGATCATATTCCGAGTATGTACGGAATGAATCGTATTTTAAAGGAAATTGGATGGGCGGCAGTTGCCGTCGATGGTTTTATCCCGCCCAACGCCTTTATGGAATTCCAAGCCTATAACGTCCTGGTTATCGCATCAGACATTCGACAATTGGAACATATTGAGTACACTCCAGCTCCTGATATTATACATGAAGGTGCAGGCCATGCACCTATCATTGCGAATCCTGAATACGCGGAGTATTTGCGTCGCTTTGGTGAAATTGGAGCTAAGGCCATTTCCAGCGCTAAGGATTACGAAATGTATGAGGCTATCAGGCATCTTTCGATCATAAAAGAGGCTGAAGGCACGCCTCAGGAAGAAATTGAGGCCGCTGAAAAGCGGGTTGATTATCTACAGGATCATATGGGAGCACCCAGTGAGATGGCTTTAATTAGAAATTTACACTGGTGGACGGTAGAATACGGATTGATCGGCGAACTGGAAGATCCAAAAATATACGGTGCGGGACTTTTATCTTCTATCGGAGAAAGTGCCTGGTGTATGACAGACCAGGTAAAAAAATTACCGTATACCATTGAAGCTGCTTACCAGGGGTTTGACATCACTAAGCCCCAGCCACAGTTATATGTAACCCCTGACTTCGCTCATTTAAGCCTTGTTTTAGAGGAGTTCGCCAATACCATGGCTTTGAGAAAAGGCGGATTGAGTGGCCTTCAAAAACTTATCAAATCTGAAGCATTAGGTACTATTGAACTTAGTACAGGAATACAGGTTTCGGGAATATTCACCAATGTAATTGAACATGACGGAAAGCCTGTTTATGTCCAAACATCAGGAAAAACTGCCTTGGCATACCGGGAGAAGGAATTGGTAGGTCATGGCACAAACTATCACAGAGAAGGTTTTGGAAGTCCTATTGGAAAATTAAAAGGCATTAACCTGGCGATTGAAGACATGAGTCCTCGAGATCTCAAAGCCTACAAGATATACGAAGAACAACGGGTTACCTTTGAGTTTGAAGGAGGCATTAAAGTTGAGGGTGTTATCATTACCGGTAAAAGAAACCTACAGGGCAAAATAATACTCATTAGCTTAAAAGACTGTACAGTAACTTATGGTGACACTGTTCTATTCAAACCAGAATGGGGTGTATACGACATGGCTATCGGAAAGGAAGTAACTTCTGCTTTTTCCGGACCGGCTGATGTAAATAGTTTTGACCTCATCACTCATGTTCCTTCAGAAAAAACGATCAAATCTAAAAAATCTCCGAAGCGAATTGCTCTTGAAAGTTTATATCAACAAGTCAGGGAATATCGCGAGGGCAAGAACAGAACTATATCGCGACATAAAGTATTTGAAGAGTTGGTAGCGCACTATCCCAACGACTGGTTGCTTTCGGTGGAGTTATATGAATTGGCCAGAAATAGTCATAATGACGAGTTTGCTCAAGAAATCTTAGATCATCTGGAAACTGTAAAATTAAACAGACCTCAGGTAGGTCATTTGATTGACGGTGGAATTTCATTGATCAATTCAGAATTAATTCATTAATTTTAGGGCGATAAACCTAAATATATGAACAAAAAAATATTCCTCGGTATTGTATGCTGTTTAAGCGTCCTTGCCTGTAAAAAGGGCACGGAAGAGAAATCGGATGAAATCGCAACCAATTCCCACAAGCAACCTAATGTGGTCATTGTATTCACGGATGATCAGGGTTATGAAGATGTTGGATGCTTTGGTTCCCCAGACATCAAGACACCACATTTAGACCAAATGGCTAGTGAAGGGGTAAAACTGACTAGTTTTTATTCGGCTCAGGCTGTTTGTTCTGCTTCTCGAGCTGGACTTTTAACAGGATGCTACCCTAACAGAATAGGCATTCATAATGCCTTTATGCCTGATGCGAAAATTGGTCTTAACCCTGAAGAAACGACCATTGCTGACATGTTGAAGGAGCAAGGATATGCAACTGCTATCTATGGAAAATGGCACTTAGGAGACCACCCGGATTTTATGCCGAACAATCAGGGATTTGATGACTATTTCGGAATTCCATATTCAAATGACATGTGGCCTTTGCATCCGCAACAGGGCCCAATTTTTAATTTCGGCCCGCTTCCATTATATGAGAATGAAAAGGTGATTGATACCTTAACCGATCAGTCGCAATTGACCACTCAAATTACGGAAAGAGCCGTTTCTTTTATTGACAAGAACAAAGACAACCCATTCTTTCTATATGTGGCACACCCACAACCCCATGTACCTTTATATGTTTCTGATAAATTTAAAGGCAAGTCTGAAAGGGGTTTATATGGTGATGTTATTATGGAGATCGATTGGAGTGTAGGACAGATCCTGGAGACTTTAAAAAAGAACAACCTGGATAGAAACACCCTGGTTATATTCACTTCTGATAATGGACCGTGGTTAGCCTATGGTAATCATGCGGGATCAGCGGATCCATTCAGAGAAGGAAAAGGGACTGCCTGGGAAGGAGGTCAGAGAGAACCTTTTATTGCGTGGTATCCCGGAACATTACCTGCCAATAAGACTATTAATACACCGGTAATGGCCATTGACATTCTCCCTACTGTAGCCTCGATTACGGAGAGCAAGCTTCCTGAAAAGGAAATTGACGGTAAAAACGTTTGGCCAATTTTATCGGGAGCATCTACGGAAACACCTCATGAAGCTTTCTTTTTCTATTATCGAGTTAATGAACTCTTCGGTGTACGCTACAAGGACTGGAAATTATACTTCCCTCACCGTTACAGAACAATGGATGGTCAGGAACCCGGAAAAGACGGCTTACCTGGTGAATATCGATTTGTAGACATGGAAGCCATTGAACTCTATAATTTAGCTACTGATTCTATAGAGTCTACCAATGTAGCCGAGGAAAATCCTGAGGTCGTAAAAACGATTATGGCAATTGCCGATGAGAAAAGAAAAGAACTAGGTGACAGTTTAACTGGCATTGAAGGCTCTGAGAACAGAGCACCCGGACAAGTTAAAACCGAAGACTAATAACATATTCATAGTCAGGCGACTGAAAACAATAGAAGGGGCAAAAACACGGTCGTGTTTTTGCCTCTTTGCATTTGAACACAGTATAACTGACGTACTATTTTCTGATAAAATCGAATTTTATATTCCCTTGTTTAAACAGGAACAATTGCTTTCCGTCTTTTTTATAGAAAGACATCTTTATGCCTGCCGGTTTAAATTCAAATTCAGTATTCGAATACGGCGTAAGCGGAAAAGCCCCCTGTCCTGTAGCCTGTCCATATAATTCATTGTCTTTTATATATACTTTTATATCTAACGGAAACTCCGGGTTATCATAAACACCCTCATATCCTTCCAAAACCTCCCCATCAACTTCTACTGGTCTTCTTGAAAAATCAGGAAAGTCTAATGGCTTACCATAAACTCCATTAAGCAATTGAATTGATATATCGTTCGGATTAAAATAATTGGTTGCGTTTACAAACTGAACTAACAAAACCCCATCTTCTTTGTTGTATCCAACAGTAGATCTATAACTTTCTATCCCTCCTGAATGCCCATAAAACTTCTTATCGTTAAAAGGAAAGCTCGTTATTCCATAACCATATCCTTCCTTTATATCGAGCATTTTTTCTAAACTTTCCTGAGCAATTAACTTCCCTGAAAAAAGAGCTTTGTAAAACACTGCCAGATCTTCCAGTGTTGCAGCTAAAGCTCCTGCTGACCATGCCCAGTCAGTATTCCATTCTGGTACTGTGGGCTCCCACTTATCACCTTTTCGGAGATAAGATTTAGCAAAATGCGTTTTATCCAAAGGCCTTCCCAGGTAGGTGTTTTTTAACCCTAGTCTTCCAAGAATCTCTTCCTCTAATTGTTTTTTATAACTATTCCCAGAAGCGTCTTCTATAATGTACCCTAACAACATATAGTTAGTATTACTATATTCATATTGGGCATCAGGTTCAAAAACAATTTCATACCCTTTGACTTTATTCAAAAAAGATTCTTTTGAAATTGGTTGACTTACATTTTCGATAAATCCTTCCTCATTGGTATAGTTATACAAACCAGACCGATGCCTTAAAAGCATTTCTATATCTATTTTGTCTGCATTGGGGATTTCCGGATAATACCTGGCCAGCTTATCAGACAGGTTCAATTTATTCTCTTCCGCTAATTGTAAAATAAGTGTGGCTGTATATGTTTTAGTTATAGAGCCTATTAAGAATAACGAATTAATGGTGTTTTTTTTGTTATTTTCTAAGTTCTGATACCCTACAGATCTTTCATAAAGTACTGTACCATCTTTTTTTAGTAATACATTACCGAAAAATGCATCATTTTTCTGATAATGGTCAAAAAGGCTATCTAGTTCAGCTATTTTAGGGTTTTGGGCACTGACCGTAAAGACCAGAATCAAACATAAAATAAATGCTATTCTTTTCATAAGTGTGTGTTTTCAAATTAAAATTAGGGAATCTACATGAAAAACACTTCAGAATGAAAGAAAATTAATCGTGGTTATAACGATTTACGAAAACTTTATTGATGGATATTGTTTCTGAATGGTCTTTATTTTGTTCTGAATTTTTTCGAGAAATGCATGGTGTTGCTCCGAGTTCGGGTTAAAAGGTTTATGAGCAAGTCCCTTTTGAATTTTGTCAATTTCACCCATCAATTCAGTTGCTTTGGGATCAATCCACACTTCTTTAAATTTCTCCCAGATATAATCTATGGCCACTTCATTAGGATGTACCATATCCGCATTGTAAAATCGGTAATCCCGTAATTCGTCCATCATGATTTCATATGACGGAAAATACAAGGAGTTTACAGCATCCCGGATCGTATCATGAACAGCGGTTAACAAACATGCTTTACTTCGCTGATTCTCAACAAAACCATCTTTTAAATGTCTGACCGGTGAAACCGTAAAAATAATTTTAGCTTTTTGATTATACCTGTGGACAAGATCGACTATACTCCTGAGGCACCGTTGCAGTGCAGGAACCGACCACAATACTTTATTAAATTCCTTTTGGGGTACTTTATGACAATTAGCCACCACCCTATGGGTATTTCTTAATTCATAGGCCCAGGCGGTTCCAGGGGTAATAACTACATAGTCCACTTCTTTTAAGCTTTCATGGACGGCATAAAGCACTTTATTCAAATTAGCCAATATGGTTTCCCTGGATGGATTGCTAAAATCGGAATGCACTTCGTAACAATGCCAGCGTTCGTTTAAAAAAAACACATCTTCTTCGGTGAATTCCCTTTGCTGTTCTACTCGTTCCAATAAATTAAGAACTGCTTGTGGATGAAATAAAATACCAAATGGATTCAGGAATGAAGAAAATTTATAGTAATCTAACTTCTTACCGATATTCTCAACAAAACAAGAACCTAGTAACAAGAGTTTATCACTATAGCCTATTTGCTTTTTTTCTGGCTTTAACGGTATGTGCGTTTGTAGTTGCATATAAAAAATATTCCCGCCTGGGCGGGAATACAAATTTATAAAATATATGTTTTGGCCTTTTCAAGGACTTCGGGAATCCCGCCCGGGTTTTTACCTCCGGCTGTTGCGAAAAACGGTTGGCCTCCGCCACCGCCCTGAATGAGCTTCCCTAACTCTCTTACCACTTGTCCGGCATTTAATTCTTTTTCAGCCACCAATTCTTTGGAAATATAACAGGTAAGCATCGCTTTACCATTATTTTCTGAAGCGAATAAGGCAAATAAGTTTTTAAACTCACTCCCTAACTCGAAAGCCATATCTTTAAGAGCCGCCTGATCCAAATCTACTTTTTGAGCCAGAAACTTCACTCCGTTTACGTCTTCAAGTCCATTTCGGATCTCTTGTTTAAGCCCCTTAGCCTTTTCTTTTTGCAGTGCCTCGATTTCCTTTCTAAGTGCAACATTTTCCTCTTGCAAAGAGGTTATAACTTTGATAGGATCGTTCTTAGTTTTAAGCACAGCCAGCACCTTGTCATAAGCCTCACTCTGGCTTTCAAAATATTGCTTAGCACCCTCAGCAGAAATAGCTTCAATTCTTCTTACCCCAGCAGCTACAGCGCTTTCTGAAGTAATTACAAAGTGCCAAATATCTGCTGTATTCTTCACATGGGTACCTCCACAAAGTTCCATGCTTTCACCAAATTTAATCGTACGTACGGTATCACCATATTTTTCACCAAATAAAGCAACTGCACCTTCATTTAATGCTTGCTGATACGGAATATTTCTATTTTCCTCTAAAGGTAATTGCTCTCTGATCCTGGCATTTACAAACTCTTCCACCTGCTTTAATTCATCGGTGGTCACTTTAGCATAATGAGAAAAGTCAAAACGGAGATAATCCGCTTTCACTAATGATCCTTTTTGTTCCACATGCGTACCGAGTACGGTTCTTAGTCCCTGATGTAAAAGGTGGGTTGCCGTATGGTTCGCCGCAGTATTGTTTCTGCTATCTAAATCTACCACCGCCTCGAAGGTTGCATTGAGGTTTACAGGTAAATTCCTGGTGTAATGAATGATTAAGTTATTTTCCTTTTTGGTATCTAAAATGTAAGTAACATCACCATTGGGAGCTTCTAAATATCCTTTATCGCCAACCTGACCACCACCTTCCGGATAGAAAGGAGTTAAGTTAAAAACCAATTGATACATTTCACCATCTTTCTTAGAGGTAACCTTTCGATAGCGTGTGATCTTTACTTTGGTTTGAAGCATGTCATAACCTACAAACTCTTCTTCATCATCTTCAATAAGCTCATGCCAATCGCCTGTCTCAATTTTGGTTGCTTTTCTCGAACGCTCTTTTTGTTTTTGCAATTCTACATCAAAGCTCTCTGTATCGAGTTCAAAGCCTTTCTCGCTTAAAATTAGTGCGGTAAGGTCTATAGGAAAGCCATAGGTATCGTAGAGTTCAAAGGCCTTTTTACCTGAAATTGTTTTACTCTTGCTACCCGCTATCACATTATCTAAAAGCTGTAATCCCTGATCTAAGGTTCTGAGAAAAGAGTGTTCTTCTTCTTTTATAACATTTTCGATGATTCCCTTTTGAGATCTTAATTCCGGAAATGCTTCATGCATTTGATTTTCCAGGGTATCTACTAATTTGTAAATAAAAGGTTCCTTTTCGTTCAGGAATGTAAACCCATAGCGAATGGCTCTTCTAAGAATTCTTCGTATTACATACCCTGCGCCTGTATTACTTGGTAATTGTCCATCGGCAATGGCAAATGACACCGCCCTAACGTGGTCTGCAATAACCCTGATGGCTATGTCAATCTCTTCTTCTTTACCATATTTAGAATTTGTTATGGTTTCAATCTCGCGAATGAGTGGTGTAAAAACATCAGTATCGTAATTACTCTTCTTATTTTGTAATACCATACACAAACGTTCAAACCCCATACCCGTATCTATATGCTGAGCAGGTAATTCTTCGAGTGAGCTGTCTGCTTTTCTATTGAATTGAATAAAAACCAGGTTCCATACTTCAATTACTTCCGGATGATCTTTATTTACTAAATCTTTTCCGGGCACTTTTGCTTTTTCTTCGGCAGAACGAATATCTACATGAATCTCCGAGCACGGTCCACATGGCCCCTGTTCGCCCATTTCCCAGAAGTTATCCTTTTTATTTCCGTTAAGAATTCTGTCTTCACTGATGAATTCTTTCCAAATATCATAGGCCTCGGTATCTCGTTGAAGACCTTCTTTTTCATCTCCTTCGAAAATGGTAACATACAGCATATCCTTATCGACCTTGAATACTTCGGTAAGTAATTCCCAAGCCCATTGAATGGCCTCTTTTTTGAAATAATCACCAAAACTCCAATTCCCCAACATTTCGAACATGGTATGGTGATAAGTATCCTTACCAACCTCTTCAAGGTCATTATGCTTCCCGCTGACCCTTAAACATTTTTGAGTATCGGTAACCCTTGAATTTTTAGGTTTTTTATTACCAAGAAAAAATTCTTTAAACTGGTTCATCCCCGCATTGGTAAACATCAGGGTGGGATCATCTTTGATAACCATTGGTGCCGAAGGGACTATGGTGTGTTTTTTATTTTCAAAAAACGCTAAAAACTGCTTTCTTATTTCTTGAGACTGCATCATAAAACTCTTAACTTTTTCTAAAAATTGGAGCAACTGCGAAACAATTTTTATATTTGTTCGTTAGCAAAATTGCAATCACTCTCATTTAGAGTGCAAAAATAGAATAATTAAACTAATGTCGAAGGTAAAATATTATTACGATCACGAAACACTATCTTATAGAAGAATTGAACCTAAAAAAGGGAAGAAGTTAGGTTTAGTGGCTATTTTCATTACCGGCATGATTTTATCTGGGTTTTTATTTTTTATTGCAACCAGTTACATCCCTAATGTTAAGACTCCCAGAGTACTTTCACTGGAGCGCGAACTCAACAATGCTGAGTTAAATTATCAGATATTAAACAACAAGCTCACCCAAATTGAAAGTGTTCTTTCGAATATAGAGGAGCGAGATAATAATATTTACAGAATATATTTTGAAGCCAATCCGATTCCTGACGAGCAAAGGCAAGCTGGTTTTGGGGGTGTAAACCGATACAAGCATTTAGAAGGGTTTGACAATTCTGATCTAATCGTAAACACCACTGAGCGTTTGGAGGTACTTCAAAAAAGGTTGGTAGTTCAGTCAAAATCTTTGGATGAGATCACTGAACTGGCAAAGGAAAAAGAAGATTTACTAGCGGCTATCCCTGCTATACAGCCTGTAAAGAATGAAGATCTTACCCGAATCGCATCGGGATATGGATGGCGTTCTGATCCTTTTACAAAGGCTAGAAAATTTCATTATGGAATGGATTTTACCGCTCCGAGAGGGACTCCTATTTTTGCTACAGGAGATGGTGTTGTTACGAGGGCGGATAACAGATCTTCTGGTTATGGCGAGCATATTCGCGTAGACCATGGTTATGGATATGTAAGTTTGTATGCCCACCTGAGCAAGTATAACGTTAGAAGAGGGCAAAAGGTAAAAAGAGGCGATATCATTGGATTTGTAGGAAGCACGGGAAGATCGCAAGCCCCTCACCTTCACTATGAGGTTTTTAAAGACGACAATCGTATTAACCCTCTTAACTTCTATTACGGCAGTTTAACAGCTGACGAATTTGATGCTATGTTAAAGGCAGCTACGATAGAAAACCAATCGCTTGATTAATGCACTTAGAACTTCCTGATAAACTATATTACAGCATTGGTGAGGTAGCCAAGGCCTTTGATGTAAACACTTCTCTAATTCGTTTTTGGGAAAAGGAGTTTGATGTTATCAAACCAAAGAAAAATGCCAAAGGAAATCGGAAGTTTACTCAAGAGGACATAAAGAACCTTCAACTTATCTACCATTTGGTAAAAGAAAGAGGTTTTACTCTTGAGGGAGCAAAAACACACTTAAAAGAAGAAAGGTTGAAAACTCTTTCAAATTTTGAGATTATTCGTAAATTGGAGCATATAAAAACTGAGCTGATAAAAATTAAGGACCAACTATAAATTGGTTTGCGTATTGGTCACTACACAAGTTTTTATAAATGTTACCTGTAACGAATGTGTAAAATTTTATACCTATAATTAGAAACAACCTAAAAACTGAATATCGATGAAAAAGTGGTTAATTCCTGTTATCATTATTGTTGTGGTAGTCTTCGGACTTTACAGATGGGCTGTTGGCATCAACAACACAGCAGTTACGTATGAAGAAAATGCTAAAACTGCATGGGCTGATGTAGAGAGCACTTACCAAAGACGTAATGATCTCATTGGCAATCTTGTAAAAACGGTACAAGGTGCTGCTGATTTTGAAAAATCGACCTTAACGGATGTTATTGAGGCCAGAGCAAAAGCTACCTCAACAACCATAGACCCCACTAATATAACTCCAGAACAGTTAGCAGCCTTTAATCAGGCTCAAAGTGGTTTGTCTTCTGCTCTCTCCCGTCTATTGGTTACGGTAGAGCGTTATCCTGAACTGAAAGCCAATCAGAACTTTTTAGAATTACAATCGCAACTGGAGGGTACTGAAAACAGGATCAATGTAGCCAGAGATCGTTTCAACGAATCTGTTAATACATACAACAAGCATATTAAAATATTCCCAAACAGTTTGTTAGCAGGCATGTTTGGTTTTGAAGAAATGGGACGTTTCTCAGCCGATGCCGGTGCAGAAAATGCTCCTGATGTAGAATTTGATTTTTAATTATCGCTAATGTCTGAAGTTGAGGAGTTTTTAACACCTGAAGAAGAAAAAGAAATCGTGGCTGCCATTCGCACAGCTGAAATGCAAACCTCAGGTGAAATTCGCGTACATATAGAAAAATCTTCACAGGAAAAAGAAGCGTTCGAAAGAGCGAAAGAGGTATTCCATTGGCTTAAAATGGATCAAACTAAAGAAGCTAATGGGGTACTTATCTATGTCGCTGTTCACGATCATACCTTTGCTATTTGTGGAGATAAAGGAATAAACGAAAAGGTCCCTAAAGGCTTTTGGGACAGCACCAAAGATGTCATGCAAAAGCATTTCAGACACAAACAATTCAAACAAGGATTGGTGGAAGGTATTTTAAAAGCGGGTACCGAATTACGAATGCATTTTCCATGGAAGCATGATGACGCAGATGAATTGTCGAACGAAATATCAAAAGCTTAATATGCTTAGATCAAACTTTATAAAAAACTGTTTATGTTTCATAGCAGGTCTTTTATTAATCAATATTGCTTCAGCTCAATTTCAAATTCCTGAAACTCCAAGTGAACAAACCAGTGTTTATGATTATGTAAACCTCTTGTCTTCTTCTGAAAAGTCTTCCTTAGAAAATAAGCTCGTACGTTATTCTGACACTACCTCCACTCAAATTGTGGTAGCTATCATCTCTTCTACCGAAGGAGAGGATATCAATTATCTGGCCGCACAATGGGGTCATAAATGGGGTATTGGACAGGAAAAAGAAGATAATGGAATATTGATTCTTCTTGCCAAAGATGATAGAGACATCAGCATACAAACCGGATATGGCATCGAACATCTTTTAACAGATGCGCTTTCCAAACGTATCATTACCAACGTTATCATCCCTGAATTTAAGAAAGGGGACTATTATGCCGGATTGAATCGGGGCACGGATGTTATCTTTCAGGTTTTATCGGGAGAATACAAAGGCAGCAGGAAATCCGGATCTAAGGGCTTCCCTGTTGGTGGTATCATTTTCATGATATTTATATTTTTTATTATCATTTCGGCCTTGTCAAAAAAGAACAGAGGTGGGCGCGGTGGACCCGGAGGTAAAAATCGCGGACTTGACATCTGGGACATGATCATTTTAAGCAATATGGGGCGTGGCGGCTTCGGTGGTTCCGGAGGTGGATTTGGCAGTGGTGGTAGCTTTGGTGGCGGTGGCTTTGGTGGCGGCTTCGGCGGCGGTGGCTTCGGTGGTGGTGGTGCCAGTGGAAGCTGGTAATATCGAGAACCAAAAAGTAATTCCCTTTTAACTTTTCATTATTAACAATCCATTACAGAAATGGTTTCTTTTGTAGTGCTAATAAAATAACCTGGAAGTAATGCCGGCATCTTTTTACACCCAAGAAATAGAAAATTACCAATCAGCGCTCAAAGCTACAAATAAGAAGTTATTATTTTTTAGTATGCTTCGTCTAACTGTTTTTTTGCTTGCGGTAGTTGGTATATACTTCTTCTCTGGCAATTGGACCCTGATTACCGTCATAGCCATTATATGTACGACTGTTTTTCTCGGGCTGGTATCTCATTACTCAAACCTTCAATATGAAAAGAAAAAAACACAAAAGCTCATTGAGATTAATCAAAATGAACTTCGGTTTTTAAAACGAGATTATCATGAGTTTGACACGGGTGAAGAATTTTCAGATGCCAATCATTTTTACAGTTATGACATCGATCTGTTTGGGAAAGGTTCATTTTTTCAATATTTGAACAGGACCGCCACTCCTGAGGGCAAAAAAGAATTAGCAGAAATATTACTTCACAACGATCCGGTTGATATTGAAAAGAAACAACGTGTTATTAAAGATCTAGCTTCTAAACCCAAATGGCGTCAGGTTTATTCTGCCATCGCTAACCTTATTGAATCGGACCTTAGCACTAAGACTATTGTTAACTGGATTAAAGGTTATCAATCGTTCACCCCGAAATATGCCAAGCCAATCTCGATTGGATTTTCTATCATTTCCCTTGGGGTTATTACCACCGCCATTCTAAATATCATTCCTGAATCGTTCGCCATTTATTGGTTCTTTATTGGGTTAACAATTACAGGACGTTACTTTAAAAAAACGAATTTACTGTCTGATCGTTCGGGAAAAGCTAAAGAAGTACTTCAACAATATCATCAGTTATTGAATTTGATAGAGGAAGCCTCATTTTCTGCTGAAATCTTAAAGGCCAAGCAGGTAATCATTAATTCCAAGCGTGAAAAAGCCTCCGGCATTCTCAAGAAGCTTTCAAAAGCGATAGACTCCTTAGATCAGCGGAATAACATGCTGTTTGGTGTCCTAGCCAACGGCTTCTTGTTATGGGATTTGAGACATGCAAAAACTATTGAAGAGTGGATTCATACGTATAAAGAAGACGTTGATCACTGGTTTGAAATCATCGCTTATATAGATGCTCAAAATTCCCTGGCTACTTTTGCTTATAATCACTCTGGCTATCATTATCCCACTATTTGTGATAAAAAAGGAATTGAAGCGAAAGGCTTAGGGCATCCACTATTAAATCCTGAGAACAGAGTTGATAATAACTTCAATATTCAAAACAAAGAATTCTTTATCGTTACAGGGGCTAACATGGCTGGAAAGAGTACTTTTTTAAGAACTGTATCATTAAGTATTGTTATGGCTAACTGCGGCCTTCCTGTTTGTGCTTCTTCGTTTGATTATTCGCCTATGAAGCTTATTACGAGTATGCGAACCTCGGACTCTCTAGCTGATGGTGCATCCTACTTCTTTTCTGAATTACAGCGTTTAAAATTTATTGTTGAAGCCATTAAAACGAGTCGTTATTTTATCATTCTTGATGAAATCCTCAAAGGCACCAACAGCACTGATAAAGCAATGGGATCACGTAAGCTGGTAGAGCGTTTGGTTAAAAGTAATGCTACAGGCATTATTGCCACTCACGATCTGAGTTTATGTAAGGTAGCCCAGGAATTGGATGCGGTTAAGAACTATTATTTTGACGCCATTATTGCGAACGATGAGTTGTCCTTCAGCTACGAATTGAAGGAGGGAATTTGCCAAAACATGAATGCTTCATTCTTGCTGAAACATATGGATATTGTTGAGTAATAAAAAGGTCGCACCCTTATCCAAAAATAGCAATTACCCGCAATATCATTTGTTGTCTTTTTGTGATTAAAAGCAAATAAAAAGGCCACTACTTTTGTAGTGACCCATTTTTACATTCGAAATCCGTAATCGATTAAAATCTTCTAAAACGCATTCCTCCACGTTGGGGAGCTTTTCCTCCGAACTTATCAAATTTCCATGTAAAGCTCAGCATAAAATACCTTTGAAGAACCGTACCCTGACTGTCTTGAATGTAATCTTCAGCGACCGTTCTACGCGTGTTTATATTTTGATCGAGTAAATCGTATGCCAATAACTTTAAGGTACCCTTTTCTTTGAACATCTGGACTCCCAGACTCATATTCCAAAAGACGGAACTCTTATCAAAACCTTCACTTACATTCCCGTTATAGCTATACACAATATCGTTCCCCCAGATGATATTCTTTGGCCAATAAGTAGAGGTTCTTAATTCAGCATTATGCGTAATAAATTTAACTTTATCGAGGTTATCTAAGGTATAGGATGTATTATTAAATGTAATTGAATAACCCGGTTCTATATCTATTAATTCTTTATAGTTATAGTCGAAGGTTAGACGTGGAGTAAAGCTGAAATTTTTAGAAGTAAATTCTACCCCATTACTAAAACTCACATCATTGTTATATCCGGAGTTTAATCGCAAACGCCATCCCAGTGTATATGTCGTATCTTTCTTTATCTGTTTCCCATATGATGCTCCCACATTGGCTGAATAATTACCATCTACATTGGTATAGGAGGTTCTTCTGATAAAGTTATCATCCGTAACTGTAAATCGGGTTATTTTATCATTTTCAAAATTCATCGCCCCATAGATGAACATTCCGCTCCGGCTTCTCCAATCGAAATTATTATAATTAAATGAAACCCGATGACTTAGCGCTGCATCCAAATCAGGATTCCCGACTACTATATTTGTAGGGTTCGAAATATTCTCAATGGGTTGAAGCTGGGACAACGATGGAATATCTACGCTTGACCTATAATCAAAACGTATCCGTTTATTTCTACTTAGGGTATACCGCACACGACTTGAGAAAAAGATGTTATTAAAATCCTTATCAAATTCTAAATTTTGTAGTCTATCGTTGTTATTCATTTCGGTATTCTGATAGTTTGCATTTACGCGAACACTCAGGGCCTCGCCTTCATAATTGATACCAAAAGTTGATCTTTGTTGTATGTTCTTAAAGGTAAATTCGGAACTTAGGTCAGCATTAAAATCAGTATATCCATTTGATGCGGCATCAAAATCATTAACAATCCTGCTATTTTCCTGATTTTGCCAATTATAGCGATATTCTAAATCGGCAAAAAGGTTTTTAATAATTGGTTGTCTGAACTCGATCTCTGCCTGATATGTATCGGAGCGGTTATCAATTTTAGTCAACTGATCCACTTCTTCTTCTGACGGGTTATTCCCGTATACCGATCTGAGCGTATTGAGGTTAGAACTCCCATCGGTAACATTGTTATTATTATTAAAACCTACTCTCAAAAACTGACCTTTACTTCCAAACCTTTTGATCACATCGAGATTATTACTGAAACTCTGTTGCTCATTTTCATCAACACTTCTGGATTGACTTTCATTGATCAGCGCCCCATCTTCATCGGTAGCATTTTCCATGGTTCTATTTGAGGAGAGGCTTTTAGCAAGGTTAAACCTTGGAGCTATCGTTATCTTAAAGGTTGAATCTAATTCAAATTCAAATCGTGCATTCCCCCTGTGTGAATCGGTATCTCCATTAAAACTGGATTGACGTTCGGTAAAATAACGTCTATCTGGTAATATGTTTTCTCGTGATGTTTTGGTATCGTTGAATGAACTACTCCCCCCATAGAAATAATCCCCGGTAACTTCAGTTTTATCACTGAATTCATTGGCATAATTACCTCCGATATTGGTAGATGTTGTTATACCCTGACCAAAACCAAAGTTGAGTCCATTTACACTAAAACTACCATTTCCTCCGACGGAAACACTTCTTCTTCCGGAGTTTCCTACCATGTCAAAAATCTCATCCATGGAGAACCCGGAACTATTGATATTATTCTTTCCTGCCAGAATACTGAAGCGTTCTTCACCTTTAAACATATTCAACATACCGTTTAACTGATAGCGATCATCGGTTCCATATCCGGCTGTGGCTCTACCAAAATGGCCTTTATTCTTCTCTTCTTTTATCGTTATGTTTATAGTTTTTTCTTCAGAATCAGAATCTTTACCTGTAAACTCTTCAGTTTCTGTCTTGGTATCGGTAATTTGTATTTTATCTATGATTTCTTTAGGCAAGTTTTTTGTGGCTATTTTAGGGTCATTACCAAAAAACGCCTTTCCGTTCACCAACACTCTATTTACCTCTCGTCCGTTAACGGTAATTTTTCCATCGCTATCTACCTCAACGCCCGGCAACTTTTTCAATAACTCCTCGACATTGGCATCCGGACGCGCTTTGAAGGAGTCGGCATTAAATTCGAGAGTGTCTTTTTTTATTTGAATGGGAATACGCTCTCCAACTACATTAACTCCTTCGAGTTCTTGTGTTTGCTGATCTAACAATATTTCTCCTAAATCTATGTTCGTCTTATTCAGGTCAATGATCCTCTTTTTCGAATTATATCCTGTATAAGAGATCATTACATTGGCCTTGGTAACATTCGTATTCAGTTGAAGCTCAAAAGATCCATCATCTTTTGAAATGGTATATGAAATAAGCGTACTGTCTTTTAAAGTCTCTGCAAACACAGTCGCGGCTTCCAGAGCATTCTTCGTACCATTTTCTTTAACAGTACCTGTTATGGTATACTCTTGGGAAAATAAATAGCTGCTAAAAAGCAGTACAATCAGGGTAATTTTTACTTTCATCTTAGTTTAAAGGTTCAAGGTTAGTTTATGATAACTCTTAAAAAGACTTTAATCAAGACAAAAGGTTTAACGTTATTATGTTATAGTTTTCTTAAATAAACATGAAAATCAATTAATTATAATTTCGGCGGCCACTTTTTGATCTTTTCCCTCCAAACTGATCTAATTTATAAGAAAAGCTCAATAAAAAATATTGTTTCAACACAGTACTTTGATTATCCTGAATAACATCTCCGAAAGCCGTTCGGGAGGTATTAATATTTTGATCCAACAGGTCATAAGCAAATAGTTTCACCAGACCTTTATCTTTTAAAACCCGCATCCCAATGCTCATGTTCCAGAAAACAGAACTTTTATCGAAATCATCACTGACGTTTCCGTTATATGAATATGAAATATCGTTCCCCCAAATTACATTTTTAGGCCAAAAGGTTGTCGTCCTGACCCCCGCGCTATGTCTTGCAAATCGAACCTTGTCTCTGTTTTCTAAAGTATAAGAAGCATTACTATAAGTAAGTGCATAGTTTGGAGCAACATCAATTAATTCTTTGTAGTTATAATTAAATCCAATACGCGGCGTCAGGTTAAAGGTTTTCGAAGTAAATTCAATTCCATTACTAAAATTGACATTGTTATTGTATGATGCATTCAGGTTTAAATTGAATTTTATCTCATAAACACTATCTTTCTTAACCTGTTTATTGAAGGATCCACCCAGTCCTATCGAATAATCACCATCGAGGTTGGTATATGTGGTTGTCCTGACCAGGTTTTCATCTGTAATGGTAATCCTGGCAATTTTATCATTAGCAAGTCTTAAATTAGAATTAACACTAATGCCCATCTTTTTTTTCCAATCGTAATTATTGTAGTACATGGATAGGTTATGACTAACGGTTGCATTTAAATCGGGATTTCCGACTCGAATATTTGTCGGGTTTATTCTATTTTCAATTGGCTGGAGCTGATTGACATTTGGCACCCTCACATTGGATCGATAATTTAAATGGACCTGTTTATTATTTTCTAACTGATACCTGAACCTTCCACTAAAAAAGAAATTATTGAATTCTTTATCAAACTGTACATCTTGCAATTTATCATCATTACTCATTTGGGTATTTTGCCAATTACCATCAATACCAACACTCAATTTTTTTCCGGCATAATTAACTCCAACCGATGCATGTTGTCGTATGTTTTTAAAAATAAAGTCAGAACTTAATTCTTCATTGAACTGAGTATATTCTTCTGTTATTTCATCATAATCATTGACGATGATTTTATTTTTCTGAACATTTGAATTATAGTTATATTTTGTATCCAAGAAAAGTTTCTCTACAATCGGTTTTCTATAATTGACATTTATACCATACCCATCGGATCGATTACTTCGTGTTGTTAACTGTCTCACCTCTTCTTGTGAAGGATTATCACCATACAATTCTCTAAAGGTATTCAACTTCATCAACCCGTTATTGATGTTATTAGCATTGTTAAACCCCATGCTAACATAGCCACCTTTGCGGTCCAGACGTTTAATGATGTTTATATTGTTATTAAAACTTTTTCGATCATTCTCTGATACGTTTTCTGTTGCACTTTCATTAATAAGGTTTCCATCTTCATCACTTGATTTTTGTGCACTCGTATTGGCGGCAATATTCTCAGTGATATTAAATCTCGGAGCCATGGTAATTCTAAGGGTAGAATCTAATTCAAAGGCAAAACGAGCATCGGCATTGTGGGTATCTGCATCTGAATCGGATTTAGACAAGCTTTCTGTAAAATAATATCTATCAGGCAATATATTTTCTCTTGACGTTTTAGATTCATTAAATGTACTGCTACCCGAGTACATATAATTGGCTCTTACATTTGTTTTGTCCTTAAAGCGATTGGAATAATTAGTTCCTATATTACCAGAGTTTGTGATCCCTGATCCACCCCCTACACTAACTCGATTCATGGGCCCTCCATACATATCATAGATTCCATCCATAGAAAACCCCGTGTTATTAACATTATTGGCACCTCCAATGATACTCACCCGTTCTGCCTCCTGAAAGAGGTTGACCATTCCATTTAACTGATACTTATCGTCTGTTCCGTAACCAGCTGCTAATCTTCCGAAGTACCCTCTGTTTTTACCTTTTTTGATGGTAATGTTCAATGTTTTGTTTTCCGAATCGGATTCTTTGCCCGTGAACTCTTCTGTTTCTGTTTTTGTGGTTGTAAACTGAATTTTATCTACAATTTCTTTGGGCAGGTTTTTAGTGGCGATTTTAGGATCACTACCGAAAAACTCTCTCCCATCGACCAGAATTTTATCTACCTGCCTCCCGTTTACCATAATTTTCCCGTCGCTATCGACTTCGACGCCGGGTAGCTTCTTTAATAACTCTTCTACATTGGCGTCTGGTCGAGCCTTGAACGAATCAGCATTGTATTCAAGGGTATCTTTTTTTATGGTAATTGGCCTTCGCTCTGCAACCACACTTACACCTTCCAGCTCCTCCATTTGTTGCTCCATTAGAACTTCTCCCAGGTCTAACGGAGTCTTTTTAAGCGCCAGCAACTTCTTGGTTGTTCCATACCCCGCGTAGGAAATAAACAGGTTTACGCGATCTAAGGAAGAGACCAGGTCGAGTTCAAACGAGCCGTCTTTTTCTGAAATAGTGTATGAAATTAGCGTACTGTCTTTAACACTTTCCGCATAGACGGTTGCTGCCTCCAGTGCTTCTTTCGATTGTTTTTCTTTAACTACTCCTTTTATGGTATATTCCTGAGCGAGTATAAAACTACTCCATAGGAATCCAATTATAAAAAAATAATTTCGCACTTTGGTGTTTGGGTTGGTTTATATATTTTACAATTAGAGTCCTATTTATCGTAAATGGGTGCCTTCATATATGTTATAATTTTCTTAAAAAATATAGAAAAATTAATCTAAGTACATCATACTACTTTTTTTCTTTTTACCTCCAAACTGATCGAATTTAAACGTAAAACTCATCATAAAGTATCGCTGTAGAACTGTACCTTGAAAATCCTGGATGTAATCGGTTCCGGTTGATCTTCTGGTATTGTTATTCTGATTGAGCAGATCGTAAGCTAATACTTTTAAAGTGGCCTTTTCCTTAAACATTTGCATTCCCAAACTCATGTTCCAGAACAAGGCATCTTTGTCAAATCCCGGTCCGACATTACTATTATACGTATAACTAATATCATTCCCCCAGATAAGATTTTTCGGCCAATAGGTCGTTGTTTTTAAAGTCGCTCTTTGGGTTACAAAATTGATGTCATCTACAGCACTTAAATTATACCTGGTATCGGTATATCCGAATTCATAACCCGGTTCTAATTCGAGCATTTCCAAAAAATTTAAGGTAGTTGAAATTCTTGGGGTTATGGAATAAGAATTACTCTCCAGTTGCTGTCCGTTACTAAAGCTTACTCCTTTGTTATAATTAAAATATGGTTTTATATTAATCTTAGCCGTGAAGGTACTATCCTTTTTAAACTGTTTTGAATACCTGGCGGACCCGTAAATGGAATAATTACCATCTATGTTGCGATATTCTGTTGTTCTTATAAAGTCTTCATCGGTAGTGGTTACCGCGACAATTTTATCAGTTTCAGCCCGTAGGCTTGCATGGAAAAACATTCCCGTTCGTTCCTGCCAATTGTAATTATTAAAACTCAAACTAAGGCTATGGTTTGTCGAAGGATTCAAATCGGGATTACCAATCACAACATTCAATGGATTACTAACATCCGGCACAGGCTGTAACTGACGAACAGATGGCATATTTAAATCAGAGTAATACCATAAAGACATACGCTTCCGCTTATCGAAACTATAATTAGCATTGGCGGTGAATAATAAGTTTTCGTATTTATTATTAAAGGTGGTACTCTGCAAAAAATCTTCATTATCCAGTTCGGTAAAAAAGTACCTGGCAGACAATCCAAATCTGAACTTCTCCCCATTTCTTCTAAATCCTGCTTCAGGGTAATGCTGTTTATTCTCAAAGTTAAAATCAGAACTCAAGAGCGTATTAAAGTCGTCATAGACTTGTGATACTTCATCGTAATCAAATACACTTTTTTCATTCTTATTCATTGCGTTTCGGAAGTTATATCCAAGGCTTACAAAGGTCTTTTTGGAGAGTGGGTGATTATAGGTAAACCCTAAATTATAGCTATCGGTTGTAGCATTGGTAAATGTTTTTTGATCGAGTTCTTCATCTGAAGGGTTATCACCGAAAACCTCTCTTCGGGTATAAAAATTGGACACATTCATGTTTTCGGTATTATTATTTGAAAACCCAAACCTTATGTATCTTCCAATGGTATCTAACTTTTTAAAGATATTCAATTGATTCGAAAAATTACGTTGTTCGCCATTACTGACGGTTCTACTTCTGTTTCTATTAATCAGTTCATCCTGATCACTGATACTCTCGGTAGCACTTATGTTCTCGGAATCGGTATTATTAACGCTCATTGCCGGCTGTACCGAGATCCTTAGGGTTTCATCGATATCGAATTCAAGATTCGCAGCTCCTCTATGCGACTTGGTAGTACCTTCAAAATTAGATTCGGAATTGGTAAAGAAACTACCATCCGGCAAGAAGTTTTCTCTATTGGTTCTTTGATCATTATAGGAATCACTTGAAGTAAAAAAATAATTAGCATCGAGCTCATATTTACCTTTTTTTGCATTTGCATAGCTGGCACCAAGGTTTGAGGTTGTTACTATTCCCTGTCCAAAACCAAAAGACATCCCTCCTACAGAAAATGCCCCATTGGAATTGAATGAGATCCCTCTACTGGTATTACCTACCATGTCGTAAATCTCATCGAACGAAAACCCGGCATTATTGATATTATTTGCTCCTGTAAGTATACTTACCCGTTCTTTATTATTGAAATAATTTAAAAGACCGTTGAGTTGATAGCGGTCGTCGGTACCATAACCTGCGGACAATCGTCCCATCATTCCTTTGTTCTTATCTTCTTTGATAGTAAGGTTAATAGTTTTTGTTTCTCCATTACCCTCCTCTCCTGCGAATTCCTGGGTTTTTGTTTTGGTATCGGTAATCTGAATCTTACTAATAATTTCTTTTGGAAGGCTCTTGGTTGCTACTTTGGGGTCGTTACTAAAAAAAACCTGCCCATTGACCAATACCTGATTTACTTCCTTTCCGTTGACCGTTATTTTACCTTCCGAATCGATCTCGACCCCAGGTAGTTTTTTCAGCACATCTTCGACGGTGGCATCTGGTCTTGTTTTAAAAGAATCTGCATTAAATTCTAAAGTATCTTTTTTAATGGTAATGGGAATGCGTTCCCCAACAACACTTACACCATCCAATTCCTGCAATTGAGGCTGTAGTAGAATATCGCCAACCTCGAATTTCGGTTTATTCAGCACGAACTCTTTCATTACGGATTTGTACCCGTTGTAGGTAAAAAACACATTAACTTTAGGCTCAGAGGTTTTGAAATCGAGTTGAAAACCACCGTTATTCTCGGAAATGGTATATGAAATCAGGGTACTATCTTTTATGCTTTCCGCATAAATAGTTGCTGATTCCAGTAATTGTTGCGATTCTTTTTCCTTAACGGTTCCGGTTATGGTGTAATCTTGCGCAAAGATTAGACTACTCGTAAAGAGTAGCAATAAAGTACATAATCTGATCATTTTTTGATTGAATTTTCAACAAAACTAAAACATTAGTTCAACCAAAAAACTAAGAAAGTGTTAAAAAATTGGTTATGTTTCCCTATTTTTTCCTAAAATATACCTGAATTGGCACTCCGTTAAAGTCAAAATTTTCCCTCAGCTTATTTTCGACGAATCTTCTGTATGGGTCTTTAATGTACTGTGGTAAATTCGCAAAAAATGCAAACTGAGGTGTTGGAGTTGGTAATTGAGTACAGTATTTAATTTTAACATACTTCCCTTTCGCCGCAGGTGGTGGCGTTTTTTCAATTAGAGGAAGCATGGTATTGTTGAGTTTAGAAGTTGATATCTTTTTACTTCTATTATTATAAACCTCAACGGCCGTCTCTATAGCCTTATAAATACGTTGTTTGGTAAGTGCAGACATAAAAACGATTGGCACATCGGTAAAAGGTTCTATTTCTTTTCTGATTTTACGTTCAAAATCTCTAATGGTATTGGTTTCTTTCTCTACCAGATCCCATTTATTCACTAAAATAACGACTCCTTTTTTATTTCTTTCTGCCAGCCAGAAAATATTAGAGTCCTGTCCTTCAAATCCTCTTGTTGCATCGATTACCACTAAGCACACATCGGCATGTTCAATGGCTCTTACGGATCTCATTACAGAATAGAATTCCAGATCTTCTTTTACTTTGGCTTTTCTTCTGATTCCTGCGGTATCTACCAAATTAAACTCAAACCCAAAGCGATTATAACGTGTATCTATACTATCTCTGGTGGTACCTGCAATATCAGTAACTATATATCTGTCTTCGCCGATAAGTGCATTGATAAAAGAAGATTTACCTGCATTTGGCCTTCCAACGACAGCAAATCGTGGCAATTCATCTTCTTCCTTTTCTACGAATTCCGGAAGGGCTTCCACTACTGCATCCAATAGTTCACCACTCCCACTTCCGTTAATACTTGAAATGGTATAATATTCACCCAGGCCTAATGCATAAAACTCAACAGCATTTGCTTCCCTGGTTGCATCATCCACCTTATTCACAGCCACGAAAACCGGCTTCTCAGCCTGACGTAGTAATTTAGCAACATCTTCATCCATTCCTGTCACACCGACCTCTACATCGACCACAAAAATCAATACATCGGCCTCGTCTATGGCTAATTCAACTTGTTTATCAATTTCCTGTTCGAAAATATCATCACTTCCAACAACATAACCTCCCGTATCTATCAAAGAGAACTCTCGTCCGTTCCAATCGGCTTTACCGTAATGACGATCGCGTGTAACCCCACTTATGGAATCCACTATCGCTTCTCTTCTTTGAATCAATCTATTAAACAAGGTAGACTTCCCTACATTTGGTCTTCCTACTATGGCTACAATACCACTCATAAACAAAAAATTAGGTTGCAAAGGTAAGGTTTACATCCTTAAGTTAAAACATGTATTGCAAGTTATAAACTTCGGTTACTATTATTTTATTTCAAACCATCCTGACAGCTTACACAAACACCGTCCTCAAAGAGACATAAATAACTTATTATTAACATATTATACAACATATTATTCGGAACTTTAAAGTTGCTATTAACCAACATAAAACAACATCATGACATCATTAAAAAGAATACTTCTCGTATTCACCATCGGATTATTCACATGTGCTGTCACTGCACAAAACGACAAAGACCAAAAAATTATTGACGACGCAAAGACTGCCAAGGCTACCTTATTAGATGCTAATCCTGATCTTAAAGAATTTTTTAATAATTCTGCAGGCTATGTTATTTTCCCAAATGTAGGCAAAGGCGGATTCATCGTTGGAGGGGCATCCGGAAACGGGGTCGTATATGAAAAAGGAAAGATGATCGGCATGGCCGGTTTAAAAAAATTGAATGTTGGCCTGCAAGCCGGGGGCCAAGCCATTATTGAAGTTATCTTTTTTGAAACGCAAAATGAACTGGATCAATTTAAAAAAGGTAAATTTAAGTTTGATGCCGGTGCATCTGCCACTGCGATTCACTCGGGAGAATCGGTTGATGCCAAATATTCAGAAGGTGTAGCTGTATTCACGCATACCAAAGGTGGTCTGATGGCTGAGGCCTCAGTGGGTGGACAAAAATTCAAATACAAAGCATTCAAGGAATAAAAACAAAAAAGGCTTGGGAAATCCAAGCCTTTATTTTTGATTATATCCAAACCTTCTTAATTGGTTGGTATTACTTCTCCAGTTTTTATTTACTTTCACATAGAGTTCTATGTGCACCTGTTTCCCGAAAAACTTCTCCAAATCTTCACGGGCTTGCATCCCTACCTTTTTCAATGCAGCTCCTTTATGTCCGATAATGATCCCTTTTTGAGTTTCACGTTCCACCATAATCACGGAACGGATACGAATAATTTTATCATCTTCTAAAAACTCTTCCGTTTCAACCTCCACTGCATAAGGAATTTCCTTTTTGTAATTCAGCAGGATTTTTTCACGGATGGTTTCGTTAACAAAAAAGCGTTCCGGTTTATCCGTTAACTGATCTTTTGCATAAAAAGGTGGTGAGTCTGGTAATAGCTCAACTATTCTATTGAAGACTTCCGGTACATTAAAATTGGTTAAGGCGGAAACCGGATATATTTCAGCTGTTGGCAATTTTTCTTTCCAATATGCTACTTGTTCTTCCAGTTGCTCCTGACTTGATTTATCAATTTTATTCAACAGTAATAACACTGGAATTTCAGAATGCTGTAAACGCTTGAAGAACGCCTCATCTTTTAATTCTTTTTCACCGATCTCCACCATATAGATCAGTAAGTCTGCATCTTCAAAGGCGGATTTCACAAAATCCATCATGGATTCCTGCAATTGGTATGCAGGTTTGATAATACCCGGAGTATCTGACAGGATCACCTGAAAATTATCGCCATTAACGATTCCGAGGATTCGATGGCGTGTAGTCTGGGCTTTGGAGGTGATAATGGAAAGCTTTTCACCTACAAAAGCATTCATCAGGGTTGACTTCCCAACGTTCGGGTTCCCTATGATATTTACAAAACCAGCTTTATGATTACTCATGTTTTACTTTTAATTGATTAAAGTAGCTATTCATGGCCAGATTCATTTTTGGAGCCAGCCATAATACTGCAATCATATTCGGGATACTCATCAGGGCAAATGCCAAATCTATGAGCCCCACCACCAAATCGACAGAAGCTACTGCTGCAAAGATAATGCTGATGATATAAATAGCGTTATAATACTTGCCTATTTTTGGTCCGGCGAGATAGTTGAGGCATTTTGTTCCGTAATACGAATAGGTAAACAAGGTCGAAATCCCAAAACAAATGATCATAACCATGAGCAGTTCATCTCCAAAACCATGCATTAATTTCTCAAAAGCGGACAATGTAAGGGCGATTCCATTGCTCTCTGCCTCTATATACACGCCACTGATAATAATAATCAAGGCTGTAATGGTACAGACAATGATTGTGTCAATAAAGGGTCCGAGCATCGCAACCAAGCCCTCATGAACGGGTTGATTGGTCTTTGATTGCCCGTGATACATTGGAGCGTTCCCTACACCGGATTCATTAGAAAAAACAGCTCGTCGAATTCCCAAAAGAATTAACCCCCACAGACCACCCTGGGTAGCGGTTTGAAGGTTAAACGCCTCGGTAAAAATCAATTTGAATGATGGTGCAATGGCTTCCGCATTGGTAGCCAGAATGTATACGGCTGTCAACATATAAAGCACAACCATGAACGGGACAATAGCAGTGGCTGCTTTCACAATTGACTTCAAGCCACCATAGATTACAAAAATGGTTATGATGGTGAGTACGACACCAATTACGAGTTTCCAATAAAACTCACCCAGACTCAGGTATTGCTCGGGGTTTATTACCTGTACTACACTCTGAGTTAACTGATTTGCAGTAAAGGCCGGTAGCACTCCTACCAAACCAGCGATAGAGAAAAACACTGCAAGAGGTCGCCCGTATTGCTTTAGTCCCAGCTTCATGTAATACATTGGTCCACCGAGCACATTTCCATGCTCGTCTTTTTCTCTTAACAGAATGGCCAGGCCACAAGAATAAAACTTAATTGATGCCCCAATAATCGCGGTGAGCCACATCCAAAACACAACTCCCGGTCCACCGAAATAAATGGCTATAGCGACACCGGATATATTTCCAAGGCCGACGGTAGAAGCCACCACTGAAGAAAGCGCCTGAAAATGACTTACCTGACCACTATCGGATTCATGATCGTATTTACCTCTGATCACATCGATAGCATGTTTAATATGCAGGTATGGTTTAAATCGGGAATAAAAAACTAAAAAACAACCTCCCCCAATGGTAAGGACTAACATAATCCACTCTGTATAGCTTGTAATATGACCAATAGCTTCGGTTAATTCTTTCATCTATAACTTGTTATTGCGCTGGTAAAATTGTATATTAAAGATAGGTGAAGATATATAATTTATTTCAAGGACCGACTAAGGATTAGGTTGTTGCATTTTATCAATTAAAATAAATTAATTTTTATTTGGTAAACTTTAAAATGGTTGTATATTTGCACTCGCAAGATCGCGGGATAGAGCAGTAGGTAGCTCGTCGGGCTCATAACCCGAAGGTCGCTGGTTCGAGTCCAGCTCCCGCTACGAAGTAAACCAGCTAGAAATAGCTGGTTTTTTATTTTATAGCAAAAGCGATGTTTACATCCGCTTTGGAGATAAATAAAAAACAAGATGCGGAGCAGCGTAGGTTTCTTTGTAAAGTTTCCTCCTAATCTGGTCCAACAAGCATAGTGAGTTAATCCAGCTCCCGCTACAACAAGCCAAACATGAAAATGTTTGGCTTTTTTTATACATGAGATTTTGGGAAATTCATTTTTGAAAGAATCATGCATTAAGCATCCCATCAAGTGATTCCGGAATGAATGCGGAATGACACTGGGTATGGAATGACATTGGGACGCATGAGTGGAGAGTGGGTTCCGCAATGAATGCGGAATGACACTGGGAGTAATCAAAGGAGAATGGGTTCTAAATCATTTTTATTCAAAATACATATAAAGTGTTACCTGAGCTTTTAAAGAAATACAAGCAATCCTATTTAAATGCATCTTTATTTAATTCGGTCCTGTATTGGTTCGGGGGCATTCCATATCTTCTTTTAAAAGCTATGGTATAGTTATTAGGATGTGTGTAACCAACGCGTTCAGCGATTTCACTAATAGAAAGGCTAGAATTTGTTAAAAGCCTGATTGAATGCTCTAATCGGGTTTGATTAAGGTAAGTAATCACAGGAGTCTCAAATAATATTGTGAACCCAGACTTTACTTTAAACTCATTAATCCCAAATTTCCTGGAAAGTCCCTTAATCGAAATTACTTCATTGAATTTTTTTTCTATATAGTCTTTTATGGCATAAATAATAAAAACATCTTCAGTTTTAAGTTTATCAAGCCTTTTATCTTTTACAATATTTCCACCCAGCAGAAAGGTCAGTATCGCTGTTAGTTCTTCTCTTTTGATACCAAACCAAGGTAAATGGTCTGTCCCCTCTGAAAGAAACAGCTCTGACCCAGGTATATTTTGATGTAAAAAAATGCTATGACCACTTTCCACTAGTTTATCCCCTGTTCTATGAATAAGTAAAACCGGCTGTTTTATCTTCTTAAGACATGATCTTACGTCAATATCCAGATTCATTTTATACAGAGCGATTGCGGCGGAAGGGCTTGCGCTATGTCTAAGATACGAAGCCCAATACTCCTGAACTTCACTATCGTTCATTACACTGGGAGCCATCAATTGCAACCCTACAGGCCCTCCCCAATTCTCTGCCATATAATTTATGGACTTTAAATGCCCCTCTTCATTGAGACCGTAAGGGTAATCATCGGATCTTACCCATTTTGCAAAGGAACCAAAAAGGATCAGTTTGGATACCTTTTTTGGGTATGCTGAGGCAAAATGTAAACCGAGTGGTCCCCCTTCGGAAAGTCCAAAAAGAGCTGCCTGTTCAATATTAGCATGTTTCATAACCGCTAACAGGTCTTCTGCTCGTTGATCCATATTTGGTAATTCATTCTCGTTTACCCTATCGGATAATCCGGTTCCGCGTTTATCAAATAGAATCAGCCGGCAAAAACTTGTAAGGTGATTTACCCAAGCTGCCAATGGTGGAATATGTGAAAATTGCTCAACATTTGAGATCCAGCCAGGAATTACTATTAAACAAATGTCGCCACTGCCAAATTCCTGATAGGCTATATTAACCTTACCAGATTGCGCATATTTAGTTCCTCCGGTTTGCATTTTATAAAGTTAAATCTTTAAAATCTATATAAAAAATACTTTTCGCATAGATCATAATACCGATGTAATATTACTGACTATCAGCATTATAGATAATTTTGAAGTACAGAAGTTTAATCATTTAATTCAAAAGACATGAAAACGCTAGTTAATGGATTTGGGGCAGTTATAATTACAATAATTGGACTATTATTTTTGATATCCGACAGGTTATCTTATAAAAACTCGAGTGAGGGTAAAGTCTCAAAAGATTTAGGGAGTTTTGAAAAAGAACTTAAAAAAGAGATTGAGTTTGATCTCTATCATCGAGATTATCGATAAAAACATGTTTCACAGATTTATAAAGGGAAAGAGCCACAATGATTTTCTCGGGTTTCAGCAACCAATAACCTACCGATCTTTCCGATTAGGAAATTTGGCAGGTGTACTTCTTGCTAATGTTAGACATATAGTTTTTGATGATATTTTTATAATGCACGATGCGTTAACCAAGTTCCCGCGAAATGAAAAGTACAGTTGCATAGTCGACTTTATATTTCATGGGATTACTTAGCTTCAATAAAAAATCAGGCCAAGAAATGACCTGATTATCAACCAAATTAATTCGAAATTATTTCTGAGTATTCCGAATCTATTTTTAACCTAATTAAATTAAACCTTATGGCTTAATAAGCACTTATTTCTGCAAGGTGAGTAAAGAAGATGTCTTCCCCAATTCCGTTATCATGTCCTGTTAGAATATTAATTTTAAAATATCTGAATAATTGTGACTCGTTTAAATCTAAGGTTTCAACAGTTGAAGATCCAACGGTTCCGGATTGTATTTTGGTCCAGTTTACAGCATCATCACTAATTTCAATCTCAATATCCTTAATACGCCCGTTAAATTTATTGCTTCGTTGATTGAATAAAAAACCCTTCACCGTTTCTACAGCTCCTAAATCGATGGTAAAATGATGAGGGTAACCTGGTTGTGCTCCTTGCCATTGTGAATGCCAAAAAGTATTTGAATCTCCATCAATCAAGTATTTCGCTGCTCCATTTTCTGAACCTTCCCCATTGAGTTCTTCAGATGAAACCTGAACGATTTCCCAATTATCCTTGGATAGGGTTGTCACTTCTTTTAATTCCACATCAATATCCGGTTTACCATCAACAAAATCGTAGGAGTAATTCCAAACTGAAAAATTACCATTCTCATGAAGGAAGCGCAATCTTAAGTCAAAAGGATATTGCCTAAAATCACTATCAATTCCAGACAATGGCATATCCAGAGATATGCTATCGCCATTTATAATATTTCGGCTGGCCCATGTAACCGCATTATAATCAGCATCACTGCTACTGGTTTTAGGATCATTATAGGCTATAAATCCATTAACCGGGATATCTGTTTCGAATTTCGCCCGAAAATATAATTTTTCAGCATCTGCAAACAGCCTAATAGAAATAGGGTTAAGGGATGGTGTTTGTTCATAAAAAGGCATGGAACCCACTTTATTCATCACCTGATTATTATTTAGTATCAAAGCTGAAGCGAATGTTAAATGCACTCCATCCGGATTATCATTGAATTCATGATTTCCCCACGACATCATGGAGGTCCAATTATCTGTTGCCTGGTGTTTGTTATGCGGCAGGTTTAATGCGTGACCAAGCTCATGAATGGTTCCTCCAATCCATAGTGAATTTCCCTGTTGAGATCCATCTTGCCAATACTTCATATCGAAGTTGGTATAATCAAGGGCATAGCACCATTTTCCGATGCCATAAAAAGGCACACCTCCTGCATCCCAACCATTATCACCTTCCCGACTTGGCAAGAACACAATGCTGTGTGCTCCGGAAGATTCTCCCGGATTTTCGGAAAAGTACTCCTTTATTTCTTCTCCAGCCTTACCACCTCCTCCTTCATAGGGATAATATTCCTGACCATGGTTGCCATTAACTAAAATTACTTTAACATAGGACGGATCTTTTTCACTTTTAAGAAGCCCAAATGTTTTATCGTTAATACCATATCGAGTCATCTCATCTTTATACCATTTTTGCATAAAGGTCATAATTCCCGATATCCTTTCATGATAATTATCTAATGGATCTATGTCTGAGGGCACAAAGTATACCACATTTAAATTATGTTCGTAATCACTAATGTAATTACCTAAATCAGGTTCTTGACCATTATCCGGTAATTCAGTTTCCGGATCCTTAACATTTTCATCCGGATTGTTAGATTCAGTCTCTGGTGACGAGCACCCCCACAGGGCCACCATTAACATGAAGAAATAAGTTTTTACTTTTTTCATATCATATATAAACCAGAGGACCCCTTTTGAGTCCCCTGGTATTTTTAAATTATTCGCCATACACATCTAGCTCGGCCAAAAAGGTAAAATTATTTGGGCCTTCAATTGCTGTCATTCTAATATACCTCATCTCGGGATTAGACGACAATCTATAACTTTGACCGCTAAAATCTGTATTGTCAAAATCAAATTCACCAATCATTTCCCAGGTAGTATTATCTAAGCTTCCCTCAATTGTAAATTTGGTCATTCCTCTGCTATCATTGTTTCGGGTAAACAATACGACTCTACTTACCACTTTTACCTCTTTCATATCTGCAGTGATCCAATGCGGGTAACTCGGAGAACCTGTCGACCAGGCAGAATGCCAGAAGGTATTAACATCTCCATCTATCGCTGCTGTAGCATATCCGTTTACCGGACCTTCACCTCCAGCCTCCTGAGATGAAAAGTCAACAATTTCCCAATCAGACTTATCAAATTTAGTTTCCGAGTATGGAGCCAATTCAAAAAATTGCGAAGGTGATTTTATCCCATTTTGACTGGTAACATATACTTCAAAGGTTTGCTCTTCATTAGACAATCCTGATAGCACAGCCTCTCCGTCAACTTCAGAAGAATTCGCTACAAAAATTTGAGGTAATCCATCCACATCGACATATTTTATGTTTACTCCTACCTCTTTTTCTGTTAAGTTTTCCCATGTAACGATAACACTTCCAAAATCAGGGTTGGCTGCCAGGGTATTGGCCACAAACATGTATGGAGGCTTATTAGGTGTTACATTTAAGGTAGTAGGCTCGGACAAATTACCGTGTTTATCTGAAGCTGCAACCTTAAACTCATATGCTCTTTCTGAAAGTCCGGAGATGGTAGCAGCATCATTGTATTCACTGAATTTTTGATGTTGAGGAATTCCATCATCATCTAAATAATCTACTCTTACAAACTCTACATTCTGATCGTCCGGAAAGCTCCATGTAAAAATGGCTTCTCCGTATCCAGCCTCTACCGTAATATTACCGGGGGCTTCTAAAATAACAACATCGTTATCCTCATCACAAGCTGTGAAAGTCAATGCTGTTAAACAAACTATTAATAAACCATATAATTTCTTCATAATCTTAATTTTTACCAGCCTGGGTTCTGCACTAAATTTTGATTTATTTCAACTTCAGATAATCTAATTGGAAACAGGTAATATCCTGGAGTTGTAAAAACTCTGTTTTCAACATTGACCGGCTTATAGAAGTCTACCGCTTCTGAGGATCTAATATCTAATCCTTGAGCAGGCACATTAAACATTTCTCCTTGTTTCCACCTTCTAACATCCCAGGTTCTATGTCCTTCATAACACAATTCAATATTTCTTTCCTGTTGAATAATCGCTCTCATTTCTTCTTTAGAAAAGGATGATTTTCCTACCAGGGACCAGGCTTCCAACACACCAGGGACATTGGATCTTTCTCTGATCAAATCCAGATATTGAATTACTTCAGCATGCCTTGCGGCTCCATAAGCTTCGTTTAATGCTTCTGCATAATTCAGATAGAGCTCTGCCATTCTAACCAAAGGCCACGGATAGTTAATGACTTGATTTTCAGAAGATGAAATGATCGTTTGAGGATGAACCCCCTTTTTAACCAGATATCCTGTAGGGGAATAATCATTAAGACCATTAGCCCATCCATGCGCTTCATCCATTCGCATTTTTAAAACTACTTCTGTATTATTTACTTCAAACAACCCTCTATCAAAACCGACAGTCGCATAAAATCTTGGCTCTCTGTTTCTGTGTAAAATAATTGTACTGTCTGCCATTTGAAATCTTGCGCTATAATTATAAGCCGGATCTACATCAATAGGCAAGCCATTCTCAGTGTAGAATGTTTCTACCATGGACAGTGAGCATGATTGTCCGTTATAGGAATTACTAGAGATTCTCGGAATACTATGACGTTGCCACCCGTAATATCCTTCTGGCACAGAGTACCCCCATACCACTTCTTTATTCCATGGGTCTACCATTGAATATCGATAATTAAGGGCTCCTTGTTCCATTTCATTATCACCTTCATTACTATAAGCATATAAATCATGACCTATAGTCTGAGCTGCTTCGATTGCATCTTTATTCGCATCTGCGGCCAACACCCATTTTTGTTCATCATAAGATGTATTCATCAATGGTGTTCCGTCATGCCCTGTAAAATCAGCATAAAACTCCGAGTTACCATTAAACAAAGGGCTTGCCGCATAAAGCAAAACTCTTGCCTTTAAGGCTTTTGCTATAGCTTTATTTACCCTGCCTAATTCCCTATCGGTAGAAACATCGTTTGGCAGTAAAGCATAGGCCTCATCAAACTTTTGGGCAATAAACTCTACACATTGATCGTATGGAATTCGGGGGGCATAAAAGTCTTCTCCTGAAGCATCCAAAGGCACCTCATTTTCCATAAGAACGATTGGGCCATATTGACGAAGTAAAATAAAATGATAATACCCTATAAGAAATGTAGCCTCTCCCTTCATTCTTCTTACCTCCGCTTGAGAGAAATCCGGAGTTTTATCTATATTATTCAAAAAGATATAGGCTTGCCTGATTCCATCATACATATCAATAGAACCCGCAGCTGTCCAATAATCGAAAAATGGATCAGAAGCATTTAACTCGCCCCTCATCATCCTTTTAGCATGATACCACGATCTATCCCAGGGCGTAACCATTTCATCAGTTCCCCAAAGGGCAATAGAACTGAACATATCATTTTCCTGAGGCATGAAGCCATACACAGAATATAAAAAGTTTAGGGCTTCATTTGGCCTGTTAAATGCATCATCCAAAGTTGAAACATCGTCAGGAACTATATCCAGATATTCATCGCATGAGGTCGATAGCATCATAAAAGAAAAGGCTATTACCAAAAGCAATCTATTTGTTGTTTTAAATCTTGTCTTCATAATCAATTACTTTACAGGTTAATTTGGGCTCCAAGGTTAAAAGTTCTTTGTGGTGGATATCCCAAACCATTTCCACCACCCATTTCAGGGTCCCAAAGATTGAATTTTGAAAAGGTTAGTAAGTTTACCCCATTCACATAAAATCTTACTTGGCGATTATACTGAAATCCAATTTCTGCACTTTTAAGTCTCATGAAAGAGCCGTCGCGCAACCACCATGAGGAATTTTGAACGTTATTTGGATTTTCGGATTCAGAAAGTCTTGGATAAAAAGCATATAAATTCTGGTTATCCTCCGTCCAATAGTCATTTGCTATAGCCTGGAGCACATTTCGTTCATTTTGAGCAAAAGGTTGTAAGCCACTCATGAAAAATGACACTCTTGCAATACCCTGAAAGAGCACACCAAAATCAAATTTCTTATACATTACATTAATCCCATACCCATAAGTTATTTCTGGCACACTTGGGTGCCCCATCGGAGTCCTGTCATTAGCATCAATTTTGTTTTGACCATCTATCTCGTTTGATATATCGGTATATTTTATATCTCCGGGGTAATATTGTGTAGTATAGGTTTGAGTTGGGCTATTATCTATTTCAGCCTGGTCTATGAACAAACGTTCTGCTTGAAGGCCCCATAATTGATTTACCGGTCGTCCCACTCTCGACAGATAGGAATACTTCAGATTCGGTTCATCCATCGCTAAAATTTTGTTTTGAGCGAATGTGAACGTACCTCTGGAAGAAACTATTAAGTCACTTCCAAAACTTTGATTATAACTCAGGGAAACATCTACACCTTTATTCTCTACCTCTCCAAGGTTAGCATAAGGTTTAGTATCACCGATACCAATCGTACCCGGAATCGTATTACGTTGCATAAAAATTCCTTCTCTACGTTCTTTAAACACATCAACGTTTAAAGTGACTTTATCAAATAACCCCAGGTCTAGTCCAACGTTGATCTTTTTACCAACCTCCCAGGTAATAGAATTATTTTCATAACGCGTAATTGCAACTCCTGGTCTGCTATTGTTAAAGTTCTGACCAAAAGTAAATCCATTATCTGCACCAAGATTCACATTACTGGTATAAGGGAAACGAACTGCTCCGATTCTATCATTTCCAGATTCACCATAAGATGCTCTAAGTTTTAATAGGCTAATTGACTTCTTGAGCGATTTGAAATATGGTTCGTTTGAAATGACATAACCCATCGCAAAGGATGGAAAAAAACCAAATCTTTTACCTTCAGCAAAATTCTCAGATCCATTATATCCAAAATTAACCTCGGCCAGATACCTATCGTCATATGCATAGGTCAATCTTCCGGATACTCCCTGGTTTCTGCTCGGCAATGAAGAGGTTAAATCACTTCCAATTACATTTACGTTATATTGGCGCTGAAGATAAACTAAGAGACCAGAAACATCATGCTTACCAAAAGTTCTATTGTAATTTAACGCCGCCTGTGTCATAAAGGATCTATCACCATTGTTGCTTCCACTTTGAGCGAGGGACTCTCTACCTCCCTGACCTATTTGGGACAATTCATATTCATAGGTATCTGTTTGCGGATCATACTGATAACCATCCAGTTGATAGAAATAGGGCTCATAAGATCTTGTGATTTCACTACTGGTCCAGTTTTTAAACGATGCAAAAGCTTTAAAGCTAAGACCTTTGGTGATCATATCTAATTGCTGTCTAATTCTAAAGGTTGAAATGAAGGTGGAGGAAAACCTTTCTTTATAACCTTTAACCAGGTCAGCATAAGGATTTGGAAACGTATTATAAGGGCCAAATCCACCGGTGGTATTCCCGAAATAAATATGTCCTGAACCTTCCGGTGTTGGGTATGTAACAGGAAAGCGCACTGGATTTGAATTCATTATGTTTCCAAAAATGTTACTTGCATCTACGGCCGGACCATTATAATTGATTAAATCGGCGTTAAGGTTAAGCTCTAGTTCGGTGGTAGGCGTTACATTTACGGAAATATTATTAACAAAGTTGTATCGCTTTTGATCTATATTATTATCAAAATCATTAACATCTGTTTCTTTTAAAATTCCTTTATCATGAAAAATGGAAGCTGACATATAATACCTTGCTGTTTGCCCTCCTCCTCTGATATTAAGGTTCCCATATTTACGAATGGAAAAATCGCTAAACAATTCATCTAACCAATCGACATTTGGATAAATATATGGGTCTCTGGCCTCCCTGGTTCCCTGAATTTTATCCTCTGAAAATTTAGGCGGTTGAAAAGGATTTTGGTTCTTTCGAGCTTCATTATACATATTCATAAAAGTAACCGCATCGGTGAATTCCGGATATTGTGTTGGGCTAATAAATGAATTTTCTACGGTAACATTTATTCGAGGTTTTCCTTCCATACCTCTCTTTGTTTCGATTAGAATAACACCATTAGCACCTCGAGCACCATAAATAGCAGTTGCGGAAGCATCTTTTAATATGGAGAAGTTTTGAATATTGGTTGGATCGATACTATTTAAATCACCCAAAGAGATCTCAATACCGTCCATAAATACTAAAGGGTTTGTATTTCCGAAAGTCGAAATTCCACGAATCCAAAATTGAGCAGCATCTCTTCCAGGTTCTCCAGATCGCTGAACTGCAATCACTCCTGAAAGACGCCCGGCAAAGGATTGAGACAAGCTACTGGACGGAATCTTCATTTCTTCAGGTTTTATAGCGGTAACGGCCCCTACCACAGACACCTTTTTTTGTTCTCCAAAACCTACGACCACTACTTCATCTAAGGCCTCAGCACTTTCCTGAAGTGTAATTTCGTAGGTTGCAGCCTCTCCTATTTCCATTTCAATGGCTTTAAAGCCTACATAGGACACCCTGATTTTAGGCTCAGCCGTTATCAGGTCTATTTCGAATTTTCCATCAAAATCAGTCGCTACTCCGTTCGTAGTTCCTACCTCAACCACATTCGCTCCTGGAATGGGGGTTCCGTTCGGGTCTAAGACCGTTCCATTTATTTTTCGCTGGGGAGCCCTTTTATTATTAGAATCCCCTTTTACGACATTTATCGTTTTTCCGATGATCTTAAACTCCAGACCCGAAATTGAGGAAATGTAAGACAAGACTTGATTTAGTGGTGCCTTTTTAAATGTTTTGGTCAGCTTCAGATTGTTGTCCAGGTCTTTTTTATCATAAGAAAACTTTAGGCTTGTTTTACTTTCAATCAATTGAAATGTTTTTTCCAAATTATTTTCTTGAAGCATTAAATCTATGGACTCTAATTGCGTACTATCAATATACTTTTCTAAGGTTTTATTCGCTGAATACGAGTAATTTAAACACGTAAAACACGCTAAAATAAAGGCAAAAGAGTGCCTTATACCACGATAAAACCCTGGTATCACATTTTTCATTTTTAATGGTTTTGGTGAAGTTTTAAATAAAGTGAATAAGTGCAGTCAGATGCTCTTTTCCGAAAAAGAGATCTCCGCATAGCTCATTTTAATTAAAATACTTTAACTAGGTTGGATACTGTTTTTTTTGAATTTTCATTTTCTGATTTGTTTTGGTTGACTTAATTTACTTTTTTACTTCTGTCTATATATAGTGATGAGATCTCCCTTTATTTTAAATTCAAATTCCTTAACAAAACTGATACTCTCCAGGACGTTTTGAAGTGATTCATTCTGAAATTTCCCGGAATAACTCCACCCCTGCAAGGCTTCTTCTTCTAATTCCGACACGATATTTATCCCATACCAATTTTCAAGCTTCTCTAAAACCACTAAACCGTTATCATTATTGAATATGAGATTCCCATTCATCCAGCCCACTACTTCATTTTTATTAAACTTCTGTTTCAGAAATACATGATTCTCATTAAAGTCTGCTAGAATTTGCTCACCTGGAACCAGCGTATCCCTATAATGATTACCATTTTCATTTTTAACCACAGAAACTTTACCTGTTGTTAATGAGACTTCAACTCTATTTTGGTTTTGATTAATATTAAATGAGGTCCCAAGGGCAGTAGTAATTACCCCATTAGCATTAACAACGAATGGCTTCTCAGGATTTTTAACTACATCAAAAAAAGCTTCTCCCTCCAGCACAACGTGTCTAACATCATCATCAAATTCTTCCTTAAATGTGATTGAACTACCTCCATTGATTACCACCTTGGTGCCGTCATGCAGAAAAGTGGTTAATTTCTCCCCTTTTTGAGCTACTCGGGTAATGAGATTATTATTATCGAAAAACAATTCACTCAAATCAGATTTAAAAATAATTCCAGAGGATATGATTATCAGTCCAATAAAAGAAGCGGCAATCATATAAATATTTCTTCGTCTATTTCTTTTGGAAATTAACTCACTGATGGGCAATGGGCGAACCTTTTTATCATCCTCCACCGCAAATGAGTCACGATTTATTTGCTTGTTGATTCTGGTTCTTAAATCTTGAATCCTTTGATTAGAGGTTTCAGCATGATGAAAATCAAGATTTCTTATAATAATGGATGCTTTATCAGATACTTCCTTAAGATGCGGATTTCGGATTAAAATATCGTTCCACTTTGTATCCTCCGTTTTTCCTTTAATCCAATCGATGTAGGATTCATCTGCAAGAAAATCATCAAGCTTGTAGTCTGTATATGGTTTCAAATTCGTTTTCAATGATGTATTAAAACTATCTCTTTTATATATAATACATCGAGTACTCTTTTTACTCCCTAAAAAAGTGGATTTTTTTTATTATCGATAAAAAAGCAATTGTAGACTATTTGGAAACCCCTTTTCTCAGGGTCATCATAGCTTTTGACAAAGCATTATAAACCGCTTTTTTACTGATTTGCATTACTTGTGAAATTTCTTCGAACGAAAGTTCATTGTAGTACTTAAGGTAGATAATTTCTTTTTGCCTGGAAGTTAGCTTAATAAATATTTCTTTGATTTTTTGGGATAACCGGCCATCATTGTTCTCTAAAAACATCAGGTTTTCTGCCGACATATCAAATGTGGCCGCTTTTGCATCTAACTCAGACCATGAAGCTATAAGATTAAACTTCTTACGCTTTTGCAGGCTTTTCATTAATTCATTTCTAAATGAAGCCATTAAGTAAAACCTAATATTATCTGTGGTCTTTAATTCTTTTCTAAGGATCCAAATTCTGCAAAACACTTCTTGAATACAATCATCAACCAAATCCCAGTCGGCTGTAAAGGTCTTACCATAATTCGTCAGGTAATGTACATGCTCTTCAAAAATTTGATTAAAGGCTCCCTTATCTCCAAACTTCATATCAGTCCAAAGATCAATGTCCTTTTGTTTATTATATGAGAGCTTTAAAACTTTCATTTAGCTAACGATAATCAATATTTACTTTTATTCAATTGGTTTCGAATGTATTACTATTTTATAGATAACACAAGAAAAAATAACGTTATTTTAACATACCATAAAAAAACGAATGAAACTCAATAAAAAAGTGAAAGTTTTAACTTTCTGTATTTTCATTTCAATCGTTCACAAAAAAAGAGCGATGTTCATCGCTCTTTTTATTTATGCTTCAGGACCCCCTGTTATTTTGAATCATCTGCTTTCCGGGTTACAAATCCTTTTAAGGTTTGCTTACTTTCACCCCGTTTGTCTTTAACGGTCAGAACTACATCGTATTTACCGGAAGATGCATTTTCATAAGAAACGATTGGACGTTCTTCAGTTGAAGTAGCAGGAATACCACCCGGGAATTCCCAGTAATACTCAGCTTCCTTATCGACTACCGAATAGTCTGCGAATCTTACAAACGGATCCTTATCTGACACTTCTGTTTTATCTGCCGACATATTTGCTTTGGGTGCTGTTAATTCTACCAGGTCATTTTCCCATAAGCCCCTGGAAGTACCAACGCGAATCTTACCTTTTGCATAATTAATAAACATAAAGCTTGTATTTGCCGCCTGCATTCCTTCGCCAAACAACTCCCATTGCTTCATGCCTTTTTTCCTGTAATAGACACCTAATCGTGTACCCACATAAAGAATATCATTGCTGCCTCTTTGATAGATCATCGAATAAATTGCATATGAAGGCAATCCTTCAGAATAGTCGAACCAACTATTCCCTCCGTCTTTAGACCCGATGACCTTAACTTCATTCTGACTCCCTTTAACTGTTACCCATACATGTTCAGGGTTTTGGTCACTAACAGCCATACGCCAAAGCGCATAATCTTTTACGAGGCTCTGTGGAGGGCTTACATCTTTCCAGGTTGTCCCTTCATCAGTTGATTTTATTACCTTATTAGGTTCTACTACGGCATAAACATAGTCTGAATTGGCAAAACTTGTTTTAACAGCAACCGCATTTTTCTTTTCATCCACGAAAGAACTTATGGTTTGCCAGGACTGGGCATTATCTACTGTTTTCTTCAGCAGATACGTTTTATTTCTATCGCCATAATCACTTCCGTAAATGGTATAGTATTTATGAGGATGAAATTCCAGGTTATCCAGCGTAATATAGCCTAGCTCAATCCCTAAGTCCTGGAACTGATGTCCTTTAACTCCTTCCAGTGATCTTTTAACCCTTTGGTGCCCCCATGGATGGGTATACATATATTGATCGTCTATCGGATTAACATTGGCAGCCATGGCGTCAGCTCCATTTACACCAATCCATCCACCGTATACTTCATCATCCCTAAAACAAATGCGATTGTGATTCAAACCAACCGCCATGATATCATTTTTAAAGGACTGTCCGAAGCCCCAAAGCTCTTGAATTCCCAGGCCGTCGGACTTATCTTTTACTATGGTTTTTCCTCCATCGGCAGAATAATATGCTCCTCCATCATTTCCATCCCAAATATGATCACCCACAATAGAAAGGCCATGGTGATCGCCATGTACTCCGGTATGCACATCGTTGGTAGGGTATCTATCATAAGCCCTTCCCTTGGTTACTTCTCCTGTAAGATCAAAATGCCAGGTCTTCCCTCCATCGGTGCTTACTTTTAATTTATTGGCCGCACAAGCCAATACATTTTCATCTGTTTCTGAAACCGTAAAAGCAAAGTTCCATGTGAGCTGAGCCAGATGACAGGTATCGTACAGAAAATCGGTTGTTCCCATGGCATTAACCAATGGTTCTTCACTATTTCCACAACAATTCTTTGAAAAACTTTTTCCGGCATCTGAAGATTTAAAAAACGAAATCATGTCCTTGTCTCGTCCGCCATTAAAACCGATCGCAATATAAACCACCTCATTATTAGCGGGCGTAGTACCCAGGCGTGCTCTGTGTGCTTTTGTATTATGGTCTGCCGGGAATCCTTCAGAAACGACCTCAAATGTTTTCCCGCCGTCTAAGGATCTTTTGAAATTAATCCATTTCGTTTTTTCAGACACTTCAAGGATATAAACTATTTTCGGATCGTTAGGTTTTACCCTCATGTCCCAGATCTTATTGGTCGTTTTATATTTTTCTGACCAGGAATCACCTCCATCTTCAGAAACATGCAGGGTATATGCTCCTTTTTCTTCGGTGGTTGCATACACCAAATCACTACTTACTGATGATACATCTACCCATAACAGACTTCCAAACTTATCCGGGAATGTCTTTTTTAAAGCTGTATAATCCCAGCTATTCCCTCCATTTACTGACTTTATAACACCAATATTGGTTGCCGCATATACTACTTTAGGATCTTTGCGACTGTAGACAATTTCATTGACCCATTCTACTTCGGGCACATCGTTAGAAACCAGGCTCCAGTCTTCGCCTGCATTTTCAGTCATCCATATTCCTGCGGTTGCGGCACCGGCCAAAACTGTAGTCGGTTCATCCGGCTTGATTCGAATGGATCGCAACACGCCTACTCCGGAATTATCTTGCCTGGTGTTCCACTTTAAGAAAATTTGTTTCCATTTATTACCCGCCTTAGGCTTCTTTCTTAAATTATCTTCAGATGATATCGGTTCTATATAATTACCATTAGCATCAATATTGGGAAAGTTTTTAGCTATGTACTTCTTGTATTCTTTAACGGCTTCCGTCTTTACATAGGGTCTGTTTTCAAAGTAAGAAACGAATTGATCCCTGACTTCGAAAAAATTTGGATTTTCAAGCCCTAAAGCATTGTACCAAGAGGTTAATTTGTGTTGGTTCGACCAATACATTTTTTTCTGTACCGTTAACTCTTCACCATCTTTTGCAGGGTCTTTATCATAATCAAAAGAAATCAACACTCCGCAAACTAAACACAGTACTCCTAAAAGGAGCACCTTTAAAACACTTTTACTTTTCAACATACTTATAGAATTAGCTCTAAACATAGATAAACTTCACTCGTATTAAAATCAATAATTCGAAAGTATAGTTGTATAAAAAGAAAACCAAACAAAACCTTATAGTTTTTGTTTGGTTTTATACAAAAGTATTCTTAGGCTGTCGCCAGTTACAAATTAAATAAGATCTATTCTAACCCATTTACATCAACTTCCACCTTTCCTTTTACCTCTATAAAGGCTATCAGAGCATTATTGGTAAGCTGAATTTTCTTGAAGTTAATATCTTTTACTGCTCCATTTACAAAAACACCTTTTACCGGAGAGTAATTATTTAAGTAATGTTCAATATTTTCTTTTCCTTCAACCAGGTTTGGTTCAATGGAGTATCGGCATTTTTCCTGAAACTGCAGAAGCATAAAGTTCCCTGCCAACCACTGTGCTGATTTAACCAATGCATTCTTTGTATCCAACACATAATCTAACTTATCAAAATAGACTTCTTTGGTCACATTATTATATTGTGGATATCCCGTAAGGTAAATAAGTCCGTTAACACTTCCTGCCACATCAAGTGCTATAACCATTTTTTGTGACCGTTGCCATATCTCAACATTTTGAACGGTAACCTTCTTTTTACCTGTTCCGAATTCATATCCTTTGAAATTTTTGGTCATAATTCGGGAAGCATCTTTATAGGAAGAAATTGCAGCGATGTTTGCAGTTACAGCTTCCGGAATTTTAATTACCGGTTTTAATACGATTTCACTGCGATTAAATTTAGCTTCGGGCTCTTTCCCAATGATGGTCTCCATGGCACATTTCATTCCCATTTTAAATTTAATGGATTGATCTTGTAATGATGCATCCGTAGTGTAGAGCTCTTCCGGGACCACTCTTAACCAACTTTCGTAGGTTTCACTCATTTCAAAAGGCTTACAGACCGCTTCTAAAGCGTCGAGCACATTCGGTTTAAAATCGAGTGATTCTTTAATTGACTGATCGATACTTTCCTCTATTACAGATTTAAAAATTGTTACTGCAGGATTCACAAGACTGGTTACAGGGATTCCCTGCCCTAAAACTTTCATTGTCGGAGCTTCATTCCACACCAGCGATTTTAATCTTGTATTTGTATTCAATTGCCAATTATTCAGTCCGACATCGCTTATTAGTGTCACCACTCCATCGAGATGAATGTCCCGAACATCTTCAAGTGGAATCCCAAACTTACTTACGCTAAAACGATAATTAATCAAGGCTTTTAATGGCAGGACCGTTTTAAGCTTTCCTCCTTCATTAGTAATGGAAATAGCATTTTGTTTCCAAACCTTCATTTTGAGATCATCGCCATCGAAATTTGAATCTTCATAAACCAATCCCTCAAGTGAGTTATTGGTTATTCGTTCGATGTCTTTAAGCTCTATGGTTACGGGAATATTAATAAACGAATAGACATTTTCGTAGACTAATGGCGCAGCATCATCAGGTTCGGGTTTTAAGGTGCTTAACTTTTTTTGAGTAGCACAACTGAAAATTGATGTAAGGATTATTACAACAGCACATACAACTGGCATCTTAGAAAGCCATTTATTTCTCATCAATAAGTAATTTAAAGTTCTTTAAGATTGGATTTTAAAGATATAAAATCTCAATAATTCAATCGTACTTTAAAACAGCCTAAATGTATATTTATTGTTCTATACTTATTGCCTCGAAAGCCATCACTCCTCCATTACTGCATTTCACTATCAGCTTTATAGGGTTGCAACAAATTTCGCAATCTTCTATATACTCCTGTGCGGGTAGCGAAGTATCTATCAATACAGATATCTGCTCCCAACAATATGGACACTGAAAAAAATGCTCTATCATACACCCAATATACTAAAAATCGGTATTAAGCAATTGTCCACTTACCTGAAGTGCTATCAACTCAGCAATCTTAGCTGTATACTTTGCCTGATTCTTTGCTAATACAGCATTCAACAAATTTATTTGTGCCTGCCTGAATTCCAGTGATGTTGCCTGACCAATCTTATAGCGTTCTTCTGTTCTGTCAAAATTATTTTTTGTAGTCAACACATTCTTCTCCTGGGTATCATAAATAAACAATGCATTTTGATAAGTTTCCCAAGCGTTTTTAATATTTCGCTCTACCTGCAACTCTGTTTGTCTTTTTATCAATTCCTGATTTGCGTAATTGATCTTAAGGTTTTTGGTATTGGTAATTGTGCGTCCACCATCAAAAAGATCCCAGGCCAAACTAACTCCTCCCGACAAACCAGTAGAGGTATTCTGCACGGTAAAAGCCAATGGATTGTTATTCGAAGCTTCATTCCATCCATAGGATCCGGATAATCCGATAGTAGGTAAAAATCCACTTTTCACTGCTTTGTAATCATAGTTAGAAATGGAGATATTCTTCTCCATAATCAGCATTTGCACGTTATTGGATTTGGCATCATTAAACATCTCTTCCATTAATAACCCTGAAGTAAAAGTAACAGTTGTGTCGACTGTAAACCCTGCATCCAGATCTCTATTGATTACCAAGTTCAAATCTCGTTTGGTATTGCGAAGCAATTGGTCTGAATTCAGTACATTAATACTATCCGTATTTACATCAACTTCTGCGTTTAATACATCCAGGCCTGTTGCCTGACCATAGTCAAACTGATATTTAATACGTTTCAAGCGATCTTTTGAAATTTCCAAAGCCTGCTTTAAATTACCATTATTCTCCTCGATTCTTGCCACTTCATAATACACCGTAAATAACTGTACAATGGTTGATTCAATGGTTTGACGTGCCTCTAATTCAGATAAACCATACTGTTCTTTCAAGCTTTTATAATTGTAATGCCTTCCCAATCCGTCAAAAAGGGTATAATTTAAATTAAGCGAGGCATTATATCGTCTTGTTTCCACACCATCAGCAGATCGGGTTGAGCCATCCCCCAACTCTCCTTCTGTATTTTGCCGATCTATGGAACCGGAAGCATTTCCTGAAAGGACGGGTAAAAACCCTGAATTAAGAATGTCGGCATTATTTTCAGCTATTTCTAAATTGTTATTTGCAATTTGTATCCCCAGGTTATTCTCGAGGGTAAGCTTCATGGCTTCTTCAGGAGTCAACACTTCCTGAGCTGTTAAGCTTGTCGTTACGAAAACAGTAAGTAGCAGTATACTTTTCTTAATGCTCATGTTCAGCTACGTTTAATTCTTTAATTGCTCTTTCAACTTCCTCTTTTGCTTTTCTCTGACCGGTCATTAACCATTTTACATTTACTTTTAAATAATTATTGGCAGACAAAAACAGTGGTAACATTAATAAGGTTAAAAATGTCGCTATGGCAATTCCATAGGAAATGGAAATAGCCATAGGCTTTAAAAACTGTGCCTGTCGGCTTTTTTCTAAAATTAAAGGAGCCATTCCTGCTATGGTGGTTAATGAGGTTAGAAATATAGCCCTGAAACGCGACTTTCCTGCTTCAAATAAGGCATCATCGAATTTCATCCCCTCCTTTAAATTTTGATTGAATTTACCTATGAGAACCAGACCATCATTTACCATAATCCCTATTAAGGCTATAATTCCCAGCCAAGACAACACATTGATCGGAAATCCGTGTAATTTATGTCCCCATGCTACTCCAATAACACTAAACGGTATCAAAAGAAGTAACATCAATGGCTGACTGTAAGAACGAAATGTAAATGCTATTACCGCATAGATCAAGAATATAATTACCGGGAATACCTCACCTGCTGAACGCGATAGTTTTTGAGCCTCTCTGTTCTGCCCTTCATACGAAGCTTTTACTGTTGGGTATTTTGATTGTATTTCAGGAACGACATTCATTTTAATATCTTCCAGGATATCTGTATTGCTCAATTTTACATCTGCGAGATCGGCATTTACCTGAATCTCCCTTAAGCCTTCCAAGTGATTGATCGCAACATCACCTCTGATAATTTCATAATTAGCAATCTCATCAAAAGGAATGCGTTCACCGGCAGGTGTTACGATACGCATCTGATCGAGATTATTGATAGACTCCCTATCTGCTCTGTCATACCGCACCCATACTCTTATCTCATCCTGACCACGCTGAAATCTTTGTGCCTGTACACCAAAGAATCCGGAGCGTACCTGACTCATTACTTCGCGCAAGCTTAACCCCAGGATATAGGCATTCTCCTTAAGGTTAATTCTGATTTCCTTAATTCCGGCCGGATCATTGTCATTAATATCTTTTAACTGCGGATTTTGAGCTAATACAGTTTTCAACTCTTCTTTAGCTGCTTTCAGTTCAGTGATATTATTACTTAACAAGGAGACGGAAACAGGACTTCCTCCGAAGTTACCGCCGGATCCAAAAATTAAACTTTCTACTCCCTGAACACTACCAACTTTATCTCTTAGGCTATTATTTATATCCGGTGATGGAAAATCCCGTTCTTCTCCCGGCAACAAATTGATCTGAAGCGAGGCTTTGGAACTTCCCGGTCCGATGTTTTTGATTATATTCTCAATTACCGGTTTGTTTCCGGTTTGTCTTTGCGTATACTCCTTTCCTACCTCTATAGCGGCTAATTCTATTTCTGAAATAATAGAATCCGTTATTTTCTCATTCGTTCCCTGAGGCATGACAAGGGAAACAGTAATACGATCACTGGCAATACTTGGAAATGTAGAGGTTCCTATAATACCCCCTCCAATTGCTCCGATGGTTATGATAAAAAAGGCACAAAACATGGCAAAAGAAAAAATCTTATTACTTAATGTGACCTTTAATACCGGAGCATACAGATAGTCTCTGAGGTATTTCATTATGCGATCACCAATTTTATTGATGTCTCTCATTTTAGCAAAGAAGGCTGCTATTTTAGTTCTTTTCTTTTTCTCTTCCTCCGATTCTCTTGACAAGGCTTTAGAGTGTGCTAAATGCGCGGGTAATATTACCAAGGCTTCAAATAAGGATACTGTTAGCGTCAGTACAACTACTGTGGCTACTTCCGAAAAGAATTCACCAATCCTACTATCTAAAAAGAAAAATGTACTGAATGCCAGGACGGTGGTTAAAATAGCCGACACAATAGGCGGAATCACTTCCATAGTACCATCTATTGCCGCTCTGACCGGTGATTTACCACGTTCATAATGCTGATAAATATTTTCACCAATTACTATTCCGTCATCAACCAGGATCCCGACTACTATAATCATCCCGAATAAAGACAATACATTGATCGTTACATCAAATCCACTAGCAAAAACAAACATCCCCAAAAAAGAAATTGGTAATCCAAATGCCACCCAAAATGCTAAACGGGTATTAAGGAAAAGTGACAAAAATACGATTACCAAGAATATTCCAACGGCTGCATTCTCTCCTAATAACTGAGTACGTTGTTTTAATCGAATAGAAGAGTCGCTAACCACATCAAGTTTTACATTATTGTTTTGCTGATTAAACTCCTCTATATAGCTCGCTACTTTTTCTGCGGTGGAAATCAGATCTTCGGTGTTGGTATTACTAACCGCAATATTTACTGATAAATTCCCATCAAAATAGGATGCGTTTGGATTTTCGGAAAACCGATCTCTTACGGAAGCTACTTCTTGTAGTCGTATTACATTACCTGAAGGATCTGCTCTTACTATCAGGTTATTGAGTTCATCAGCATAGTACGAGCGATTATTTGCCCTGATAAGATACTCTTCTGCTGAAGTTTTAATATTACCCCCTGTAACCAGGAGATTTGTTCGCGAAACCGCTTGTGCCACATCATTAAAAGTGAGATCATAGGCAAGCAGGTCATTTTCCCGAACGGCAATTTCTATTTCTTCATCGGGATAACCTGTAATTTCAATTTGCGATACCCCTTCCATACCACGCAAATCATTTTCTACCTCCCTGGCTATTTGTTTCAGGGTTGCCAGGGAAATACCATCGCCACTTACTGCGAAATTAATGGTCTCCCGAACATTTTCCCTTTTGGCTACTACCAAAGGTTCCATTCCCGTTGGAAAAGACGGCACCCGATCTACAGCATTTTTAACCTCCAAAAGCATAAAATCTATATTTTCATCTTTTAAGATTTCAATGGTAATGGTACCACTATTCTCTCTGGAGGTGGAGGTCACTCTATCTATACCTTCTAAACCTTTAAGGTTGTCTTCTATCTTTAGAATAACCCCTTCTTCAATTTCTAATGGAGAAGCTCCCGGGTAGGTAACATTAACGGTTATTGTTTTTGAATCTACTAAAGGAAAGAAAGAAGACTTGAGTCTTAAAACTCCAATAAAACCAAAAATTATAATTGCCAGTATACAAACATTTACCGCAACGTGATATTTTATGAAATACGAAATAATCTTCCTCATAATCCCTATTCTGCCTTATTTGTTGCTGACGAGTCGTTATATATCTTCACCAACATACCAGGATAGGCTCCAGGCACAGGTCGTGTTAATATTTGGGTTCCATCAGGGATATCCTTTACGACCACTTTTTTATCAGAATAATATACTGGTTTTACTGGCAGTACGTCTAACATGCTATCCTTGACAACAAAAACTTCCTGGTTTTCAAGAAGTAACTTTCTATCAATTTCAATAGCATTTTTTTCTTCTTTTGCATCAATTAATGCTTCCAGGTACATCCCCTCCTTTAAATCGTCGGATGTAACTTCAGCAAATGCGCTTATGGTTTGACTCTGAGGATTAACTCTTCCATTCACCCTAACGATCTTTCCTCCCCAACTTTGGGTTTTATCAAGATTTGTAAGCTCTACCCGCTCTCCTACTTTTAAAAGTCCTGCAAACGACTTATTAACAGTTACTTCCAATTCATATACAGAAGGATCTATAAACTCTCCTAGCTTTTGTCCATTTCTAATGAGTGTCCCTTCGGTGACCAAGGCTTCTGTTAAGACTCCTGAAAAGGGCGCAGTTATATAATATTTAGCCAGTCGCTGCTCGGCATTTTTAACTGAATAATAGGTCGTTAAAATATTTCGACCGGTAATAAAATAACGTTCTTTATCGGAAGTGAACTTCGGTAACTCCGGAGTAGGTTTATTAAGATCGTAATTATCCAGGTAATTCTGCCATTTAGGATAAAAATCAGGGAAGTCCAATCTTAAATCCGGGATGGCTGCGGCGATAAGATTATACAAATTACTTTTTTGTGATTGCACTCCTGCAGCAAACTCTGAGGCATCTATTCGCAGTAGTGTTTGTCCGGCTTTAAAGTTCTGACCTTCTTTAAAAGGTTTGCTACTGCCTTTAAAAATCCCCTGGACTTCAGCATACAATTCAACCCGGCGTTTTGCAGTTAAACTACCATTACTATTAACAACAATAGGCACGGCACCGTTTTGAACCTTTTCTACAAAGACGGTCTTTGCTCTCTTTTGTATTACAGGCTTTGGCTTATTCTTACTATCGATTAAATATTTGGCAAAGAATATCGAACCAACGATAACTCCTACGCCTAACACAGACAAAATTAAGTTTCTCATAAGTAGCTTTAAGGTATGCTACAAATCTATCTATTTGAAAGTGCGCAAATAGTTAAATATATCTTAAAAAGATCTTTTATGCATTGTCTTCCAATTCTTCCGAGATATTTTCCCAGTCTTGCATTAAACGCTCTAAATCGGCTTTCTTTTTTGAATAATTTTCAAAGAACACCGTATCCTCAGATAGTTCGTCATAGTTCTCAGCTAATTTTAAATCGGCCTTTTCTAAAGCTTTTTCTAATTCTGAGATCTGGGATTCTACCTTACTCAGCTTGTTCTTCAACGACTTGAGTTTCTTCTGATCTTCATAAGAGATCGCTCCGGAAGACTCTTTTTTCTCCTCTTTTATTTTATCTCGTTTTTCTATTTCACGAAAGTCTTCAACCTTACGTTGTTCAAGGTAGAAATTAATATCTCCCAGATATTCTTTGATGTTCTTATTTCTAAATTCATAAACCTTGTTCGTTAGACCTTGAAGAAAATCACGATCGTGAGAAACCAGAATTAATGTCCCTTCAAAGTTTTGAAGTGCTCCTTTTAAGACATTTTTAGACTTAATATCAAGGTGGTTTGTCGGTTCGTCCATTACAAGCACGTTAAATGGATGTAAAAGCATTTTACAAAGAGCTAATCTGTTCCTTTCACCTCCGGAGAGTACTTTTACCTTTTTATCAACATCATCTCCACGGAATAAAAAAGAGCCCAACATGTCTCTTACCTTAGCACGGTTGTTATCTGTTGCTGCATCGAGCATGGTATCTAACACCGTCTTTTCTCCGTCCAGGTAATCCGCTTGATTCTGGGCAAAATAACCTAATTGCACATTATGACCTAATTTAAGCGTACCAGCATAAGGGATCTCCCCAACAATCATTTTAGCCAGGGTTGTCTTTCCTTGTCCGTTTTGACCAACAAAGGCTGTCTTACTCCCTCTTTCCACTAACAGGTTAATATTTTTCAACACTTCCTTATCCCCATAGCTCTTTGCGGCTTTGTCAGCTTCAAGTACAACTTTACCAGGCTGAATTGATACAGGAAAACGCACATTCATTACAGCATTATCTTCTTCATCTACCTCGATTCGGTCAATCTTATCCAGCTTTTTAATTAAGGACTGGGCCATGGAAGCCTTACTGGCCTTCGCCCTGAATTTTTCGATCAGTTTTTCAGTTTGCTGAATCTGTTTCTCCTGATTTTTTTGAGCATTCATTTGTTGCTCACGCATTTCGGCTCTTAATTTCAGGTATTTAGAATATGGCTTGGGATAATCATAAATCTTACCCAATGAAATTTCAATGGTCCTATTGGTTACATTATCGAGGAACATTTTATCGTGTGAAACAATAACTACTGCTCCACTATAGGCGTTAAGGAATTGCTCCAACCAAATAATCGATTCGATATCGAGGTGGTTGGTCGGCTCATCCAGAAGCAACACATCATTGTCCTGGAGTAACAACTTAGCCAGCTCAATACGCATTCTCCAACCTCCTGAGAACGAATCTGTCAGTTTATCAAAATCATCGCGTTTAAAACCAAGGCCCTGAAGAACCTTTTCGGTATTTCCCTGGTAATTATAACCTCCGAGAACCTCATATCTATGTGTAATATCATTGAGGTCTATCATTAATTGATTATACCCTTCACTATCATAATCCGTTCGTGTTGCGAGTTGATGATTAATTTCATCCATTTTCAACTCCAGACCTTTAATTTCTTCAAACGCCTGATAAGCTTCCTCCAGTACGGTACGACCTTTAACAAAATCAATATCTTGCTTTAAAAAACCAATTTTAACTTCCTTATCTGTTGCAATAACACCAGTATCAGCTTCTGTTTCTTTAGACAGTAATTTAAGCATGGTTGATTTTCCTGCCCCATTTTTACCAATGAGTCCAGCCCTATCTCCCGGACTTAATCTAAAAGAAACTTCATCAAACAAAACTTCACCCCCGAATGAAACTGATAAATTATGTACGTTTAACATCTATTTGTTACAATTGTTACTAATAATATTTTGCAGTATATGTACTTTTGTACAAAACCTGTGCAAATGTTAAAAAAAGGAACGAAACTCTACAGTATTTTAACAGGAAGTTGTCCTAAATGTCATGAAGAGAGTATGTATTTAGATAATAATATGTATAATTTATCCAGCATATTTAAAATGCATGATCACTGCTCTCACTGTGGTACCAAATATAAAATCGAACCTTCATTCTTTTACGGGGCAATGTATGTAAGCTATGGCGTAGGGGTAGCAGTAGCCGTGGCAGCATTTGTTTTAAGTTATTTGATTATTGGCTCCAGTTTAAAGACATCTTTTATTGCGATTGTAGGATCTTTAATTGTATTTATGCCTATAATCATGCGATTTTCCAGAAATATCTGGATTAATTTCTTTATTAAATACGACCCTAAATCTTTGAAAAATCCTTCCAACAAATAGCACCCAACTATTGGTTTAGACTTTTGTACTTTTTATCGAACCTCCTGATATTCATTTCTTCATCAAGCTCCGATTGATGTGTTATGAATTGATATAATTGCTCCGAAGCATCTGGGGCTATCATTACTCCTCTAGAGCCCATACCATTTAAGATGTATAGATTTTTATATTCAGGATGTTGCCCTACCAGAGGTCTTCTATCCGTAACTGTAGGCCTGATCCCCGCTTTTTGATCAACCACTTTATAGTTACATTTTATAAAGGTCTCCATCTTGCTCAACAATTCCTGCCTGGCTTTTTCAGTGACCTCGTTCGTTTTATCGTGCCACTCATATGTAGCTCCTACACGATAAAGATCTTCACCAATCGGAATGAGAAATACAGATGACTTCAGGACAAAATTGATTTTAAGTGCTGGTGCATGAATCGTCAACAACTCACCTTTGGTTCCGTTTAAAGGCAGGTAATTAAAAAATGGATTTTTTTTAAGTCCAAATCCATCACAAAACACAATGTGCTTTGCTTTTAAGTCTTTATACTCAATATAGTTTTCACTCAACTCCAGAAGTTCATAGTTAAACTTTTCCCGGATCAACAGCCCTCTTGAATTCAGGTATTTGGTATAGGCCTTAACCAAAGATTCAGTATCAATTCTTCCAGTACCTAGTACTTCTCCATAACCATAAGTTGCCTCTATACAACTGTGATCCTTCTGAATAATTTTAGTTGACAAGAAATCTTCTAATAGCGGTTTATCAGATGCATCAAACCATAGGTTTTGCTCTTCAACGGAAGCAAAACGTCTATACACAGGTACCTTATAATCGAAACGCATGTCTAACTTACTTTCTAAACGAGCATAAAAAGGTTTCGCTTTTTTTAACTGTTCATGAGCCCTCCAGACTTTTGTAAAGCGCTTCAAAATAACAGGATTATACAATCCTCCGGCAACTACGGACGATTGTTGAGAATCGTCATCAAAAACCACAAAAGATTTGTTATCTGCTAACAATTGTTCAGCAAAGGAAGTCCCTGCCAAACCCAAACCTACTATTATATAATCCACCATAACGCAAAGGTAGCCGTTATTTGAATCTAGACAAGGTAATTAAAAAACAAATCGCCTGAGCGGTTGGTCAGGCGATGTATTGTATATTGAATTGGAAATCGACTTATTTAGTAACTCCACATATCTTGCTCTTTATCACGTAAACGTTCTTTGATACGCTGAGCTTCCAATAACTGGAATAATGCATTGTCTTGTATATAATCTTCGATCTTCCTGTCTCCATAAACATTCTCTTCCTTATAAATATAGGCATTAAAACGCCGTGCATTTAACAATTGATCGAAAGAGATAGGTCGTGCAGTGTTAGCACCATTAAATGCCTTCGCTTCGTGTAGAATCTCTCTGGCACTTGGAAACCAAACCCAAAAAAGAGGCACCAAATCCTGGTGTTCACTATCGATAAAGTTGACATCCGGAGCAACAGGTGCAAGTCCTATAAGTCTATACTTAAGTTCACCTTGACGCTTATCAAAATACCACACTCCTTTAATCCAGTATTCCTGAATATCAGCTGAGGTAATTCTCCTTCTGTTTACATACTCAGGAGAAACCTGCTCTCCTGCATTTAGTTGTTCATAACCAAGATCTGTAGTATCTACTTTAACCAAGGTAGCTTCTAAATCTTCAAAATTTCTTCGCTCTGTGAAGTATGAATCCACGTAAATATCCTGAAGATTCCCATTTTTAATATTCTTTACCAGCACATCGTACAGTGATCTTCTATCACTTCCGATGCCTACGGTATCAACCGGATAATATAATGGGAAATTAATCCTTTCATCTAAATCGATACGCTCCCATGTAGTTTTAGACCATAAAATATCTCTATCATCTACATACCCATAAGGTAGTGGTGCGTCATTATCAGCTTCAATTTGCTCCATTGTTTTAACCCCAACTTGTTCTGGGATCTTGGCATTAAGTAAGTTTGCCTGAGCAAATGTCGCAGTACTAAAAAGTACTCCCGAGATTACACATATTATACTTTTCCAATTCATAATAACTTGTAATATTTTGTTCTTATTAAAATTTAACTGCTTTTAAAGTTATAACGAAAAAAAAGCAGTTAAATTTTATGTTAAGATCGTTTATTAGTTCGTAAGCTCCACCACTACAGGCGAAACCTTCTTAAGCTTATAACTTCTGTTATTCGTAATATAAGCCTCGATATCGAAGATTTGAACTACTTCACCTCTTCTAGCTCTTTGAAGTGCTGCCTTAGCACGTCCGTCAAGCTTGTTACCTCTAACCTGCACAGTTGGCTGACCAGGAACTTTAAATTTAAATCCGCTAATAGCCAGGTTAAGGTCAAAGTCAAAGTCTTCTAAAATAGCACCTACAGTAGAAATTTCGAGGTTAGATCTAGGCATTTTAATTTCGCCAAATTCACCTCTTACGGTTCCTGAAGGTCTTGGAATATCCTTAATTCTAAATGTCTTTCTATCAGAAACACCTACTCCACCCGGTAATTTACCAGAAACTGAAATGGTTACTTCTCTACCCGTTCCAGGGTTCATAACATATCTACCTGCACCGCCTACCTTTTTTAAACCAGGAGCATTAGCACTTACATTACCAACTCCAGGTATTGAAATGGTCATCGGGTTAGAAACCCCACGATAAACCACATTCATTTTATCGGCAGAAATTACTGCAGAGTTCGGCTTAGGAATCACTGTGAATGTTTGCTTAACAGGAACTTCTATTTCTTCTCCATCCTGAGCAAAAATCAAGTTACCTTCTATCGTATGATCACCAACATTACCAGTATTAACAGTTAATCGAACACGACCATCTTCAATAACATAATCGTCTTCACCTAACTCTTTCCCATCTAAAGTAAGCTCTACTCTATTTGGCTTCGTTGTGGCATCCTTTCTTCCTAATACAATTTGACCATCGAAGTTCTCACCTGCAAAATAAGCAGACTTTGGAGCTTCTAACAAGGTTGTATAGTTTGTCATTGAAACCTCCTGAGTTAACTGACCTTGCAACATTGCTTTAAGAATCTCATCCTGAGTTGTTCTGATATCTGATTGTAAAAGGGTAATTTTAGTCATTGAGGCTACCAAAGGGAAACCTTCATAGTGATAGTTTAACCAATCTACCGGCCTACCATCTCTATTTTCTACTTGTCCTTTGTCATCTCCTGTGCTAAAACGAGCTTCGATTGCATCGACCAAAGCCTTTTTCTGAGCAGGTTTCATCAAAGAATCAGGTATCTTATTAATAACCTCTGAACTACTGGTTCTGAAATTATTGATCTTATCAACAAACTCCTGACCTTCTACAGAATAACGCTCTCCCTGAAAGAACTTCTGATCTAAGAAGTTGGATTTATCCATTACTTCATAATCCTGTTGATCTTCCTGAGCTAATCCGGCTAACATTTCAGATTTAAGGTTATCGAGGTAACCGTAAAATTCGCCAGATGATTCTTTTATTGTTTGAACATCTTTAAAAAGTGCCTCATACTTTAAAGGCTCTTCAGATGCTTTAAGTTCTAAACTTGCAAATGCATTTGCGTTACGTTCAGCTGCTTTATTATTAAAATTAGTCAACTTTTCGTTTAACAAACCAAATGCTGATAACACCTCTTTACTCATATTCAACGCTAACATCGCGATGAAAATCAAGTACATGAGGTTAATCATTCGTTGCCTTGGTGATAATTTTCCTGCCATGATCTCTTAATTAGTGTTAATTAAATTTTTAAAATGAATAATTATCAACTAATTAACCTCTACCATTCATAGCAGTAAGCATATTACCGTATACACCATTTAAAGAAGATAAGTTGCTGGTTAATGAAACCATCTCCTCTTTAAGTTTACCGGCATTTTCAGCTACTTCTTCGTTTATTGAAGCCTGTCTGTTTGCACTTTCTAATTGTACTTTATATAAACTATTTAATGATTCCATTTGCGCAGCAGCCAATGAAAGCTCTTCCGCATATTTTTTAGTAGAACCAATAGCCTCTGCTGTAGGAGCGATCCCTTTAGCAGCTCCTTCGAAGCTACGAATGCTTTCTCCTAAGCTATTCATTAATGAAGCATCTAATTTAGCCTCTTTAAGCATATCATCTAGTTTTCTAGACAATAACCCTTCAGCTTCTTTTGCTTCTTGCGCTTCATTTTTTCTAGATTTACTTTCTCCTCCTGCTAATTCCGGATAAACCAAAGACCAGTCAAGGTCTGCATCTACGGGTTCGAAAGCCGAAATAGCAAAGATAATAGCCTCAGTGATAAGACCGATAGCTAATAGAACTGTACCGTTCAGTGGACCAATTTCCCAGTGAGCGATTTTAAACAACGCACCCAATATTACAATTGATGCTCCAAGGCCATAGGCCATGTTAAATAGTTGCTTGGTTGATTTTGATTGTGCCATAGTAATTAAATTTTAGTTGTAGTTAAGCTTTATGGTTAATTCAATAATTGTGGGCTAAGCCAGAAGTAGATTATTTGCTTTGTGTAACATCGGTCCCCATGTAATCTTGCACGGTTCTGAAACCAATGTAACTCCTAGCAGTATCTTGATACTCATAATCTCTGGTACTTACTTGTAGGAAATATGCAACATCCTTCCAAGACCCACCTCGGATAACTTTACGCTGGTTATCGTCGTCCAGGGTATTTGGGTTCATTGTTGACACATATTCGTAAGCATTTGGATCATAAGAAGAGTTTGTCCACTCCGACACATTCCCCGCCATATTGTACAAACCATAATCGTTAGGCTCATATGACTTTGCCTCTACAGTGTACAACGCTTCATCCGCAGCATAATCACCGCGAAGTGGTTTAAAGTTCGCCATAAAACAACCTCTATCATTAAGTATATATGGTCCTCCCCATGGATACTTACCCGATTCGATTCCTCCTCGGGCGGCATATTCCCACTCCTCTTCTGTTGGAAGACGGAATTGGTTTGCCGGTTGTTTTCCTTTGCTTCTATTGTAATCGTTTAAATATTTTGATCTCCATGCACAAAATGCTTTTGCTTGTTTCCACGATACTCCAACTACCGGATAATCTCCGTAAGCATCATGCCAGAAGTAGTCATTGTGCATTGGCTCATTGTATGAATAACTAAAGTCTTTGATCCAAACGGTGGTATCAGGATAAATCATGATCTCCTCGTGTTTGATATGATCCTTTCTACTACCTTTTTTATCACGGGCAGCTGCCTGAATATCAATCCAATCGTATTGAAACTTAAGCTTCTGAACATTTATAGTTCTAATTCCGTTGTAAGATTCTTCACTTGGAATATACATAGAATCCATAACCTCTGCATAGAATTCATCTGGATAATCATTGATATTCCATTCCAAATCTACGCGTCTGTTAAGCATTCTTCCTTCATAGCCTGTCTCACCCATGCCTGTGTAATTCTCAAGCATGTATTTCTGATATACAGAAAGGTTAGACGTATCAGCATCCATAAAGGCATACTCTCCAATACCTCCATTTCCTGGAGTTTCTCCCATCATATCTGCCATAATAGCTAGATTGGTACGTACAATTGAGTCTTTAACCCATTCTACGAACTGACGGTACTCGGCATTGGTAATTTCTGTTTCGTCCATGTAGAAAGCTCGGACGGTTACGGTCTTGGCTGGTGCATCTGAAGCATCTGCGATGTCTTCTTCAGATTTTCCCATAATGAAGGATCCTCCTGGTATCAGGGCCATACCTTTCGGCTTCTCAGGGTACCATTTTTTTCCTTTAACACCCACTAACTGGCCACGGTCTCCAGAGCCACAGCTATACATAAACAATGTAACGAGTGCTAATAAAAATAGCTTTTTCATATACATAATTGAGGTTAAATTACAATTTTAAGATTGAGAAGGTAAACCTATCTAAATAATTTCAAAAAAACAATACTTATGTGAAATTTCTGTTAAACAGCTTAATTGTTTCTTTAAAATTCCGAACAGGTTTATCTACCCAACTTATTCTAAATCACACCATCATTTTCTTATAAGCCTTCCACCAGCGTTCTGGTAATTTATTGTTACAGGCTTCCAAATAATCATGATGGGTGCAAGGTATTAACGTATGTCTTTTGAATTTATTATCTAAAAATTCATTTTCTGACACTTCAACCCACCATCTTCCTGATGAAATACTCTTGTAAAAGTTAACATCAGCATCTTCTAATGGTACGATATACCGTTCATAATTATCATTTATAGCACTAAACGGATAATCATTTTTCCTACAATTATACCCTTCTATATAATACCATATTATTTGAGCCACTAATTGCTCAAACTGGCTATTATTAACACATTCATATATTCCGAACACTGAAACTTTATCACTTATTCCCGCATAACGTGCAATGGCACAAATCTCTCTGCCATCAAATCCATTTGGATGCAATCTGGCATCGGAGCCTAAATCTGCCGAACGGACCGACGTCATATCAAGACTAACCACATCTGCATCCCTCATAACGGGCTCCACCAATGTTATATCATGAACAATCTCCCCCAACCTGTAAGCTTCAAAAAACAGCTTCCCCATCAGATCGATTTCTTCCTGGGCATTATAATAAGTTTGATAACCTACGTTAGAAAAGTTAAACAAATTATTTGGCTGATCTACTACTATTTTACTTAAATATGATTGTGAGGATATCAACTCATCTGCCGAACCAAAATCAAAACGACTATCTACCGAAACCAGGTTCACCATCTGTTCCAGCTTATCAAACCCCCGGTAGGTAGCATACGTTAAATCCTGACTACCGCCTAGCACTATGAGATTTATTCGTTTTTTAGCTAATTCTTCCGTGAGTTTTGCCAAAGCGAAATACGTATCATCTACAGTTTCTCCCGGCTCTATATTCCCTAAATCAGCAATAGCAGCATTCCAATTCCCCAGGAAAAGCTTGTAAACAGATCTCCTGAAATCCGAGACCTTTAATCCTTCGCGAGATTTGATTGAAGCATTACGAATTTCGTTCACAGCAACAATTGCTACTTGTACTCCGTCCAGGTCAGGCACCCCACTGGCTTCTGTGTGAATCCTTATGTTTCTACCTAAAGATTGCACCGGTAAAAGTTCATTATGTGCCAGCACAACCTGCTCAACTGGTGATAAAAATTCTAAATCCACTTACTTTTTAGATTTGGTTGTTTTTTTCTTAGTGGTCTTTTTCTTAGTGGTCTTCGTCTCCTTCTCTATAATCTCTTTCACCTCTTCAAGCGTCAGCTTGGTTGCATCAACAGTTTTAGGCAAGTTTATCTTTTTCTTCCCTTTTGTTATGGTAGAGGTACCCCATCTTCCCTTCTCTAACTTTATATCTTCCTCTTCCCAATAATTAATGAGCTTTTCAGCATCTTTACGTATTTTATCCTCTATTAATGTCACGATATCCTCATCTGATAAATTATCGAAATCGTATTTCTTATTGACATTAATAAATTTGCCATCCCATTTTATATAAGGACCAAAGCGACCTTTTCCTTTGGTCACTTCTTTATCCTGATATGTGGCTATTGGCGCATCTGCTTTTTGTTTTTCTTTAATAAGCTCAATTGCCCTATCTAAAGTTACATCAAACACCTCATCATCCTTGGCAAGTGAAACAAATGATTTACCGAAGCGTACATACGGTCCGAATCGACCAACATTAACTGCCACCTCCTGATCTTCATAACTCCCAAGGATTCTTGGAAGTTCGAAAAGAGACAACGCCTCTTCTAAAGTTAAAGTTTCAATTGACTGATCGGGCAACAAACTGGCGAATCTCGGTTTTTCTTCTTCCTCTGAAGTACCAATTTGAGCCATCGGTCCGAACCTACCCAACCGCACACTAACCTGACGACCACTCTCCGGATCAACTCCCAGGACACGCTCTCCTGTTTCTCGTTCAGCATGCTCCTCAACATCTTTTACATTTGGATGAAAATCTTCATAAAAATCTTTCATCATTTTCGTCCAGTCTTCTTCACCGGATGCGATATTATCAAAATTTTCCTCAACCCTGGCTGTAAAATTATAATCGAGTATACTTGAAAAATGATTCACGAGAAAGTCATTTACAATCATTCCGATATCCGTAGGGACTAACTTACCCTTGTCGGAACCTACTTTTTCAGTCAGAGTCTCTTCCTTGACACTATCAGCCAACAGTGTTAACTGCATGTATTTTCTTTCAACACCTTCTACAGTTCCTCTTTCCACATACCCCCTGGTTTGAATGGTTGAAATTGTAGGCGCATAGGTTGATGGTCTTCCTATCCCTAACTCTTCCAGTTTCTTCACCAAAGACGCTTCTGTATACCTATACGGAGGACGACTGTATCTTTCCGTAGCAGACATATACTTCTTTTCAACTTGTTCACCGACTTTTAAAGCCGGTAACATTCCAGCCTGCTCTTCGTCCTCATCATCTGTTCCTTCGAGATACACCTTCAGGAATCCGTCAAACTTCAACACCTCTCCGCTTGCAGCAAAAAGTTCATTATGCTTATCTGCTGCAATTTTAACATTTGTACGCTCTAATTGCGCCTCACTCATCTGGGAAGCTACAGTACGCTTCCAGATCAGCTCATATAAACGAGCCATATCTCTCTCCACATCTCTCAAACTATGGACAGCCATATTGGTTGGACGAACAGCCTCGTGAGCTTCTTGCGCTCCCTTCGCCTTCGTCGCGTAATTTCTTGGTTTGCTATAGCGCTCACCATAAGAACGCAAGATTTCTTCCTTAGCAGCATTAACAGCCTCTGAAGAAAGATTTGTACTATCGGTTCTCATATAAGTAATGAGTCCGGCCTCATACAACCGTTGCGCCATGCGCATCGTTTTACTAACTGAAAAATATAACTTTCGGGAAGCCTCCTGCTGTAATGTCGATGTTGTAAAAGGTGCTGCCGGCGACTTTTTAGCCGGTTTGGTATCAAGGTCTGCTACACTAAAGTTTGCCCCTATATTTTTTTGCAAGAAAGCAGCCGCAGACTCCTTGGTTTCAAAAGTATTATTCAGCTTCGCCTTAAAAACCTTTCCTTCTTTAGTTACAAACTCAGCCGCTATCCTGTACGATGGTTCCGGAGCGAACCCCTGGATCTCTCTTTCTCTCTCAACGATTAATCGAACTGCCACAGACTGCACTCTTCCTGCTGATAATCCTGTTTTTATTTTTTTCCAAAGAATCGGCGAAATCTCATATCCTACTAAACGATCTAAAACACGTCTTGCCTGTTGCGCATTGACCAAGTTATAATCTATCGATCTCGGATTCTCGATGGCCTTTAAAATCGCATTTTTAGTGATGGAGTTAAAAACAATTCTCTTGGTTTTATCCTTATCCAGCTTCAAAGTTTCAGCCAAGTGCCAGGCTATCGCTTCTCCCTCCCGGTCTTCATCACTCGCTAGCCATACCACTTCGGATCCTTTAACCAAATCTTTAAGCTTCTTAACCAAAGCCTTCTTCTCTTTATCAACAACATATTTTGGTTTAAAATCTTTTTCCACATCAACTCCCAACTCGCGCGAAGGCAAATCAGCAATATGCCCAAAACTAGAGGTTACCTTAAAGTCTTTCCCTAGAAACTTCTCAATCGTCTTAGCCTTTGCAGGCGACTCCACTATCACTAAATTCTTTGCCATGAACAATCTTATTTAATCCTACAAAAGTAAATAAGTTTTTTTATTTCCAGCGAAATGTACCTATTCTCCACAAAAAAAGCCTGCTTAATTACAGGCTTAATAATAACTTAATGCTTTCCTGAAAAAAACTTAATCCAGACTGAACTGACTAATCAATTTCACCCCATCTTCCTGATATGAATATTGATACAGCCGCTGCTCCCCGATCATCATTAGTATTTCCTGCATCGGTATCACATCATAAGTCATCATTCCTTCCAAATGATTAATCAATTGTAAATCTTCAACATTCGTTTTATCATAAACCTTTAATCCAGATTCTCCATCACACACGAACAACATATCATCTTTTACTCCCAACCCATAAGGTCCATCCATACTATAGGTCTTCACTAAAAAAGGATTCGCAATATCCGTTACATCCACAATTTGCAGACTACTCTCAAATGCACCGCAAGAATTACCACCTCTTAATGTTATGTAAGCATAATCACCATCGACCACTACCGGGTCACAAGCCGTACCGTGTAAAAATTCAGCAATGTAATTTGGCGCTGAGGGAACTGACAAATCAAAAACAAACATTCCGGACCTACTACCTAAAAATAAATGTTCTCCCCGATTGAAAATTGTTTCGATATCGAAACCTGCGTGAACCTGATTTAATTTCTTAGGGGCTTCAAGATCTTTTATATCAAACACGTGAATAGAATGACTATCTACCGAATACATATAATCTTCAACAATTTTAAACCTGGCCAAAGAGCCACCTTGACCAGCCACGGCTGCGGAATTCTCAGAAGAAAAAGCATCCATCGTAAATATCCCCGTATCGTAACCATCTATCTCCCTGCGTTCTTTCTTCACCTCCCATCCTACAATCACCGCTTCTGTATCCGGAAACTTCGAATAATCTACAACATCAATGGTTTCATCATTTGGAAAAACCGGATAATACGAAAACACATCTTTTAGCCGGGAAATCTCTTGTATCTTATCAAGATCACTCAAGTCAAAAACTACCAAATCAACATAACTATCCGCATATAGAAAATCCCCCTTCATTTCCATATCCATATTCCCCGGAATTTTCACAAAAGCGATTTTTTCAGGATTTTCAGGATCACTATTATCAATTACATGAATACCTTCCTTCACATCATTAATGAGAACCAGATCTTCCTGAACATAAATTTTACCAGATTCTAAAACTGGCTGCGGAACTGTAATGTCGACAGAAGATCGCAAAGTCTCCATGGTCATATATTGAGGAACGGCTACATTCATCACCTCATATTCATCATCACTATGACATGAGGCAATTAACAGCGATAAAAAACACAGCAAAATCAATTTGGTTTTCATAATGTTAAATGGATTGGTTTCTTAAGAGATGGAATTGTTCGCTAAAAGTTGCGTTAAATTTGCTCTGACAATTTGTCACAACCTCGTATAAAATATTATCTTTGCACCCTATTTTCATTAAAGTTAATATTACAGATACAGGTATGGAGAAGATCATAGACGAAAAGAAGCAAGGTGAAAGTCTGGTAATTGAACAGCAAAAAGAAAACGATCGCAAGCTCTATATAGAAAGCTATGGCTGTCAGATGAATTTTTCTGATAGTGAAATTGTGGCCTCTATTTTATCTAAAGAAGGTTTCAATACTACGCAAAAATTAGAAGAAGCTGATCTCGTTTTGGTCAATACATGTTCTATTAGAGATAAAGCGGAACAAACTGTACGCAAAAGATTAGAGCAATACAATGCAGTAAAAAAAATAAACCCTTCTATGAAGGTAGGAGTTTTAGGCTGTATGGCTGAGCGATTAAAAAGTAAATTTCTGGAGGAGGAAAAAATCGTCGATATGGTTGTAGGCCCTGATGCTTATAAAGATCTACCGAATTTGATCAGGGAAGTAGATGAAGGAAGGGATGCAGTCAATGTTATTTTATCCAAAGAAGAAACCTATGGCGATATAGCCCCTGTACGATTGAACAGCAACGGCGTTTCTGCCTTTGTATCCATAACTCGTGGATGTGATAATATGTGTACATTTTGTGTTGTTCCATTCACAAGGGGCAGAGAACGTAGCAGAGACCCTCAATCTATAATGGAAGAAGTGAATGATTTATGGAACAGAGGCTTTAAAGAGGTAACCTTGCTGGGACAAAACGTTGATAGCTACTTATGGTATGGAGGTGGCCTAAAGAAAGATTTCGACAAAGCCACGGATATGCAAAAAGCCACCGCTGTAAACTTCGCCAAACTGCTAGCCCTGGTTGCCGAAGCGCAACCTAAAATGCGCATACGATTCTCCACATCAAATCCGCAGGATATGACTTTGGATGTAATTGAGTCGATGGCTAAGTATCCAAATATTTGTAAGTATATTCATTTGCCAGTTCAAAGTGGTAGTAATCGCATACTGGAGGAAATGAATCGTCAACATACCCGGGAAGAATATTTTGAGTTGATTGACAACATCAAAAAGCTGATACCCGATTGTGGTATCTCTCAAGACATGATTGCCGGCTTCCCAACTGAAACCGAAGAAGACCATCAAGACACTTTATCTTTAATGGAGTATGTTAAATACGACTTCGGATTTATGTTTATGTATTCGGAAAGACCAGGAACCATGGCCGCAAGGAAAATGGAAGACGATGTTCCTGAAGAAACCAAGAAAAGAAGGTTAACAGAAATCATCAACCTCCAGCAAAAACATAGTTTACTGAGAACTCAGCAACATTTAGGCAAGGTTGAGGAGGTTCTAATTGAAGGAAATTCGAAAAAGTCAAACGAACACTGGAAAGGTAGAAACACCCAAAATACCGTAGTTGTATTCCCAAAGGAAAACTACAAAATCGGAGATTTTGTCAATGTAAAAATTACTGACTGTACCTCAACAACCTTAATTGGTGAGCCTGTTGGTTATTCAGACAACAATTAAAAAAATACCGAAGGTATCGATCGAGAATAAGTTACGATCTTGATTCCTTCAGATCATTATAGCTGTTTTAAACTCTAAGAAATGGAAAATGTTCAAGCCATAAAACAACGCTTTGGTATTATCGGAAACGATATAAAACTAAATCGTGCCATTGAAAAAGCGATCCAGGTAGCACCTACAGATATTTCTGTATTAGTTACAGGTGAAAGCGGTGTTGGTAAAGAAGCAATTCCAAAGATTATACATTCACTTTCACACAGAAAACACGGCAAGTTCATTGCTGTAAACTGTGGGGCTATCCCGGAAGGAACTATAGACTCAGAACTTTTCGGACACGAAAAAGGTTCATTCACCGGTGCAACCCAAACTCGAAGCGGTTATTTTGAAGAAGCAAATGGGGGTACCATTTTTCTGGATGAAGTTGGGGAATTACCTTTAACTACTCAGGTTCGATTATTAAGAGTCCTGGAGAATGGAGAATTCATCAAAGTGGGATCTTCTAAAGTTCAGAAAACAGATGTAAGAATTGTGGCGGCAACGAATGTTAATATGTTTGAAGCCATTGAAAAAGAAAAATTCAGAGAGGATCTATATTATAGGTTAAGCACGGTGGAAATTCATTTGCCCCCACTGCGTGAACGCAGGGACGACATCCACTTATTATTTAGAAAATTTGCTGCAGATTTTGCTCAAAAATATAAAATGCCTACCATCAGACTGGATGATGAGGCCGTTGTTTTATTAAACAAATATCGTTGGAGCGGAAATGTGCGTCAACTTAGAAACATTGCCGAGCAAATATCGGTATTGGAACAAGAAAGAAGTGTTAGTGCCAACACCTTAAGATCTTATTTACCTGACTACAAACCAAACCTTCCGGCTGTCATAAACCATAGCAAGTCAGATACTGATTTTAGTAATGAAAGAGAAATTTTATACAAAGTTCTTTTTGACATGAAAAGTGACTTGAATGACTTAAAAAAGCTTACTCTGGAACTCATGGAGACTGGCGACAATGAGCAGGTTCAAGAAGACAACAAAACCCTTATTAATAAGATTTATGGGTCAGATTCAGAATCGGAAGACAGTTTTGATTCTGCCGAAGATATCGATGAGGCTTTAGAGGTTTTACCGCTCAATAGCCCTCCCGCCCTTCCTAATCATAATTCGCTAGAGGACAAATACCATTTTGCCGAAGATATTGAAGAAGAGGAAACGCTTTCTCTTCAAGAAAAGGAATTAGAACTGATAAAGAAGGCATTGGAACGAAACAACGGAAAGCGAAAAGCGGCGGCGAAAGAATTAGGGATTTCCGAACGAACTTTATATCGAAAAATAAAACAATACGATTTGTAACATTTTTTTCGTTCTTTTGAACGGAATTAAAACACTATGAAAAAACACATTTTCTATATATTACTTATTTTAAGTTTTCAGTCGTGTGGATTTTATTCTTTTACAGGAGTAAACACCACCGCCGAAACTTATCAGGTTAATTTCTTTCAAAACAATGCCCCCATTATTGAACCTGGATTGGATAGAGATTTCACTTTAGCCTTACAGGACCTCATCCTGAACCAGACAAATCTTGACCTTGTTAAGACAGGGGGTGACCTTGTATATGAAGGAGAAATTGTTGAATACCGAATATCCCCCATGAGTGCAACTGCCGAACAAACAGCTGCGCAAAACAGATTATCTATAGGTGTCATGGTTCGTTATTTTAACACCGACGATCCCGAGAAAGATTTTGAAAGACGCTTTTCCTTCTTTTATGATTTCCCAGCAACCACACAGGTACAAGCCATCAAAGAAGAAGCATATCAGGTAATATTTGAACGAATAACTCAAGATATCGTAAACGCAACACTAGCCGATTGGTAATTAATGAATGTTTCTGACTTCATACAGGTTTTACAGCATCCGGAAGAACTGAACACGGATCACTTTGCTGCACTGGAGAAAATCCTGGATGATTACCCCTATTTTCAATCTGCCAGAGCACTTTATTTAAAAGGTCTGAAAGACCAAGATAGCTTTAAGTACAATTCTGAGCTGAAAAAAACTGCAGCTTATACTACTGACAGGCGCATTCTTTTTGATTTCATAACCTCGGAAACCTTTCAACAAAATATTGTTGCCGAAAAACTTTTCACCCATTCTGTAAGCCAGATTGATGTTGCAGATCATGAAGAAATTAAGTTAAGAGACAATGAAACATTTGGTTTTAAAGAATCTGACGCTGATGCGGTATTAGACCCTGAATTGTTTAAGCCGAAAGACCCAACATCAAAAAAAAAACTAAAGATCGGTGAACCTTTAGATTTTAATGAAAATGAGAAGCATTCTTTTAACGAATGGTTGAAACTATCTTCGTATACTCCTATAGTAAGAGAGAAAACTTCAACCAAGAAAAAAAAGAATCCCCTCAAAAACAAACTCGACTTAATTGACAAGTTTATCGAGAACAACCCTAAGATAAGTCCTGTAAAAGAATTTGGGAATTCTGCGAACCTCGCCAAAGAAAATCAAGTCGAAAAAAGCGAGTTAATGACTGAAACTTTGGCAAGGGTTTACCTCGAACAAAAGAAGTACAAAAAAGCAATTCAAGCTTATAAAATTTTAAGTTTGAAATATCCGGAAAAAAGTGGTTTCTTTGCAGACCAAATTAATGCAATAAAAAAATTACAACAACAACATAATTAATTTATAATGACGTTTTCAATCTTTTTAGTGCTTATTATTATCGTAGCATTTTTGTTGGTACTAGTTATAATGGTACAAAACCCTAAAGGAGGAGGTTTATCATCAACATTCGGTGGTAACACACAAGTAGTTGGAGGTGTAAAAAAGACAGGGGATTTCCTGGATAAGAGTACCTGGACATTAGCTACTATTTTAATCGCTTTAATTTTATTATCCAACCTTTCATTACAATCAGGTCCGAATTCAGGATCTAAATTGTTAGAAGGACAAGAAATTGAAGCTCCTGCTCAGGATAATGCTCCAGCAGAAACTGAAACACCTGCTTCCAGTACAACAACAGATACTATAGCACAGTAAATAATAACCCTCTTTAGAGGTCAAAAATGCCAGTTTGTGTGACAAGCTGGCATTTTTTTATGCCGTATATGTCACTTTTTTGAATTGGCACAATTTCTGCCACATCTGAAACAGCAATTTGTAAAACATCTAAAAACATAAAAAGTTATCGATATGGCTAACTTAAGCATTAAACCATTAGCTGATAGAGTTCTGATAGAGCCATTGGCTGCAGAAACCACTACTTCATCTGGAATCATTATTCCTGACACTGCTAAAGAAAAACCACAAAAAGGAACTGTTGTAGCAGTAGGTCCTGGCACTAAGGACGAGCCACTAACTGTGAAAGTTGGTGACAGCGTATTATATGGAAAATACGCCGGAACAGAATTAAAATTAGAAGGCAATGAGTATCTAATGATGCGCGAGAGCGATATTCTGGCGATCGTATAACCCTTTTTAGTTTTCAATTCATTCAATAAGTTAAAATCATAATACTACAAATAGTATTCACAAAAATTAAAATAAAATGGCAAAACAGATTCAATTTGATACCGAAGCCAGAGATGGCTTAAAAAGAGGTGTTGACGCATTGGCCAATGCCGTAAAAGTAACATTAGGACCAAAAGGAAGAAACGTAACAATTAGCAAATCATTCGGTGCTCCAACCGTAACCAAGGATGGTGTATCTGTTGCTAAAGAAATTGAGCTTGAAGATGCTTTAGAAGACATGGGAGCTCAAATGGTAAAAGAGGTTGCTTCTAAAACAAATGACCTGGCTGGTGATGGAACTACAACCGCAACTGTTTTAGCTCAGGCTATTGTAAAAGAAGGATTAAAGAATGTTGCTGCCGGGGCTAACCCAATGGACCTTAAAAGAGGCATAGATAAAGCTGTAGAAGTAATTGTTGCTGACCTTGAAAAACAAGCCAAGGAAGTAGGTGACAGTTCTGATAAAATTAAACAAGTTGCTGCCATTTCAGCGAACAACGATAATTCTATTGGAGAGTTGATCGCTACTGCTTTCAATAAAGTAGGAAAAGAAGGGGTTATTACTGTTGAAGAAGCGAAAGGTACCGACACTTATGTTGATGTTGTAGAAGGTATGCAATTCGACAGAGGGTATCTTTCTCCATACTTCGTTACGAATTCAGAGAAAATGATTACTGACCTGGAAAATCCTTACATCTTACTTTTCGATAAGAAAATCTCTGCTATGAAAGACCTTCTTCCTGTTTTGGAACCGGTTGCTCAAAGCGGAAAACCTTTATTGATTATTGCTGAAGATGTAGACGGAGAAGCATTAGCAACTTTAGTGGTTAACAAACTTAGAGGCGCTCTTAAAATAGCAGCGGTTAAGGCTCCTGGATTTGGGGACAGACGTAAAGCTATGTTAGAGGATATTGCTATCCTTACAGGTGGTACTGTTATCTCGGAAGAAAGAGGCTTCAACCTGGAGAATACAAGTATTGATATGCTTGGTACTGCTGAAAAAGTAACCATCGACAAAGACAATACTACCATTGTTAATGGTGCAGGTGAACACGATACTGTAACTGCGCGTGTAAACCAGATCAAAGCTCAAATTGAAACGACTACATCTGACTACGATAAAGAAAAACTTCAAGAGCGTTTGGCTAAATTAGCTGGAGGGGTTGCTGTACTATATGTAGGTGCTGCTTCTGAAGTGGAGATGAAAGAGAAAAAAGACCGTGTAGACGATGCGCTTCACGCAACCAGAGCTGCAGTAGAAGAAGGTATCGTAGCTGGTGGTGGTGTTGCCTTGGTTAGAGCGAAGTCAGTTCTTGATGATATAAAAGCTGAAAACGACGATGAAGCAACGGGAGTTCAGATCGTAGCACGCGCTATCGAATCTCCTCTTAGAACTATAGTAGAAAACTCAGGTAAAGAGGGATCTGTTGTGGTAGCTAAAGTTTACGAAGGTAAAGATGATTTCGGGTATAATGCCAAAACTGACGAATATGTCAACATGTTAAAAGCAGGTATTATCGATCCTAAGAAAGTGACTCGTATCGCTTTAGAAAATGCAGCATCTGTTGCTGGAATGATTTTAACTACAGAGTGTGCATTAGTTGATATAAAAGAAGATAATCCTCCTGCAGGCCCTCCAATGGGTGGTGGTATGCCAGGAATGATGTAATAAAAAGACATCGCATAAATTTAAAAAGCCGTACAAATTTGTACGGCTTTTTTTATGTTAATTCTTACATAAGCAGAATTATTTTAGTTGAATTTTTAATACATTGTGCCATCATCAATCTTTTTATTATGGCTCAAACCACTACGTTCACTCCAAATTGGAGTTTTTCAAAGAAGCTTTATTTCAGACTTTCCTTTTGTTATCTTGCACTCTACATCATTCCGTTTCCATTAGGCAACCTGCCATTTTCTAACTATCCCTATATGGCTGTTTTCAATTTTTGGAAATGGATCACAACCCTGGTTGCAGAAAACATATTTCACATACAAAACTTCAAAATTCTTTTTAATGGCAGTGGCGACAAAACCTCTGATTATATAAAATTACTCTCTATTGCAGGCCTCGCCCTAATTATAACCTTTTTTTGGTCTATTCTTGATAGAAAACGTAATAACTACAACAAATTACTTCAGTTCTTCTTAGTAGCCTTAAGATATTACCTGGCTTATTATATGTTATCCTATGGGATGTCTAAGTTATTTACGAATCAATTTTCAAGTTTGTCGTTGTTTGACCTGGTTAAAACCTATGGTCAATCGTCCCCTATGGGACTCATGTGGAACTTCATGGAGTATTCTGACACCTATACCATATTTTCGGGGATAAGTGAAATTATCGGAGGGGTATTATTACTATTTAGAAGAACCACCAAACTTGGGGCACTCATAACGTTTGGCGTCATGTTAAATGTTTTTCTAATGAACGTCAGTTATGATATTCCGGTAAAACTATTCTCTTTTCACCTGATGCTGATCGCTTTTTACATTCTTATTCCACATTTAAAAAGCCTCATAAATTATTTCCTGTTAAACAAACCTATACCACCTGTTCAATATGACAAATATTTCAGCAAGAGACGATGGAACATCACAGCACTGATATTTAAAATCCTATTTATTACCTACACGGTGGTTAAATTTTCTATCAAGCAGGTTGAGCAACAAAAACAATATGGAAAATTCGCTGCATTACCTGCACTTTATGGAATATACGAGGTCGACAAGTTTACATACAACAATAATGAAAGACTGCCTTTAACAACGGACAGCATACGGTGGAAAAAACTAATTATCGACAAAAATTCTTCTCTTATAATCAATATGGATGATACTCCGAAAGGAGTTAGACATTTAGTTGATTCATCAAATAATGCATTGGAGCTAACCCCGTATAAAAAAGAAATGAATTATTATTACAAGTTTAAGTATTCCAAGCAGGACAGCATTCTAAATCTAGAAGGGACCTACTATCAGGACACCTTAAAAATAAGGCTCATCAAACAAGACCACACACAATTTCCTCTTTTAAAGCGAGGGTTTAACTGGATAAACGAGTACCCATTTAACAGATAGCCCCATAAAGAAGCTAAATCAAAAAAACAATGCGACAACCTGAGTTCAAATCAGGTTGTCAAAATATTTAACAATCCGCACGACAAGATTTTTGATACAGCCTCTTTTTCTCATTAATCAATATGCACTGCTTTTAACCTAAGCGCATTTGCAATTACTGATACCGAGCTAAAACTCATGGCCAAAGCGGCAATCATAGGAGACAGTAATAGTCCGAAAACAGGAAACAAAACTCCGGCCGCTATAGGCACCCCAATTGTATTATATATTAATGCGAAAAAAAGGTTTTGTTTAATATTCCTCATTACCTTATGACTCAGGTTAATTGCTTTCACGATTCCCTTCAAATCACCTTTGATTAAAGTCACCTCAGCGCTTTCGATAGCAACATCTGTTCCTGTACCCATAGCGATTCCAACATCTGCTTTAGCAAGGGCAGGAGCATCATTAATACCATCACCGGCCACTGCTACTTTTTTCCCTTCCTCCTGTAGCCTCTCTACCTCTTTCAATTTATCTTCAGGTAAGCATTCGGCTTTAAAACCAGACAAACCAAGCTCCTCTGCCACGGCTTGTGCTGTATTTTCATTATCACCCGTAAGCATAATAACCTCAACTCCTTCTTCCTTCAGGCGATCAATCGCTTCACTACTCGTTTTCTTTATCGCATCAGATAATACTACGAAACCTACTAATTGTGAATCAACAAACAACATTGATACAGTTTTTCCCTTCGATTGATATTCTGAAATAGCGTTCTCAACATCTTCCCCAACCTCAACATTAAAATCTTTAAGAAGTGAAAAATTACCAAGCCCCACCTTCTGATCATTATAAATACCAATCACACCTTTTCCAGTTACCGATTCAAAATCATCCACCTCACCAACATTTACCTTATTTTCTTTTGCATAAGCAACTGTTGCGGCACCCAGAGGGTGCTCACTATGACTATTCAAGGAAGCAATGATCTCGGTAACCCGTTCTTCAGAATAAGCATCTCTTACACCTCGTATAGTTTCTACCGACGGCTTCCCTTCAGTTATTGTTCCGGTTTTATCTATTATTAGCGTATCAATTTTACTCAATTTCTGGAGAGCTTCCGCATTTTTAATAAGGACCCCTGAGGTTGCTCCTTTACCAACACCTACCATAACAGACATTGGCGTTGCAAGACCTAAAGCACAGGGGCAGGCAATAATTAAAACGGCAATTGCATTCACAAAGGCATAAACCATTGAAGGCTCCGGACCAAATATTTTCCAAATGACAAAAGTAATTATTGCGATCAACACCACGATTGGTACAAAGTAAGCAGATATCTTATCAGCGAGCTTTTGTACAGGCGACCTTGACCTGCTTGCATTATTAACCATTGCTATAATTTGTGACAACAAAGTTTCACTTCCTACTTTTTCGGCTTTCATCAAGAAGGATGTTTTACCATTAATGGTGCCGGAGCTGACCTGATCATTTTCTGACTTATCAACCGGAACCGGTTCTCCGGTAATCGCAGACTCGTCTATGAATGCATTGCCCTTAACAATAACCCCATCAACCGGAACCTTATCTCCGGGTTTAACTTTTAATACATCCCCAACTTTAATAGCGTTGATAGAAACTGTTTCTTCATTTCCGTCAACAACCCTAATGGCAGTATTCGGAGCAAGCTTCATCAATTCTTTTATAGCAGCATTGGTTTTACTATGCGCCCGAGCTTCTAACAGCTGACCTAACAACACCAAGGTTAGTATAACCGTCGCTGCCTCAAAATACAAATGTACAGTACCAGCTTCTGTTTTAAACTGGTCTGGAAAAACACCAGGAAACAGCAATCCAAAAAAACTAAAAACCCATGCTGCTCCTGCCCCAATCCCTATCAGCGTAAACATGTTTAAATTCCAGGTTTTTATAGATTTATAAGCCCTTTCAAAAAACATCCATGTCGCATAAAAAACTACTGGCAGCGACAAGCCAAATTGGATCCAATTCCAATACTTTAGCGATAAAACATTGTATAAAGGATTGTTATGAAGCATGTCAGACATTGCTATAATAAAAATAGGCAATGTGAATATCACTGCAACTTTAAACTTAGCTAGCAACTTTTTATAGGTTTTCACCTCTGCACTTTCCTCTGCCTCTTTGGGAACAAGCTCCATTCCACATATAGGACAACTTCCAGGCTCGTCTTTCTCTATCTCAGGATGCATTGGACATGTATAAATTGTTGTGGCCGAAATCGCAGGCTGTTCAACCAGGTCCATTCCACATACAGGACAATCGCCGGGCTCGTCGTATGTTTTATCACCTTCGCAATGCATTGGACAATAAAAAACTCCATTCCCCTGCACCTTCTTACTTGACTGATCATGAGCTACTTTATGTTTTTTCGCCTCTTCTTCACTCAAATGTATACGATACTTTTCACCTGCTTTTCGAATACCCTCCTGGAGTTTTTCAATGGACAAATGCTTATCCATTTCAATTTCAGCTTCCTCTTTCTCAAGATCGACTGCAGCCCTTATAACTCCTTCAGTTGAATTTAAGGCTTCCTCAACATGTGTCCGGCATCCATTACAGGTCATCCCTGTTATTTTATATGTATGTTTCATCGAAAAACTTTTAATATGATAATATGAACTAAGGTACCAGATGATTCGGCATTCGTATTTTAAAATTTTAGAATATTCTTATACAATTTTGTCTATTGGATTTCTTTGAAAATCAGCAACGTTTTTATAATCAGAAAGACTTTTCCCCACCTCTTTTTTAAACTGTGCGGATAAGTGACTTAGGTTACTATACCCAAGTTCATAGGCTATTTCTGAGAAATTAAGTTTTCCTTCCTGAATAAGCTGTTTGGTACGCTCTACCTTTAACCTGATAAGATACTTTTCTATGGTAAGGTTATTTTTTTTTGAAAAAAATCTACTAATAGCAATATAATCTGAGTGTAAGTTGTGAGCTAAAAAATCAGACACATTGAACTTTTTAAACCACTGTCCATTTACATACTCTAACAGCAAGACCTTTATCTCCTCATTATGGGCCTCCTCCTTATCCAAAATCAATTCAAATCCATGTTCTTGAAGTGTTTTTTCCAAATCTAATTTATCCTCTTCGGATATATAATTGCTTTTAACTTCAACAGACCCCAAACTAATTTGCATCACATCAAACCCTAACTGTTCAAAATCATCTTTCACTACCATAATGCAGCGATCACACACCATATTTTTTACTAGAAAATTCACGAAATTTACCTGCTATTTTTTTAACAAATTTTACCTAATCAATGTAACGTTATCCACATCATTTTAAATACATTTGTACCCTAATATTACGATAATGACTTTTGACGTTTTAAAACCACAAGTTACTAATATACTTTCAGACTCAGGCAAATCTGTTGATGAACGACTCTCTGAAGTTTGTTCCCTATTACGTAATAGTATTGACTATTATGACTGGGTAGGCTTCTATTTCAAAAACGGTGATAAAGAAGAGCTGAAGTTAGGCCCGTATGCAGGCGAACCAACGGATCATACCATTATTCCATTCGGAAAAGGTATTTGCGGGCAGGTAGCTGTATCCAACCAGAATTTTGTGGTACCCGATGTAAAAGCGCAAAACAACTATATTGCATGTAGTATTCATGTGAAAGCTGAAATCGTAATTCCACTTTTTGTCAACAATGAAAACATCGGGCAAATAGACATTGACTCCCACACAGCCGATCCCTTTTCCGCACAAGATGAAGAGTTTTTACAGTTTGTTAACCAAAGCGTCGCTGGAATACTTTAATTTTCCTGTTTTTTTCTAATATGCATTGCGCTGTTTTGCAGCAAAAAAACTACTTTTGCACCCATACAAAACAACGCAACAATGAATGGTATAAAATCGGCAAAATCTGCTTTAATTTCGGTATTCAGTAAAGAGGGCTTAGAACCTATTGTACAAAAACTTAACGAGCTTGGAGTTACCATCTACTCAACTGGTGGTACAGAAAAGTTTATTAAAGATTTAGGAATAGATGTTGTTCCTGTTGAAGACGTTACGAGTTACCCTTCTATTTTAGGTGGTCGTGTTAAAACTTTGCACCCTAAAGTTTTTGGTGGAATTCTAAACCGTCAGGACAATGAAAGCGATGTGACTGAATTACAGAAATTTGAGATTCCGCAAATTGACATTGTTATTGTCGATCTATATCCATTTGAAAAAACTGTAGCCAGTGGAGCCTCTGAACAGGACATCATTGAGAAAATAGATATTGGAGGTATCTCACTTATTCGTGCAGCAGCAAAAAACTTTAAAGATGTTACCTGTGTTGCTTCCGTAGAAGACTATGCTGAGTTCCTGGAAGTAATTACAGAAGGAGAAGGAAAAACTTCAATTGAGCAAAGAAAACGTTTTGCTACAAAAGCATTCAACGTTTCTTCTCATTACGACTCTGCTATTTTCAACTATTTTAATCAAGATCAGGATATTCCTGCCTTAAAAGTGAGCGAAAATAAAGCACAGGTTTTACGTTACGGTGAAAACCCACATCAAAAAGGATATTTTTACGGAGACATGGAAGCTATTTTTGATAAGCTTCATGGAAAGGAATTATCATACAACAACCTACTCGATGTTGACGCGGCTGTAAACTTGATGAATGAATTTAAAAACGACGCTCCAACCTTTGCTATATTAAAGCATAATAACGCCTGTGGTGTTGCGACAAGAAACACTATTAAAGAAGCATATGTGGATGCCTTAGCCGGCGATCCGGTTTCTGCCTTTGGCGGTATATTAATTGCCAACACTGAAATAGATAAAGAAACTGCTGATGAAATTCACAAATTATTTTGTGAAGTTGTCATTGCTCCTTCATATACTGATGATGCCGTAGCGATTTTAAAAGGCAAAAAGAACAGAATCATTCTTGTTCAAAAAGAAACTGAATTACCAACAACTAATTTAAGAACATGCTTAAATGGAGTTTTGGTGCAGGATAAAGACCTAAAAACAGATCAAAAAGAGGATTTAACACAAGTGACCAACAATAAACCTTCAGAAAATGAGTTAGAAGACTTATTGTTTGCCTCTAAAATCTGTAAACACACTAAATCTAACACTATTGTACTTGCTAAGAACAAACAACTTTGTGCTAGTGGTACTGGACAAACAAGTAGAGTTGATGCGCTAAGACAAGCTATCGAAAAAGCAAGTTCATTTGAATTTGACTTAAAAGGAGCTGCTATGGCGAGCGACGCTTTTTTTCCATTCCCAGATTGTGTTGAAATAGCAGATAAGGCTGGAATTACTACGGTAATTCAACCTGGCGGTTCTATTAAAGACCAATTAAGCATTGATTATTGTAATGAAAATAATCTTGCTATGGTATTTACAGGAACACGTCATTTTAAGCATTAATTTGTTACATTTGATAAAATAGCATTTAACAAACAACTTAACCTGAACACAATACATGGGATTTTTTGATTTCTTAACCGAAGAAATTGCCATTGACTTAGGAACTGCAAACACATTGATCATTCATAATGACAAGGTGGTTGTAGACAGCCCTTCCATAGTTGCAAGAGATAGGATTTCCGGCAAAATCATCGCAGTTGGTAAACAAGCCAATATGATGCAGGGAAAAACACATGAGAACATAAAAACAATTCGTCCTCTTAAGGATGGGGTAATTGCAGATTTTGATGCTTCAGAAAAAATGATCAATATGTTCATTAAAAGCATTCCTGCATTAAAAAAACGAATGTTCCAGCCTGCATTAAAAATGGTCATATGTATCCCATCAGGAATTACTGAAGTTGAAATGCGTGCGGTTAAAGAATCTGCCGAGCGTGTTAATGGCAAAGAAGTTTATCTAATTCACGAACCCATGGCTGCAGCCATCGGTATTGGTCTTGACATCATGCAACCAAAAGGAAACATGATAGTCGATATAGGAGGAGGAACAACAGAGATTGCTGTCATCGCTTTAGGCGGAATTGTTTGTGATAAATCGGTTAAGATTGCAGGTGATGTATTCAACAATGACATCATCTACTATATGCGAACACAACACAACCTATATGTAGGTGAAACTACTGCGGAAAATATTAAAATTGCCATTGGAGCAGCAACAGAAGATCTCGAGGTCCCACCTGATGATCTAAGTGTACAAGGACGTGACCTTCTTACCGGTAAACCGAAACAAGTTCAGGTTTCATATCGAGAAATCGCAAAAGCTCTAGATAAATCGATATTAAGAATTGAGGATGCTGTTATGGAAACCTTATCTCAAACCCCTCCCGAACTAGCTGCAGATATCTATAACACAGGTATTTACCTTGCTGGTGGTGGATCTATGTTAAGAGGATTAGACAAAAGGATATCCCAAAAGACAGATTTGCCCGTATATATAGCTGAAGATCCTCTGAGAGCTGTTGTACGTGGTACCGGAATTGCACTTAAGAACTTAGATAAATACAAGCCTATACTGATAAAATAGAGATAGAGAATGCAGCAGATTATTAATTTTTTTATAAGGAACAAAACGTTCTTCCTATATCTGTTGCTCCTATCAATATCATTAGGATTCACGTTTCAATCGCATTCCTATCATAAAAGTAAATTCATAAATTCCGCCAACTGGTTATCTGGTGGAATTTATGAATCTATGAATGGTATTGGTGACTTCTTTGAGCTTAAGAAGTACAATCGACAATTGGTAGAAGAAAACCAGCGCCTTAGGTCCTTACTCATCAATAATAAGCCTATTTCCCATACCGATGACACCCTAATGAGCGATACTGCTTCCAATAGACAGTATAAAGTAATTCCTGCAGAGGTCATTAAAAACAGTTTTGATTTAAGAAAGAATTACCTCACTATTGATAAAGGTGAGCATGATAGCATACACCAAGATATGGGTGTCATATCATCCAAGGGGATTGTCGGCATTATCGAAAACACCTCCGGCAACTATTCCACGGTTCAGTCGGTATTAAACACCATCTCAGAGATTAACGCACAGTTGAAAAACTCCAATCACTTTGGCACCCTGGAATGGGACGGAAAAAATCAAAAAACCGTACAGTTGGTAGATATATCCAGAGTAGCCCCTGTGAAAGTAGGAGACACCGTGATAACAGGAGGCATGTCTGCCATATTTCCTAAAGGAATCCTTATCGGTTCGGTTAGTGAAGTTAACCCTGATGTTTCCGGAAACTATTTCATTATAGAAATCGATTTGTTTAATGACATGACGAGTCTGGGACATGTGTATGTTATAAATAATGAACATAAAAAAGAGATTAAACAATTAGAAAGCGAAACCATAAATGAATAACGACTTAATTAAGATCATTGTACGCTTTTTTATATTGGTGCTAGCCCAGGTTTTGGTTTTTAACCACATTAATTTATTTGGCTATATCAATCCTTATATTTACACTCTTTTTATCCTTCTGTTTCCTGTTAAAAAGGAATCCAGAATGCTGTTTATCTTTCTATCCTTTCTAATTGGCGTTTCTATAGATTTATTTTCAGACAGTGGTGGAGTACATGCCTTAGCCAGTGTTACTATCGCCTATATCCGCCCGGTAGTGTTAAGATGGGTATTCAGAAATGCATACGAGTACCAAACTTTAAAGATTGCAGCTACTTCGTTAGGCCAAAGATCTTTATATATAATACTTTTAATTTTAACACATCATTTAATCCTTTTTTGCCTGGAGATTTTTAGCTTTACAGATATACCTTTTATTCTCAAGAAGACATTATTTACCTCCATCTTTACATCATGCCTGTGCATTTTGTTTATGGTTTTATTTAGCAGAAAGAAACGATGAGAAAATTACTTTTAGCAGCTATTATCATTATTATTGCTATAGTATATATAGGCAGATTGTCATACCTGCAACTTATCGATAGTTCCAATAAAAATCCCCTTGAAGACACCGCCATCAAAGCGGTTTACGATTATCCGGAGCGGGGTTATATCTATGATAGAAATGGCGACCTTCTTGTTTCCAATCAACCAGCTTATGACATTATGGTTATACCTAAGGATGTAAAGCCTTTAGACACCTTAGAGTTTTGTAATTTATTAAATATTACCAAGGAAGATTTTATTAAAAAATACAATAAAGCTCGTGTATATTCACCACGACTACCTTCCGTTTTTGTCCCTCAGCTGTCAAAAAGCGAATATGCCACCCTACAAGAGAAAATGAGAAAATATGAGGGCTTTTATATACAAAAACGCTCATTAAGACATTATCAAACATCTTCCGGGGCGAATGTTTTGGGGTACATTAGTGAGGTGAATGAATATGAATTAAAAAGCAATCCATACTATCAGGCAGGTGAACTCATAGGCAGAAATGGTGTTGAAAAGGTTTACGAAGAGACCCTCAGAGGAAGAAAAGGTGTTAAATTCATTCAAAAGGACCGATTTAACAGGGACCTGGGGCCATACAAAGATGGTTTATATGATACGCTGCCCGTTCAGGGTAAAGATATAACTATCACCATTGACAAAACCCTTCAAGCCTATGGTGAGCAACTTATGATTAATAAAAGAGGGGGCATTGTTGCTATTGAACCTAAAACCGGTGAGATATTAGCCATGGTTTCTGCGCCATCCTATGACCCGGCTTTACTTGTGGGAAGGGAACGTTCTAAAAATTACAGCAGGCTATATTTAGATTCCATTGCCAACCCTTTATACGACAGAAGTATCTTAGCCGAATACCCTCCGGGATCTCCATTTAAAATTCTTAATGGTCTGATCGGACTGGAAGAGGGTGTAATTGACGAACACACTACCATCAGATGTTACCACGGATATCGATACGGACGTAACAGGTTTATGGGTTGTCATTGCGTAAGTGGTACTTTAAACGAATTGCAATCAGCAACCTATCGATCTTGTAATGCTTATTTTGCGGATGCTTATAAAAAAATTATTGAGAAGTACCCTACTCCTGAGGAGGGGCTTCAGGCCTGGACGAATCATGCTAAGAGCTTTGGCTTAGGTAATTATTTAGGCAATGATCTGTCAACAGGTCGTGCCGGACGAGTTCCTGACAGTTTAACTTATAACAGAGCATATCCTGATTTTCAATGGCGGGCTGAAACAACCATTTCAAATGGTATTGGACAAGGGGAAATATTAACAACCCCAATTCAATTAGCTAATATGACTGCAGCTATTGCCAACAGAGGATATTACTATACTCCTCATATCATCAAAGACATTGAGGGAACCCCGATCGACGAGAAGTTTACAACCCCCAACCAAACCACCATCTCTAAACGTCATTTCGATGACGTGGTTTTAGGTATGTGGGATGTATACAAACGTGGTACTGCCCGTTTTGTACAGGTTGACAGTATAAACATAGCAGGTAAAACCGGAACTGCAGAAAACTTCACAAAGATTGACGGTAAACGGCAGCAATTGACTGACCACTCTATTTTCATTGCCTTTGCTCCTGTAGAAAATCCGAAAATAGCCCTGGCTGTATTTGTCGAAAATGGATATTGGGGATCGCGCTATGCCGCACCTATCGCTTCGTTAATGGTTGAAAAATACTTACGCGGTAAGATAACGCGTACCGATTTAGAAAAAAGAATGTTAGAAGGAAGCTTAGCTGATGAGTATGCAAAACCTCTAAGTGGTGAACCATTTGAAATTAATCAATGAGAAACAGAGTAATTCAACAAATAGACTGGCTATCTATACTATTATATTTTGCCTTGGTTTTTATTGGGTGGTTGAACATCTACTCCACAACCATGACTGATGAAAATCCAACCATATTCAATTTCGATCAACCCTATGGCAGGCAGCTTATTTTTATAGGCCTCAGTGTATTATTAATCATTTTTGTTCTGGCCATAGAAACAAAGTTTTATGCCAGATTCTCGAGTGTCATATATCTTATCTCACTGGCCTCATTACTGGGGTTATTCGTTTTTGGCAAAAACATTAACGGAGCTACATCGTGGTATAACTTTGGTAGTTTTGGTTTGCAACCATCAGAGTTTGCCAAAGCGGCGACAGCATTAGCCTTGGCAAAGTTTCTTAGCGATATTCAAACGAACATCAATGACTTCAAAGATCAATTGCGTGCCTTTTTAATCATTATCCTTCCACCACTATTCATCATACCTCAACCAGACCCGGGTAGTGCCCTGGTATATACCAGTTTCTTTTTTGTCCTTTACCGTGAAGGTTTACCTAGTTACTATCTACTGGTAGGACTAACAGCTGTGATTTTATTTGTAAGCACCTTATTATTCGGCGCCATATGGGTAATCGCCGGATTGCTTATTCTGGCAACTATTTTCGTTTTATACCGCAAAAGAAAGAAAATCAGAATACCTGTATTCAAAATGCTGGTAATGACCACTACCGCCATTTTATTTTGTCTGTCGGTGCGCTATGTATTTGAAAATGTTTTTGAGCAACGTCACCGCGATCGATTTAACCTCTGGCTACGATTAGAGCATGACCCAAGCAAATTAAATGAAATAAGAAAAACGATTGGTTATAATACATACCAATCTGAGTCGGCCATTGGATCCGGAGGGTTAACAGGAAAGGGGTTTCTCGAAGGCACAAGAACCAAGGGTAATTTTGTGCCAGAACAGCATACTGATTATATTTTTAGTACTGTAGGAGAAGAATGGGGCTTTCTGGGCAGCGCAGGAGTTATTATTCTATTCTCATTATTAATTCTCAGGATATTATTTCTGGCGGAGCGGCAACGATCTCAATTCAGCCGCATCTATGGCTATAGTGTGGCATCAATTCTCTTATTTCACTTTGCCATTAATATTGGTATGGTGATCGGATTGCTTCCAACCATTGGTATTCCTTTACCGTTTTTTAGTTATGGTGGTTCCGGGCTTTGGGGCTTTACTATTCTACTTTTTATTTTTATCAGACTGGATGCCAACCGGAGGGATGACTGGATGTAATTGATTAATCAAACCAAGGTTGTTTTTTTAATTCACTTTCTAATTTGAATTCGACCTCATCTTTAAGCCTGTAAAAAAAGTCAATTCCTGTCAATGACTCCAAGGTATCAACGGGAACTATAAAAGTATCTAACGGTGCCTCTGATGCCTCATGTGGTATAAGAAAAGTAATCACCTCATAACCAACAGCAGATTGCTTAAAAACAATTTTATAAAACTGCTCCGGAACCGAAACCTTTTCACTACCGATAGTAGCTAAGCCATCCGTAAGGACCGCACCGGTAATTACCAGGAGGTTGTTGTGCTTTTCGGCCCAATAACGCACTTGTTGTTCGAGACGGTTCCAGACACCACTGTTAAACTGATGATTTTGCGGACTTATATTGCTGGTTAAAAAAGTTTCCTCATAAGCAGCAATTGAAAATCGTCGATCACCGGCAGGACATAAATGGCCACGATCGTAACCTGAGTTTTTAAAATTCTGCCAATGAGCGGAACCGGTACCCACCTCAGGATCCATTTCAAAATAAGGACGTTTTCGATCATCGTTAGTCAGATGCTCCTTCTTTAGCTCATATGCCACCCATTCTGATTGCTCATGATCTTCATTATAGGACAAGCTGTAAAAATTATGATGAATGATTGTATTGGTTGTTGTGGAAGGCAAAAAGTCCCTGAAACTCTCAGGGGATGAGATATCTCCGGAGTCTATTATAAATTCATTATTACTGTTTTTTTCAGATACTGCACTTGCATTAGCATCATAATATTTTTCAAACAGGAAGAAACTAATCATAACTAAGGCAAGCAGCACTCTGTACATATGTTTTTTTCGCATACTAATTCTTTACATCCATGGCATCTCTTAATGCATTACCTACAAGCATGAAAGCCATTACTAAAATCATAATTGCCAAACCTGGTACAATTGCAAGATATGGTTTTCCTAAAATAATGTAGTTATAATGATCTTTTATCATGGCGCCCCAGCTAGGGGTAGGCGGTTGCGCACCGATTCCGAGAAAACTCAACCCGCTTTCAATTAGAATTGCTGCAGCAAAGTTAGCTGCCGAAATTACAATAATAGGAGCCATAATATTAGGAATAATATGATGGAAAATTATACGATGACTTTTAAACCCTAAGGCTCTGGCCGCCGTCACATATTGCATTTCCTTCACCCCCATTATTTGACCTCTCACAACCCTGGCAACCTCTACCCACATCGTAAGACCTACGGCTATAAAAACCTGCCAAAATCCTTTGCCTAAAGCTAAAGTAATCGCAATTACCAATAACAGTGTAGGAATGGACCATGTAATATTGATAATCCACATAATAAAGGCATCAACTTTACCACCAAAATAACCGGCGACAGCCCCCATAAACATCCCAATTACCAATGAAATGATCACAGCGACAAATCCTATAGAAAAAGATATTCTTGCGCCTACCAACAATCTACTGAGAAGATCCCTTCCATACTTATCAGTACCTAATAAAAACTTCTTTTCCTTGATATATTGATCTGTGATATTTCCGGCATCGCCGTTATTTGGGAAATTCGACAATACCACCTTCTTTTCTATCCCACTCTCCCCTTCTTCGCTGTAAGGAGTATAAATAAGCGCATCCTCCTCAAAACGGAATGAGCGTATAGGTATTTCAGTATCGGAATTTTTCACACCAAACAACATTTTATCTAACGCTGATTGTTGACTCGGACTACCGGGAATCGTAAGCATGCTTACCTTAAAGCCAGGTTTTTTAGAGTGGATTGATAAATGCATTTGATTTGCATTTGTCGATTTATCAGGAGCCAACACATAGGCTAATAATGCCACCACTCCACAGAGTATAATAATCCAGAAACTTAAAACGCCCCAAAAGTTCCTTTTGAACTTTTGGAGCGCAATATGAGTTAATGAGTTTGAACTTACGCTCATAAATTACCCTTTAATATCGGCCAATTTACCTCTTTTAATATTACTTAAGTGCAGATCCTCTAACACGTTAAGAGCTTCCTCCATATAAACATCTTTAGAAAGATCTCTGTGCCAACGGTCTCTCTTTTGTTCTAAAACACTATCCTTCGCCATTAAAGTCTTCTCATATGGTAATGAACTGAAGGTAAGGTTGGTTTTATAATCAGAAATCGCTCTGAATTGTTTTACTGTCTCCTTATCTTTATTCATCTCATTCACATATTCGTCATAATTCAATGAATATTGCTTAATATCCTGCTGGCTTTTCACCCAACGCGCATTTGAATCAATAAGTTTTAATTGTGGATTTTCAGCCATACGTTTTTTACTTTTATTTATGGCCTCTTCATAGTCTATATAACCATCCCATGTTTCGTAAGTAGCAGGATCAATTTTATCCCATGGAAGTGGATTCTCCTGATCTTTTTCTCCAATATTGATATAACTATAACGATCTGGAACCACCACATCACTTTTAACTCCTTCTAATTGGGTAGACCCCCCATTAATTCTATAAAATTTTTGGGTAGTTAACTTCATGGCGCCTACATTTCCAAAATCATTATCTCCTCTTAAGAATTGGTTTAAATCAATTATATTCTGAACTGTACCCTTACCATATGTCTGTTTGCTCCCAATTACAATTGCACGTTTATAATCTTGCATTGCAGCAGCTAAAATCTCTGAAGCAGAGGCAGAAAGTTCATTTACCAAAATCACCAATGGTCCATTCCATTGAATTTCATCATCAGTATCTTCTAAAACTTCCTGACGTTTTCCTGTTGATTTTATTTGAACGATAGGCCCTTCTTCAATAAACAAACCTGCCATATCGACTACAGTTTTTAAGGAACCTCCACCATTATTACGTAAATCAAGAACAAGACCTTGCATTCCCTCTTTCTTAAGTCTGGCAATCTCCTTGGCAACATCAGATGCCGCATTTCTATTACTATAGTCTGTGAAGTCTACATAGAATTTCGGCAAGTTAATAACGCCATAAGTATTACCATCTTTATCAACCGTAGAAGACTTAACATAAGACTCCTCCAGCTCTACAACATCTCTTGTGATTGAAATCTCTTCGATTGTACCATCTACACGCTTAAGGGTCAAAAACACCTTAGATCCTTTTGGTCCTTTGATCAATTTAACGGCATCATTCAAACGCATTCCAACAACATCTACAGGCTCTTCATTTTCCTGGGCCACTTTTATTATCTCATCTCCCACTTCCAGCTCGTTCTCTCTCCAAGCCGGTCCTCCAGAAATGATCTCCACAATTTTAATATAGTCGTTCTTTTTCTGTAAGCGCGCTCCAATACCTTCGAATTTCCCTGACATATCAGTATCAAAACGCTCTTTGGCTTCTGGCGCCATATAAGAGGTATGAGGATCAAACTCCTCGACAATAGAATTTAAATAAATCACAAACCAATCTGTACGCTCCAAATCATCCATGAAATTAAAGTAATCATCCATGGCTGTTAAAGTATTCTCTCTTGCTTCCTTTTCGGTTGCTACCTTATCGGTTACTTTACCATTGGGAGCAACATCCTGAAGTTCTCCATCTTCTTTTACTATTTTGTCATTTTCAAGAGCTCCGGCATAACGCTCTAATGCACTGAACTTCAACTGTTGTCTCCAGCGTTCCGTAAGTTCCTTTTTATTTTTAGCGTAGGCATGCTTTTCATAATCCAAATCGATACGTTCTTCGACATTAAAATCAAATGGCTTTTTTAGTACTTCCTTGTAGATTTCCCTCGCCTCTGACATTCTTTGCATCAATCGATCATAGGTCAGATTAAAAAAGGCCACATCGGATGCCTTTATTTGATCATCAATGGCTTCGCGGTACTTACTGAATTCTTTAATATCTGATTCAAGAAAATAGCGTTTCAATGGATCTAAGGCCTCTATATAATCATCGTAAACATCTTTAGAAAACGCATCATTGAAATCTTTAGGGCTCAAATGTCCTTTCTCCAATACATATGCAATTAGATCTACCAATAATTTATCTTTATCTGAACCTTCGAATGATTTATTGGTAAAACTACATGAAGCTACTAATATTAATAGCCCTCCTAACAAGTATACTAAATTTCTTTTCATCATATTTTTATTTTTAAATGTACCGAAACCATCATCATCATTATTAACCATTGGGCTTCGGATAATATTTTTTCAATCTATAAAAAAACTTACTTATTTAACAATAATCTCATTTTTTTATCAATAGATTCGACTAAAGGTCGACTAAAATACAGAAAAAACCGTGCCATCAACAGCGAATGCTACTAATTTTTTGTTAAACGTAAAAGTACGGTCCAAATTGCTTATTTTAGTGCCTCAATACTCATAAAGATATGCAAAAAAAGCCATTAATCTTGGTGACCAATGACGACGGAATTACCGCTCCAGGACTAAGGACATTAATACACATAATGAATGAAATCGGCAATGTAGTTGTAGTAGCACCCGATAGCCCGCAAAGTGCTATGGGTCATGCTATTACAATTAACAGCACCTTATACTCCAACGCCGTGAAGATAGATGATGGTCCGCAAAAAGAATATAGCTGTAGCGGGACCCCGGCAGATTGTGTTAAATTGGCAGTTAATGAAATACTTGAGCGCAAACCTGATCTGTGTGTCAGTGGCATCAATCACGGATCGAATTCTTCTATTAATGTCATTTATTCCGGTACTATGAGTGCCGCAGTGGAAGCTGGGATTGAAAATATTCCTTCAATAGGGTTTTCTTTATGCGATTATGCCATTGAGGCGAACTTTGAACCGGTAAAAGAATATGTTAAAACCATCACTATCGCTGCTTTAAAAAATGGGATTCCCAAAGACACTGTTCTCAATGTTAATTTCCCAAGGCTTCCAAAAGAAGAAATAAGAGGCATTAAAATTTGTCGTCAAGCTCGTGCTACCTGGATGGAAGAGTTTGATAAGCGCACCAACCCTCTTGGAAAAGAATATTATTGGCTTACGGGTAAATTTGTGAACCTTGATAAAGGTGAAGATACTGATGAATGGGCCCTGGCACATGGTTATATATCTGTTGTCCCTGTTCAATTTGATCTAACTGCACATCACACGATTCAAGACCTTAATACCTGGAACCTCAATGATTAAAAGAAAAGAAATGGTTATAGGATTTCTGGTAGGAATTATAGCCAATACTATTGGTTCTTTAATGTATATGTTAATCTTCTCAAAACTAAGCTTAAGTCAAACCTACGAAATTGCCCAGGAACAGGGTTATTTAGGAAGCATCCTTGCGCTTGGTGCTCTTTTAAATTTATTAGCCTTTTTTGGATTTTTGAAAATTAAACGAGATTTGAGAGCAAGAGGGGTTCTTGTCGCCACCTTACTTACCGCACTAATTATCTTATTTTATAAAATTTTCGGAAATTAGCCCTTTGTAATAAAACGGTATGAAGTACTATATAATAGCTGGTGAAGCCTCGGGTGATTTACACGCCTCCAACCTTATGAAGTCCCTAAAAAAAACTGATCCGGAAGCCGAATTCAGATTTTGGGGAGGTGATCTTATGCAAGATGTTGGCGGGACTCTTGTAAAACATTACCGAGACCTGGCTTTTATGGGGTTCATGGAAGTATTAATGAACCTAAAAACAATTCTCAACAATATTAAATTTTGTAAAGAAGACATTACCAAATACCAACCGGACGTATTAATTTTCGTTGATTACCCTGGATTCAATATGCGGATTGCCAAATGGGCAAAAGAAGAGGGTTTTAAAACTCACTACTATATTTCTCCGCAAATATGGGCCTGGAAGGAGAATCGAATCAAAGCTATTAAGCGAGATATTGATGAAATGTACGTAATTCTTCCTTTTGAAAAAGATTTTTACGAGCAGAAGCATCAGTTTCCCGTGCACTTTGTGGGCCATCCACTCATAGATGCCATTGCTAACAGGGAACAAGTATATCCTGAGGAGTTCAGAAAAGAAAATAAGCTAGATGACCGACCGATTATTGCTATCTTACCAGGCAGTCGAAAGCAGGAGATTACCAAGATGTTATCGGTTATGTTGAGTGTTGTCGACGAATATGAATCTTATCAATTTGTCATTGCCGGAGCACCAAGTCAGGAGTATGAGTTTTATCAACAATTTATCGGTTCAGCCAATGTACATTTTGTCACTAACAAGACTTATGATTTATTAAGCCTGGCAGAAGCCGCACTGGTAACAAGTGGTACTGCTACTCTTGAAACAGCACTATTTAAAGTACCTGAGGTCGTTTGTTATAAAGGCAATTGGTTTTCGTATCAGATCGCCAAGCGTATAATTACGCTTAAGTATATTTCTTTAGTAAACCTTATCATGGATAAGCCGGTCGTTACTGAGCTCATTCAAAATGATTTTAACACCAAACGTTTAAAACAAGAACTTGACAAGATTTTAGATCCGGAACATCGTAAGCAAGTCTTCTTAGACTATTATGAACTTGAAAAACAATTAGGCGGTAAAGGCGCCAGTCTGAATACTGCTAAACTTATATTCAATAAGCTAAGCGATTAACAGAACCTTCTTAAAACTATTTGTTTTCGGCTCTTTAAGACAAGGTATACAAATGGCTGATAAACATTATTAAGTGAGCACCTCGCTGAGCTTATTCAGCATTTAGATGCAAAAGGATCAGACTACCATAGTACACTTATAGCATAATCTACGTACGAGGCGGTATAAAATGTGAGTCCTATGTAGCTTAGATTGTATGTGGCTCGAAACAACCATGGCAACCTGGAAAGATCGTGTTTCAACCAACGGCTTATCAGCACCCCGACTGCCATAAATAAAAACCAAATCATAAAGAAATACGACATCCTTCCTCTAATTGACAGCACTACCAGGTCGTGTATAAAACCACAAAAAACAAAAGTAAACACAAGAGAAAGTCTTGCAGGCATATACCTTCGTAAAGGTTTAAAAACCAGTTTTCCCAGATAATACCCAAAAATAGGATTCCAGTAATGCCAAAAAACACCAAAATTTTTTGCACCCAAGGATCTGTACAACATATTACGTAAAGATTTTGGATGCCCCATTGGCACACCATTTCTTTTCTTCACATATTCTCTTAAGGTAATTTTCAATTTTTTATGGTTTGGGATGGCAATGTAATAATTAATCCTGGAACTAAAGAAGAAACTCCATGGGTCCGCTTCTCCTTCACCTATCAGTCTCCTGCTGCCAACTACCTCCCGTTTGAAAAACCTAAAATTACTCTTTGATGTAATTCAATGAACCCGTAAACAAACTATCATTCTCTATTAGAAAATCTCTTTGCATAACTCCAAGATCTGCCTGATAAGCTTCGCCATTCATATAAACGACACCCTCTTGTATTCCCCATTTAAAAATGTAATGGTCATCTTTAGTCATTAAGGTTATATCTGGCCATCCCTTATCATTTACATACCTCCCTAAAATAGGGTTTATCGAATCAGCTACGACAAGGACATTGTCTTGCAATGGATACCTAATTTCATTTTCTTTTTCAAAACTCTCCTGAAACAATGCCAACTCTTTTTTAAAAATGGAATCCGCATGAGTAGGTCTAAAGAGGTAATTATATGCATAATTAGCGAGTAAATGTGGCAACAGGTAAGCACGACTATCATTTGAAAAAGCGATTATTCCAACCTTCTTTTTCGGAATAAAGGATGCATGAAATGAAATGCCCGCCAATCCGCCAAACCGTGTTAATATCGTATCATTTTGATAAGTTGCTACATCCCACCCCAAACTGTACCCGTTTCGATGATAGGTGAAATAAGTGCGATCTTGTCTGGTAGTTGAAGTATGCAATTCATTCCAACTTTCCTGGGTTAACAAATTTTTCTCCTGATTTATATTTGCACATATCCATTTTGATAAATCGCTGACACTAGACAGTACACCCCCGGAAGCATGCATGGTAATATCGTCTTTAAAAAAACCTGAATTTACTATTGAATTACTTCCATCTATGGTATACGATGGCATAATTTCATTTTTCTCAAAATCAGACACCTCCGTTGTTGTACCCCTCATTTGCAAGGGGTTGAATATTTCATCCTGCATACATTGTTTCCATGATTTTCCAGAAACCTTCTCAACAATCATTGCAGCCAAAATAGGTCCGACATTACTATAGCGAAATTGATGAGATGAATCATATTGAAAATCATTATTGAAATCTTCTATCAATTCAATATTGTTTCCACTATACCCTAAAAATGCAGTTTTCCAAGCTAACTGGGTATTAAAAAGACCATGTGTATGGTTAAGCAATTGCTTAACGGTTATACGATCTAAATCTATCTTGTCATTTAAATGTAGTTCCGGCAAATACTTTTTTACAGAAGCATTTAAATCGATTTCACCTTGCTCTTCCAAAATCTTTAAAAGGGTTCCTGTAAAAGATTTTGTATGTGATGCTATATACAAGGGAGATTCATCGTTATATTTCGTTGGCCTTTTTTCCAGCACATCCTTATTAACAATATATGAATATGCCAGGCCACTACTATCAACAATTGCAAATACAACATCCCCCTGAATTTGATAGTCTGTATATATCTTTTGAATTTTATACTGAAGATCGCTATGGAAATTCGGATGATTCATGGAAAACACATTCGTATTGACAACTTGCTTATCGGGTAACTTTTGACAAGAAAACAACCATAAGATCATGACCAGGAACAGGATAAAGCTTCTAAGACATTGTATCATAAGTAACTTAAGTTTTTTTGGTAAGACGACCTTTTAAGGTATTTGGTTACATACCCTTATAAGAAATTGCCATTTAAAAAATGGCAACATTCAAATTACTTATGTTACGCACATGAATATCTGCCAGAGCCACTAATAAAAACTAAACTATTTGCTTCTTTTTTTGGCAATATATGTGTTTACTTGATCTTCAAGTATCGGGATGGTAACCGTCCCTTCTTTAAGAATTACATGGTGAAATTCTCTTATATCAAAATCAGCACCTAATTCCTTTTCGGCTTTTGCCCTGAGTTCTTTAATTTTCAACTCTCCAATCTTATAACTAAGTGCTTGTCCGGGCCAACCAATGTATCGATCGGTCTCGGTATTGATCTCATGTAAAGACAATGCCGTATTTTGCGACATAAAGTCTATTACCTGCTGTCGACTCCATCCCAGGGCATGAATTCCAGTATCTACCACTAACCTGCAGGCGCGCCACATTTCATAAGTTAACTGCCCGAACTTTTCGTAAGGTGTTCTATAAATCCCCATTTCATCTGCAAGTTGTTCAGTATACAAGGCCCACCCTTCTCCATAAACAGATAAATACAAATTTCTTCTGAAGCCAGGAACCGATTCTTTAAGTTCACTATTCAAGGCAATCTGTAAATGATGTCCTGGCACAGACTCATGTGCTGCTAAGGCTGGTAAGGCATATAATGGCCTGCTTTCCAGTTTATAGGTATTAACCAAAAAGTATCCCGGCTGGGTTCCGTTTATACTATTTCCTGAATAGCGTCCGGCCGTATATTTTGGAGCCATTGCATCCGGAACGGGGATAACTCCATAAGGTTGACGGGGTAGCCTGTTGAAATAAGCAGGGAGTTGCGCATCGATACGTTTGCATATATCGCGAGCAAAAGTCAACAAGTCCTCTCCACTGTTTGCATAAAACTGCTTATCCGTTCTTAAAAAATGTAAAAAATCATCGAAACTACCATCAAAGCCCAACTCTGCTATAATCTCTTTCATTTCTTTACGTATACGTGCAACCTCCTTTAATCCTAATTCGTGAATGGATTCGGCCGTATATTGGGTAGAGGTGGTATAGTAATTTATTCTATTCTGATAAAAGTCTTTCCCATTGGGTCTTGCCGAAACGCCTATGGCTTTCCTGGCATTAGGGATGTATTCATTTTCAAAAAACTCTTTTATTCTTTTAAAACTCGGTACTACACTATCCTTTACCACCTTTAGCGCAGCCTGTTGTAATGAATCCTTTTGATGATCGCTTAAAGTATTAGGCAAATTCATAAATGGACTATAGAAATAACTATTTTCAGGATCCTCTAGAATATGCGTATCATAAGACGCATTGTAGCCGTTGAAAATAACTTTCGGCTGGTCGATTCCTTCTTCAAGTCCTTTTTCAATCATTTTTATTTGACTATTGGTGAAATAAGGAATTGCTTTTAACCTATTCAAATATGAAACCGCGTTTTTATAGCTTGTTATTGGTCTCACCTGATAATTAAGATTTAAATGAAATCCCTGATCGGCCTGAATAGGGTTCAAATGCATTTTATATTTATACCTATTCACTTTATCTTCAAGTACAAACTTCAGAAGTTTTACATTTATTCTATTTTCATCAGAAAGTGACGCAGTATCCAGCTTATATATATCCTTCAATAAAGCGCTGGCAAAATCGGCTTCATTCCGAAACAACGCTTCATCATACCTGCCAAGCGGGTACTCTTGATAAGAGTAAGCCTTATGCTCCTGATATTGCTTAATAATTGAATCTAACTGATCATTCGCCTTTTGGGCATACCCAATATGAAATGTTTGGAGTCCAATAGTTATAAGTAAGAAAAATGATAATCGGTTCATAAGATGCGCTTTATTGAGATGCTAAGATGTTAAATTTATGAATAGGATTCAATCATTCATGACCATAATTAATAATTATCCTATTTATAATCCATAATTCCTAACAAAAAATCTTCTTCCTAATCCCCAAAAGTTCACTCACCGGATAAAGACCCGCGGTAAAAATTCGACATATTTGTAGTAGTACACCTTCTTTATATACCACTATAATTCTTATATTGTTCATCAAATTTAAACCAAACGTCTAGTTGTAATGCTTAAAAAATTCATCTCTTTATCTGTACTTCTATTTTGTTATGTTTTCATTTCATGTAACAGCAGAACCCAAAAAGCTTCTGAGACCGAATTCATTAATGAGATCTTACCTCAAATAAATATTGGATCTCTTGAAATTGAAAATAAGAAATCATTAAAAGTCATTACAGAAAAGGATAAAACCTACTTAGTTGAATTAACTTCGACTAAAGAAATAAACGATTTAGTTGAAAAAATACTTGAGGAGAACCCTAGCATCCCTATTAGCCGTTTCTCAAAAACTAATAACTCCTACTTTAACCATGCAATCTTCTATATGTTGATTCAATTTTTAATGCCTTTCTTGATAATTATACACCTGATATTATTATGGGTCTGTTTAAAAAAGATTTTAAAATCTCCTGTACACGGATCAGATAAACTGACCAATACCATTATCGTAATTTTCGTTCCGCTATTAGGTAGTATTATTTATTTAACTACAAAAAAAGAACTAAATAAGAGGCCAAAGCAATCTGAATCGTAATTAAAAACCACCAAAACTTGACATTGTGAAAAACCAAACGGACACCATAACACCCAAAGAATTTTTAAAAACAATAGGCATTATTTATTTAGCGCTTTTGACTGGATTAATAGGTTTCGGAATTTATATTTTTTTGCAAAAGGAATCCTGGCAATTTAAGTTCAACAATGAAAGCGACCCTTTTTTTTATCTGGTGCCTCTCTTGGCTATCAGTGGAATTTTCATGGGACAATACCTTTTTAACAAACAGATCTCAACCACTAATGACAAAGAAAGTCTGAGGGAGAAACTAAGTGGTTTTCAAGCAGCTGCCATTCTGCAATATGCATTAATTGAAGGACCCGCCATGCTTGGGCTTGTAGCTTCTTTAAAAACCGGCAACCTGCTTTATATTTCCATTTCAGGATTATTAATTCTCTATTTCATAGTGCTAAGACCTGGTAAAGAGCGCATAGAAAAACACTTACGTCTTTCTCAGGAACTAAAGAAACAATTCGACATGAGTGAACATCCGCTGAGTTAATAAAGCCTTACTTAAATTCTGAAATAAAAATCATCTTTTCATTTAAAATCAATCAAAAAACGCATTCACTATTATGAAATTACCTTTTAAACTTATACTTCTTACCCTAACGATTAGTTTATTCAATTGTACACCGGAAAAGGCAAAAATGCTTGAAATTGATGGAACCGTGCTCGATCCGGACATCAAATCCATTTTATTAGTTAAACCTAATCAAGATTTACGTTTGGATTCCATTCTGGAAATTCCTGTAATAAACGGTAGGTTTAATTATGAAGCTAAGCTCGAATACCCCGAGGCAGTAACACTTATGCTAGGGAAGGCAAAGCAAAATGGAAGAGGAAGTTTTATGCCATTATTTTTAGAAAATGACGCTATCAAACTTACCATCAACAAGGAAGAAGAGTTTAAAAACAACACCGTTGAAGGAGGATTATTTAATTCAGCCTATCAGTCGTATAAGAAAAATATGGAGGCAAAGTTTTTTGATGAGCTACTCCCTATACAAGACAGTCTCAATGCCCTTTGGAAATCAGGCGAATACCATAGCAAGGAAATGAAAGTCATCATGGACCAACTCAAAGAAAAGGAAGACCAGGATGAGCGCATCGTTCTTTATCAAGCTATGGATGATTTAAGAGAGAAGGGCTTGGATAAATCTGCCAAAGGGCAGGAGTTAAGTGACCAAAGAGCTGCCATTCATGAAAAAGCCAAAGCTTTCCAGCAATCGTATATTGAGGCAAATCCAAATCTGGTTTCTTACCATTTTTTACTTGATGACCTCAGGTTTCAAAAAGAAACCATAGACATTGAAATGGCTGAAAAAAACTATGAATTATTAGCTCAGGCTAACCCCGATCATCCTTATAATGAAATTGTTTTGAACATGATTAATGCGATTAAAAACATTAAAATAGGAAAACCATTTATAGACTTTTCAGCTCCGGATCTGAAGGGAAATATGATCACCCTTTCCAATCAAATAAACGGCAAGATTGCCTTATTGGATTTGTGGGCTACCTGGTGCGGGCCTTGTATTTCTAAAACCAGAACCATGCTACCGCTTTATGAAGAATACAAGGATAAGGGCTTTACCATATTAGGGGTAGCTGGTGAATTCAAAAACACAAATCGATTGATTAAGTTTCTGGAAAAAGAAAAATGGCCATGGCTTAACCTGGTTGAATTAGACCGTGAAAATGCTATTTGGCAAAAATATGGTGTTGATGGTGGTGGTGGAGGTATTTTCCTAATCGATGAGCAAGGCACCATTCTAGCCAAAGATCCCACGGCCGAAGAGGTTAAAGAGGTGCTGGAAAACAGATTGGGTAATAAAGATGTTATCTAACTTTGATATCATTTCAAAAGAAAAGTATTCACAACATCCAGAATATGAAAACAGCAAATTCCAACGGACCTGCATCCCACCTGACCTATGCAGGTCTTTTTGACAGGGTAAAAGCTATTATAATAGATTCCCTCGTGGTCGTTTTAGCACTTTACATTGTATCTGATGTCCTACAACTTTTTGACGCTGTCCCAACTATAATACGCAGCTCAATATTTTTATTATTGTTTGCCTTATATGAACCGTTAATGACTAGTTTTTTCGGCGGCACTCTCGGACATAAAACGCTAGGTCTTAGCGTGAAAAGTGAAATAAATCATAAAATGAATATCCCAATACACAAAGCTCTTTTAAGGTGCTTAGTAAAGTATCTTTTAGGTTGGATCTCGCTTTTATCCATTTCCTTAAGTCCACAAAATCTGGCAATTCACGATCACTTATCAGGTTCAGTGGTGCTCGTAGATGAATAAATATATTCTATACATTTAAAATCAGATTCCCTTTATTGTTGCCATCAAAAAACATTCAAGAAAGATAAACGTTTATGAAGTAAACTTATCCAGTTCTGCTATCTGCACCTTATAGCTATTGGGGAGTAATATATTTTTTATCAGTCTATCCATTTTTAATAATCTGCATATCTTATAAACGGGAATTGCAGGGGTAAGCCACGAAAACGAACTAAACTGCAATAATTGTTTTACGGGTTTAGGCACAATTAGCTTCTGTGCTTCGCGTAGTAACCAATATCGAAATGATCCCAGGTGTTTATTATATTGCTCAAATAAATTATGAGTATATAAACTCCATTGTAAATTATTCTTTAAATGTTCTTTCCGGACCGGAAGCCAATCATTGTATGTAGGTGGCAGTTCTTTTAAACCCATTCGAGTTCCCACCTTATAAAAAACATTGTATACATCTTCTTTTTCATCATCTGTCAGCTTACGTTCCAGCAATTCATATGATGCTTTAGAATAATAAATCAACATGAATAGCACATCACGATAAGCCCAGTCGGGTATAACTGCTCCCCTGTTGTCTTCAACAGTTCTGTGAATTTGACGAATGGTGTCTAAAGCCTTATACGCATCTTCTTTTGATGAAAAAACAATTTTTCGGGCATATGCTACGGTAGAGAATAACCTTCCTATAGGGTCAGCAGGGAGTTTGCCCGTGTAATAGAGCCAATCTACTGCCTTGTTCAGAGCAAATTCAGCAGCAGCTCCTGCAAAAATAAGTAATATGGTATCACTCTTACCCCATATTTTCTTTACCACCGATTCATTTTCTACAAATAATGACATTTCCTTAAATAACTTCTTACTAAGTTACAAATTAGATGACTTATAAGATTCTCATAAAAAAGCTAAAAATTCCGTAACGATTTCCATGAATACTCGTCTCCTAGGAAACATCTAACAAATCACTAACAACTATGCGCCTATTTTCAGTTTTTACCCTTCTGTTTTTCACCTTCTTTATTAATAACGCTCAAGATCGTAACACCCAAATTCTTATTGTTGGTACTCCGCACCTGCATCATATAGATGGATTTGACGCTGCAATGGTCTCTCCTGTAATAAAAAAATTGGACACCTATAATTTCGATGTAGTATGTATTGAAAATATGCCTGCTGAAATGCTATACGACATTCGTTCACGCAAGGATAATGCTTTTTCCGGGGTGATAGATAATTTCGGAGGACATCGATTAATTCTGGCTGATAGCGCACAAAAAATATTGGAAATTAATTTTGTCACTGCTGAAAAGAAAATTTCTGAATTACGCAAAACGGAAATATTAACTGATCAGGATCGTCTAGCCTTGATTGAATATTATATCGCTGCTGCTGATATAACTTCAGCAATTCTTCAATACAATTACCTGAAAGACCGAAGTATCCTAAAGCAATCGCGGTTACCGCACGATCTTATTGAAAAAGTTTTGGTATTGTCTTATGGGGCTAATGAGATTTATTCAGTAGCTGTTCCTGTGGCACAACACCAACATTTAGAAAAGATAGATTATATAGACAATTTTCAGGATGAAGCCTTGCTTTTAAAGCATTACCCGGACTTTATATCCGATTATCAGAAAAACAAGGACCAATTAAATGGTATTTCCGAACATCCGATATATAAAAAACAACAAGAAATTTTGATCAAAGGAATCGCTGATAAAGACCTGTCTGCTTATTATAGCTTTTTAAATGATAAAGAATATGGCTCTCAAGATTTTCAAGCCCAATGGGCGGTTTGGTTTAAAACAAATTTTGAGTCCGGGTCTGATAAAGCTCGATTTTATTTATGGGAAATGCGAAACCTGCAAATTACGGCTAACATTGCCAAAGTATGTGCTTTAAATCCCGGTAAGCGCATCATGGTAATTATAGGTGCTTCTCACAAGACATTTCTGGAAAAGTACCTTAAACAGCTTCCTCATGTAGACTTGTTATCCTATAATTAAATCGTTGATTCAACGAAAAAAGCCGGAGTGATTCACTCCGGCTTTCTGTTAAACCCTATAATTCGAATCGTTTTCTTCTGAGTAATATTTTAGCATAATCACGGCCCTGCTTATCCCCATAGTCTTCATATGCACGCTGTGCCCATTCTAATGCCAAATCTGTTTTCCCTAATACTTCATAAGCAACAGCTACATTGAGTGCGGCACGTCCGGCAGATTTACTATTAGGATTAGCAGCTATTCCTGTCCAAATTTCTATGGCACTATCCCAATTAGCTACTTCACTTCTACGCCATCCGGCATCAAACTTTCTTTTATCCCGACCTTTTCCTTTTTTATACATATCACGTCGAACTCTGTAATAGCTCGGTAAAAATCTACTGATATAATCAAACCCGGCAGCATAAGCTGTTTCGGGCAATGCATTTAATGGCGGCACTCCATTTACCAAATTAAAATTCATGTAATGCGTTTGCTGAAACTGATCTATAATGGTTTTCGAATAAGGATCATATAAACGCCAATAACTTCGGACATCAACCCGGGTTTGCTGCGGTAAACGACCTTTAACTTTTCCTGTATTGATAACGGATGAAACCTGATCTGCAACTGTATTCAAAAGAATATCAGAATTGGAATCGAAGGTTTCAAGAACTAAGAGGACATCGGCATCACTTGCTTTACAAATAGCATCTACCTTTTCCCATTTTAGTACATCCGGAGTTCTTCTTGTACCCGTACCATACAATCTAAGGGTATCGGGAATTAAAACAGTTAAATTACTATGATGTTGTACTCCCGACATCACACCTTTTACAGCTTCATCAGAAGCTAATTTATCTGAACCTGCTATCTCTCCGGTAGCCACAGACTCCAAGGTTTTATTTTGTTGATCATCCTCCCTGGTTAAGGAACGGTTTACTACTACAATATTCTCAACCCCTTTCGGTAAAATAACCTCAGGTTCCTGAGGATAATTAAGGTAAACATACCCCGAGCTACATGCTTCTAATCCCAAGGCACATAGCATTAGATATAAAAAGTAAAGTTTTTTCATAATTTTAAAATTTGGTTCAGTCAGGAAAAATACAACAAATGTGCCACAACTTCAGCAATGAGGTTATTTCCTTAAAAATAACTAACTTACTGTCAGAAACATACTTCAATAATCTTGAACAAACCAATGACTTAAGAACATTATTAAACTTTAAAACTTTTACTATGAAATCAAAAATATTATTTGTTATCAGCCTATTGTTCGGACTTATGTTTATAAATGGAGGCCTTAATAAGTTCTTCAATTACATGCCCCCTCCGGACAATCTTCCGGAAGAATTAGTTAATCTAATGACTGCTTTTGTGGAATCCGGATGGATAATGCCTTTACTCGCCATTGTTGAGATTATTGGAGGCATCTTATTTATCATTCCTAAATACAGAGCTCTAGGGGCTGCAATGATATTCCCGGTTATGGTTGGAATTCTTTTGACACACATTATTATTGCTCCATCAGGTTTACCGATTGCTATGGTACTATTTGCTATCAACCTATGGGTTATCTATGAGAACAGACATAAATACAGTCCTATGATTCAATGAAAATCACAGACTCCTTAATAGAAGAAATTTAAACGCAGCCAGTCTTTTAAGTAAGCGTCGTCTTTATTATCTTCGATAGGTATTTCACCAATATAACAAACCAACACACACCATGATAAACTGGCTTGACAATATTACCCTGGAAGGTAACAAAGCAACCCTTGCACCTCTTGATGGAACACATAAAAATGAACTTTTAGCTGCAGCTGAAGATGGAAAGCTTTGGGAGTTATGGTATACCTCCGTTCCATCAGCCGCCAATATTGACAATTATATTGAATTTGCTTTAAAAACTAAGGAACAGGGTACTTCATATCCATTTGTCATCATCGATAAAGCCCAAGGAAAAATAATTGGCTCAACTCGCTATTGTAATGCCACTCCAGAACACAGACGTCTTGAAATAGGATATACCTGGTATGCTAAATCAAGACAACGTACCGGGATAAACACAGAATGCAAACTATTATTATTAAGTTATGCATTTGAAGCCTTACAGTGTATTGCTGTAGAATTTAGAACGAACTGGTTTAACCTACAGTCGCGCAATGCCATTGCAAGTCTTGGTGCCAAACAGGATGGGATTTTACGAAATCACAAGATTAATCCAGATGGAACTTTCAGAGATACGGTGGTCTTCTCAATTACGCAGGAAGAATGGCCCAGCGTAAAGAAGTCATTGTTGTATAAACTAGAAAAATATAACCTTAATAAACGTATGTGATGAGAAAAGGCATTGCGCAACTCATACTGACCACGAGTATTATATTCTTTATCCTTAATCTTTTTACCTATGACAGAAATGATTCAAATCTCGGGTTTTGGTTAAGATTCTTAACTTTTACCCTATTAATAATCTCCATGATTCTTAGGTTAAAAAAGAAATCTCATATACCCCAAAAATAACACCTTAAAGATGCCTAAAGTCAAAAAATCATACGAAACAGAACGACTTTTTATCATCCCGACAAAAGAGGAGGATGCAGCATTTATATATGAATTAATGAATACCCCTAAATTCCAAAAATACATTGGTGATCGAAATATTAAAACCGTTAATGACGCAGCAAATTATATAAAAGAACGGATGATTCCTCAGTTAAACCGTCTGGGTTTTTCTAACTACACTCTTATTCGTAAATCTGATAATTGCAAGGTGGGTACTTGTGGACTATATGACCGGGAAGGCCTTGAAGGGATTGATATCGGATTTGCCTTTTTACCGGCCTATGAGAACAAAGGTTATGGGTTCGAGGCTTCAAGTAAACTCCTTGAATTAGCCTTTACATGCTTTGGAATTTCAGAGGTTAAAGCCATCACTACCAAGGATAATATTCCTTCTCAAAGGTTATTAGAAAAACTTGGGCTAAAAAATGAAGGAACAACAAGGATTCCTGATGATGAAGAAGAGTTGTTATTATTTGTATTAAAAAGAAACAGCTGACTATTCATAAAAACCTAGGGGATGGATAAAAAAATCGGACTTAGAGAAGCAATCTCCATTGGCATTGGAGGCATGGTAGGAGGTGGTATTTTTGCAGTTTTAGGATTAGCCGTTTCATTAGCAAAAGGTGGCACTCCTCTGGCCTTCTTAATAGCTGGTCTTATTGCTCTTTTAACTTCCTATAGTTATATTAAACTTTCCATTGCCTATCCAGACCGGGGAGGTACGGTTAAATTTATCAATCAGGGGTTTGGAAAAACAATTTTTAGTGGAGCTATCAATAATCTACTTTGGTTAAGCTATATTATCATGCTTGCTCTGTATGCTTCTGCATTTGGATCTTATGCCCCTAATTTATTTCCCATTTCTCCGAATGCCTCTTTAAACTTCCATATTTTTGCGAGTTTCATCATTCTACTAGCTACAGCAATTAATTATTACAGCATTAAAGTTGTTGGAGCCATAGAGTCGTACGCTGTTATAATTAAGCTCCTCATCTTAGTATCGTTTATAATTATTGGAACCTACGGACTATTTGGAAACTCAAATCTGGAACAATTAGCACTCTCCAATTGGGAAACTCCAATTCATTTATTAGCAGGTGGCATGGTTATATTTGTGGCCTATGAAGGTTTTGAACTTATTGCGAACGCTGCACCTGACATTGAAAATCCAAAACGTAATATTCCGAAGGCCTATTTAGGTTCGGTGATTTTTGTAATTGCTTTATATATAATTATAGCTATTGTAACAGTTGGTTCTTTGCCATTTACTGACATTGCCAAAGCAGAAGATTATGTATTAGCAGAGGCGGCTAAACCTCTACTTGGAAAAATAGGCTTTTCTATTATTACTATTGCTGCCTTAATATCTACCTTTTCGGCCATCAACGCTTCTATTTACGGAGGAAGTAGAGTAAGTTATGAAATTGCAGAGGACGATGAACTTCCTCATGAATTGACCGGGAGTTTCTGGAATCAACCGATTGGACTTATCATTACTTCGGTTGCAACCCTAATCGTCACCAATATTCTCCCTCTTAAAAGTATCTCGACCGCTGGCAGCATCGGGTTTCTTCTTATTTTCGCCATCGTTAACTTAGTTTGTTACAAGAAGAGAAGTCAAATTGGAGCTTCTAAATTCATCCCTCTAGCAGGTTCTTTGGGTTGTCTAGCGGCCTTAATTACATTAATCGCTCAGCAATTCAGCACCAACAAAACAGGAATTATAGTTGCTCTAGGCATAATTCTCTCATGCTTTATAATGGAATGGCTCTTTAAGAACTATAAAAAAGACTCATCTTCAGCTTAACTGTTCAAAAAAGACTTTTTCAATGGTTTCCTGATGTGAGGGATGCGCAATATCAATGAGTGCCTTCGCTCTTTGGTTAATATTTTTCCCATAGAGGTTAGCGACGCCATTTTCGGTAACCACATAGTGCACATGGGCCCTGGTGGTCACAACACCTGCTCCAAGTTTAAGATTAGGAACTATACGACTTATTCCTGTTTTGGTCATTGAAGGAAGTGCTATAATGGCTTTTCCTCCCTGGCTTAAAGAAGCTCCTCTAATAAAATCCATTTGCCCCCCTACACCTGAATACATTTTGGTTCCTATCGAATCTGCACAAACCTGACCGGTTAAATCCACTTCAATAGCCGAATTAATTGCTACCATCCTACGGTTTTGCTTTATGGTTGCAACATCATTTACATAGTCAGAGGTTCGCATTTCAATAAACGGGTTATCATCGACATAGTCATACAAACGCTTCGTCCCCATTAAAAACGTAGCTAAAGATCTTCCGGGAAGAATATTTTTATAATTGCCATTGATCACATCTTTTAAGATGAGGTCTATAACCCCATCTGAAAACATTTCGGTATGCAGTCCAAGATCTTTATGGTTTGTCAACTTTGACAATACCGCATCAGGGATTACTCCAATTCCCATTTGCAAAGTACTCCTGTTATCTATAAGCGCTGCAACATACTCCCCTATTTTTTCTTCTACAGAGGAAGGTTTGCAAAGTTTATGTTCAGGTATGGGCTCATCACACTCTACAAATAAGTTAATTTCAGATATATGTATAATTCCATCACCATGAGTTCGCGGCATTTGTTTGTTTACCTGGGCAATGACCACATCGGCATTATCTATGGCCGCAAGTGTTGCCTCCACCGAAACTCCCAGCGAGCAATACCCGTGTCTATCAGGTACCGAGACATGAATTAAGGCTACATCCAAGTTAATAATATTACGTTTAAATAATATTGGTAGCTCACTTAGAAAAACTGGGGTATATGAGCCATTTCCTGCAGTTAGTGTATGTCTAACATTTTTCCCGATAAAAAAGGAGTTTACATGAAAGTGTTCTTTGAGTTTTGGATCTGCGTATGGTGCATCTCCTTCGGTATGCAGATGGCAGATTTCAACATTAAAAAGATCTTCATGTCTGTTAGTTAAAGCTTTAATCAATAATTGTGGTGCAGCTGCAGCTGCCTGAATATAAACTCGCTGATTCGATTTAATTGTCTCTACGGCCACTTCGGCTGAAACTGATTTATACATAACCCCTATATTTTAACGATAAATCTATAAATCATTTAAATTAAAAAAACTGTTTTTTATCATATCAACTTAAAAGTTCACCATAAAGATTCATTTAATTTTATTAATTTGGCATCAAAACCTGCTTCATGAAACGATTCTTGCCTTTTCTAATTCTTCCACTATTCATAATAACTTCATGTGGATCCTCTAAAAAAGCGTCAAGGCAAAAAGAAACGAGAACAGTTTCGGTAAAACCGAAACCTCCAATAGAAAACAATGATAGAATTGAAGGCAGTAAGGAGAAGCTAACGACCCAAACTGAAAATATTATTAAAACGGCATTATCCTATCAGGGAACAAGATACCGATATGGAGGGATGTCAAAATCAGGAATGGACTGTTCCGGGTTGATCTATAAAAGTTATACTACCCATGGAGTTTCAGTAAATCGTTCCTCTTATGAAATAGCCAAACAGGGTGTCGATATAAACCTGAAAAAGGTCCGTGAGGGCGATCTGTTATTTTTTGCCACAGGGAAGAAAAGCAAACGAATTAATCACGTTGGATTAGTCGTTGACACTAAATCTGAAATTTTATTTATTCACTCCACCACTTCAAGAGGGGTTTTGGTTTCTTCCTTAGATGAAGGCTACTGGAAATACGCCTTTATCAAAGCAAAACGATTGCTCTAAAACTACGATACCTCTTTAACAGTCAATATCTAAAATTGTAATCTTATAATGTAATAATAATTAAGTAATTTCGTACAATGAAATCACTTAATTATGTGGCTATAAAACTAACTCTTTCCTTAATTACGGGGCTCATATTTGGATTTCAACTGCATGTTAACATCCTATACATCCTGGTAATTTCCATTTTATTATTCGGTCTGCTCTTATACTGTTTAAGTAAAGGAAGGAAAACATCTTTACTCTTCACTTCCACATCCTACTTGATCATTTGCGCTATAGGTTATATTTCTGTTTACATTCATAATCCCAAAAACGCACCCAATTTCTTTGAAAACATCGCAAGTTACAACCGTAAGAATATATTCACCATAAAAATTAATTCCACATTAAAATCCAGCGATGATCATTTACGGTTTCAGGGTGAAGTAATCAGCGTTAACAAAGCAAAAAGCTCAGGAAATCTCATCCTCAACATTGAAAAAAATAACATAAAAGGTACAATTCTTCCAGATGACTTAATAGTTACTAATATTGCTCCCGAACTGGTTCATACCTCTTTAAACCCTCATCAATTCGACTATCGAAAGTACCTCGATAAAAAGTTCATCTATCACCAACTATACTTGAAAGAAGGAAAATTTCTCATAGTAAACCAAGAGCCTAATACTATCATTGGTCTGGCATCTCATATCAGGTCAAAAATTCAAGCTTCGCTCAACAGAGAGCAATTTAATCCTGAGGTTCTTGCCATCATCAATGCACTATTACTCGGCGACAAGAGACTCATCTCTAATGAAATGTACCAAAATTATGTAGATGCGGGTTCGATTCACATTTTGGCCATTTCAGGCTTACATATAGGAATCTTACTCCTTATGATTCATTTAATGTTATCGCCACTGCTTCGTTATAAAAATGGAGCACCAATAAAACTAGTTATTTCACTTGTTATACTGTGGATCTATGCCGTTGTTGCAGGCTTAACTCCTTCTGTAGTACGCGCAGTTACGATGTTCAGTTTTGTCGCCTATGCACTGAACCTAAAAAGGCCTACTAACACCTACAACGTTATTGCAATTTCCATATTCTTTTTATTATTATTTCACCCATCATTTTTATATGATGTAGGTTTTCAATTGAGTTATGTCGCCGTTTTACTTATCATCTGGTTACAACCCATGATATATAAGCTTTATAGTCCAAAATGGAAGATCACCAAATATCTATGGTCATTATTTACAGTTTCGCTTGCTGCCCAAATTGGGGTTGCTCCTCTAGGTCTTTATTATTTTCATCAGTTTCCCGGTTTGTTCTTTCTATCCAACCTGGTTATCATTCCATTTCTGGGTATAATTATAGGTGTAAGCCTTTTAATTATGATACTATCAACCATAAACATCCTTCCCGGGTTCTTAATCACCTTTTATAATTATTTGATTGTTCTGATGAATGATTTTGTTCAGTGGATTTCTCAGAAAGAAATGTTTATTTTCAGAGATGTCTCATTTAACAAATACACCCTCTTATTCAGTTATCTAATGATTATCTGCCTGGTCTTCATGATGAAGAATTTCCACCTCAAAAGGAAAGCTGCTTCCTTTGGTTCGGCATTACTTCTGTTTACAATCATCTTAGTTATCTCTGTAAATAAATCAGACACAAAACGTTTCATCATTTTTCATAAAAGCCGGCAAACACTTATAGCAGAACAACAAGAGTACCTGATTACATATACCAACGATATCAACTCCGTAAAAAATATAATTACCAATTACAGTACCGCCGAATACATCGATAGTGTTTTAACCCTCCCACTAAAAAAGGAATATCGCTTTAAACGCGAGTTGATCGTTGTAATCGATAGCAGTGGAGCGTACAACCTTGATACATCTAAGGCTATCATCCTTTTAACCCAATCACCTAAAATTCATTTAAAAAGATTAATAGACAGTATACATCCCGTTAAAATTATTGCTGATGGAAGTAATTATAAAAGCTTTGTAAAACGGTGGAAGGCTACTTGTAAAAAAGAAAAGCTCCCTTTTCACTATACAGGTGAACAGGGAGCTTATATTATTGAATAAGATAGTGTTTACTTTACACCATGCATTAATTTCTTCATTACCGGATTCAATAACCAAACAATTAAGCCTGCTAAAGCCGGTACTATAGTAAATATTAAAAAGAATGTAGACAAGCTATATTCCTTGGTTATATTGTCTATTTGTCCTCCCAAGGTCGCCGCAAGTTTTTGGCCTATTGCTATGGCAAGATACCACATTCCGAACATAAGGGCTATCATACGAGCTGGTACAAGCTTACTCACATAAGAAAGTCCAACCGGAGATAAGCACAATTCTCCAAGGGTATGAAATAAATAAGCAAAAATCAACCAAACCATACTCACCTTTACGCCTTCCTGGATTCCATAAGATCCAAAAGCAAGCAATCCAAAGCCTACTGCCATTATGATAAGTCCAAGGGCATATTTCGTAGCGGCACTAGGATTGTATTTACTTTCCCACCATTTGGAAAAGAAAGAAGCAAATGCAATGATAAAAAATGAGTTCAATATACTGAACCATGAAACAGTTATTTCAACTTCATTACTTTTCACCTCAGACACCGTTGCCCTAACGACACCAGCATCAGTGTTTTGATTTTCACCATTTTGTCGGGCAGCCACTAAACGCTCCTCATCCAGATAACCGAATGAAATCTTTTCATTATCCTTATGAATAATAAACAATTCTTCACCAACAGCAAAGTCTAAAGGTTCGGCAATTCGTGTAATTCGCTCTACAATCACTGCATTGTTATCGACTTGCATATTTTCAGTTACCGGGTCGTATGCATACATTTGATTCCCCTGGTCATCTTTCTTTTGATTACCAGATTCGTCTAAGAGGGGTGTTTGAACCGCTTTGTATGTCACATCGTAAGCGGTGGTACTTAAGTCTCTGTTAAGCATCCATCCAACGATACCCCACATTAGGGTAAAACAAATAACGAGTACAATATTTGACCCCGGAATCTTTTTAAAAGTCTTTTTCCAAAGAAGATATAAAACCCAGGATATAATAGCCAAAGGGATAATGGTTAGGAGCGCGTTAACAACATTAAAGGCAATAGCAGCATTACCGCTCAACACTCTATCTACACTATCTCTGGCAAATAAAATTAAAGAAGAAGCACCTTGCTCAAAGCTCATCCAGAAAAACACCGTAAAGAAAGCGAAAACAATAAACGCTATCATACGATCTCTTATGACACGCGTATAACGTGCAATTCTTCCTATTACAAGAATTAAAAACAAGAATAGTCCAACTAAAACGACTGTGTACTGTCCTTCTAAATCACCTATTCTGGCCCAGGCAAACATGTCGATATTAGCAATCTTCGACATAGGGTCATTAATTGCATAGCCCAATCCAACAATTGAACATATGGTAATTAAGATTTTATCTAATTTAGTAAACGGGTTTCTTTTCTCAGCTTCAGCATCTTCTGCAGACATGGAAGTATTTTCTGGCTTTAATTCTTCCTTCTCAGGTACGCCCCCAATTTTACCGAATAATGGTTTTGCCAACCAAAACTGCAGGGTTCCTAAGAGCATAAATATTCCTGCTAGACCAAACCCCCATGACCATCCAATTCTTTCTGCCAAATATCCACATAGCATCATTCCAAAAAAGGCTCCTGCATTAACCCCCATATAAAAGATTGTATATGCTCCATCCTTCTTTTCGGGATTGTCTTTATACATTCCTGATATGATGGAGGTAATATTCGGTTTAAAAAAACCGGTTCCTATAACCAACAGGGCTAATCCTAAATACAGCGAAAATTCAGTTTCCAAGGCCATTGAAGCATGCCCTAAAGTCATAATTAAAGCACCTACAACAACAGCCCAACGATAGCCAATAAATCGATCGGCTATGATTCCACCTACAATTGGGGTTATGTAAAGTAGCATTGCATAGGTACCGAACAGCGCTCCAGCATTTTCTGCAGACCATTCCCAGCCAGGGTTGTACCCAATCATCGCCATGGTTAAAAAATTCACCAGTAAGACACGCATTCCATAAAAGGAAAAACGTTCCCACATTTCGGTGAAGAATAAGACAATTAATCCTGCAGGATGTCCTAAGACTTTGTCTTTAAACAGATTTTCAATATCCGTACTTGAGCTCATTTACATGCAATTATATTAAACTCTTTTATCCTCTAATTCAAGACTTCCAATACCGTCAACCTCACTAATTTCTCTCTCATCATCTTCCGCCCCATGAGTAAGGTTTTTAAGTTTTTTGAAAAATACACCAACGAGGAGTCCAAAAGCAATACAAAAAATTGCAATACCTGTAAAAACAGTAAACTCGCCAAAAGTTGAAGCTGACTCACCTAATAACCCTGCTACTTTATTACCTAAACCTGTTGTTGCAAAATACAATCCCATCATTAATGAGGCATACTTCGCGGGTGCAAGTTTAGTAACAAAAGAAAGTGATACCGGCGATAAACTAAGCTCACCAATTGTATGAAATAAATATGCTAAAACTAACCAATACATTGCTGAAGATCCAGAGCTTTCAAACTGTGCTGATGCAGCAGTCATAAACAAGAACCCGGTACCCATAATAATAAGTCCCATGATCATCTTAAATAATGAAGAAGCCTCTTTTCCTTTGAGTTTTCTTTTAGCCCAGTATCCTGCAACCAAGGTTCCTAAAGTGATTATAAAAAATGCATTAAGTGACTGAAACCATGAGGCTGGTACTTCCCATCCCATTAGCATTCTATTTGTTTTTTCTGCAGCATATATATTCATCAATCCTCCTGCCTGCTCAAAAGCTCCAAAAAACACTATTACCATTAAAAACGAAAGTACAAGTACAATTACTCTGTCTTTTTCAATCTTCGTTAAAGGCCTCTTTAATGCTTCTTTATCTTCTTCCTTCTCTGACTTACCAAGATAATCTCCAACTCCTTTCAAATACTTTTGTCCTAATAAAAACTGAACAAGCCCAAAGAACATACATATACCGGCCAGACCGAATCCATAATGCCATCCGTAAACTTCTCCAACATAACCAACTATTAAACTGGAAAGAAATGCTCCAACGTTAATTCCGATGTAGAAAATAGTAAAACCTTTATCTCTTCTGATATCTCCTTTTTTATAGAGGCCACCTACCATCGTTGATATATTTGGTTTCAACATACCCACACCTGATATAATAAAGCCCAGACCCGTATAAAAAGCCCACATTTGTTCAATAGCCAAAACCGTATGTCCAATCACCAACAAAATGGCTCCAACTATAACTGATTTCTTCTGGCCTAAAATTCTATCTGCAATTATACCTCCGGGAATCGAAGCAACATACACTAACATGGTATACCACCCATATAATTGTAAAGCCTCTGCATTAGTCCATCCCAGGCCTGGATTATCCTTGGTTGTTTCTGCTACAAGATATAATACCAAGATGGCCCGCATTCCATAATAGGAAAAACGCTCCCACATTTCGGTAAAAAATAGAATATACAACCCAACCGGGTGCCCAAATAACTCTTTCTGGTGTGCTTGTTTAACTACGTCCGACATATCTATCCAATTAATTTAATTAATTTTTTATTTCTTTTAACTCCAGGGATTCTTCAATTTTATCACCTAAGTGCTGATCAATAAAATTGGTCATTTTAGTATATAGTTGAAGTCTTGTTTTACCTCCGTAAATTCCATGATTTTTATCTGGATATATAGCCCAGTCAAATTGTTTATTTGCCTGAATCAGGGCTTCTGCCATTCGCATAGTATTTTGTACATGGACGTTATCATCTGCCGTACCATGAATTAGCAAATAATCGCCTTTTAAATTCGAAGCATAATTGATTGGAGAATTATCATCATAACCACTTGCATTTTCTTGCGGGGTTCTCATGTAACGCTCTGTATAAACAGTATCATAAAAGCGCCAGCTTGTAACCGGTGCAACGGCTATTGCCATGCTGAAAACATCATTTCCTTTAAGGATACAGTTCGAACTCATAAATCCTCCGAAACTCCATCCCCAGATACCTATTCTTTCTTCATCAACATAAGGCAAAGAAGCCAGTTGTTTTGCAGCAGCTATCTGATCTTCTACTTCATATTTCCCTAATTCCTGATAAGTAACCTTCTTAAAATCTGCTCCTTTAAATCCAGTTCCTCTTCCATCGATACATACCACTATATATCCTTTTTGCGCCAACATCTGATACCAATAATCATTACTGCTATTCCATCTGTTTGCCACTTGTTGAGATCCAGGTCCGGAATATTGATACATTAATACAGGATATTGCTTACTGGAGTCAAAATCTTTTGGCCTTATAGTCCACATATTAAGATCGTTGCCATTCACACGGATGGTTGAGAATTCTTTTTCTGACAATTCGTAATTTGTTAATGCTGACCTCAGCTCTTCATTGGTAACGATCTCTTTTATCTCTTTACCATTTTTAGCACGATTCAGGGTATATTTATAAGGCGTGCGGGCATTAGAGAAGGTATTGATATAATACGTAAAGTCTGTACTAAAAACTGCATCATTAGTTCCATTCCCAGAGGACAAACGAACCTTTCCTTTCCCATTTAAACCAATAGAGTATATATCTCTGTTAATTGAACCATTTTCTACTGATTGATAAAATATCCTTGAAGTTTTCTGATCGAATCCATAGTAATTGGTGACTTCCCAATCGCCTTGAGTTATCTGGTTTACTAATTCCCCCTCCTTTGAATATAGATAGATATGATTATAACCATCTTTTTCACTCGTCCAGACAAAACTATTATCATTTAAAAAAGTCAGGTTATCGGTAATATCAATGTATGCTTCATCAGTTTCCTCCAGAATTACCTTTGATTCTTTATTCTTTGCATCATAAAAATATAACTTAAGATCATTTTGATGACGGTTCATCACCTGAGCGCTCAGTTTATTTTTATCGCTAGTCCATTGAATTCTTGGAATGTAATATGCGTTTCCTAAATCAACATTTGATGTTTCTTTGGAGGCTAATTCATAGACATGAAGGCTAACTTCAGAATTCTTTTCCCCCGCTTTAGGATATTTAAACACTTGTTGTGTCGGGTATAGTGATTGCCCATATACATCCATAGAAAACTCCGGCACCTCTGACTCATCGAAACGGATATAAGCTAAATGCGTCCCTGACTTATTCCAATCAAATGCACGAACAAAACTGAACTCTTCTTCATACACCCAGTCAGTAACCCCGTTAATAATCTTATTTTTCTCTCCATCACTTGTTACCTGAGCCAAACCATTATCTTCAAGGTTCTTGATATATATATTATTATCAAGTACATAGGCAACTTTTGAAGCATCCGGCGAAAAGGTAGGTTCCTGAATTTTATGATCAGAGATTTTAGTAAGCTTTTTAGATTCAATATCATAAACATAAAATACCCCTAAAGTTGATCTACGGTATACTGATTCCACTTCGGTAGCCAAAATTAGCTTTGATTCATCTTCACTGAATTCATATGATTGAAAGTACTGTATGCCATCCAGTTCTCCAGAACTAAGAATAGTTTCAACCTTCTCTAAAGTCTTGTAATCGTACTTGTCTATTGAGGTTGTACGTGAATTCCTGTCAAAATTCAACACTGAGTATTGTTGCCCATTGTTCATTGAATGTAAGGCGTCCATACCTTCAGTCCTGAAAGCACCTCCCCATATTTCTTCTAATGTAATTTTCTGATTTTGAGCAGTCAGCGCAGAAGCCAACCCTAATAAAAGGAAAGAAAAAATAAATGTTCTCTTCATCGATGTTAAGGATTTTTTAAAAATCCGTCAAGTTTACTAATTATTTCACAGAAATATAAACTTTTTTAGTTAAACGTTACTCAAAACCATCTAGCTAAAAGGAAAAACAAGATATAATTCTTACAAAAAAAGGGTTTCTTTATTATTATCTTTGCTTTTTGAAACAAATCGAACCATGAAAAAACCTGTTGACGGATTTTCAAAACTGACCAAAGAAGAAAAAATAGACTGGTTGGCCAATCATTATTTTCAAGACAGAAAAGATGCCGTATCTATTATAAAACAATATTGGAATACCAATGCAGCTCTTCAGAAGCTACATGATGAATTTATAGAGAACACTATAACCAATTACTATTTACCTTTTGGTATTGCACCAAACTTTGCGATTAACGGACACTTATATTCCATCCCAATGTGTCTTGAGGAAAGTTCTGTTGTAGCTGCCGCCAGTAAGGCTGCAAAATACTGGTTAAAACGTGGCGGATTTAAGGCGGAGGTTATTGCTACCGAAAAAATCGGGCAGGTTCATTTTATGTATCATGGTGATAAGGAAAAACTTGTTCGTTATTTTAATCAAATAAAACCTTTACTCATAGAAGCTACCGACAGCATCACGAAAAACATGCGTAAAAGAGGTGGTGGTATTTTGGATATTATACTAAAAGATAAAACTGCTGATCTGGACAACTATTATCAGATACACGCTACCTTCGATACATTAGACGCGATGGGAGCTAACTTTATCAATAGTTGTCTTGAGCAATTTGCAAAAACATTTAAAGCGGGTGCTAATACTTATGAAGAGTTCACAGAGGAAGAACGAGACATTCAGATAGTAATGAGCATTTTATCTAATTACGTTCCCAACTGCCTGGTAAAGGCAGAAGTTTCTTGTAAAGTGGATGAGCTCAATGAGGATCAGAATATTTCTCCACAAGCGTTTGCAGAGAAGTTTGTAAGAGCCATAGACATTGCTAAAGCAGAGCCACACAGAGCAGTTACCCACAATAAGGGAGTGATGAATGGTATTGATGCGGTTGTTTTAGCCACCGGGAATGACTTTAGAGCAATTGAAGCAGGTGTTCATGCTTATGCGGCCAAAAATGGCACCTATTCCAGTCTAACACACGCTACCATTGATAATGGTATATTTAAATTTTGGATTGAAGTTCCATTAGCGCTGGGAACTATTGGCGGTTTAACAAATTTACATCCATTGGTAAAGCTTGCACTGGAGATGCTGGGCAAACCTTCTGCTAAAGAGCTTATGCAGATAGTAGCTGTTGCAGGGCTTGCACAAAATTTTGCTGCCATTCGTTCATTGATCACAACAGGCATTCAAAAAGGTCATATGAAAATGCATTTAATGAATATTCTAAACCAATTGGGCGCTACCGATGAAGAGAAAAGCATTGTGGTTGAGTTATTCCATAACAAAACGGTAACCCACAGTGAGGTTATCAAAGAATTTAACAACCTTAGAGCTAAGTCATTATAATGCATCATTTTCAAAGCAATGGGAAATTACTCATCACGGGAGAATACCTGGTACTTGACGGAGCACTGAGCTTAGCGTTACCCACTATCTACGGACAAACCCTGAGCATTGAAGAAAACAATAACCAAATAATTGAGTGGTCAAGTCTTGACCACCAAGGAAATCCCTGGTTTTCATGCAACATGGACCTATCCCTAAGCGGAAGTCCGAAAAATGAAGTAGAGGCCACTTTATTACATATTTTAAAAACAGCCAAGGCACTCAATCCTGACTTCTTAAAAAGCGTACAAGGAGTAAAAGCAATATCAGTTATGGATTTCCCGCGAGACTGGGGACTTGGATCTTCCTCCACCTTAATTAACAATATTGCTCAATGGGCAGGAATTAACGCATTTGATCTCTCTAACAAAACCCTTGGAGGTAGTGGGTACGACATTGCCTGCGCACAGCATAATACTGCCATATTATATCAATTAACAGATGGTAAGCCAACCATAACAGAAACCAAGTTTACCCCTCCATTCAGAGATCAAATCTATTTCATACACTTAAACCAAAAGCAAAACAGCAGGGAAGGCATTAAAAAATACAGGGCATTAAATAAATCTGTCAACACATATATAAGTGATATAAATACGATTACCAAGGGCATTCTGGAATGCACAGATGTAGCCGCGTTTAAATCTCTTATTGACACCCATGAAGATATCACCTCAAAGGCCATCGCTATGGAACCCATAAAAAAGCGCTTCTTTAATGACTTTGAGGGAAGTATTAAAAGTCTTGGAGCCTGGGGCGGTGATTTTATTATGGCTGTAGGAGATGACCAAACGCCTCAATATTTTAGTCAGAAAGGATTTGATACCATTCTTACTTTTAAAGAAATGATCAGGTTATAAATTAAGAATGACCGTAAAATAAAAAAGCCTCCAACGGGAGGCTTTTTTAATACTTAAAATCAAGATAATTTTTAATAAAAATCAGCTCTATTATCTTCAATATCGGCATTTTCACGTAGCGCGTTAAACGCTGCTCCGGTAGCTCTACCTCTATTTGTTGTTCTTTGTGTGGTTGCGTAAGGCGCATAGTTATCAAGCTCTACAGCAGGGTTCTTTTTAGTAACCTGAACCATATAAACTCCATTTTCACCTTCAATAAGTCCTGATGAAGCACCTTCTTCTATTGCGAAGGCTGTACCTACCACCTTAGGCTCACGTCCTGCACCAGCGATACTAGGGGTTTTCATATTCAAATCAGTTGCTGTCTTCACTGTCACATTATTGGCGCTTGCAAGTTCATCTAATGACTTCCCATTATTTGCTTCTATAATCTGAGCAGCTTTCTTTTGTTTTCTGATAATCGGAGCTACAAGTGCTCTTGCATTATCTACAGACATTAACCCTTCTTTAATTTTTCTAGTTAACTGAACGATAGCATAACCGCCAGTAACGTCAAATCTCGAAACATCTCCAACCTTAGTTTCCGGATTGAAAGCCCACTGAATAAGTCTTCTTTGCTCTCCTAAACCAGGAACCATTTCCTGCAAAGCCATTAAACTATTTACAGGGCGAACTGTATAATCAGACTCTTTCGCTACTGCACCAAAATTTTCAGAATCTGCAGCTGCATCCATTTCGAATTTCGTAGCCTTCGTATAAAGTTCGTTTGAAGTTTCTTCAGAAGGAATTACCTTTCTTGATATGGTGGCTAACTGAACAACGTTATACTTATCTTCTACTTTAATGATGTGATAACCAAAATCTGTTTCTACAAGGTCAACACTTCCAATTTCATTATCAAAAATAAAGTCATTAAAAGGCTTAACCATTTGACCTGGGAATATATTATCGTAGGTTCCTCCACTAAAAGCTGACCCAGGATCTTCAGAGTATTCTCTTGCAAGTGCAGCAAAATCCTCATCTGCCTTTACTTTTGCAAGCACCTCTTTAGCTAGTGCTTCAGCCTCTTCCTTAGTTCTGTTTTCCTTAAGGTTTACTCCTGTACCTTCGTACCCTATTAATATATGGCTAGCTTTTACATTACCACCTTCTCTTTTATCCATCATACGGGTAAGCTTAAAAGTCTCCCCATCTTTATATGGCCCATATACTTCTCCAACACCCAGGTTGAATAAGGTATCGCTAAATTGAGTAGGTAGTTGAGCTTTTGCAACATAGGTAGTATCAAAAGGAACATCAGAATGTTTTGCAACAAACTCCGCCACCTGATCTTTTGGTAATTCTGCAAACCCTGGAATGGTATCATTCGATTGAGTTGCATTATTATAAACTACACTTTTGTTTAAAAGAGCTTCTACTTCATTTCTAATTTCAGCTACATCAGCCTCTGAAGCTTTTTCTTCAAAAAACACATAACGGATATTTCTGGAAGCATCTCCTTCAAATTCCTTTTTGTGGTCTTTAATATAGGCAGAGATTTCACCATCGGTTACCGTAATGGTACTATCCGCTATTGATGAATAAGGAACCTGAACATATTTAAAATCTACTTTATCATTTTCAAGTTTATATGAAAGCTCACCATCTTTAATAGTAGCAACAACTCCTGCTTTAATCAGGTTAAAATAGGATTGCTCTTTTGAGGCATTAATCAAAGCATTTTCCTGCATTTCCCATTGCTGATAAGCCATTGGATTATTTGCCTTTAAATCTGCTATATATTCAACAAATTTTCCCGCATCAAATACACCAGCTTCATTTAAGAACGCAGGATTTGAAGCAAGTTGAGGGTTTGATTTAACAACATTGATTATTTGATCTTTTTCAATATTAATCCCTAACTCTTCAAATTGTTCTTCCAACAAAGTCATCCTTACCTCTTGATTCCAAACCTGATTAACAATTTGTAAGGTTGAAGCTCGTCCCTGATATTGTCTGGACAAGTTATCAACTTGTTGTGCAAACCCTTCTCTTGATACAGGGTTTCCATTGATTTCACCAACATTTGATTTTGTTGAAGAAAATGCATTATTGTTAAAAAGATCTGATACTACAAACGCGAAAAGCGCCAATCCTATAACCAGGATTAAGATCAAAGATCGACTTCTAATTTTTTCAAGAATAGCCATCTGTCATCTAAATTATTAAATATTAGATGGCGAAAATAGCACTTTTTTGCAATAATAAAAACCTGCTTAGCTAATAATTATGGCATTTTAATCGTCTTCAAGCACTTTAAGATGCAGCAGCTCTATTTTTGTATTCGTTGCTTGCAAGACTTTAAATTGAAAGTTGTCAATTTTAATTTTTTCTCCCTTTTCAGGAATCTCTCCGATTTGGTTTACAATCAGCCCTCCTATTGTATCATAATGTTCACTTTCGGGAAGCTCTAATTTATAGGTTTCATTTACATAACTCACCTCCAATCGGGCAGAAAAATTATACTCCTTATCATTGATTTTTTCTTCAAACAATTCTATGGTATCATGCTCATCTTCAATTTCACCAAACAGCTCCTCTACGATATCTTCTACCGTTAGAATGCCCGAAGTTCCTCCATACTCATCCAATACCACAGCGATACTTTTCCTTCGTTTGGTAAGCACGCCTAAAATATCACTTATCGGCATAGTTTCCGGAACAAATTCTACCGGCAGCATCACACTCTTTATCGTTCGTGGTTTCTTGAACAATTCAAAGGAATGGACATAACCAATGATATCATCGATTGTATCTTTATACACCAGTATTTTCGAGTAGCCGGTCTCTACAAATTTATTCACCAGATTCTTCGGAAGCTCATGTAATTCTGCTGCACATATTTCAGTTCTGGGAATCATTATATCGCGCGCCTTATGATCAGAAAACTCCAAGGCATTCTGAAAAATTTGTATTTCAGAATCAACATCCTCATCCTCATCGACCTGCTCCATTTGTTCGGTAATATAATCACCCAATTCTACCTTACTAAATGCGATACTTTCTGTATTACCTTCTACTTTGAAGAATACCCTCAAAATAAATTCAGAAATCCAAATAACAATTTCAGCGATCACCGAGAACAATTTATAGAACAAGTAGGCCGGTACAGCCAGCACTTTAAGCAATGTATTCGAATATATCTGAAAAAGGGCTTTTGGAAGAAACTCTGCGGTAATCAATAAAATCAAAGTAGCCAATAGCGCTTGCACAACGATAATCCTGGCAGGAACCGCATCGGAACCGACATATTCCGGATATAGCCAATAGACCAGCAGGCTACCCATATAAAAAGCATAAACAACCAAAGCTATATTATTACCCACGAGCATGGTGGTAATAAACTTTGACGGCCTTTTGGTAAGTTTTGTCAGTATTTTAGAAAGAAAACCTCCTTGCAGCTTTTCTATTTCAATATGAATTTTATTAGAGTTCACGTAGGCAATCTCCATTCCTGAAAAAAAAGCTGAAAACAGCAATGACACAATAATGATCACAACCGTGGAGCCCATCACTTATTTTTTTGTCGATTTTGGAACTTCTTACGATAGCGTCTTCTAAAGAAGAACATGAAAAAAGACACAACCGCAAACAATAAGAAAAGATAAGACCTATTGCGGTCTGTACTCCAATTTGAAACCACTTCGAAAACTGAGATTACTCCTATAACAAGGTATACCACCTCAAAAATTCTAAAAAACTTCATCTGTCATCTATTTTCAACAAAGATACATTTTATTACACAAGTTGATCATTCCCTACTACAGTTCCTTTTGCAAAATTCATCATACTTTTTTAAAGACAGGCATTAAGAATCTAACCAAAGTAATTTTAACATCCTTAAACGCTTCACATCATTAAAACCCTATTTGTTTTAACTAACAATACCATATATTTAATCCAGATTCGGCACTTTTATAACCCCTCCAATCCAACATCTCAGCTGAATTGACTTACCAGCCATATCTGCATTAAAAATTTCAGTACGCGACGGAGCAAGCCCTCTATATCTCGATGCAGCATTAAGCGCTTTACTTTTAATGGATGGATCTACCTGAGCCGCGCGGTCTGCTTTAAGAGCTGCCCTCCAATAGACAGCTTTCTTTTCGAAGGTCGTACTACCACATTCGTTAGCGCTGTTACCATAAAGATATGCCTGCAATAAATAAGCATTCCCATTGGCCGGATTAGCATCGATTGCCTTTTGAGCGTAGTCATATGATTTAGCTCTATTGGACTTGGAATATTTAGAAGCTATTTTAATTAGTAAATTGGATTTCTTAACAGGATCCGCTTCTAAGGCAACTGCTTCATTGTAGAACTTTAGTGCTTCTGCGGTATTACCCTTTTTATCATTCAGCGTACCTAATCCATAAGCACTGGAGGCAGAAGGTTCCAGTTGATGTAAAGCTTCCACCACACGCACATAAATCGGCCCATCCGAACAATCCTTATTGTCAAGTCTGTACAGGGCACGCTTCAACCACGTGGCATCGTCCGACTTTGATTCAAAATTCTTTTCATACAATGGCACCAACTTATCGCAGTCTGCTAAATTTCCAAGCTTCCCATCTACACTTGCAATTATCTTTTCCAGTTCAGTACCATTTTTTCTTACGGCATTTAACTTCTGCTCCTCTTTAGGAGTCAATGTTCCGGCATCCTCTTTCTCCGCCAGAGAAACTGCTATTTCAGCCATACTCACTGCCTCTTCGTCCAACCTGGCAGTCACCTCATCGTAACTATCAAATACCTCCTGAAGATCTTTAGTTCCTTTATCATGCAAATCGACCATTAGGGAAAAGTACAAATACAATCCCTTAAAGTTTTTAAAATTTTTTCTATCGGTTTTAAACGCATCATCGAGCATAGCATACATCTCCTCATCTGATGCCAACGCATAAGAATTCATCAACAAGGCCTTATCCGAAGCATAATCTGCTTTATCGTATTTATCAGGAAAATACTTGATATAATTATCATACAACCCAAGAAGGTCGTTCACATACTTTTTCTGATTATCGCCTGTTGTATTATCGATCTTATAATCCAAAATCCTTTTACCATAATAAAAGGTTGCAAAATTAAGACTGGGACATTTCTCATAAACGATTTTCCAAGGCTCATAAGCAGCCTCGTAATCATTTACCCTGGCATGATCATAAAAATTTTGAAGATTCAATGTACAATCCTGATCCTGAGCTGTAGCCAAGAACAATCCGAAGACAAAACAAAATAAAAAAGGCTTCATTTATTAGCTATTTTCTAATAAATATAGCCTTTTATTACATAACATTCTCTTTTTTACTACAAAAACTACTCCTTTACAACAGCACTTCCTGTATTTTCATGTGAATTCACCACTGAGAAGTCTTTATTAAAGTCTATTCCGGTTCCAGACATATTGAGTTCTTCACTGGTGAAAGTGTATTCCTTTTCGGTAAACACCCATTCGTTAGTTTGGTCCCAATAGAGTTGGGGTGCCTCCAATTTTTTACCATCATGTGTTTCCAACACTACATTACCCTGAAGATCTACCAGACTGGTTTGCGAATACATAATACCGTAATCTGCTGTAACGGTACTTTTATTATTCTGATCATCAAAAAACTCAACATAGAGGCCCTTTGGAAATTCTTGAAATTGAAATTTTTGATTTGAGAAATCTTTATTTAAAGGGCTTGTGAGGATCGCCTTTACTTTTCCCGAATCGGTATAGGTAAGTTTAAAATTCTCTGCTATCCCGGAAGGCACTTTCTGAGGAGCGTTGATACTTTTCACATCTTCATATTGACCTTGACATGAAAAAAACATTGTCACAGCGAATACTGTGACAATGCCAAATAAATTATATCTAAAAATCTTTTTCATTCTATAAGCTAGGAACCTTTACGCTTCCTCCTAACCAACAGTTAAAGGATATTGTTTTTCCGGCCATACCAGAGTTAAAAATATCAGTTCTTGATGGAGCTCTTCCTTTATAAGCCTCAGCCGCAGCATAAGCTCTACTTTTAACAGAAGGGTCCATTTGCGCTGCTCTTGAAGCTCTATCTGCAGCCTTCCAGTACACAGCTCTCTTCTCAAATGATGTAGTACCACATGAATTTGCACTATTTGCTATACATACAGCCTGTAATAAATAAGCATTACCATTAGATGGATTTGCATCAATCGCTTTTTGAGCATATTTATAAGATGTTGCATATTGCTTTCCTTTTGAATACTTCGAAGCGATTTTATAAAGCAAGTTAGACTTCTTAACAGCATCAGTCTCTAAAGAAACAGATTCATTGTAATATTTTAAAGCTTCAGAAGAGTTTCCTTTTTTATCATTCAAAGTACCTAAACCATAGGCTGAAGATGCTGAAGGCTCTAAGTTATGTAAAGCTTCTACCACCTGAACATAAATTTCACCATCGGTACATTCTTTATTATCTAATCTGTAAAGTGCACTTTTAAGCCATTTAGCATCATCCTTTTTAGCTTCGAAGTTTTTCTCATACAACGGCACTAATTTATCGCAATCTGCCAAGCCACCAAGTTTAGCATTAATACTTGAATACACTTTTTCATAAGACCCACCATTAATTCTTACGGCATTTAATTTCTTTTGTTCTTTGCTGGTCAGGGTACCTGCATCTTCCTTAGCAGCTAAAGAAGTAGATATCTTACCAAGCTTAAGTGTTTCTTCATCTATCTTTCCGGTTACATCATCATAGGCATCGAAAACATCCTGAAGATCTTTCTTTCCTTCAGCCTGAAGATCCACTAGTAATGAAAAGTATAAGTACAGAGCTTTCGGGTTCGTAAAGTTGTCTCTATCTTCTTTAAAAGCTTTGTCTAACATATTATAAACTTCCTCATCAGTAGCAAGACCCTCTTCTTTACTTGTAAGCGCCTTATCTATCATCACATCAGCCTTATCATACTTGTTAGGGAAATATTTGATAGAGTTATCATAGAGCGCCAGAAGATCGTTTATATATCCTGTTTTCTCATCACCAGACGAATTTTCTATTTTGTATTTTAAAATTTTCTCCCCGTAATAAAAGGTCGCGTAATTTAAGCTTGGACAATTATCATAAACCATTTTCCAAGGTTGATACGCAGCTTCATAATTCTTTACTTTTCCATGTTCGGCAAAGATAGACAGGTTTGGCATACATTCGGCATTCTGAGCCTGAGCTCCAGCAAAACCAACGACACCTATCAGTGCCAACATTGCTATAAATCTCTTTTTCATCTCATTAAATAATTTGCGGTTAATCATACTTTCTTTTCACGAACCATCTATCGTTGAAAGACAATCCTATATTTACGTTAAAATAATTTTCCTGAACTCTATTGTAAAGGGTGCTTCCTCTTTTTCCAATCTCCACACCTATATTAATGTTTGAAAACATTCCTGTGAACTGTGGAAGCGCATTAGTTGAAGGAACATATCCACCCAACGGCATACCAACTCCAAAAGTCATGCCAAAATCATGAGTTGGCATTCCATTCACTTTCAAACCACTCCTTCCATTATGCAATCCTGCACGGTATACAATCCTTTTCCAGTAACTAGTAAATGAATCGTAGTCAGGTATAAAAAACCCTCCGACAGAAAACCGTTCTGCATTCTCGTAAGAGGAACGCCCAAAGTTTTCAAACTTATTTTCAAATTTACTGGTTTTTTTTAATTCAAACTCAGCCCCAAGGTACCATTTTTTACTTTCACCCACCCCTAAACCGGCTGTAAATGACTGTGGTATCGATAAATTGATACGATCTAAGCCTTGTTCCGACAAATCAACATCCTGCGTATCTCTTGGGGTTTCCTCTCCGTTACTACCAATTAGCACGGTAGCAACTTCTCTTGAGTTCTCCGACACCAAAATAGATTCCGGGGTATACATAAATGATGATTGCCAGTATAACTTTTTACCTAGTTTCCCTTCATAATTTAATGCAGCCTTCACATCAAAGCCACTATACTCTGAAGCACTTATTTCCCTGGTACCGTATCGAATATCATCTCTTAATCCTAAATACTTATGTTCTGTTTTCCCGAACAAGTAACTTCCGGTAAGTCCAACACTAAGTCCTTTATACAATCTATACCCCATGGAAAAGAAGACTTTATTAACTCCTCCATCACCAGAATATCGGTTCAAGACTGCCGGACCATCTGCATCTTCTTCAATAGATTGCAATCTATACCCTACTGTTGAATACGGCTGAATACCAAATCCAAACCCAAAGCGATCAGAAACCGGAACTCCCAATGCCAGATAATCGAATGAAACAGTGGAAGCATTTTCATTGGCATCATCTGTTTTTAATCCTAAAGAATTATAAGAAAGACCTGCCGAATATGTTGTTAATCTCAATTTTGAAAACGAAGCAGGATTAGCCAGATTGACGTGTATACTATCCGAATAAACACTTAAACCACCCATCGCCCTGCTTTCAGCTGTATTATTATACTTGGATTGCCCTACACCAAAGTATGAATACGGAGATGGACTACCATTTGTTTGCGCAAAACCAACCCCTACCATCATCAGTGCAAAGGCAACAAAAATTCTTTTTATCATTCGTCTTTATTGAGTTCTAAAATATAGTTTAATCCTTCAAGAAGGATTTTCGGATTGGCAAATATGGTATTTTTTAGTCTTTTAGACAAAAAATGTGAATCTCCTCCTGTTAAAATAACTGTTAAATCTTTAAATTTCTTTTGATATTCATCTATTATACCATCAATTTCCATCGCCACACCATTTAAAACTCCAGAGGCAATACTCGATTCTGTGGAATTTCCAATTAAGGAAACAGACTCAGATGTTTCAATAAGAGGAAGTCTGGCTGTAAATTCATTTAAGGCTTTAAAACGCATCTGTATTCCTGGGGAAATAGCACCCCCGAGATACTCACTGTCTTCGTTTATAAAATCGTAGGTAATACAGGTTCCTGCATCTATTATCAAGGTATTATCGCTGGTATGATTATAAAATGCGGCTGTAACTAATGCCACCCTATCCATACCAAGGGTTTTTGGCGTCGTATACTTACTCTGAAAAGGGACTATTGAATTATTAGTAAGCAGATGCACTTTACAGAAAACCGACAAGGCTTTTATATCCTCTTCCGGACATTTAGACACCGACGAAACAATAGCATGTGAGATCTCAGGATATTTTTTAAAAATTTTTGTAATTTCTTTTAAAAAATTTTTTTCCTCTATCCTACTTTCAAACATTAACTTTTGACGCTGAAAAACAGCGAGTTTCATAAACGTATTTCCAACATCTACGATTAAATTCATAAGCTTCGGTTAAAAATGTAAAGGTACAAAACCGATTTTTTTAATAATTCGTTTTGCAGTTATTATTTTTGCACCTATATTTGCACCCGCAAACGCAGTAATACTGCAAGCAACTGGTGCCTTAGCTCAGTTGGTAGAGCAAAGGACTGAAAATCCTTGTGTCCCTGGTTCGATTCCTGGAGGCACCACCACTAAAAGCCACAACTATTTCATTTTGAAACGGTTGTGGTTTTTTGGTTTTAAGAGGGTGTTGTTAACCTACTGCCTATTATTGGATCGTGTCTATACGTTGTGTTTATGTAAATTTTGCGGTTAATCCGTATTGATATAATGGATTAAACATTGGAGGAATAGATTCCGCAACAAGTGCGGAATGACAGGTAGTGTGCATTCAGTGACAAGCACGGAATGACAGATTGATTGGATGGATTCCTCAACAAGCGAGGAATGACTTCGCGATCTCAGGGGTCAAACATTCAATAAATAGATTCCGCAACAAGTGCGGATTGACAAGTAGTGTGGATTCAGTGACAAGTATGGAATGACAAGTGCAGAATGATATCATGATTTCAAGTATTATGACCACGAGTTATTTTTATACTAAAATGATTAATTTTAAATGCACTCATACTTTATCCATACTTTAACCATACTTCAGCCATACTTGAACTACGCCTAAAATCGCCATAAATTGGCAAAATTTCCCAAACTCATCACCCCGATAATCATCAAAAAGAAAGCTTTTGTATGGTTTTACATCTATTTATACAAACGGGTAAAAAAGACAACTTTTCAGGACTATTTATTGATTAAAACACCAACAAAAACTGGCCTTGGGCATACTATTGGAATAAAAAAGCCCGAACAGAGATGTCCGAGCTTTTTTAATATTTATTTATAATTAAAATAAACTTCATTAATCCATCAACGGATATCCTTTATCTATCCAGTCGACCTTTAGGTTTTGTGAAAGATTCAATAACTTATGCCTGGTGAAGCCCATCTCATTAAGCAATGTAAATGCCGGTCTGATATTAGGGCAATCCTTAAAGGGGCAACATCCGCAATACAAAACAACATTTGCATCTTTTGGCAGCTCATTTAAGCGCTTCTCCAGCTGCTTTAAGTTATCAGACTGCTGTGCGGGTCCAAATTCCACAGAACCCTTTATTGGACCTGCAGGACCAATACTATACAAGTATACATCAGAGGTATTCCCCTTTTCAATGATACCCGCTAATTCAGACGGTTGGATTAACTGCGGTTCTGCCCATGGCTCTGAGTTGGCCTTATGATTTTCGGAACACCCTGTTAAAAAGGAAATCATAAGCACACCAAATACCCAAAATACAATTCTAGTTTTGATCATCATCACCAACTAAAAATTATAACATTTTCAGGTTATTAATCTCCTGCTCATTTAATTTCCTCCAGGTACCTCTAGGCAAATCTTTTTTAGTCAGGCCTGCAAACACAACCCTGTCTAATTTAACCACCTCATAGCCTAAATGTTCAAAGATTCTACGAACAATCCTGTTGCGTCCACTATGAATTTTAATTCCCACCTCACTCTTTGAAGCATTTTCAATATAGCTCACCTCATCAACCTCGATAAGACCATCTTCGAGCTTTAATCCGTTCGCTATGGCTTTAAGATCGTCATAGACCAAATTCCTGTTCAATTTAACATGGTATATCTTTCTAATACCATGCTTTGGATGGGTTAATTTCTTTGCCAGGGCTCCATCATTAGTAAATAATAGTAACCCAGTAGTATTTCTATCCAGTCTACCAACGGGAACGATTCTGGATTTAGTAGAATTTCTAACCAAATCCATTACGGTTCTTCTACCACGTTCATCATTTGTGGTTGTAATAAACCCTTTAGGTTTATTGAGAAGTACATACTCTTTTTTCTCAGGATTAATCGTCTTACCGTCAAATTTGACTTCATCAGTCAAGTTCACTTTATAACCTAATTCTGTCACCACTTGTCCATTCACCAACACATTACCGGAGGTTATATAAATATCCGCATCACGTCGGGAACAAACACCTGAGTTCGCTATATATTTATTAAGACGTATTTTACCGTCGTCCTGTTTATTTTTCAATAAAGGAGCCTTTTTTATCGGAGCATTACCGCGAGCAAAGCTTTGCTTCCTGGTACCACCTCTTCCGGATGGTTTCCTATTATCTCCTCCTTGCCTTCCGTGCGATTTACCTTTATTTGAATTATCCTTCCTACTCATATTCGCTAATTTTTGGCAAAGATAAGTTTTGGAATTCAGATTAACGATTTTTATGCAACGAACTTCAGATAAATCTCCTCAGTTTAAACCTTTTAGAAGATACGATTGAGAACCAGGTCTACATCAATCAGAAGTATACTAAACACTCCAGACACGATAATAAACTTTAACAAGTTGTGAATAAGCACATATTGCTTCTTAGAGGTGGATCTCCACAACAGCATTAAAAACATAATGAGCAGCACCATACACCCATAAAAGAATGTATCCATATAGCCAACTTCAAATTTGGAGATTAACAGATATGAAGGTATTAACGTGAGCAAGGTCAAAAAGGTGATGACCATTTTGGAAACTTTTTCTCCATATTTAATGGGTATGGTTTGGTATCCGTAGACCAGATCTCCTTTAATATTCTCCAAATCTTTAACGAGCTCTCTAATAAGAATTACCAAAAACAGGAATAATGCGTGTACGAAAATAACCAGGTCAAAGTTTTTATAATAAATAAAGACTGCAAAAAAGGGAGTGATTGCCAATAATGCAGAAATCAGATTCCCAACAAATGTTATTTTTTTTAATTTATGCGAATAGAGCCAGATTCCGAAAATATAAAACGAAAAGAACACCACTGCCCTGAAGGAAACATAGCTTGCTATAATTACAGAAAGAAAATTAAGTATAAAGTAGGTTGTTAACTTAAACCGCTGACTTACCAACCTATCGAGCATGGTTTTCTTAGGACGGTTGATAAGGTCTTTTTCTGCATCATAAAAGTTATTTATTAAATAACCTGAAGCAATCGCCAGTGCTGATGCTGCTACAATAGCAAAAAGATTTCCATCAAAAATAACCTGTCGAAGTGGTAAATGGGATGAGAATATATAAATAGAAGCTAAATATTGAGCAAGTACGATTACTAATATATTGTAACCTCTTACTACCGAAAACAAACTCAACAATTTGAGCAAGGTCATTTTTTGTTTTCGATTCAGCATAAACAGCTATTCTTTAAAAGTTGTAAATCACCTCTAACTTATAACCTTTCAACGCTTTTTTTGCTTTTTCAAGATCTTCGGTAAATCCTAATATATAGCCTCCTCCTCCTGAGCCACATAGCTTAAGATAATATTCATTTGTATCTATTCCCTGTTTCCATAGCTTATGAAATTGGGCAGGAATCATTGGCTTGAAATGATCAAAAGCCACATGAGAAAGCTGCTTAATGTTGGTAAACAAGGATTTGAAATCTCCTTTCAAAAAATCTTCTACACAAGCATCCGTATGTTTAACGAATTGTTCTTTTACTATTTTCCTAAATCCTTCATTCTTCATATTTTCCATGAAGATCTGAACCATAGGAGCGGTTTCTCCAACCATTCCGCTATCCAGTAAAAACACAGCTCCTTTACCATCGGCATTCTGTGAAGGTATACCGGTAGGTTCAATATCATCTTTAGAATTAATAAGAATTGGTATACTAAGATAACTGTTTAGTGGATCTAAGCCTGAGGATTTGCCGTGAAAAAAGGATTCCATTTTTCCGAAAATGTCTTTCAGGATCAAAAGTTTTTCTCGCGTTAAATTCTCAAGGACGGTAATTTTATCGAAGGCATATTTGTCATAAATTGCTGCCACCAAGGCTCCGCTGCTACCTACTCCATAACCTTGTGGAATACTACTGTCAAAATACATTCCTCCATCGATATCTCTCTGAAGTTTTTCAATATCAAAAGAAACATTTGCGTCTTCATTTTCCTGAAGTTTTTCGAGGTAATCAGCAAATCTTCTTAACGAAGCGTTGGAAAACTGTGCTTCTTCAGATAAACTGTCTGCAGATTTAAGCGCCCCATTATAAAAATTATAGGGTATAGACAATCCTTTAGAATCTTTTATGATTCCGTATTCTCCAAAGAGGAGTATTTTCGAATAAAACAAAGGTCCCTTCATTATTTAATTGATAATTGACAGTTGATAATTGACAATTGACAATTGACAGTTGACAGTTGACAGTTGACAGTTGATAATTGATAATTGACAATTGATAGTTGTCAGTACATAACAACTCATTTATTGCAAATTTATGATAAACATTATTTTCTTGCTGATTTAATGATACTTATCAACAATTTTAACACTTCTTCAATTTTTGGCTTTATCCTATTATAATTATCCTTATCTAAATAGTTAGTTTCTTTTAACAGCTCAATCCAATATTCAGATTCATTAGCCTCTTTCAAAGCTATAGACAACTTACTTATAAAGTCTGGTCTGCTTTGTGCCTGCTCGGCTTCTCTAACATTTGCCCTTACAGAAGTTCCACTCCGCAAAAGCTGTTTAGACATTATTTGTTCATTTTTTTCCTCTAACAACCACTTATAAATATAGACAATTTCTACAGCGTAAGCAAAACTCTTCTCTTTAATTACGTTTTTCTTCACGCTATCAATTTTCAATTATTAATTATCCATTAAAGAAGCGCCTAAACCAATTTGGTCACAAATATACTGTCCGTTTTCACAATACGCAACCAACTCATTCTTAATAAATGTCAAAACCGTATCTTTTTCATTTTCAGGATACAGCAGATGTACATTGGCTCCTGCATCTAAGGTAAAACAAAGGTTCGACCCAGTCGCAGATCTATACTCCCAAATTTTATTTATGATCTGAAGGGTATGAGGCTTCATCAGGATAAAATATGGTAAACTAGTCATCATCATGGCATGCAAGGTTAGGGCTTCGCTTTCAACCAGCTCAATAAACCCTTTCTGATCTCCATTTTGAAGTATCTTAATCAATTTAGACAAGTTGGTTTCTGCCTGTTTAAATCGCATTTCTGCAAACGGATGTCCATGCATCAGATCATGCCCAACGGTACTGCTTACCTGCTTCTGCCCTTTATCTACCAACAATATGGTATCCTGATAATTTTTAAAAACCGAATGTATTTCTTGAGACAACTTCACCCCATAGAGATCAGAGGCTTCTTTAACATCTTCATTTTGACCCCAGACTACCATTTCTCCTTCTATACTTCTACACGCACTTCCCGACCCCAAACGGGCGAGAAAAGAAGCTTTTTGATTAAAATAGTCATTGGTTATCTTTTCATTCAGGGCTTTTTCCACGCTCATCAAACACAAGGCCAAGGCACTCATACCACTTGCTGAAGATGCAATACCACTACTATGAGGAAAGGAATTCGAGGTATCAATAGAAAAATGATAATCTTTTACAAAAGGTATATATTTTTCAACACGTTCAAAAAACTTCCCAATTTTAGGTTTGAATTCAGGTTTCGGGCTTCCCTCAAACAATAAATCAAAGCTAAATCGCTCTTGCTGTTGTTCCTTATTTCGTTTAACATAAGCAAGTGTTGTGGTAGTAGCACAATGATCGAGTGTAAAACTAATGGAAGGGTTGGCCGGTATTTGATTTTCTTTCTTTCCCCAATATTTAACTAAAGCTATGTTGCTAGGAGATTTCCAGGTTACCGTTCCCTCGATTTGGTTTTCTATATATCGCGACGAGACAAAATCGTTTTCAGTCATTAATATTCAAAATTTAAGCAAAGATAACTCAAAGAACCTTTACATAACAATTATCATATTTTAACTGTTTTTTGCGATTTAACTTTCATCAAAAATAAATTGCTATTTTAGTACACACTAACGTTAATCCTATGAAGAAAAGGCTGATTCAAAAAATTATAATTTGCGTTTTTATTTGCCTGTTAACGGGTTTGTTTGCCAGCCTGGCTACACAATCATCTGTAGAGACCTGGTATGCCGATTTAAACAAACCTAACTTCACACCTCCGGATTGGCTATTTGCTCCTGTTTGGACAGTTCTATATATCCTGATGGGAATAGCTGCAGGAATCGTATGGAGTCGTGGCTTTTACCATAAATGGGTTAAAACAGCCATGTATCATTTTGCTTTTCAATTGATCTTTAACGCGATGTGGAGTATTGTATTTTTTGGATTCAGACAGCCTCTATGGGCATTTCTAATCATCATCACTTTACTCATCCTTATTGCGTTGACGATCAAATGGTTTAAGGTTGTCAACAAACAAGCGGCTTATTTACTTATTCCATATTTCATATGGGTATGCTTTGCAGCGGCGCTCAACTTTGAAGTTTGGCGATTGAATTAATCAGCAATCGCTTTTGCAGCTATAAAAGCTCCTGTCCATGCATTTTGGAAATTAAATCCACCTGTAATGGCATCGATGTTTAGCACCTCTCCTGCAAAATAGAGGTCCTTTTGAATCTTACTCTGATACGTTTTAAAATCTACCTCTTTTAAATCTACGCCTCCGGCGGTAACAAACTCTTCTTTAAAGGTACTTTTACCATCAACATCATATACAGATTGTGTAAGTTGGCTTGCCAGGGTCATCAATTGTTGCTTGCTTACTTCAGCCCATCGCATTTGGTCGGTAATTCCTGAAGCATTGAGTAGGGAAAACCATAGTCGCTTTGGTATTTCAAAGGGTTTAATATTCACTACTAACTTTTTACCATTATTCGCTTTCACCAGCTTCAGCTCTTCCAAAGCTTCTTCAAGGCCTTGATTATAGAGCCAGTTAATTTGAATCTTAAATTTATAATCCAGAGCATTTAAGTCTCTGGCACCCCATGCTGAAAGTTTCAATATAGCAGGCCCGCTTAATCCCCAATGCGTAATCAATACCGGTCCTTCGGAATTCAAATGCGTCCCTAAGATTTTTACAGACCCCATGGTACTAAGTCCCGGGAGACTTTTAATGCGTTGATCATTAATATTAAAGGTAAACAGCGAAGGCACTGGAGTTACGAGAGAATGCCCCAAATCTTTAATCATTCTCCAGACTTTAGGACTACTACCCGAAGCTATTAATAGTTTTTTGCAGGAGAATTCACCTTTACTGGTTTCTACAAGCCAATTATCTTGTCGTTCAATACGCTTTACGACATGTCCGGTAAGGACAGAAACGCCTAATCTATTAACCTCGTGTAAAAAACAGTCTATAATCGTTTGCGAACTATCTGAGGTTGGAAACATCCGTCCATCTTCTTCGATCTTGAGGGCAACTCCTCTTTTTTCAAAAAAAGCTATAGTATCTCCGCTGCAAAAAGTATGAAAGGGACCTTTCAATTCTTTTTCTCCTCTTGGATAATACTTCGCCAGTTCATTCGGAACAAACTCGGCATGGGTCACATTACATCGACCTCCTCCTGAAATTTTAACCTTGGTGAGTACCTCTTTCCCTTTTTCTAAAATTGCGATTTTTAGCTTTGGTTTAGTTTCAGCTATATGAATAGCTGCAAAGAAACCGGCCGCTCCTCCTCCTACAATTAGCACGTCGTAATCCATGAAGGCAAAGATATGTTAATAAAGGTAATTATAGGGCTGGCTGAAGATTTTCAACATTTGCATGCACCCTGTCGGGATAGTCCGAAATGATTCCATCTACCTTAAAATCTTTCATCAACTGAATGTCTTCAGGATTATTAACGGTCCACGGATAGACCTTAAAGCCTCTTTCCTGAATTACTTCAACATTAACACCTGTAAGTTTTTTATAATGTGGATTAATGGCTTCAGCTTTTAATTCATCCGCCAAATCTAAAGCGTTAAGAGGGTCTTCTGAGATCAACACAGCTATTGGGACATTTTTATCCAGGGCTCTCATTTTTTTGAGTTCATCCCATTTAAAGCTGCTAATAATAAAACTTTCCGTACTCCAGTTTTTGGATGTTATGTAATCTTGAATAATGGCATGAACGGGTTCAGCCGTATTAGCTCCTTTAAGCTCTATATTCAATCGAACTTTATTATCAATTATATCAAGGACCTGATGTAATTGAGGAATTTGACTCCCGTTTTTCAACTGAACTTTATTGAGGTCTTCAAGGGTTAAATCTTCAATATGAACATCAAAACCGGCAAGTCGTTTCAAATTATCATCATGAAAAACGACTACCTCTCCACTTTTAATTTTAAAGACATCAATTTCAATAGCATCCACTCCCAGATCTATTGCTTTTTTGATAGACGGAATAGAATTTTCAGTTTCGTAACCTGCAGCGCCTCGATGCCCTATTGTCATCGGACGATTCCTCTCCTTACAACTTAACACAAACAGTGAAACCATCGCTAAACAAACAATACTTATTTTTTTCATTCTGACTTAACAAAAACCCATCTGTCATCATCAGCTCCATTATTTTTCAACTTGCAAAATTAAGATTAAAATCAATTCAAAAGTTATAAGAATGTTAATTGATCCTAAAAAAAATGTATTTTTAAATCACATTAACCCCTTAAAAACAAATCAATTATGTTTTCCAAATCGAATTTATTAGCCACCATTATTGCCACCATTGTTTTCTTTTTCCTTGGTTATGCCGTGTGGGGAATTGCCCTTTCGAGCTACTTTGAGGCACATGCCACCAACAATGTTATGAAAGCTATGCCCAACATGGGCACCCTGGTATTTTCAAATTTAATAATGTCTTTTGCAATGAGTACCATTTATGGTAAATGGGCTACTGGAAAGTACAGTGCTGCCAGCGGATTTTCTTTTGGCGCCTGGATTGGAATTTTTGTAGGCTTTGGTCTTGGTTTTTTATGGTATTCCACCTCTGATTTAATGGATCTGACGGGAACGATTGTAGAAGCTATTTTGGATATTTTCTTCTATGGCATTATTGGTCTGGTTATTGGCATCGTTTATCAAAAAACTTCCTGATAAATCTACAAACCCCGCAATTGCGGGGTTTTATTTTTTACTCTTCAATTAAAATCAAATATTCCCAGGGTTGTAGTTCGTATTCAACTCCTGATTTTAACACGACATCTGTATTAGTCATATAGCTTTTAAACGAACCCTCATAGTCTACCGTTGCCAATTTAGAATCATTGGTTAAATTAGCTAAAAACAACAATCTTTTACCATTTTTAATTCTTTCAAATGCTAATATGGATTTATCATCGGAGGTTTTAACCCGGTTATAAGCTGCTGCTTCTTTTCCTCCAGCCAATGCCGGATATGTGTTTTTCAGTGTTCCTAACTTTTGATAGATTGGATAAAAGTCTCCTTTTTCTTTAATGATAGTGTCTTTTTCAAAAAACAACAATCTTTTATCCATATCATATTCCTGTCCACTATATACCAAGGGCATTCCGGGAATGCAATACGTCATAGCTGCAAAAGTTTCTGCTGCGTCTCCCATACGTTCGAATACTGTACCATTCCAGGAATTCTCATCGTGATTAGAAGTAAAATTCATAAACATATCATCTGATTCCAAAAGGGTATCATTCTTCTTCATGTAATGATCCCAATCTTCCACCGTTTTATTTCCCTGTGCAATTTCATTCATAATGTGATGTCCTTCCCACGCATATTGCATATCAAAGGCCTTCTTCAACAATTCAGGTTGTTCAGCTTCGGCTAACATAAACACAGGCTTAACGGCGCGTATGGAATCTGAAGCAGTTTCCCAAAAATCTACAGGCACCTGATGGGCGACATCACATCGAAAACCATCTATATTTTCTTCTTTTACCCAGTACAGCATGTCAGCGATCATTTCTTCCCGCATTTCACGATTGTCAAAATTTAAATCAGCTACATCAGTCCACCCCCATGATTCACCTGTATCAGGATTTAATGGATCTACAATATTTCCGTCTTCATCCTGGGTGTAATACTCCGGATGCTCCTGGATCCAAACATGGTCCCACCCGGTATGATTCGCTACCCAATCAAGAATAACATACATCCCCTGATCATGAGCCGTCTGAACTAGTTTTCTAAAATCATCTAATGTTCCGAATTCCGGATTCACTTTGGTATAATCGGTTATAGCGTAATAACTTCCCAAAGAGCCTTTACTTTTGGTGCTGGAAATCGGGTAAATAGGCATGAGCCAAATTACCTTCACTCCAAGTTCTTTTAACCTTGGAATATCTTTTGTAAAAGCATTAAACGATCCTTCTTCTGAATATTGTCTAATATTTGCTTCATAGATCACGCCTTCTTCCAAAACTTCATCTGAAACCGGCTTATAGGCAGTATATTCTTCAAGCTCGGCCGTATCCTTTTTAGGTTCGTTTTTACAGGCTCCCAGAACAACTGCTACCACCAGGACCAAACATATTTTTTTCATCTGTTTATTTTTTAAGTTCAATGATATAACTTGTTTTTGCAGGCATCTTGAGGTTCGTCGACAAATCAATTTCCATTTCAGTCATTACCTCCATTCCTTTAGAAAAATGGTAAAGGTTTTCTTTAAAGCGATCTAACTGCAAAACCTTATCACTTTGGTTATTATTAATTACAACCATTACTGAGGCTTGATCGTTATGTCTAAAATATACATAAACTTCATCGTCTGGCAAATACTGGGTCGTTTTACCCGAATGAATAACCTTTGCTTTTTTTCTCCAATTCAATAGCTTGGCGGTGAAATCAAAATAGGCGTTTTGTTTATCTGTTCTTTCCATAGCTTTGAAAGCATTATTTTGATCACTAGGCCAACCTCCAGGAAAGTCTCTGCGGATATCGCCATCACCCTTTCCTTTATCACCTTGCATACCTATCTCACTACCGTAATAAATCTGCGGTATTCCTCTTGAGGTAGCAATCAAACTCATGATTAATTTATAATCCTCGATATTCGGGTAAATGTGATTGATTCTTTCGGTATCATGGTTTTCGGCAAAAATCAACAGGTTATTTACCTCGGGGTATAAAAAATCATTCACATAATTTTCATACACTTGAATCATTCCTTTATTCCATGAAGGGTTCTCCTCTTTGAAAACTTGTCCAATAGCATCGTGCAAGGTAAAATCCATCACACTGGGCAAGTAAGAATTATAGTTTTGTATCGCTCCTATTTTACTATCCTTTTGCCAATAAGCCATTTGAGCCTGATCGTGCATCCATACCTCACCAACAATATTAAAATTTGGATATTCATCCATGATTGCTTTAGTCCATAAGGCGATAGCGTCTTTATCATTGTATGAATAGGTATCTACCCTAAACCCATCTAGATTAGCAAATTCGATCCACCATATGGCATTCTGAATAAGATACTTAAGCACCAGGGGGTTTTGTTGGTTTAGATCAGGCATTGTCTTCACGAACCATCCATCCATACAGTATTTATAATCTCTTTGTGATGCATTCGGATCCATTTGTGTTGTCATGCGATAGTTGGTTTGTGCATATCCGGGAAACTGATGTATCCAGTCATAAGTCGGTAAATCTTTAATCATCCAATGCTCCAGTCCCCAGTGATTGGTAACATAATCCATGATCAGTTTCATATTTCTCTTATGCAATTCTTTGGAAAGCATTTGATATTCCTCATTAGTCCCATATCGAGGATCTATTCGGTACACATCACTTTGTGCATAGGTATGATAGGAGTATTGATTGTCATTATCTTCACACAATGGGGTGCTCCATATGGTTGTTGCTCCCAAGGCTTCAACATAATCCAAATGATCAATTATTCCCTGAATATCTCCTCCATGTCGTCCTCCTTCAAAATCTCTGTTCACCTTTTCCGTCAATTCCGAATGTGAATCATTATTCGGATTGCCATTAGCAAAACGATCTGGCATCAATAAATAAATTACATCCGAAGCATCAAATCCTTTTCTTAACTTAGAATTTGGGGCTCTCTTTTTGAGTTCGTATGCACGAGAAAAGACTGTTCGCTTACCCTTTTTGAAGTCAATGTTGTAAATACCGGGGTCCAGTCCTTTCGTATCCATAGTTATAAAAACGTAGTTCGGGTTTTCGGTCTTCGTAATACTGGTAACCACCACATTTTCTACTTCAGGAGTGTATTGAGCAATTTCTTCACCATACACCATGATCTGAAGTTTGCTATGGGCCATATCTGACCACCAAAAAGGTGGTTCTATTTTGTCTACTTGTGCGCTTATTGCCAAAGGCAATAGCAGCATTATAAGTTTGATCGCATGTTTCATTTTACTCTTTATTGAAAAATGTCTTATTAAACACTATGGTTCATTAAGCTCAACCCAACAACTTATGAAATTATTTAATTTCAATAATACTGATGGCATATCCACCTCCGGGAGCTGATTCCAATTTTAATTTCGATTTATGTGTTACCTTTTTGGTAGTAATGGAATAAGCTTGCGGGTTGGTTTTGTAATGAGCATTTTTTGCGTCGGCATAAATCGTTGCTTTATATTTCTTTCCCTGTTCGAGAAAATCCAAGCTTATTTCAGAGGTTCTTTTTTCAACTCCATTGACATTTCCCACAAACCAATCATTCGTTCCTTTGGCTTTACGTGCTATGGTAATATACCTCCCAGGTTCGGCCTCTATATAGTTGCTATCATCCCAATCAACCGCTACATCTTTAATAAATTGAAAAGCATCGGGAAATCGATTATAGTTCTCAGGTAGATCGGCAGCCATTTGTAGTGGACTGTACATGGTAACATACAAGGCTAACTGATTTGCAATGGTAGCATTTACATGTGAATTATTATTTGGATTGAGTTTTGAAATATCCATTTCAAAAATTCCCGGAGTATAATCCATCGGTCCTCCCAAAAGACGTGTAAATGGTAAAACAGTAACATGGTTAGGTTTTGAACCTCCAAACGCTTGAAACTCGGTCCCTCGGGCGGATTCATTTCCTATTAGGTTAGGGTATGTTCTGCAAATTCCTGTAGGCCGTACTGCTTCATGGGCATTCACCATAATCTGATATTGGGCAGCCTTTTCAACGGCATATTGATAATGATTTACAATCCACTGACTGTAATGATGCTCTCCTCTGGGTAAAATATCCCCAACGTACCCACTTTTTACCGCTGGGTAATCATATTTTTTCATGAACTGATATGCGGTATCTAGATGACGTTCATAGTTTCGAACAGCACTTGAAGTTTCGTGATGCATAATCATTTTCACCCCTTTAGATTTGGCATATTCATGAATTTCTTCAACATCAAAATCCGGATAAGGGGATACAAAATCAAACACATAATCTTTGGATTGACCGAACCAATCTTCCCAACCTTCATTCCATCCTTCTACCAAAACACCATCGAAACCGTGTTTTGCTGCAAAGTCGATATATTCTTTAACATGTTCAGTGGTTGCACCATGTGTACCATTAGGGGTTGCATTTTCATAATCCGTTTCTCCCAATTTAACAGCTGGAAAATCGTTGGTATAAGACCATGAGCTCTTCCCTGTTATCATTTCCCACCAGACACCGACATATTTCATTGGTTTAATCCAGGAGGTATCCTCTATCTTACAGGGTTCATTGAGATTTAAAATCATAGGTGATGCCAGAATGTCTTCTGCCTTATCACTCACCATAATCGTTCTCCATGGACTTGTACAAGGCGCCTGGAGATATCCTTTATTTCCCTGGGCATCTGGTGTCAGCCATGATTCGAAAACGAACTTCTGATCATCCAAATTCAGATTCATCAAGGAATAATCGATCAATGCTGCTTCATGTAAATTGATATACAAATCTTCATCGGTCTTCATCATCAAAGCTGTCTGAACACCCGTTTTAGAGAATTGTTCCTGAGAAGCATTATCAGTCAGAGCCTTATCGAATAATCCTCTAATTTCGCTAAGCTTACTCTCGGTATAATCGTATTCTTGAGAGTCGTAATCTCCCGGAATCCAAAAAGCGGTATGATCGCCAGTCATTGCGAACTGGGTATGTTCTTCTTTAATGGTGAAATAGTTTAGGTTTTTCTGCTGCGGAAATTCATACCTAAATCCCAGTCCATCGTTGAACAAACGAAAACGCACTATCATAATTCGGTCCGTTTCATTTTGCTGCAGTGTGATGGCTAATTCATTATAGTGATTTGTTATCTCGGAAACTTCTCCCCAAACCGGTTTCCAGGTTTGATTATAAGAATCAACCTCTGAATCAGCAATTGTAAAATCATCAAGCAAGGACTTCTTATCATTCACTAATTCTAGTCCTAATTTACTTGATTTTATCACCAACTTGTCTTTAAAGAATAGTTGATACGCAGGGCTTCCATTTTCTATCAATGAAAATTTCATTTTTAAGTCCCCATCGGGTGAACTCAACTCCTGCGCATTTATAGACCATACACTTACGGTTACTAGAAATAAAATAATTAACTTTTTCATTGCCATGATCATTTTCCTGCTGGTTGTACTACCGTTTCTTTACCATTTATTAAAATGCTAAGCTCTTTATTTCCATCGTTAGAAATCGTGGTCTTGTCTTGTGTTACCTCCACATGAAAGATCTGATCTCTAAAGTTCACTTTAAAAGAATAGGCTTTCCATTGTACAGGAATTTTAGGTTCGAACGAAAGCTTTCCATCTTTTACTCTCATCCCACCGAATCCTTCTACAATACTCATCCACGTTCCAGCCATTGAGGTAATGTGAAGTCCTTGATGCACTTCTTTATTATAGTCATCCAGATCTAATCTTGAAGTTCGCAGGTAAAAGGTATATGCCTGATCCATTCGATCTAAAAATGCTGCCTGAATGTTATGAACACATGGGGACAAAGACGATTCATGAACTGTAAACGGTTCATAAAAATCGAAATGTCGCTCTATTTCTTCTTTAGTAAAATGATCTTCAAAGAAGTAAAATCCCTGTAAGACGTCTGCTTGCTTTATATACGGAGAACGGAGAATGCGATCCCATGACCATTTTTGGTTAATCGGTCGCTGATCTTCCGAAAGGTTTTCAACCGTAATCAATTCCTTGTCCAGAAAACCATCTTGTTGCAGATAGACTTGATTTTCTTCTGAATATGGGAAGTACATATTATCAGCAACTTTCAACCATTCGTTGATTTCGTCTTCGGTTATCCCGGTAACTGAAGCCACTCGCTGATAATCTTCGTTAAACTCTTTTTTTACTTTTTCAATATGTTCTGCTGCAAATTGAATACACCATTGCGCTATATAATTAGTATACCAATTATTATTAACGTTATTTTCGTATTCATTAGGGCCTGTAACCCCCAGGATCACATACTGATCTTTGTTGGCTGCATAATTTGCTCTTTGATGCCAGAAACGGGCTACTCCAATCATGACCTCCAATCCCATCTCCGGGATATAACTATAATCGCCTGTGTATCTGAGGTAATTATATATCGCATAGACAATAGCTCCGTTACGATGAATCTCTTCGAATGTAATTTCCCACTCGTTATGACATTCTTCACCATTCATAGTTACCATAGGATACAAAGCGGCTCCATTCGAAAACCCTAATTTCTCAGCATTTTCAATAGCTTTATCCAACTGATTGTAACGATACTTCAGTAAGTTCCTTGCAACCTGTTGATCTTTGGTAGCCATATAAAAAGGGATACAATAGGCTTCGGTATCCCAATAGGTACTTCCCCCATATTTTTCTCCTGTAAATCCTTTAGGGCCAATATTAAGTCGATCGTCTTTACCGAGGTAAGTTTGATTCAGTTGAAAAATATTAAAACGTATTCCTTGCTGGGCTTTTACATCACCTTCAATCGTAATATCTGCCATTTCCCAAATGGAAGCCCAGGCTTCCTTTTGTTTTTGTAGCAATCCGTTAAATCCAAAGGATACTGCTTTGGTTAAAACATTTTTAGCGGCTTTAACTAAATCATCTTTATCGTGATTCATCGAAGTTACATAACCGGCATATTTGTATAAAGTGGCTGTTTTCCCCTTTTCAACTTCCACCTGATATTCCTGGCTAATATATGTGGAGGACCGTGATTCTTTACTGGCAACATCTTGCAACGCACCATCAACTTCTAATCGGTTTTCCATAAAAGTACCCACATAGAAATGGGTTTTTAAGGTGCGTGCTACTATTACAGCCTGACTCTCGTTACTCTGTACCTCTAAAGTCTCCCAGAATTTTTCTTCCCAGTTGGTATCATAATTCTCTATACCGCTATCCAGATAGGGTCTAAAAACGATATCGGCATTCTTATTTATTGGCGTAACCGAATACTTTATAGCTCCTAATTCATCGATATCCAAGCTCAAGAATCGGGTTGTTTTTACTTCAACCTGTATATCATTCTGCAGGGTGGCTTTAAACGATCGTTGATACCACCCCTCTTTCATGTTCAACTCTCGCTTATAATCACTAACTTCTTTACATACGTTAAGATCTAGCGCTTCTCCATTAACATATACATTTATCCCTATCCAGTTAGGGGCATTCAACACTTTAGCGAAGTATTCAGGGTAGCCGTTTTTCCACCACCCCACTTTAGTCTTATCCGGATAATATATTCCTGCTATATAGCTTCCCTGAAACGTTTGTCCGGAATAATGTTCTTCAAAATTTGCCCGTTGCCCCATGGCGCCGTTTCCGATACTGAACAAACTTTCTGACGATCGTACTTTATTGGCATCAAATCCTTCTTCTATGATCGACCAGTTATTTGGTATGATATAATCTTGATTCATTTTTTGTTGCTGTTGAAATTTTAAAATAGATTGTCTTGTATTTTGGTAAAGTCTGCAAAAACGTACTTCGCATCTTTAAGTACCTCCGGATCCCCCAATCCAACGGATATCATACCTGCTGAATTAGCGGCTTCAATTCCTGCTTCGGAATCTTCAAAAACTACGCAGTTTGTTTTTTTAACACCTAATTCTTCTGCAGCCACCAGAAACACTTCAGGGTCTGGTTTAGCTTTAGTAACACTATTGCCATCGACGATGACATCGAATTCTTTGAACAGCCCGACTTTCTTTAATATCTCAGGAGCATTTTTACTTGCTGAACCAAGAGCTACCGGACAATCATTTGCTTTTAAAAGCTCTATATACTCAACAATTCCAGGCAATATATCGGCTGATGTCATTTGCTCAACGAATGATAAATAATATTCGTTCTTTTCCTTTGCAAGTCTTTCGAATTCATCCTGGGGAATAGATTTACCAGCCCAGTTCAATATCTTATTTAAAGAATCTACTCTGCTTACTCCTTTTAACTTTTCGTTCAATTCGGGTGTAAGCTCAAAAGCCAGTTCATCGGCGGTTCGTTTCCAGGCTAAAAAATGAAAACGAGCTGTATCGACAATAACACCATCTAAATCGAATATGTATCCTTTATTTTTCATTATTCTTTTCTATGTACAGACTTAAATTCTGGATTACTTTTTGAAATTATGTAATAGATGCCTAGGCTTTCACCACATCATCTACATCTTCTACACGTATTACCAATATGGCGGCAATTAAGAAAGACACACCGCTGGTAATAATTGCATAGATAGGGTCGCCACCGTAGAAATATTTTACTACAGGTCCGCCTATAATTGCATTAATAATCTGAGGTATTACGATAAAGAAATTGAAGATTCCCATATAAACGCCCATCTTCCTCGGTGGAATTGATCCCGCCAGAATCGCATAAGGCATGGCCAGAATACTAGCCCAGGCGACACCAATGGCCATCATGGAAAGTAACAACCAATTCTCATTAGGCGCAAAATAAACGGAAATCAAACCTAAACCTCCAATAACAAGGGAAATGGCATGTGTTCGTTTTCTACCCAACTTCAAAGCTATTGCTGGTAAGAAAAAGGCAAAAACTGCAGATACGGCATTGTATACACCAAACAAGACTCCTACCCAATCTCCGGCATTTTGGTACGTAACACTACTATTGTCGTCGAGGCTTAAGCCATAAACATGATGTGCTATGGCCGGGGTACTAAACACCCACATACCAAACAAACCGAACCAAGAAAAGAACTGTACCCAGGACAATTGTTTCATGGTTAGCGGCATTTTTTTGAAGTCTGTAAAAATATCCAGCAAGCTGGCTTCCTGATCTGAGTAATCTTCTGCATCATCATCGAAAGATGCCAATTCTTCAGGAGTGTATTCTTTGGTGGTAAAAACGGTCACCAAAATACTTACAGTTAATACAATTGCTCCTACCACAAACGATATAAGAAGGTTTAATGGAACTTTGCCTACTTCTGCCTGATTCGAAATCCCTACCCAATTAGTTAAAGCATATGGCAACCATGAGCCTATCACAGCACCTAAACCTATTAATACTGTTTGAATACTAAAACCGAGGGTTCTCTGATCTGAAGGAAGGTTATCTGCCACTAATGCTCTAAAAGGCTCCATGGCGATATTAAAAGAAGCATCCATAATCATTAGCATTCCGGCCCCCACCCATAAAGCGGGAAGGAAGGCCGTAAACAAATCAGCATTAGGCATCAACACCAAACCGAGGGATGCCAAGACAGCTCCAACCAGAAAATAGGGTCTTCTACGCCCAAGTTTTGTCCAGGTTCGATCACTATAATGACCTATTATTGGTTGTACGATCAACCCTGTTAACGGGGCGACAACCCAGAACCAAGATAGCTCATGAACATCTGCTCCAAAAATTTGTAAAATTCTACTGGCATTGGCATTTTGAAGTGCAAAACCCATTTGAATTCCCAAGAACCCGAAACTCATATTCCAGATTTCCCAGAAACTTAACCTACGCTTTTCCATTATCGTAATTTACTGATTACTAATACGATAAGCGCTATGACTTATCAAAACTTTATTTAGGTGAGAAGTAAAAATATAAGTTTTGACAGCTGCTAATATAGTGTTTTTTTGAAACTTAGCTTCTTTTTTTAAAAAATTTAAACTGGATTTGTCGACTCTCTTTCAATCAATGAGGTCTTGATCACTTCTGTTCTATAATGAGAATCATCCTCTACTTCTTCCAGCTTGTCTATTAGTAGTTTAGCCGAGGTTTCCCCTATTTCAAACCCGTGCTGGTTAACGGTTGTTAATCTCGGGAAAGAGTTTTGCGCCAAAATTCCATCAGAAAAAGCTACTATTGATAATTGTCTGGGAACATCAATATTTCTTTTACGAGCTTCACGTAAAGCTGCTACTGCAAAATATTCATTTACACACAGTAAACCGTCGAAAAGCTGTGTTCTAAACAATTCAAATATCTGTTTCTCACAATTGATATCATCTATCCTCACAATCAGTTTTTCATCGATTGGGATCCCAGCATCCTCCAAAGCATTTTTATAACCTAAGGTTCTGTAATTACCTACACTTAAATATTCTTCGGTTGTAACCAAAGCAATCCGCTTACATCCGGACCTCACCATATGCCTCACTGCGTTGTATGCACCGCGTCCATCGTCAACCACTACTTTATCGCAATAAATCTCATCGGTTACCCTATCAAACATTACCAGTGGCATTCCCTGATTAATCACTTCACGCAGATGATGATAGTCCTTTTTTCTTTGCGTGCCTTTAGATAAGGAAATAATAAACCCATCTATACTTCCATTGGCAAGGGTTTCCATGTTGATCACTTCTTTTTCAAAGTCTTCATTTGACAAACACACAATTACATTATACCCTCTTTCATTTGCATGTTTTTCGATGCCACTAATAACCTTTGTAAAAAAGTGATGCACAATCTCAGGAATGATTACCGCGATATTTTTAGTTTTTCTATTTTGAAGACTCACCGCAATATTATTCGGCTTATAATTATAAAGCTTGGCAAAAGCTTTTACTTTATCAATAGTTTCCTGACCAATTTCCGGACTATCTTTTAAAGCCTTCGAAACTGTTGATACAGAAACATCTAATTCTTTAGCTATTTGCTTTAATGTCACTTTTTTCTTCATGTCGTTTAGGCACATTTACATTCAAATATACAATATAAATAACATTTGAATGAGACACCTAAAAGAGACACAGAACCGCAGTGAGAATACGAATTTCTTCATACAAGCGCCCTAGATTTATCATTCTCATAATTTTGTATCTTATTAATTATTAGATCCTCATTTGGAGAAAAGTTTTTAACACTCTAACGTTTTCGTAAGGGTATTTGGGGCACCCCGGGATTTCTTGACTGTTTTTTTACATAGATTTAACATCGAGAAGTAAAAATATAACCAAACAAAGTCTAACAAACTATCTTAAATTATCTATGAGAACATTTCAAAAATATGTCTTACTTATGTTGCTCACCATTCCCCTGGGAGCGTTTGCGCAACAGACTGTAAGAGGTGTGGTTACAGAAGCCTCTTCTGGACTTCCTTTGCCTGGGGTAAATGTAATTGTGAAAGGAACCACCACCGGAACTACAACAGATTTTGACGGTAATTATGAAATAGAGGCTGAAAATGGAAGTATTCTTCAATTTTCATATATAGGATTTCAAACGATTGAAAAACCAGTTACGGAGGAGACCTTAAATGTAGCCTTACAAGAAGACACCCAACAACTTGACGAGGTGGTTGTAATTGGATACGGTACCGTTAAAAAAGAAGATGCCACCGGGGCTGTAGACATGGTTACCTCGAAAGATTTCAATCAAGGTCCGGTTACATCGGCACAACAGTTAATCTCTGGTAAAGTTGCAGGGGTTTCAGTAACCTCCGGGAGTGGTGCACCGGGAGAGGGACAAAATATTGTTATCCGGGGACTTGGATCATTAACACTTTCGAACAGTCCGCTGATTGTGGTTGATGGAATTCCTTTGGATAATGGTGGCGTGGGAGGATCACGAAATCCGCTGAACCTTATTAATCCTAACGATATTGAAAGTATGGTTGTCTTAAAGGATGCCTCAGCTACTTCAATATATGGTTCCAGAGCAGCTAATGGTGTCATTATGATTACTACTAAAAAAGGTAAGGATGGAGAATTTAAATTCAACTATTCAGGATCTACGGTGGTTTATTCACCTATAGACGACATTAATGTATTAAGCCCTTCTGAATTCAGAAATTTAGTCACTGAAACCGGAAGTGATGATGCGATTGCAAGAATGAGTAATTCCGCTACCGATTGGCAAGATCAGATCTATACCAATGCAGTTGGTTTTGAACATTCATTCAGTGCTCTGGGAAATGCCTTTGGAGTACCAATGAGAGCTTCTCTGGGGTATTCAGACCACGATGGTATATTAAAGTCTGATAATTTTAATCGTACAACGGCTTCACTGAACTTAACTCCCAGCCTTTTTGATGACCATTTAAAAATAGAGTTAAATGCACGAGGGATGTATACCGAAAACACTTTCGCTAACAGGGGAGCTATAGGTTCATCTATTGCCTTTGATCCTACGAAACCTGTATTCGATCAAAATGCGCCGGATAAATTTAATAATTACAGTGGCTGGTACGTAACAGATTCAGAAACTGGTGACGTTATTCAAAATAATCTAGCGCCTACCAACCCGGTAGCTTTATTGAAACTTCAGGATGATAATGCCGAGGTGAGACGTTTTATTGGTAATGCCAAAGTCGACTATAAACTACACTTTTTCCCTGATCTTACGGCTACTGTTAACATGGGGTACGATATTTCTAACAGCAACGGAAGAACTGTTGTTTCTGAAAACATGCCTTCTTCTCAAGAGGACTGGAACGGATCGTTGTTCAGATATTCAAATAATTCCCGAAATCGTTTATTTGATGCCTATCTGACCTATCAAAAAGAAGTTAACGACCATAGCTTCAATTTTGTTACGGGATATTCTTATCAGGACTTCAGATATGACGATGATAATTATAACAGTGAGCTTGAAGAAGATGGAAATCCAGATTTCATCCAGATTGGAAGATCAAAAAATGTACTACTCTCATACTTCGGTCGTTTTAACTATGGTTTTCAGGATAAATATTTATTAACCGCCACATTAAGAGCAGACGCATCATCTAAGTTAAACCCTGACGATCGTTGGGGGTATTTCCCATCTGTGGCACTGGCGTGGAATATTCAGAATGAAGACTTTTTGATGGCGAGTAAGGTCGTTGATGAATTAAAACTACGAATCGGGTACGGAGAAGTAGGTAATGTTAATGGATTAGGAGATTATAACTTCTTAACAAGATATACAGGAAGTCAATCTACTGCAAATTATCAATTTGGTTCCACTTTTTATCAAACTTATCGTCCTGAACCGATTAATGAAAATCTGCGTTGGGAGGTTGGAAAAACGTTTAATGCCGGAATCGATTTCTCTCTTTTCCAAAGAAGAATTTATGGTTCAATCAATGCTTACATAAAAGAAACACAGGACTTAATTAGTAATACAACTATCGATCCTTTCACGAATTTCGGAAATATTATTCCAGCTAACATTGGTGATATGGAAAACAAAGGATTTGAAGTTGCGTTAAACTGGAACGCCATAAGAAACGATCATTTCAAATGGACTATCAGTTACAACATTGCCGTAAATGATAATGAAATTACGAATTTACCAGATCAACAATTTGTAGGTGGCATTTCGGGAGGTGTAGGTAATACCATCCAAACACATATTGAAGGGGAAGCTCCTTTTAGCTTTTTAGTTTACGAACAAGTATACGATGATGCCGGAAAACCTTTAGAAGGTGTATATGTAGACAGAAATGATGATGGAATTATCAATGATAATGACCGGTACATTTACAAAGATCCTTATGCCGACATCTTCATGGGATTGAACACTAATTTAACCTATAAAGATTGGGATTTAGCGATCATAACACGTGCTAATTTTGGCAACTACATGTATGACAACGTAGCTTCCAGCACTAGTTATTTGGCAAGATTAACCGAGAACAATATTTTAACGAATTTGCATGCTGACTATTTAGCGACTGGATTCAGTACCATTACAGAAACGAATCTTCAAAGTGATCACTATGTTAAGGATGCTTCATTCTTTAAAGTTGACAATATCACATTAGGGTATACATTAAAAAATGCATTGCCTAATGCAAGTATCAGACTTTATGGTTCAGCTCAAAACATTCTTACCGTATCAGACTACAATGGAATAGATCCTGAGATATCTGGAGGAATTGACAACAATTTCTACCCTAGACCAAGATCGTTTGTGTTTGGAGTTAACCTTGATTTTTAATAAAAAAAGCTATTCAAAATGAAATTTATATATAAAATATTTTCAGCATTGATCTTAGCCAATTTAGTATTGGTTTCATGTCACAATGAACTCGATCAATTTCCCATCGATCCTGATAGCTTTACAGAAGAAGATGTTTTTTCTACCGCAGATGAAGCCAAAGGAGCATTAACAAAGTTATATGCCAGTTTAGCATTAACCGGTCAGCAAGGTCCTGCCGGTGATGCAGATATTGATGGTGTAGATGAAGGTTTTTCGCAATATTCAAGAATGTTGTACAACCTGAATGAACTTACCACTGACCATGCTGTTGTTGGTTGGGGTGACCCGGGGCTTCCTAACTTACATGGTATGAGTTGGTCTGCTAGTAATGACTTTACCGAAGCAATGTATTATAGATTAGCTCAGGAAGTTTCATTCTGCAATTCATTTATTGCCAATGCAGAAGCCTTAAGTAACGATAGTGAAGTACTGTCTTTTATTGCAGAAGCTCGTTTTTTGAGAGCATTTGCCTATTACAATTTAATTGACATGTACGCAAATGTGCCTCTTACAACAATAGTTTCGACTGAATTACCCGAACAGAGTAATAGAGCCGAAATATTTTCCTTCATTGAGAATGAGTTATTGGAGATCCAAGACCTTCTCAAAGAAAGTGGAAGCAATGAATATGGGCGTGTTGATAAGGTTGCTGCCTGGGCTTTACTTTCAAGGTTATATTTAAATGCTGAGGTATGGACAGGAGAGAATCGATTAGATGATTGTATTGTCTATTCAACAAATGTTATTAATTCTACCTATCAAATAAACACTAATGATGCCAATGGAAATGGTTCTGCATATGATGAACTGTTCCTTGCTGACAATGATACCAATGGTGCACAAAATGAATTCATCTTTGCCTTGAATTTTGATGGCTTACAATCCAAAACTTATGGAGGCACCACGTTTTTAGTTCACGCTTCTATTGGAGGAACTATGGCGGCTTCTAATTTTGGTGTAAATGGTGGCTGGGCAGGATTAAGAACCACAAAAGCTTTAGTCAGTAAATTTGATAATGCCATTACCGCTACGGATGGTGATGGACATCCAACAGACTGGGCTGACAGCAGAGCAATGTTTTATACTGACGGGCAAAATTATGAAATTGAGACTATCGCAAACACCTTTGAAGATGGCTATGCGGTTACCAAATTTAAAAATATCGATTCTGAAGGAAACCAGGGAAGTGATGCCGGCGGCGATTTTGTGGACACAGATCTCCCTATTATCAGATTAGCTGAGATCTATTTAAACTATGCTGAAGCTACTGCAAAAGGCGCGAATGGTGGTGACCTCAATCTGGCGGTTAGCTATATCAATGCATTAAGAGAAAGAGCCTATGGAAATACTTCAGGAAATATATCAGCGGGCAGCCTAACACCAGCCTTTGTTCTTGATGAAAGATCTCGAGAATTATACTGGGAAGGTCAGAGAAGAACAGACCTTATTCGCTATGGACAATTCACGACTGCCGATTATCTATGGCCATTTAAAGGTAACTCAAGGGATGGTATCAGTGTAGAGGACTTTAAAAATTTATTTCCGCTGCCAAATAATATTATTGTCACCAACCCTAATTTAACCCAGAATAAAGGTTACTAATCATTAAAATGAATAACAATGAAAAAGTTTTATCATAAATTATTTTTCATGATCTCACTTTCAGCTTTAATGTTTAGCTGTGACAATGATGATTATGAAGTAACCCTCAACCCAGAGGCCAATACTCAAGTTTCGGTATCCAGTTCGAACGTGATGCTTTCAAAAGAAGACAAAGATCAGGAAGTGCTTACGGTTTCCTGGACAGAGCCAGCATTTGGATACGATGCGGTCGCTCAATATAACGTTCTGTTTGATGTAAGTGGAGGCGACTTTAGTGAAGCAAAAAAAGTAGCTGCAGGAGATGACCTCCAAAGTGTCTTTACGAACGAAGCACTTAACAATATTGCTTTGGGCCTTGGGCTTATTCCAGAAGAAACTGCTCAAATGGACGTTCGTATAGAAATTAAAATGAGTGATATCGAAAGTCTTTTTTCTGGAACACAGAGCATCAGCGTTGTCCCTTATTCTGAAAAAATTGATCCTTCAACAACATGGGGTATTGTTGGTTCTGCAGCAAATGACTGGGGAGCCACACCTGATCTCCCTTTCTATAAGACAGGTACTGATGGAGTATTAGTAGCCTACGTAGCACTAATTGATGGTGAAATTAAATTCAGAGAAAACAACGATTGGACACTTAACTATGGAGATGATGGTGCCGATGGAACACTCGATGAAGGCGGAACCAATATAGCGGTGAACGCGGGAACTTATAAGATCGAACTGAATCTGAACGACCTTACTTATACCATCGAGGAATATACCTGGGGCCTAGTAGGTTCTGCAACTCCAAATGGTTGGGATGGACCAGACTTAGCTTTAACTTACGACCCTTATACAGATACCTGGAAATCAATAGTGACCCTGGCGGAAGGTGAAATGAAATTTCGTCAAAATAATGATTGGGCCTTAAACTATGGAGATACCGGAGTTGACGGGACCCTGGATAATGGTGGAGACAATATTGTTGTTGAAGCAGGAAACTATTTTGTTACTGTGAACTTCAACACCTTGGAATATTCAATTGAACCAATAGATCTATGGGGTGTAATAGGTAGCGCCACTCCGGGAGGATGGGATTCCGATACCGATATGACCTATGATTTCGCCGATGACACCTGGAAGCTGAATGTCGACCTAACAGCCGGGGAAATCAAATTCAGAGCTAATGACGACTGGGCATTGAACTATGGAGACACTGGCGTCGATGGTATTCTTGATGAAGGAGGGGATAATATTGCCGTTGATGCAGGGAGTTATACAATTACTTTAGACATCGAAAATCTTACGTATACGCTAACAGCTAACTAAATTACCTGTTTCCACAAAAAAGGGCTGTTTTTTTTACAAATCAGCCCTTTTTATCTTAAAAACCATCCATTATGAGGTCTTTTTTACTTTCATTTATATTCTTCATTTCCTCTTTATCCTTTTGCCAGGTTACCATATCGCCACAGCAATTCAGCACAGATGATTCCATAACCATAACTATCAATATTAATGCAACCACCACCAACTGTAATGGTTTTAATAATCCTTCAAAAGTATATATGCATTCGGGGATTGGAACCGAATCAAATCCCTGGGCATACAATGTGATTGGAAATTGGGGACAAGATGACGGTATTGGGCTAATGACGGCTAACGGAGACGGCACCTGGAGTATCACCATTACACCCAACACTTATTTTGACCTTACTTCCGAACAAGCTGCTAACGCCACTAAAATGGGAATGGTTTTCAGAAATGAAGATGGCTCGCAGGAATTTAAAGCTACTGACTGTAAAGACTTCCTCTTTGATGTAGGTTCTTTTCAATTGAACCTCATCAATCCTACAAAAGATCCGGTAATTTTAAATTCGGGAGCCTCAATTAGTATTTCAGCTAACACCTCGACCGATGCTTTTTATAGTCTATTAGCCAATGAGTCCCTGATCAACACAAGTTCAACGGCGTCTACTTCATACACCTACAATTATATGGTAAACGAAAATACAAGTTTTACCCTGGAAGCTGTCAGTAATGGGGAAACCAAAAGCTTAACATTTGAAGCATTTGTAAACCCCGGCGTTATTGAAGAGTCAATTCCTGTAGGAATGCTGGAAGGTATCAATATAGATCCCAATGACCCTACTAAGGCTACCCTTGTATTATATGCTCCAATGAAAGAATTTGTTCACGTAATAGGCGATTTCAATGATTGGCAAGTGGACAATTCTTATTTAATGAAAAAAGACAGCTCAAAGGATTTATTTTGGATTGAACTCACAGGACTCACCCCTCAATTTAACCATTTGTATCAATATTTAGTTGAATATGAAATTAATATTGCCGATCCTTATTCTACCATCATACTGGATGAATACAACGATCCCTTTATCAACGATATTACTTATCCTAATCTTCCCGCATATCCAACAGGAGCAACCACTGAAGCTGTTACGCTATTGCGAACAGGAGATCCGGTATACAACTGGCAATCTACTAATTTTCAAAAGCCGGCAAAAACGGACCTCATGGTCTACGAACTTCACTTAAGAGATTTTGATGAACTTCATAGTTTTGATGCTGTTAAAGATCGATTAGATTATCTGCAAAAATTAGGAATAAATGCGATCGAATTAATGCCTGTAAACGAATTTGACGGTAATGAAAGTTGGGGTTACAATCCTTCTTTTCACATGGCGTTAGATAAATACTATGGCACTCCGACAGCATTTAAACAATTTATCGACGAATGCCATACAAGAGGCATGGCAGTTATTATCGATGTGGTATACAATCATGCCACAGGGCAAAACCCATACTTCAGACTCTGGAACGATAGTAATGGGGGCCTAGAAGGAAATGCCTCCGCAGAAAATCCCTTTTTCAATCAGGAAGCAACTCATGCCTACGCATTTTTTAACGATTTTAACCATCAGACTGATGCTACAAGAAGATATGTTGAAAGAACAACAAAATATTGGATTGAAGAATATAAGGTTGATGGATTCAGATGGGATTTAACGAAAGGATTTACCCAAAACTGTACAAATGACGAGAACTGTACTAATTCATATAATCAAGACAGGGTTGATGTTTTAAAATTGTACGCAGATTTCCAATGGGAGATCGATCCTGATTTTTATATCATCTTTGAACATCTTGGTATAGGTACCTCAGCTGAGGAGGAAGAAGAATGGGCCAATTATCGTTTTGATGAGGGTAAAGGAATTATGCTTTGGAACAAACTAAACCCAGAATACAATGAAGCCACCATGGGCTACCATGAAAACGGTAAATCTGACTTTTCAGCTGTTTCATTTAAAGTCAAGAATTTTCCGGGAGTCCTGAATATGTCTTATATGGAAAGTCATGATGAAGAGCGGCTCATGTTTAAAAATTTAGCATATGGAAATTCAGGACCAGACCATAACATCACCCAGTTATCTACGGCTTTGGATCGGTTAAAACTGGCAGGGGCTTTCTTCTTTACAGTCCCAGGCCCGAAGATGATCTGGCAATTTGGTGAATTGGGATACGATTATTCGATTGATTTTAATGGTAGGGTTGGAAATAAACCTATTCGCTGGGATTACTTTGAAGATCCCGAAAGAAAAGCTATTTATGATCTCTGGTCTAAACTTATAAAACTAAAATTAAATGAACCTATTTTTAAAACTCTTGATTTTAAGGTTGATTCAGGAAGAGATGACGGTTTAAAGTCTATACATTTAAAAAACTCTTCAACGGAAGCTGGTGCGATTAGTTTCGTTACCATAATCGGTAATTTTGGTGTTACCACACAAAACATCGACCCGGAATTTCAAGAAGCCGGAGTATGGTATGAATTCCTCAATGAAAATTCAAAACATATTGTTAGCAATACCACAGATCCTATAGCGCTCGCACCGGGTGAATTTAGAATATACGGGAATAACCCAAGTGCTTTATTTCCGAATAGCAATCCTCCTGACGAAGATAGTGACGGGGTATTAAATACGGACGACCTTTGCCCTAATACAACTCTTGGCGCTACGGTTGATATCAACGGATGTGAAATATTCACCCTACCAAATACAAACTTCAAAATAATGACGACCAGTGAAACATGTCGAGATGCCAATAATGGTAAAATTGAGGTAACCACAGAAGAGGTTTTGCCTTACTCGGTTTCCCTGATTGGCAATGGTCTTGTTCTGAATGAATCATTTAACACTAGCTGGTCTGCCGAGGCACTGGCGTCCGGTAGTTACTATTTATGTTTTACCGTGGATGGCGAAGCGGACTATGAACAATGTTTTACTGTAGTGATAACAGAACCAGATGATCTTTCAGTTCAATCTCAGGTAAATACCAAGTTAAAATTAGTTAGCTTGAACTTAAGCGGTGGGGACCGTTATCAGGTGACTGTTAATGGAATTACCCAGGAAACGGATAAAGAACAACTCACAGTAAGTCTTAAAGAAGGTGAAAACAGAATTTCTGTCACAACCGGAATCGATTGTCAAGGAGTATATGAAGATCTTATTTATGTTTCTCCATCGGTATCTTATTATCCCAATCCGGTTATTGATGAAGTTACTGTTTTATTAACCACTGAAGACTCAAAAACAGATGTCTCAATTCATTCAATTGATGGTAGGCAAGTATATAAGAAAACTCAGGAAATAAGTCCTGATAATAGCATTAAGATACCAGCTTCACAATTAGCTCCCGGGCACTATTTAATAGTTCTTAAAGGAAAATCTTTAAGTCAAACCATTAAAATCATCAAGCAATGATTCGCTATAAACAACATAGAACTATTTTTTATTTTTTAATTGTAATGTTAATACTTTCGTGCAGTAGTGGTGGAGACTCAGAAGAAGAAGAAGAGCAAATTAATCCGCCAACAAAAGCTTCCTTAGAATTTCCTGCAAACAACGAAGTATGTGTAAGTGGAGAATCAATAAACGACATCCAAAGTAAAGTGTCTTTTTCCTGGATGCCTTCAGTACATACGGACCTATATGAACTGATCGTTAAAAATTTAAATACTGATGAAGAAAAAACATATACTTCTACTTCTTCTACAACCGACATCACCTTAATGAAAGGAGAACCATACTCTTGGTTAGTCATCTCAAAATCTGACAAAACCACGGATACTGCCCAAAGCGAAACCTGGAAGTTTTATCTTGCAGGAAATGGGACTTCCAATTATGCTCCTTTCCCCGCTGCGATAGTTTATCCGAAATCCGGGGCTACTATTTCAGCTTCATCAGGTACAACATACTTAGAATGGGTTGGTACCGACGTTGACAATGACATTACATCATATGATATATACCTGGACACCATTGACGGTAAAACCGAAAGTGTTGCAAATGATTTCAATGCCTCAACCTTAGAGAATGTTAATTTAGTAACTGGCAAAGTTTACTATTGGCAGGTTATAACCTATGACATCGAAGGAAATCAATCCTCTTCTGGAATTTACAGTTTTAAGACCGAATAAAACTATTTGGTGGACTCCCTGTGAATTAAGGTAGTTTTTAATATATGAGTATTATAGGGAATGTGCTTGTCTTCATTCTCCAACCTATTGATAAGCATGGTTGCTGCTTGTCGGCCTATATCTTCACCGTGTTGACTGACCGTCGTTAAGGTAGGACTTGCACATTGTGAAATTATACCATCAGTAAATCCTATAACTGAAAAGTCTTCCGGAATACGCATGCCCAATTTCTGAGCCACTTTCATGGCCGTTACGGCAAAGTATTCTGTAACTCCAAAAACAGCATCAAAATTATTGGCTTCAATAAATTCCTTTATTTCATCCTGACCTCCGTTCAATGCTTCTAATTTGAGTATATGATCTGGATTTACCGGCAAGCCAGCATTTTCCAGAGCGGCTGTATAACCCTGAGTTCTTAATCTCCCCACACTTAAATAGTCAGGCATTGTAATTAAACCTATATTCTTAGCTCCTTTTTCAATTAAATAATTAACCGCGTTAAAAGCACCCTGAGTATCATCAATAATAACCTTATCACTATCTACATGATCGGTTACCCGGTCTACCATTACAATTGGCATTCCTTGATTGATGACTTCATTCAGATGATGAAAGTCCTGTTTCTCCTGGGTTTCCTTAGCTAAGGACAGGATAAAACCATCAATACTCCCGTTAGCAAGCATTTGTGCGGTAATCACTTCTTTTTCAAAAGATTCATCAGATAAACACACCACTACATTATAACCCTTTTCGGTGGCATATCTTTCCACGCCGTTAATAATGGAAGAGAAGAAATGATGAACTATTTCAGGAACAATGATCCCAATATTTTTTGTCTTCTGATTTTTAAGGCTCAGCGCAATATTATTGGGTTTATAGTTATGCTCCTTTGCGAACGCCTTAATTACCTCTTTTGTTTTATCGCTAATTTCGGGGCTATCACTTAAGGCTTTAGATACAGTAGAAATAGATACATTTAACTTCTTTGATATTTCCTTTAAGGTAATTCGTTGCTTCATGTTCAATCAATTATTTACGGAACATACAAAATTAGGATAAAGTAATTATATAAAACATAATTTCCTAGTAGTATTATTTTAAATAACGAAATTTTCATAGTGTTAGTCAACCTTCTCCTGGCCATAGGTTCTTGTTTCTTTGGTTTATGACGACTTACGAAATCACGATGTTTATGAATTGATAAATATTTTTTCAATAAAAAGAGTAACTTTAGGTCTATAAAAATTTATCTCTAAAATGGCTACCATCCTTGAAAAAACAAAGGAGTATGTTCTTAATACCTTAAATCAAGAGCTCCCACATGGATATTTATACCACAACTACAATCATACCCAAAGGGTGGTCAAACATGTTCATGAGCTTATTGAAGCGGAGCATATTGATACGAATGATGCTGAAATACTTGAGCTTGCAGCCTGGTTTCATGACATAGGCTACATCCAAACCAGAAAGAATCATGAAAGGGAAGGAGCTGAAATGGCTGAAAAGTTTCTTAAAAATGAAAATTATCCTGATGATAAAATACAAACAGTAAAAAGTTGTATTCTTGCTACTGCGTTCAATGCTTCACCCAGCACTCAGCTTGAAAAAATAATAGCAGATGCAGATTTTTCACATTTCGCCTCGACCAATTATGATGAAATATCGGACTTATTAAGAGAAGAGCTTCGTCTGTTGAATTTCAAAGAATATTCGGATGAGGAATGGCTGGAGGAGAACATTAAAATGTTTAAAGAACACCACAAATTCCACACCCAACATGCTATAGAATTTTGGCAACCTCAAAAAAGCAAAAACCTACTAAAGCTAATTAAAAGCTTAAGGAAGTTACGAGGTAAACTGGAAGCCGAAAGGTTAAAGGCACTGGAAAAAAAGCAAAAGAAGAATAAATCGGGAGTCCCCGAGCGTGGAATAGAGACTATGTTCAGGGTTGCCATGAGAAATCACATTAATCTTAGTAGCATTGCTGACACCAAAGCGAATATTTTACTTTCCGTTAATGCCATCATTATTTCATTGGCTCTTTCCAACCTGATTCCAAAGTTGGACAATCCGTCTAATGCCTATTTAATTTATCCGACAGTAATATTTGTTTGCTTTAGTGTAGTCTCTATGGTACTATCAATTATAGCTACCAGGCCTAAAATAACCAGTGGGGAATTCACAAAACAGGATGTTATTGACAGAAAGGCAAACCTCTTGTTTTTTGGAAACTTTTATAAAATGGACCTGGAGGAATACCAATGGGGAATGAACGAAATAATGAATGACAAAGATTATCTTTACGATAGCCTTAGCAAAGATTTATACTTCTTAGGTAAGGTGCTGGAACGTAAATATCGAATACTTAGAATTACCTATAGTATTTTCATGTTAGGAATCATCATTTCTGTTTTGGCCTTTGGTATTTCGTTTAAAGCTGCCGGATTTTAATTTTTCAACTCTTGTATTAAATCATCGTAGGTATAGAATATCTTATCGCTATCCTTCTTTTTGTAAAGAACCTCAACCTTAATAGCCTTAAGACCACTTACTCCCTGAAGACCTTCCAGCTCGATTATTTCTACATTTTGAGATAACAGTTGCTTCGATTGTAAAAACTTTATATATCTCATATATTCTCTTTCATCCTTTTTTTGAGAATACACGATGGCTATTTTTCCTTTTTCAGTTAATCTCTTTTTGGTTCCTTTGATATAAGCCTTATCCAACCGCTTCTTTAAAATTTCATATCGAGCGTTGTAAGTACCGTCAACATCAAACTGCTTTTCGTCCATGCGGAACCGAATTGACAAAGGTGAATTATATACCAGTAATAATGAAGCAACATCTAACTGAATCGGCAATTCCGGAAGTAAATTATAGTGGGCATTTTCCATTTCGCACATCACTTGTAATTGCCACAGCCGAAGGTTATATAGATACAACTCATTAAAGCTATCCTCTCTGGTGATGGTTTCACCAATATACATATTGTGTTCTACCCCATCGGTTTTGTACCGCTCAAAATAATGAGGATACATAGCTTGTGCGTTCTTTTGTTGCTTGTCTATAATCGATGCCAACCGCTTATTAATTTTAGTAACCGTAATATCATAATTCTTACGATGGTCATATATTGCTCCTGACTTTTCATCAATCTGAAAGAAATAATTAGATATCAAGTCACCTAAATATCCTTGTTTCCCTTCCATATGCCTTAAAAAAGGGTGGACTTCATCATTTAATAAATCTAATATATTCTGCTCGGTATCTGTATGCAGGGTTGATTTTAAGTTCGTCAGATATGGCTGAATTCTGAACAATAACTCTTCGTAAATAGGCAATGGGTTAATTTCAAAAGCCTGCTTAAAAATCTGTTCCACTAATGACAGTTGTATCATGAGGTCTTTTCTAATAGATTCATTTCTCGCTTTTGAGGAATCTTTTATATCTATCTGACCATATAAGGGATAAACATCATTGAATACAATCTCCTGAAAACTTGTTTGATTCCCTAAAGTATTATCTTTCAGAAATCGTTTAGCCTCCTGTTCGAATCGCCAATATACGCTGTCGTGAATTGAAGTACACTCATGTTGAATAATGGCTTCTATTTTGTTATGGTATTCTTCTTTGGAGCGAACAGTGGCCGCCACCAAATAAGGCATTACATCTTTTAATTTATTGGCATTAATACTATTTAACTCCCTGGTACGCTTTGAAACTAATTCAAGTACTCCCAGCAGCTCCTTCCCGTCTACTACAGGCGCTAATATCACACTTTTAATACCCTGCTCCTTAAATATCTTAAATTCATATTCGTCGGGAGAACGTTTAAAATACTTATCTACATCAGAAATGGCAAAACATTCATGATTTTCGATAAGCTTCTCATATGAGAATTTACAGAGGCTTGTTTTACAACCTTTAGAAGTATTATCCTTTAATAAAAAACTTGGTATATTTTCGGAGAAATCTCGTTCAAACTGGTTGGTCTCTTCATCAAATCTCACAAATCCTACCCTCAGATCGTGAATATTAAATATGGACTGAAAAATTCTTTCAAACTGGTCTACAAAAAAATCGCCATCTACCCTTTGGGATAAAAGTCCTGTTTTTAGTTCGGATATCGAATTTTCGAGGGTTACATCAAACATGGAGGCAATAATAAAGCCTTTAGCCTGCCAACTATTTGGCGGGAAATGGTGCTTCCAAAGTTCAATGTTCTCAAAATTATCTAGCAATTCAGCAATATCTTCGTCTGAAATGTCCTTTGATTTATCTGTCGAAACAAGCTCCATAAAATCAGCATTATACATGATTCTGTATGTTTTGACCATGCCATTTTTATCCGGAACATCAAAGAATAAGGGACTCTTAAATTGCAGATCAATATTATATTGATAAGATAATATAAAACTGCAAGCCAGGATGTACATATCTTCTTCTCGGGTATGCCTCATCTCAAAGCTGAAGTCAGTACCTGCCTCTTCCATGATTTTTTTAAATCGCTTTGAGGAGTTAAACACGACATTATCAAAAGGAATTGTTGCAATTTTAATCTCGTTTTCGGTAAGTACCGGCGCAAAAGAATCCTGAAGAATGACCTGAATTGGTTCTCTGTATTTTTCTAAAAGGGATACATCTATAAATCCGGACCTCAACACAGGGTAGGGTCTTTGGACTTCCAGAACTTTTTGAGCTCGCTCCGCCAGCAAAATATCTTCTCCCTTAGCTTGTTCCTCATATTTTTCAATGAGCTTATTAAAACTAAGTTCCATGGTAAACGGCAACTCTTGATGATTCCAATTCATCCCTTTTCGATTTGAATAATAATAAATTTACTAAAAATTCGTTTGTTTGGTCGTTCTTCTCGTCTAAAACTTGCAGTGTAATTATACCTCAGTTATTTTTGCAAAAATTTCAAAATATGATTGAAAAGGTATTTGAAGCAATCAAAGAAGAAAGAAGTTCCTTATTAGAACATCCACTTTACAAAGATATTAAAACCCCAGAGGAATTAAACATTTTCTTGCAACATCATGTTTTTGCTGTATGGGATTTTATGAGCTTGCTTAAGGCACTTCAAAACAGCTTAACTTGTACTCAATCGCCATGGGTTCCTGTTGGCAACCCTCAAACCCGCTATTTGATTAATGAAATTGTTCTTGCCGAAGAAACTGATATCAATGCAGAAGGCCTCAGGCAAAGTCATTTTGAAATGTACATTGAAGCGATGAAATCATTTGGTGCATCAACTGTGGCTATTAAAAACCTTCTGGCTTCCCTTTCTTCAAATAATGACATTATTAGTGCTATTGCTTCATCATCGCTTCCAGAGGGTGTTAAACAGTTTCTAAATTTTACATTTGAAATTATAGCAGATGCAAAGCCGCATAAAATTGCTGCTGCATTTACTTTTGGGCGAGAAGAACTTATCCCTGACATGTTTACTTCTATTCTAAAGAATATGGAGCTTAACTTCCCGGAAAAAGATTTAAGCAAACTCATATACTATTTTGAAAGACATATTGAACTTGATGGAGATGAGCACGGACCAATGGCCATGAAAATGGTAGAAGAGTTATGCGATACGGAAGAAAAATATCTGGAATGTATTGCTGTAGCCAAAGAAGCTCTTGAGAAAAGAATTCTTCTATGGGATGGGATTTTGGCTGAAATCAAAACAAAAACATTGACCGTATAAAACAGTAATTAGATTGAAAAGTGCTATTTTTAAATGCTTTTCAATTGATATTGCTTGTATGGCTACCAAACATAGATTAACTAATGCATTCAGTAATGCTAAAAAGATAACTTTTAACGATCAGTCTAAGTTTATTCTTTTCAGCGACTGCCATAGGGGTGATAATAGTTATGCCGACGACTTTGCCAACAATAGAAACATCTATTTCTACGCACTTAATCAGTATTATAAAAATGACTTCACTTATATAGAACTTGGTGATGGTGATGAATTGTGGGAGAATTTGAGCTTTGAATCTATCTTCAAATCCCACAAACATATTTACCTCCTTTTGAAAAATTTTTATGAAAAAGGCAGGCTATTCATGATTTATGGAAATCATGATATGGTTTACAAAAACAAAGACACAGTCGCTAAAAATTATGATCATTATTTCGACCCTGTAACGGGTACAGAAATTCCATTACTTCCAAACATCAACTTTCACGAAAGTATTGTATTGGAGCATGAAGTCACCAAGCAAAAAATATTCTTAATTCATGGACATCAAGCTGATTGGTGGAACTTTGGCTTTTGGAGATTAAGCAGATTAATGGTAAGGATTCTATGGAAACCTCTTCAAATTATAGGAATCGCTGACCCTACAAGCCCAGCTAAAAACTATAAAGAACTTATAAAAATCGAGCGTCGAATTAAACGATGGATAGTTGAGGAGAATAACCAGCTAACCATTGCTGGCCATACCCACAGGCCTAGATTTCCCGAACCGGGACAGATACCATTTTTTAATGATGGAAGTTGTGTGCACCCCAGAAGCATAACCGGACTTGAAATAGAAAATGGTAATATTACCCTTATAAAGTGGTATACAGATATTACCGAAGATGGGTATCTCCGAATCGTCAGGACGGTCCTGGAGGGACCCCGAAAATTAAAAAATTACCTTATAAAAAAGGATGTTTAACTCTCTGGTGCTAATTCAATTTCAAGACCTTCCAAATTATCCGTTAACTGAATTTGGCATCCTAAGCGGCTATTATCCTTTACATAAAATGCTTCAGCCAGCATGGCGTCTTCATCTGGAGACATCTCTGGTAATTCATGATCCGAGTTTACGTAGCATTGACAAGAAGCACACATAGCCATACCTCCACAAATACCTATGGTTCCTTCAGGGGCTAGTTCATATGCTTTTACCAATTCCATGACATTCATAGCCATATCGGTTGGTGCCTGTACCTCGTGTGTTACACCTTCCCTATCTGTAATTTTAATCGTAATATCGGACATCGAATTAAATTTGGATGCAAAAGTAGTAAAAGAAAACAAATAGTCTACTAAATCAGTAGACTATTTGTTTTAAAATTTTATTCTATCGTTTTAACTACGGCTTTTGGCGCTTCCTTTCTGGTTCCGTCAAAACCATCTACTCCACTTACCGTTGTATATTTCATAACGTATTTTTTATCAGGATATATACGCTGATAGGCACTTTGACACATTAGCGTAGCTTCATGAAATCCACAAAGGATTAATTTAAGCTTCCCCGGGTATGTATTTACATCACCAATAGCATAGACCCCAGGAACATTGGTTTGATAATCCAGTGTATTATCTACTTTAATCGCATTCTTTTCGATTTCAAGTCCCCAATTTGCAATTGGGCCAAGCTTAGGAGCTAATCCAAATAGTGGTATAAAGTGATCTGTTTCCAATCGGATTTCTTCACCTTCTCTTTCGGCAACCAACTCCTCTAATTTGCCGTTACCTTTAAGTTCTGTAATTTCAGCAGGGGTTAACAGGTTGATTTTACCCAACTTTTTTAATTCCTGGACCTTCTCTACCGAGTCGAGAGCACCACGGAATTCGTTACGTCGGTGGACCAAGGTAACCTCTGCGGCTACATCGGAAAGAAATATACTCCAATCAAGGGCAGAGTCACCACCTCCTGCTATTACCACACGCTTATCACGATAAAGCTCTGGATCTCTTATGATATACTCCACTCCTTTATCTTCGTAGTTTACTAAATTATCAATTAGCGGTTTACGGGGTTCAAAACTTCCCAAACCACCAGCGATAGCCACTACCGGGGCGTGATGTTTTGTTCCTTTATTAGTAGTAACTATAAATGAACCGTCGTCTAATTTTTCAATAGTATCAGCTCGCTCTCCCAAGGTGAAACCCGGTTCGAAAGGAGCTATCTGAGCCATTAAATTATCTACTAAATCACCAGCTAAAACTTCTGGAAAGCCTGGAATATCGTAGATTGGTTTTTTAGGATATATTTCTGAGCATTGCCCTCCTGGCTGTGGCAATGCATCAATTAAATGGCATTTTAATTTAAGTAATCCGGCCTCAAAAACAGCAAATAACCCTGTAGGACCTGCTCCTATTATTAATATGTCTGTTTTAATCATTACAATAGCAATTTTAATTCAGTAATTGCCTCTTCAAAGGGAACAATATTACCGATTTCATACTGTAGTGTTATCCTCTATTTTAGCAATAGACTTTAACCTAAGCTATATTTTCTACTTTTTCAATTTGAGGCACATATTTCTTTATGGTTGTCTCTACCCCAGCCTTTAATGTCATCTGATTGACATGACAACCTACACAAGCACCTTCCAGACGAACCCTTACTAGCGTTTCGTCTACAGAAATCAATGAAATATCGCCTCCATCACTTTTTAAAAAAGGGCGTATTTCTTCTAATGCCTTTTCTACATTTAACTTAATTTCGTCTAAAGTCATAATTACTACTTTTTAGCCGCCGAACAACCTGCCATTGTGGTTATTTTAATAGCTTCGGTTGGTGGTAAACTTTTGTTTCGGCTCACCACTTCTTGTATAACATTCTTTGTTAACTCTTCGAAGGATTCTTCAAGAGGGGTTGCTGTTTGCAAAGCTGCAGGTCTCCCTGCGTCACCAGCCTCTCTTATGCTTTGCACCAATGGAAGTTCACCTAAGAAAGCAACTTTTAAGTCTTCTGAAAGATTTTTGGCTCCTTCTTTCCCAAAGATATAATATTTATTGTCAGGTAATTCTTCAGGTGTAAAATATGCCATATTTTCTATGATTCCCAATACCGGCACACTTATGCTCTCTTGTTGAAACATAGCTACTCCTTTACGAGCATCCGCCAGTGCCACATTTTGAGGTGTACTTACTACCACTGCTCCCGTAATAGGCATTGCCTGCATAATACTTAAATGAATATCTCCAGTCCCCGGAGGTAAATCTATAAGCAGAAAATCTAATTCTCCCCAATCAGCATCAAATATCATTTGATTTAGTGCTTTTGCAGCCATTGGTCCACGCCAAATTACAGCTTGGTTAGGTTGCGTAAAAAACCCGATAGAAAGAATCTTAACCCCATAATTTTCGATAGGCTTCATTTTGGATTTTCCATCGACATTTACGGCCAATGGTCGTTCTCCTTCTACATCGTACATCAAGGGAATAGATGGTCCATAAATATCAGCATCCAAAAGTCCAACTTTAAAACCCATTTTGGCCATAGTTGCAGCCAAGTTAGCGGTAACAGTTGACTTACCCACACCTCCTTTACCTGAGGCTACGGCAATAATATTTTTGATTCCGGGAATTGGCTTCCCTTTAATTTGATTTGCCTGTGGTTTTTCAGGAGCGTCTACTTTAATATTTACTTTCACTTTAGCCTTTTTATAGACCTTATCGTGGATGGTTTTTAATATTTCAACTTCAGTTTTCTTTTTAGCTTGCAGGCTTGGGTTGTTTATAGTGATATCAACGACTACTTCATCTCCAAAAGTCATCACATTTGTAACTGCACCACTCTCTATCATGTTCTGACCTTCTCCAGGTGCTGAAATACTTTCAAGAGCTTTTAATATATCTTTCCTGTTTAACTTCATATATTCTGATGACGTTTATAATTATAATTCTCAAGGTTATTCACCTCTAATTAAATTGATTCTAAATTGCAAAGATAATGGTTAGCTTTTAGATAATAAAGATGTTAGATCGAAAACAATAATAAGTGGATAATAGTAATTGATAGACTTCATGCCTAAATGGCTCATAAAAGTTCGTCCATTGGATCCCAAAAATACTTATCCAAATCAATAATTTGATTATCTTTCACTAAAACACCTTCATTTTCAAGAAGTTGCTGCATTAGGTTTGTTCCTTGAAAATGGTGTTTCCCGGTAAGGATGCCCTTTCTATTCACCACGCGATGCGCCGGAACATCCTCTTTTAAACTACTGCCATTCAAAGCCCATCCAACCATACGTGCACTTCTTGCTGCCCCCAGGTATTTGGCGATAGCTCCATAACTGGTAACACGACCATAAGGAATCTGTCTGGCAATTTCATAAACCCGTTCGAAAAAATTATCGTTACTCGCCATAAAAGATTCGAATAAATGTTATGATCACCAAGATAAGCATCAATACTGACAACACATAGTCTGAATAGCGGGAGAATCGGTCACTTTTTGCCTGTAGCTTATCAAAATACACGACATACATGTAAAGCATTGCAAATGTTCCAGCTCCGGCAGCTATTATGAATGTCAATACGTCCCACAATTGAAATTTAATCCATCCGGAAACTTTCCAGGCCGCATTTAATCCGCAAAAATAGGGTATCGGAAGTAAGTTAACCAGTGCCAACAACATTCCCTTAAGAAAACTACCTCGTTTACTTACGTCAACCTCCTTAAACTTTTTCTCTTTATTTTTTCTGGCCACGATGAAAAAATAAACTGCAAAAAAACCAAATACCACCAATGCTATTTTTAGGAGTATGTCTATTACAAACGGATTGTTGTAAAGGTATTTTGATATTAATACGGCAACATAGGCCTGGGCAACAACAGTGGTTGAAGCTCCTGTTGCAAAGAGAATTCCATTAGCCTTTCCTTTAGTCAAGCTCACCTTTGCAGCTGTCATATTAATCAAACCAGGTGGAACGACTCCCATAAGTGCTGCTGAAAAAGTGGCAAAAAAAAGTATGGCTAAATGTTCCATTTATTTTATCTTGAATTTAATGTAGGTAATAGGTTTTTGCTGCTCAAGATACTGCTTTTCATAAAAAGTCTGAATCGAGGTAACCTCATCCGGACTTCCTTCATTTTTATAGACATTATGGTTTGCGTATAAGACCTCATGACCCTCACCATGTAACAGGCCCAGTGTATAACCATGCATAAACTCACTATCCGTTTTCAGGTGCATAACACCATCAGGCTTGAGTATTCTTTTGTACATCTGCAAAAAGGCACTGTTCGTCATTCGGTGCTTAGTTCGTTTATATTTGATTTGAGGATCAGGAAACGTGATCCATATTTCGGAAACTTCTCCAGCTTCGAAAATGTTTTCTATCAATTCAATTTGAGTTCTTAAAAAGCCGACATTGGCAACATTTTCCTCAAGAGCCGTTTTAGCGCCTCTCCACATTCGAGCTCCTTTGATATCGATACCGATAAAGTTTTTTTCAGGAAACCTTCTTCCTAAACCTACACTATACTCTCCTTTACCACATCCCAACTCCAGTACAATAGGATGGTCGTTTTTAAAAAACGCTTCATTCCATCTCCCTTTTAATGAAAAGGTACCATTCATCAACTCCTCCCTGGTAGGTTGTACCATATTTGAGAATGTCTCATTCTCTCTAAAACGCTTTAATTTGTTTTTGCTTCCCACTTTAAATTCTTTAATTAAACCACATACAACAAGCGGTTCTCTTCAAAACCACCTCCCAAAAAAATTTCGGTTTAGAAATAAATATTTCAATTATTTAATATTTTGACAAAATTAGGGAAATATACAAGAGATAAAAATGTAGTTTTTTTGTAAAATGACAGAAAGAAAAAAGATTCTGGTTGCTCCATTAAACTGGGGACTGGGTCATGCTACGAGGTGCATTCCTATTATAAATGCCCTAAAGCAACAAAATTACACTCCCATTATAGCTTCTGACGGGGTGGCTCTTGAACTCCTCAGAAAAGAATTCCCTACCCTTAGCACTATAGAATTACCGTCGTATCAAATTCAATATGCAGTTAAGGGAAAGAATTTTAAGCTAAAAATGATTTGGGATTCTCCTAAAATCATTAAAGCTGTTACAGAAGAAAGAAACCAGTTAAAGGCTCTTATAAAAGAATTTGACATCGATGGAATTATTTCCGATAACAGAATGGGGGTTTACAGTAAGGATGTTCCTTCGGTTTTTATCACCCATCAATTAAACGTTCTTACCGGCAATACGACCTGGCTTAGTTCAAAAATACATCAACAAGTCATTAAGCGCTTTTCAGAATGCTGGGTGCCAGATATAGAAGGAGAACCCAACCTTACAGGAAAGTTAGGACATTTAACAAACTCGGATCTTAAGATTAAATACCTGGGGCCTTTAAGTCGTCTTGATAAAAAAGTACAGAAAAAGGTTTACGATTTAATGGTAATAATTTCCGGCCCGGAACCACAACGCACCATACTGGAAGCCCTTTTAACAAAAGAGGTTGATAAGTTTGATGGTAAAGTTTTGTTCGTAAAGGGTAAAATTGAAAAAGAGCAAAAAATTGAACGAAACGGACATGTAACATTTTTCAATTTTATGAATTCCGCCGAACTGGAGGCTGCTTTTAATCAGAGTAACATTGTACTCTCCCGATCCGGATACACCACCGTAATGGATTTGGCTAAACTTGAAAAAAAAGCATTTTTTATTCCGACCCCTGGTCAATACGAACAAAAATACCTTGCAAGGCGCCTGGACAAACAAGGTATTGTTCCTTATGCCAGGCAAAAGGATTTCCGTATTGAAGACTTAAAGAAGATAAATGATTATTCAGGGCTATCTGATTTTAGGACTGAGATTGATTATACCAGTCTATTTAGCCTTTTCGAGGGTAAATGAAAATTCGGAACCCATTCCAAAAACACTTTCCACATAAATTTTTTCTTTATGGGCTTCAATAATGTGCTTTACAATAGAAAGTCCTAAGCCAGAGCCTCCTTCTTTACGGCTACCACTTTTATCAATTCTGTAAAAACGCTCAAAGATCCGAGCTATATTATGCTTTTCGATTCCCTCTCCGTTATCTGTAATCCTGACAATTACTTTATTTTTAATTAAATTCTCAATGCTAACCTCGGTGGTTCCTTCTTCTCTTCCGTATTTAATAGAGTTTACCACCAAATTTGTAACCACCTGTTGAATACGTTCTTTGTCGGCGTACACCATGATGGGCTCATCATAAGGCATATCGAATGTAAGCGTGATATTCTTCTTGGCAGCTTTCATTTCAAACATTTCAAATACACTTTGCACCAATTCGACAATATCAAATTCTTCATATTCCAGATGCAAATCACCAACTTCCAATTTAGTAATCATATCCAGATCTTTGACAATATATATGAGTCGCTCTACACCCTTATTTGCTCGTTGAAGATATTTTTTTCGAACTTTTTTATCATCCATCGCGCCATCCAGTAAAGTCTCAATATACCCCTGAACAGTAAATAAAGGTGTTTTTAATTCATGAGAGACATTCCCAAAAAACTCTTTTCTATAGTTTTCACGAACTTTTAGGGTTTCTATCTCAAGTTTTTTATCCTTGGCAAACTTTTCGATCTCGTGGGTTAGCGTTCGCATATCTGTTGTTACTGCCTGATTCTGGAAAGAACTGGACTCCAGCAGTGAAACATCGTCATAAATTTGCTTTACTCTTCGATAGATAAACTTTTCGACTCTGTATTGAAGGATGAAAAAGCATAATGCGAATAAGGAAAGAGCGAAAGTAATAATTACCCACAGGTCGAATTCATAGAGTAAATACAAGAACACCCCTACAATCGTTGATGCAATTAGGGTGATATATGTTGAAGAACGTAATGCAAACCTATATGACTTTTTAAGTTGTATTGCCATTTAAAGAACAAACTTATATCCGACCCCCTTAACAGTTTTAAAGTGATCATCACCAATTTTTTCGCGAAGTTTACGAATATGCACATCAATGGTACGGCCACCAACAACCACTTCGTTACCCCATACTTTATCTAATATTTCTTCTCTCTTGAATACTTTGCCCGGTCTAGATGCTAAAAGCGAAAGCAACTCAAATTCTTTTCTAGGTAAAATTATCTCTTCCCCATTCTGAATAATCTTGTATTCATCTCTATCAATAGTAATATCACCTACTTTCACAACTTTATCAGCCGTTTCACCACCTTCTTTGAATCTTCTCAACAAAGCTTTTACTTTACTCACCAACACTTTAGGCTTGATCGGTTTTGTGATGTAATCATCTGCACCTGCATCAAATCCTGCAACCTGGGAGTAATCTTCACCTCTGGCTGTTAAAAACGTAACCACAGTTTCTTGTAGATCCGGCATTTTTCGAATCTGCTCACATGCTTCAATACCATCCATCTCCGGCATCATAACATCCAAGATAATTAGGTGTGGCTGTTCCTTTCTTGCTTTTGAAACCCCTTCGGCACCATTTTTTGCGGTAATTACCTGATACCCTTCATTAGATAAATTGTATCCAACGATTTCAAGAATATCCGGTTCATCGTCTACCAGAAGAATTTTAATGTCTCTTTTTTTCATTGCTTTAAATTTACTTCAACAACTCCTTAAGAACCAGTTATTAATGATCTTAAGAATTTTGTTTCTTTTTAAAATTTACGCTCAAAAGTAAAGATAATATTAATTAATAAAAGGAGTTAACATTCATTTAATACGCGTAACACAAAGCTAACAATGTAATTACAGAACATTAACCTGTGAATAACGTCACCTTTACAGTGCCCCTGTTTCTTTGCGCCAGAATTTAAAGTGACGTGATGAGACAATTATTAGTATTATTATTTTTAGCGGTTACCACCCTAACAATGGCACAAAACAATGCAGGTTCAGTGGTAGGTAAAATTACGGATAAGGAATTAAACAACGATCCCTTACCCTTTGCAAATGTACAAGTAAATGGTACAACAAAAGGAACAACCACCGACATGGACGGTTTGTTCGAAATCGGGAGCATTCCTCCGGGAACCTATTCAGTAACCATTAGTTTTGTTGGTTATGAGACTGTTACCATCCCTAATGTTAAAATAGAAGGAGGGAAAGTAACAGAGATTAACACTGGATTAGGTGCAGGTAGTGTAAGCCTGGACGAGGTAGTTGTTACTACTACGGTAAGAAGAGAATCTGAAACAGCTTTGCTATTAGATCAGAAAAAAGCTATCGAAATTAAGCAAAGTATCGGTGCGGAAGAACTTGCTCGTAAAGGTGTTAGTGATGTTGCCACAGCGGTAACAAAAACAACTGGTATTTCTAAACAAGAAGGTTCAGGAAGCATTTATGTTCGTGGTCTTGGAGACAGATACAACTCCACTACCATGAATGGACTACCATTACCATCAAACAATCCTTCCAGAAAAAACATCAACTTAGATATTTTCTCTACCGACATCGTTGAATATATCGGGATTTCAAAGACCTTCAATCATAAAAACTACGGAGATTTTGCAGGAGCAAATATCGACATCATCTCTAAAAACTATAAAGGAGATGGCTTTTTTGAATTTGGAGTAGGTATTGGGGGAAACACCAGCGCCATGGAAAGAGACAAATTCTATTTACAGGATGGTCCTAACAAAACTGGTTTTTACAACAAAGATTACCCAAACAATCCTTTAACGTCTTATAACTTTGATACAAGTTGGGATAGAAACACCAGTACTCCTGTCGAAAATTCATTCTCTCTAACAGGCGGTGATTCATATACCTTAGGCGAAGAAAGCAGATTAAGCTTTTTTGCATCGGCTAGTTTCGACAACAATTACAACTTTAAAGAGGGAGTTGCAAGAGGGGCTGTTAATACTCAAGGTGTTCCGAGAAAGGATCTTGATTATGAGGCATATGAATACAAAACGAACTCTACCTTGTTAGGTAACGTATTTTACAGAATTAACAACAACAACTCTCTTAAGTTCAACTCTTTGTTTATTAATTCAACAGGACAAAGTCATGACGAATACACAGGGGTTATAGACATTTTTGACAACGCTCCAAATGGAGGAGGTTACGTAAGAAGATCTACTTTTGACAGAACGTCTTTATTTGTAAACCAATTACTCGGTGATCACAAACTAAATGAACGTTTTGACCTAAACTGGGGTGTTTCTTATAACATTATGAAAAATGTTATTCCAGACAGAATGCAAAACACCTTAGTTCCGATCGATAATGATAATTTCGATGCAGGACTTACCGTTTCTGATTTAGCAACATCAGACAACCACAGATTCTATCAGGATCTTAAAGAGGATGAGTTAGCGGCTAATATTGAAACCTCTTATAAGTTTCATAAAAATAATGACGGTGAATATAAAGGTAAGCTATCTGTAGGTTATAGTGGGCGTTTTAAAAACATTGGATTTGAAGCAACTCAATTCAACTTCCGAATCAACAGAAATATTCAGCAACCACAGGTATTCACAGATAACCTTGATGCTTATTTTAACCAACAAAGCATCGATGCCGGATATTTTGACATTGTAACCTTTAGAGGTAGTGCGGGCATTCCTGGAGTTTTAGACCCACAAACCTATGACGGTGTGCAGTTTATCAATGCAGGATATGGAGCAGTTGAGTATAACTTCTCTCCTAAATTTACCGCTGTATTTGGACTTCGTGGAGAATATATTTTCCAGGAGATTGAATGGGAAACATCATTAGATCCGGAAGGTGATGATAGTGACTTTGACAGAATAGAAATTTTACCAAGTACTTCTTTGAAGTATAGTCTTAACGAAAAGCAAAACCTAAGATTTGCTGCTAGTAAAACATATACATTGCCTCAATTTAAAGAAAGAGCCCCTTTCCAATATGAAGAGGTAACCCAGGTGACTTTTGGTAACCCTGACCTGTATCCATCAACGGATTACAATGCAGACATCAAATGGGAGGCATTTCCAAATAATGACGAACTGATATCTGTTACTGGTTTTGGTAAGTATATCCAGAATCCGATTAATGAAGTAACTGTAGCATCAGCGACAAATGATGTGTCATATGTTAATACCGGGGAGTCTGCTATTGCCTTTGGTGGAGAATTAGAGATCCGAAAGAACATTATCAAATTCTCAGATGAGAATTTAAACAATAAGCTTTCATTCGGTTTCAATGCATCTTACATGTACACCAATCAGGATTTTGATGAACAAAAGGTAATTGACGAAACTAATCTTAGCGTTGGATTTTCAGATGAAGAAGGGAAACTAACCGGAGCTTCTGATCTTTTACTTAATGGAGACATTAGCTATTTAAAAGATTTTTCAGAGGATAAGAACCTTCTTGCTACACTTTCTTATAATTATTTTTCTGACAGACTTTATGCTATCGGGACAAATAACAGAGGGAACCTTGTAGATAAGGCTGTCGGAACATTAGATTTCATTGTCAAATCGCAATTAAACAAGAATATTGGCATTGGTTTCAAGGCACGCAACCTGTTAAATCCTACCGTAGAACGTATTCAGGAAACTCAGGATGTTACTGTATTATCCTATAAGAAGGGTATTGATCTAAATCTTTCTTTAACCTATAAATTTTAATTACAGTTAGTTAACATTAAGGTATTAACACGGCTGTTTAATTAATACTAAGATAATAGTTGCATAAGCACTAAGTAAAGTAAATACAATTCATTTGCACTTATAAAATACAACTAAATTAAATTAAGAAAAACATGAAAAAATTAGTTCTATCATTAATGGCTTTTTCAGCCTTATTCTTCACATCATGTAGTACTTCTGATGATGATAACACTGGAGGAGAAAATGTTGTAATTAATCCAGGTGATTTTAAAGGTGAATTAAAAGACGGTGAATCTTTAACTTTAAATCCAAGTGAAACTTATAACCTGACAGGTGCATTCATCGTAAGAGGTGGTGCGACTTTAACCATTCCTGCAGGAACAACCATCGAAGCATCGGGAGGTACAAGTTCTTATATTGCAGTTGCACAAGATGGACAGATATTTATTAATGGGACTGCAAACGATCCTGTTGTAATGACTTCTGCTGCTGCTAGCCCAGCTGCTGGAGACTGGGGTGGTTTAGTAATCTGTGGTAGAGCAAACACTAACAAAGGTGGTTCTACTGGACAAACTGCTACTGCTGAAGTATCTGATTTAACATACGGTGGTACTGTTGATAATGACAACTCTGGTATTATTAAGTATTTAAGAATTGAATATACCGGAGCTACATTTAACGGTGAAAAAGAATTTAACGGTCTTTCATTATTCGGTGTTGGTTCTGGAACTACAATTGAATACGTACAATCATTCGAAGGTGGAGATGACGGTATTGAATTCTTTGGAGGTTCTGTTAACGGAAGATACCTAGTGTCTACTAACAGTGGTGATGATTCTATTGACTTCGCTGACGGATGGAGTGGAACAGGAGAGTACTGGTATATCTCAGGAGGAGCTAAAGCTGGTATCGAAGGTTCTAACAACGGAGATGACGCTGCTGCTACACCAACTACTACTGCAACTCTTAAAAACATTACAGTTGTAGGGCCTGGATCTGAAGGTGGTATCTATGTTAAAGAAGGTGGTGGAATCTGGACTGTAGAAAACTTCTACATCTCTGATTTCGAAACTGGAATACACGTAAAAGGTGCAGCTGACGATGCCGTAGCTAACGGACATATTGATAATGACGAAATAAGTTTTACTAACGTTATTTTTAACAATGTAACTACTGAAACTTCTTATCAAGGTGCCAATACTGACTTTTACACTGTAGGCACTGGTATGGGTGCTGGTAACGGTGCTGACGTTCCTAACTGGGCTAACGGATGGACAAGATTCTAAGACGACCTTAATTTTAATATAAAAAAACCCGGCTAATGCCGGGTTTTTTGTTTTTAAATATTTTTTAAAATCTACTCAGGGTTTTCAACCGTAAATACATTCATATCATTCTTAAAATCTACAACAAACTACACAAAATTGAACTTTATTATTTATTTAACTGTTCATTTCATCGAGTTTTTTAACGAACAGTATATTATTTTATTATATTAGTATGCCCCAAAATTTAATCGCGTATGAAAAAACTTTACACCTTAATCATTTTTTGCATGTTTTCATTCATAAGCTACAGTCTCAATGTAGTTTATATTGAAAATGATGTTTCTTATGCTCCAGGTCATTATTACGACGACATCTACACTTTTATTGAAATCCCTGAAATACTTAAAACCAATTCAGGCTATACCAATGAAATAGATGGCTTTAAACTTTATCCTAACCCCGTTAAAAATGGAAAAGTTTATATCTCTTCTAAAAAGGACCTTCCAAAGTATATCACCATATATGACGTATTGGGAAAAGTTGTGATGAAAGAAAAACTAACCTCAAAAACGCTTAGTGTAAATGAACTCAACAAGGGTGTTTACATACTGAAAGCTGTGGAAGAGGATAGAGCAACGACAAGAAAGCTAGTAATCGAATAAAACTCAAACCTCAGACACATCTAAAAGGGATAGTAATATTGATAAAAATTTACTGATATTTGCCATGTAAATTATTCACATGGTAAGCAATGCTATTTTTAACATACAAACAGCAAAAGATTTTGAAAACGTCGCCCTTGATGTTTTTAATTTTCAATACCTGAATAATAGCGTATACCAACGTTTTTGTGATTACCTGAACACCAAGCCCGAAAAGGTTGAAAATCTTGAAGATATTCCCTTTCTACCTATCCAATTCTTTAAATCTCAAAAGGTAACCACCGACCTTCAACATACAGACATTATCTTTAGTAGCAGTGGAACAACCGGAACCGTCACCAGCAAGCATTTTGTCAAAGACCTTTCAATTTATGAAAAAAGCTATCGGAAAGCCTTTCAACACTTTTACGGCAACATTGAGGATTATGCTGTATTAGCCCTGTTACCTGCCTATTTAGAGCGCAAAGGATCATCCCTGATCTACATGGCTAACGACTTCATTAATCGCTCAAATAATGAACATAGTGGCTTTTATTTAAACGATCTGAAGCATCTTAAAGAAAAACTCGATCTACTGGAATCAAGAAATCAAAAAACACTGCTTTTGGGGGTATCATTCGCACTTCTCGATCTTGTAGAAACCTATTCATTACATCTAAAGAATACTATTGTAATGGAGACGGGAGGGATGAAAGGACGACGAAAAGAAATCATAAGAGCGGAATTACATCAAATTCTATCAAATGGTTTAGGGGTTCAAAAAATCCATTCAGAATATGGCATGACGGAATTATTATCTCAGGGATACTCTAAAGGGGATGGTATTTTTGAATGTCCACCTTGGATGAAAATCATTACCAGGGATACGGACGACCCGCTGAGCCTTCAAAAACCTGGTAAAACAGGCGGCATCAATGTCATTGATCTGGCCAATATTAATTCATGTTCGTTTATTGCCACGCAGGATTTGGGAAAAGTATTTTCAGATGGTAGTTTTGAAATAATTGGAAGGTTTGACAACTCGGATATCAGAGGTTGTAATCTCATGGCCCTTTAATCGCTATACTAATCTACCCGCTGACCAGTCAGAACCACCCATTTTCAATAAAAAAAAGCCTGATTTTCATCAGGCCTCTTATTAGTTTACTACCAAAACAAAGTAATTCTTCTTACCTCGTTGCAGGAGCACAAATTTGTTGTTAATAAGATCATCCGAAGTAATTCGATAATCTTCTTTCACTTTATTTTTATTTACTGAAATAGAATTTTGCTTCAATTCTCTTCTGGCATCACCATTGGACTTTAAAAAACCTGTTTTTGCTGACAAAGCTCCAATCATATCCAGACCTTCCTGAATCTCTTCTTTTGAAACCTCAGCCTGAGGAACACCTTCAAAAATATCTAAAAATGTTTTTCCATCCAGCGTTTTTAAATCCTCAGAGGTTGATTTCCCGAACAAGATATCAGAAGCCTTAATAGCATTTTCAAGATTCTCTTCACCGTGAACCATTTTAGTAATTTCTTCAGCTAGTGTTTTCTGTAGCCCTCTCAAATGAGGAGCTTCCTGATGAGAAGCTACCAAGCTCTCAATCTCCTCTTTTGACAAGAAGGTAAATATCTTTATATACTTCTCTGCGTCATCATCACTTGTGTTTAACCAGTACTGGTAGAATTTATAAGGCGAAGTTCTTTCTGCATCAAGCCAAACGTTACCACCTTCTGTTTTACCAAATTTGGTTCCATCAGCTTTGGTTATCAGCGGACATGTAAGTGCAAAAGCCTTCCCTGATGCAATTCTTCTGATGAGTTCGGTACCCGTGGTTATATTCCCCCATTGATCACTACCACCCATCTGCAGCGTACAATTGTTTTCATTGTACAAATGAAGAAAATCATACCCTTGAACCAACTGATAGGTGAACTCTGTAAAGCTCATACCCTCGGCAGATTCTGAAGACAATCGTTTCTTTACAGAATCCTTTGCCATCATATAGTTTACCGTAATATGCTTACCAACATCACGAATGAACTCAAGAAAAGAAAAGTTTTTCATCCAATCGTAATTATTAACCAACACAGCAGCATTTGGTTCAGCCGCATCAAACTCCAGGAATCTGGCCAACTGTCCTTTAATTGCATTTTGGTTATGTAGCAAATCATCTTCTGTCAAAAGATTACGTTCTTTTGATTTTCCTGAAGGATCTCCAATCATTCCTGTTGCTCCACCTATCAGGGCATATGGTTTATGACCACAAGCTTGAAAATGCTTAAGCATCATCACCCCTACAAGATGCCCAATGTGCAAGGAGTCGGCTGTTGGATCTATTCCCACATAAGCAGCGCGCATTCCTTCTAACAAATGCTCCTCTGTACCTGGCATCACATCATGTATCATGCCTCTCCATTGTAATTCCTCTATAAAGTTTTTGGCCATTGTTTTTATAATTTTACGGTAAAACAGCTGCAAAGATAAAGAATCGAACGATTTAACAAGAACGAAACCAAAAAAAGGAATCTTAAGATTTTCTTATCTCTAAGCGTACTGAACGTTAAAAAAAGCATTAATTTCGCCTTATGAATTTAGTTACCGGTGCTACAGGATTGGTTGGATCGTTTACGACTCTGGGCCTTCTAAAAAAGGGTGAAAAAGTACGCGCTCTGTATAGAAATAAGGATAAACAACTCCTTACCAAAAAAGTTTTCGAAATGCATAATGCCATTGATCTTTTTGACGCGATTGAATGGTACCAATCTGATATTACCGATATTCCACGTTTAACTAATGCCTTTATTGGCATAGATCATGTTTATCACTGTGCTGCCCTTATAAGCTTCAACCCAGGTGACCGAAGGAAACTTAAAAAGAGTAATATTGAAGGCACTGCCAATATTGTAAACCTATCTATCGATCATCATATAAAAAAACTGTGTTATGTAAGCAGTATTGCCACGTTAGGAAAACCCATAAAGGAAACTGCTGTTACGGAGAAAAATCACTGGAATCCTGAAGCTCCTAATAATGTTTATGCTGTGAGCAAATACCGGGCAGAAATGGAAGTATGGAGAGGTTCTCAGGAAGACTTAGATGTAATAGTTGTTAATCCGGGGGTAATTCTGGGGCCTGAGCATTTTGAAAGTGGCAGTGGAGCATTCTACAAAATACTTCGTAAAGGCGTTTCTTTTTATCCCCAAGGCGGTACTGGTTTTATCGATGTTGAAGATGTTGCTAAATACATGATCGCCTTAATGCATTCGAATATTAAAAATGAGCGTTATATATTAGTTTCTGAAAATACTACCTACAAAGAGGTTATCGATAGAATTGCTAACAAAACCAAAACAAAGCCACCTCATAAACCTCTTAAAAACTGGATCTTAAAGGTGCTTTGGAGGTTAGATTGGCTTAAAGCTGTATTTGGAGGTAAACGAAAACTAACTAAAAACACAGCACATTCCTTAAATTCAAGCACTTACTATTCGAGCGAAAAACTTAGAGAAACGCTTTCCAAAATAGGTTAATCCTCTTCAGAAAGTTCAGCTGGTGTTAAGCTATCATTCTTTTTAATAACTGGCGCATTTTTCTCCATCTCTATGGTTCGTTTATTACGCATAAGACTATCGGCCAAAGCCTTTTCTTCTTTTAGGCGTTCTTCGACTCTCTGGAATATTCGAAGATGAATATTGGGTTTTGAAGCATAATAAACACTACTCCTGGCCAATTGCAGGCTATCTATTTTATGCTTTTCATAAATAAACTCTTCAGGCTGGATCTCATTTTCTCTTAATACTTTCACATTTGAAGAACGAGCAGCGTTTAAAACCGCTATATCATAAAAAATAGCAACCATTTCATCTTCCTCTATCAAGTTTTCTGGTTTTTCTACCACATTCGTCTCACAAGAAACAAGCAGTAAAACAGTTCCAAAAACAATCAATATATTTTTTAGTATACTCATTTACGCAGTATTAATCTCTGTTAAAAGTCAGTCGCTTAGCATTTCTGTTTTCAGAAACCTGTCCTTCCTTATACGCCAAATAACCATTTACAAAGGTATGTGTTATTTTAGATTTAAACGCAGTTCCTTCGAAAGGAGACCATCCACATTTGTATAAGATATTTTCCCTGGTTACTTTCCATTCATCATTCAGGTCAACCAATACCAAATCAGCATAATATCCCTCACGAACGAAACCACGATCTTTTATTTGAAACAGCTTTGCAGGATTATGACACATTTTCTCTACAATCTTTGTCAAACCTACCTTCCCCCTGTGATAATTCTCCAACATAGCCGGCAACACGTGTTGCACCAATGGTCCGCCTGACGGGGCTTTGGTATAAACATTTTGTTTTTCTTCAAGGGTATGTGGCGCATGGTCAGTTGCTATGACATCGATACGATCATCGAGCAGCGCTTTCCATAATTCATCTCGATCTTCGGCAGTTTTTACAGCCGGATTCCATTTAATCAAAGTCCCCTTTTCTTCATAATCCGCATCAGAAAACCACAAGTGATGCACACATACTTCTGCGGTAATCTTCTTTTCTTCCAAAGGAATATCATTCACGAACTGATGAGTTTCCTTTCCGGTGGAAAGGTGAAATATATGCAATCTTGCACCGGTTTTCTTAGCCAAGGCTATGGCTTTTGAAGACGACAAATAACAAGCTTCTTCACTTCTTATTATAGGGTGATATTTAATTGGAATATCATCTCCATAAATACCTGTATAATGCTCTAAATTTCTTTTAATGGTGGCCTCATCTTCACAATGAGTACAAATAACCATATCAGTATTTGAAAATATAGTCTCTATGACCTGCTCATTATCTACCAACATATTCCCTGTGGACGATCCTAAGAACAGTTTTACTGCGGCACAAGATTTATTATCTAATTTTTTTAATTCTTCGAGATTATCATTAGTTCCTCCAAACATGAAAGAATAGTTCGCATAGGAAGAATTGGCGGCGATACTAAACTTCTCTTCTAACTTTTCTATGGTAGTTGTTTGGGGATTTGTATTTGGCTGCTCCATAAAAGTGGTAACTCCACCTGCAACGGCTGCTCTACTTTCGGTTGCAATATTTGCCTTATGGGTTAATCCGGGCTCACGAAAATGAACCTGATCATCTATAATCCCCGGCAACAAATAGTTCCCTTTGGCATCAATAACATTGGCATTTAAAGCACTAATTCCAGTTTCAATTTTAACAATTCGCTCTCCTTCAATCAAAACATCTACTTCCAGGATCTGCCCTTCATTTACAACCTTTGCATTCTTAATTAGTGTTTGCTGCCCCATTTTAATTAAATTTTTCTTTTCTGAATAAACTATTAAACTTCATTTTCAGCACGCCCCAGATAGCTTCGTATATAATCTTGCCATCCATTTTAGACGTACCCTTTACCCTATCGGTAAAAACAATCGGCACTTCAACCAATTTAAACTTCTGCAGGTGTGCCTTGAACTTCATTTCTATTTGAAAAGCATACCCTACAAACTGGATCTTATCCAGATCCAGACGTTCGATAACACTTCTTTTATAACAAACAAATCCTGCGGTTGGATCATTAACACGCATTCCCGTTATCAACTTCACATAAAACGAAGCCCCATAACTCAATATTATCCTTCCCATTGGCCAATTTACTACATTAACCCCCTTAATATACCTGGAACCGATAGCCAGGTCAGCGCCCTTATTAATACAGGCATCCAATAATCTTGGCAGGTCTTTTGGGTTATGAGAAAAATCAGCATCCATTTCAAAAATATAATCATAGTTGTTTTTAAGTGCCCACTTAAAACCATGAATATATGCGGTTCCTAATCCTGTTTTTTCCTGACGAACCTCCAAAAATAATTCGTCTTTAAATTGCTTTTGAAGCTCTCTAACTTTATCGGCGGTACCATCGGGTGAATTATCATCGACAATGAGTACATGATAATTTTGCTTTAAATCAAATACCGCTTTTATAATGGCTTCAATATTCTCTATTTCGTTGTAGGTCGGTATAATGACCAAACATTCTGATGTCATCTATTTGCTCTTAATGAATGCAAAAATAGTATAATTAAACTGATCGATTCAGATAATCGTTATTAATCAGTCTATAAAGAGAAGAAAGTTGAAATAATACCTATTTTTGTCACAAATTTATTTTGAATGCAACAAACAAAAAAGTCTGATCAAATCGTCTTGATTTTTTTAGCGGCTTTAACAGGTATCAATCTTTTACAGAGCCATTTAACTGAGCTTATTTTCGACGAAGCTTATTACTGGTATTTCGCAAAGGATTTAGCATGGGGATACTTTGATCACCCACCTGCGGTAGCATTTTTTGTAAAACTTGGCTCCTTGTTGTTTGATGGAGAGTTGGGAGTTCGTTTTTTCGCTCCATGGCTATTATCAGGGTCTATTTATTTTATTTGGAAGCTCATTGAGTCGCCCAAAAAACATGAACATGTTTTACTTTTTTGTCTGATTTCTTCTTCATTAGCTTTATTAAACGCTTACGGATTCTTTATGCTTCCGGACACCCCTTTAATTTTCTTTTCAACTTTATTCCTGTTTGCTTACCAGGGATTCCTGAAAAAAGAGCGTGTTCAAAATATTTTTTTACTGGCATTGAGCATGGCTTTAATCATGTATAGCAAATACCATGCGTTTCTGTTAATTGTTTTTGTAATCCTCGGTAATATAAGGATCTTATTAAACCTAAACTTTTGGAAAGCTATTGGTCTTTCCTTGCTATTTTACACACCTCACTTGGTGTGGCTTTTCGAAAACGATTTTGCTCCTTTACGTTATCATTTTTTTGACAGAGCTGATAGTTATTATAAAATATCATATACCACCGAATATCTTCTTGGGCTTATTGGCATTATGGGGTTTGCCTCGCCATGGATATACTATTCGCTGGTAAAAACTCACAGTCAAAACAAATTTGACAAAAGCTTAAAATACACTGTTTGGGGTATTATCATATTCTTTTTGTTCTCTTCTTTTAACCGGAGAACACAAGCTCAATGGCCAATGCTCATTATCATTCCTTTGTTCATATTCGTGTTTCGATATGCCATTAACCATCCGAAATTTAAAAAAGGACTGACCGTCGCCTCTTCTGTTTCATTAGTTGTTATTTGCTACTTGAGATTTGCAATGCTTTTTCCTTCGCTAATACCGTTCAGTTATGAAACCCATGGCAATAAAGCCTGGGCGATGGAGCTAAAAGAAAAAACAAATGGCCTCCCGGTCATATTCACCAATTCGTACAGAAATGCAAGCATGTACAGCTTTTACTCCGGGGTCGATGCTTATTCTTTAAATGATCTTAAGTTCAGACTCAATCAATACGATCTCGACACCTCTGAACTCAGGTTTCAAAACAAAAAAGTTGCTTACATTACTAATTCTGAAGCGTATTCTCCATCCTTCTCGGTACAACAAGCATTTAAAAACAGGACTTTAAAAGGTATTATAGTAGCTAATTTTAGTTCTTGGCGTAAATTGAAAATTGAGACAGAGACCCAGAACATTAAATCTTTTTCACAGCCGCAACCGATCACTATCATTAACCCTTATAATGTGAATATCCCTATTGAAAAGCTGGAACTTCACGGGGTCACATTAGATGAGAAAAAGCGTATTATTGACACTTTAAAAATTAAAGTAAATGACTATGATGCTCCAATCATAAAGGCTAATTCTTTTATGAATTTAAAGATTTCAATACTGGATCATACACCTGAAAATATTGAAAAATATTTTAGATTGAGTATATCCGAGAACGAGCTACCTTATGGATTTAATGGCGAAATTATTCCAATAAAATAGATGGAAAGTATTTTAAGACATACCACCGACTTAACTATTGAAAGTTTTTTACTCGTGGGCTGCCTTGTCTTAATGACGTTTGCCAAAGCAACAGATGAGGGTCGTTTTCCTCTATTTATCAGTATTTTTTATTCTGAAAAATACTTCAAAGTTTACAGCAAAGAAAAATCACACACCCATAATTGGTTTAATATATTTTTACTTCTTGTTCAGGTGATCACCCTGGGCTTTCTTTGCAAAATCTCTATCGACTTTTTCGATCTTTCGATACAAGCAAACATACTCACTATAACAGCATTCATCTTACTTGTTATCCTTTTTAAATATTATTTAGAAAAAACCATTGCCACGGTTTTTAACATAAATTCTTTCGCAGAAAGTTATCATTTTGAAAAGTTAAGCTACTTAAATTTAAGTTGTCTTCTAAGCCTTCCGTTTATTACGTTGCTGATATACAGCGATTTAAACAAGAAAATTTTATTTTTCTCAACGATTTCACTTTTTATTTTACTAAATGTTATTTCTTTTGTTTTAATATTAAAAAATCATCAAAAAATCATTCGCTACAACTTGTTTTATTTTATTTTGTATCTTTGCGCGCTAGAAATAGCCCCCATATTAATACTAGTTAAGGTATTATTAGGAAGAATCTAAAAAACGTAAGGTAAACTATGAAAGTTAAAACAATTTTGGTTTCTCAGCCTGAGCCCAAAGTAGAAAATTCACCTTATTCCCGTTTAGTTGAAAAACAAAAGGTGAAAATCGATTTCAGGCCTTTTATTCATGTCGAAGGAGTTAATGCTAAAGATGTTAGACAACAAAAAGTTGATTTGTCTCAGTTTACCGCAATCATCTTCACGAGCAGGAATGCTGTTGACCATTTTTTCAGAATTGCAGATGAAATGAGACACAAAGTTCCGGATTCGATGAAGTATTTCTGCCAATCGGAAGCGGTAGCGTATTACTTACAGAAATACGTTGTTTACAGAAAAAGGAAAATTTATGTTGGCAAGAGAAACTTTCCGGATCTTGCACCTTTAATTAAAAAATACAAAGACGAAAAGTACCTTCTTCCATCATCAGATGTTTTAAAACCTATTGTTCCTGAAACATTAGACGAACTAAAAATAGACTGGAAAAGGGCAATTTTATATAAGACAGTTGTTAGCGACTTATCAGACCTTAAAGATGTTTATTATGACATCTTAGCATTTTATAGTCCATCAGGAATTGAGTCTTTATTTAAGAACTTCCCTGATTTTAAACAGAATGAAACAAGAATTGCTGTTTTTGGAAACACAACCCAAAAAGCAGCGGAGGCCAGTGGATTAAGGATTGATATTATGGCTCCTACCCCTGACACACCATCAATGACTATGGCTTTAGAGAAGTACATTGTTGAAGCGAACAAAGGAAAATAATACTTGATTGGTTATACAATAAAAAAGCCCTTGAAAATTTTCAAGGGCTTTTTTATTATTAGTAGTCATACTATTCTGAATTATTACATTTTATTCAGCCAGTTACGAACATCTACTTCTTCTTTAATTATTGCTCCCAGCTCGCTGATTGCAACTCTTTTTTGTTCCATTGTATCCCGATGACGGATAGTAACAGTATGATCTTCTTTGGTTTGATGATCAACAGTAATACAAAAAGGCGTACCTGCAGCATCTTGTCTTCTGTAACGTCTTCCTACTGCATCTTTTTCATCATAGGTCACCATGAAGTCCCATTTTAGATCCTCAACGATCTGACGTGCTATTTCCGGTAATCCATCTTTCTTTACCAATGGCAAGATTGCAGCCTTGGTAGGTGCTAATACAGCCGGAATTTTTAAAACTGTTCTGGTAGTATCATTCTCTAAGGTTTCCTCCTGCAATGAATTTGAAAAGACCGCTAAAAACATTCTATCTAAACCAATAGATGTTTCAAGCACATATGGAACATAACTTTTATTTTCTTCCGGGTCGAAGTATTGCATTTTCTTACCTGAAAACTCCTCATGCTTTCCAAGGTCAAAATCTGTTCTGGAGTGTATTCCCTCTAACTCTTTGAAACCAAAAGGAAACTTGAATTCTATATCAGAGGCTGCATCTGCGTAATGCGCCAACTTTTCATGATCATGAAAACGGTAGTTCTCTTCGCCTAAACCGAGCGATAAATGCCATTTTAAACGCGCTTCTTTCCAATGCTCATACCATTTTAGTTGGGTTCCCGGCTTGATAAAGAATTGCATCTCCATTTGTTCAAATTCTCTCATTCTGAAAATAAACTGTCGAGCAACGATTTCATTTCTAAAAGCCTTACCGGTTTGCGCTATCCCAAAAGGAATCTTCATTCTACCAGTTTTCTGCACATTAGTGAAATTTGCAAATATTCCCTGGGCTGTTTCTGGTCTTAAATACAGATCCATTGCACTATCTGCAGAGGCTCCAAGCTTGGTTCCAAACATTAGGTTAAACTGCTTAACATCCGTCCAGTTTTTACTTCCAGTCTCCGGGTCGGCAATTCCTAATTCTTCAATTAGCGATTTTACATCAGCTAAATCTTCTTTCTCAAGAGAGGCAGCCATCCTCTTTATAATAGCTTCGGCTTTTTCTTTATAACCTATCACTCTGCCGTTAGTTGCTACAAACTGCTCTTCATCAAAAGACTCACCAAAGCGTTTTTTAGCCTTGGTTATTTCCTTGTCTATTTTCGCTTCAATTTTAGCTACATAGTCTTCAATCAACACATCGGCTCTGTACCTTCTTTTGGAATCTTTATTATCAATTAGAGGATCATTAAAAGCATCTACGTGACCAGAGGCTTTCCATGTTGTAGGATGCATAAAAATTGCTGCATCAATCCCTACAATATTTTCATTCATCTGAACCATGGCTTTCCACCAATAGTCACGGATATTCTTTTTTAATTCAACCCCATTCTGACCGTAATCGTATACGGCACTTAATCCATCGTAAATTTCGCTAGAAGGGAATACATACCCGTATTCTTTTGCGTGAGATATAACCTTCTTAAAATGTTCATCTTGATTTGCCATGCAACAAAAATAGCCTTTTGTAAGTAGATAGCAATGGCTATTTTAACTCGAAATTTGAACTTGCCAATAAATTAGATTCATGGTATACATTTACAATGTAATTTCCGGCATCTACAAGTTCATTTACCACAATAAAATCACACACACTTAACGGGGAGTTTTCAAATGGAACCACAATCTTTTTACTGTAGACGACTTCCTTACCATTTAGGTCGATAGTTTTATTATTTCCTAAAATTGTTCCATCAGGATCTGTAAATTGAACATAAAAGATCTGTTCTCCTTCCTGTAGCAATGTATTAGGCAGCACCACAAAACAAACTCTTAAACGATCTGTTTTGGAAATCCTGTTGGTTAGCAACATTCTTCCATTACTTCTTTCCTTATAGGCTGAAGCTTTTAAGCTTGCTATTTTTATCGGGGCTTTATTCAGTTCTTTTGACAACTCGATATTCTCACTAATTAAAGAGTCTGAAAAATCAGATAGCTGTTCGTTTGACTTCTTTAAGGTATTGGAATACCTAGTGAGTTCAACTAATCGAAGTTTCGCACTATCAATTTCTTTAGCAAGAAGTATATTTTCGCGTCTTACAGAATCTAACTCTCTGTGTAACCCCCTGTTTTCGTTTCTCAGCAACAACAATTCTCTTCGATACTTGTGAAGCAAGTTATAATCTACCTCTAAAACTTTAATTGAGTCTATTAATAATGTAATGCGTTGTTTATTTTCTCGAATCACTTCATTATTAACATCATTTTCTTCTGAAAGATTGCTTAAGTCGGCCTGAATTTGTTCCAGGTCCTGAATGATCATTGATTTCTCATTCTGAAGAAACGACACTTTTTCTTCACTCTCCATATAATTATAATACGAAAAGCCCGTGAGCACAATAATACATACGAACAATGCTATGAGTATAGCCTTCTGTCCCAGTTGTTTGTTTTGAACACTCATTAATATTGGTTAGATTTGAGACAATAACCAAATCAAACAGAATTGATTACCGCGATAAAGATAATAAATGATATTCAAAGTTTATTCTTTCCCGAAATTTGCTTTGGTTGCCACAATATACTAAATCCTAATGAAGAAACAATCTGTACCTGTTGCAGGCATAATCTAGCTCTTTCCAATTCATATCAAGCCTCTCCTAATGAGGTATTAAAAATTTTTCAAGGCAGGCTAAAACTTCAGCACGCCTCAACTTTATTACACTTCCACAAAAAGGGAATTACGCAAGAACTTATTCATAATCTTAAATACAAAGGACACCAGGATATCGGTGTTTTTTTAGGCAACTGGATGGGAAGTTTACTAAAAGAAACTGACTATTACCAAAACATTGATTATGTTATCCCCGTTCCATTACATCGCAAAAAATTAAGAAAAAGAGGATACAACCAGGTGACAACTTTTGCAAAAGCTATTGCTACAAAGATCGATGCTGAATTTAGAAACGATCTTATATCAAGGGTTAAGCATGCTTCTACCCAAACCATGAAAAGCAGAGCAAAACGATGGCAAGAATTAAAAACCAGTTTTAAGATTGTCAAGCCGAATGCATTTCTAAACAAACATGTTTTAATTGTTGATGATATCATTACAACCGGTTCTACAATTGAGGCCTGTGTTAAAGAAGTGCTGCTCCAAACAAATTGTAAAGTGAGCGTTACTTCCATGGCAATTACAATATAAATTTATCGTTAATGTGAAAATAGTTGTTAATTTGCACCTGATATAGTGAGGTAATATGAAAAACAATTTTTTTAGCATCTGTTTTAGTCTGGCAATACTTTTAAGTTTAATTAATTGTGCTAAAAGAAGCACCCCTACGGGCGGTGAAAAGGATATTACTCCTCCGGTAATGGTGAGTGCTTCACCTGAACCGTATTCTACTAATTTTGATGAAGAAGAAGTTAAAATCACCTTTGACGAATACATTAAGTTAAAAGACATTCAAAAACAATTAATTGTTTCTCCACCATTAAAATACCCTCCTATAATCACCCCTCAGGGTACAGCAAGCAAATTCATTAAAATTAAAATTCAGGACACCTTAAAAGAAAACACTACCTATGTTTTTAATTTTGGTCAAAGTATCACCGATAATAACGAGGGGAATCCGTATTCATATTTTAATTATGTGTTCTCTACGGGCGACTATATCGATTCTTTAAAGGTGAACGGTTTTATTACCGACGCCAAATTGAAAGAGCCGGATAATTTTGTTTCCATCATGCTTTACGAGGTAGATTCCACCTATTCGGATTCTACGGTTTACAAAAACCCACCAACCTATATAACGAATACATTAGATAGCCTCACAACTTTTCAGTTAACTAATTTGAAAGCCGGAGAGTATGCAATTTTCGCCATGAAGGATGAAGCTAATAATTATGTGTTTAATCAAAAGACTGATAAAATTGCTTTTATTTCTGACCACATAACCGTCCCTACCGATTCAGTTTTTAAGCTCAATCTATTTAAAGAGATTCCTGATTACCGCGCTGCAAGACCTTCTGAAGCAACAACCAATCGTATTTTATTTGGTTATGAAGGAAAACCGGACAGTATTAAGATTGATTTGTTGTCAGATACTCCTGAGGATTATGATTACAGAATCACAAAAGATCTTGAAAAAGACACCCTCAACTATTGGTTTACTCCCTTTGAGGCAGATTCTCTGATATTCACGGTTAGCCATAAAAAGCAAATAGACACTTTTACTATTAAGAGACGTAAGGCTGAATCTGACTCCCTGTTATTACAATCCACCATTAGTGGAAACCTTGGCTATTTCAAGCCATTTGGGATTCAGGCCAATACGCCTTTAGAAAGTATAGACAGTACTTTCATCTCTATCATCGATAAGGACAGTTTAAAAATTGCTTTCGATTATTCAATCGATAAGGAGCTGAACCAGGTTAATCTTAACTGGAAGATCGAACCTAGTCAACGTTACATCATTACAGCATTGCCCGGAGCCATTGAGGACTTTTATGGAAACACTAACGACACTCTTAATTACAATACTTCAACCAAAAGTTTAGCGGACCTGGGGAGTATCAGAGTTACGGTTAGAAATGTCAAAGAATTCCCTATCGTCGTACAATTAACGGATCAAAAAGGAGAAGTGAAGTTCGAAAAGTATGCCGAAACGGAACAATCCTTATTCGAATTTATGAATATTGATCCAGGAACGTATTTTATCAGGGTTATTCATGACGCTAATGGAAATGGTATTTGGGATACGGGTAATTATTTAAAAAAGTTACAGCCCGAAAAAATAAGTTATTTCCCTGGCGAAATTGAGTTAAGATCTAACTGGGAACTTGAACAAGAGTTTATACTAGATTAAAATCATCGCGATCCTCTAAAAACCGAAGTTTATTTCTAAGTTTATCGCTATTACTTTTAGTTAATACCGCATAGAGTACTTCCTCTTTTTCGCTATAGTTCAATTGATTTCCCAGGGCATCATATACTGCTGAATGGCCTGAGTGATTATACCCGTTACCATCGAGTCCGATCCGGTTTACACCCATCACATAGCTCATATTTTCAATAGCTCTTGCTTTTAAAAGTGCATCCCAGGCACCAATCCGCACCTCTGGCCAGTTAGCCACATAATAAAGCACATCATAATCTTCTGTATTTCGAGACCATACAGGAAAACGAAGGTCATAACAAACCTGAGGGCATAATTTCCAGCCTTTATATTGAATTATAGTTTTCTCATCCCCTTTCCCATAAACAAGATCCTCACCTGCCAATGTAAACGTATGTCGTTTATCGTAATGACCCAGGCTTCCGGATGGATATACAAAGACTAATCTATTGTAGTAACTATTTTTTACCTTAACCACCAAACTACCGGAAATTGCTGCTTTCTTCTTACTGGCGAGTTCCTTTAAAGCCAAAATTGTAGTACCTCCCATATCTTCCGCTACCTTTCCCGGGTTCATTGTAAATCCTGAGGTAAACATTTCAGGAAGGATGATTAAATCAACATCATCTTCAAGACCCTCAATTCTTTCGAACAACACTTTTCGGTTTGCTTTAGGATTTTCCCAAAGCAAATGAGTCTGAATCAACGCTACTTTAAGCTTATCTTGGCTCATATTATATGATTAATCTATAAATTTAATCATATAGCCTGAATTCGAAAAAGATTTCCATTAAAGTTAATCTCTCGACCTCGGGTTAAAGTCAAAGGGAGCAGTTTGAGGGGTTGTAATTATCCATTCTGCAGGATCGTAAACCGAATTTCCTTTCCTGACACTAAGTCTTCTGAATGCTTTTCCATTTTCGAAATCGTGTGATGTATCGCTTCCGTCCTCTCCCGGAATACCAAAAACATCTACTTTAGTACCTGCCAGATCCACAAGAACCATATTATCATCACCATTCGAACCTGCCGCACTACCGCTACCACCTTCCATATCTGCAAGAAAACCAAACACGCTCTCAAAATCTACTTCATCGGCAGCAATGACAATCGAAGATTGGGACTCAATGATTATCCCAGAAAGATCTATGACTGATGAATAATCAGGATTTGAATTTGTATATCTCCGCAATTCCCATCCTTCTAAATTCACATTTTCATCACCTATATTCGAAAGTTCAATAAACCTGCCATTCATGTCGGAACTATTATTTTCGGGGTCAGCAATTTCAGATATAATTACCTGATCACTTTCGTTAACGTAGCCACAATCGAGATAATCGCCTTTAAAATCGACATCAAATAAATCACGAATATACAACTGATATTCATCCCTGTATTTACTCAAAACAGCTGTAACACTACCACCTCCCTCAGGCAAATATTCCGGTTGAAAGTTAGCATATCCACTATTTCTCATCGTGATTGTATTTCCATCACAGTCCATCAAAATCCTTTCTGTCGTCTCTTTTTCTTCAGCGTAAGGCAACCCTTGACTCTCATCAGCAACCTGAATGCTGTCGAGTACTATAAGAGTACTTAACATACTTTCATCAATATCCGGAATGGTTGTTTTGACTGGTTCAATACCAGAAACATCATCACAATAATTAAAAATATGCGCTACGATCATCGCTCTTGGTAACCGACCTACTGAGACCGTCCCATAAGGGCTTTTATAGATTCCTCCCAGTTTAAACACACCATGCACTTTATCTAAATAAAGATTTTTTAATTGGATAGCTACCTTTTGCCCTAAAGGGTAAAATAAGTAACAATCCTGGAGGTCAATATTGACCTCAAAGCCTTCTGTCGGACCTTTAACTGATTCTTGAATATAGAGTGATCCATATATGTTTCCTCCCTCGTCACTCGAATTGACATAACCTTCAATGATTAAATCATCATGAATTTGCATCAACGTTCCATTATACATTGACTTCACATTGGCAAAAGTAGTATTCGCTGTGATGGCGTTATGACTCAGACAATTGCGATCATTTTTATAATCATCTGTCTTTATACATGAACAAACTCCAAAAACAACTAAAAGTTTTATAATACCTTTTTTCTTCATATCGTAAATACTTAAAAGCTAATTGATAGATTAACAAAGTAGGTACGTCCGTAGCCGTACCAATATTTAGGTCCAAACGAAGGCATCCTTCTGGCATTGTCTTCTTTCATTTGGCCAAAGTTTCCATTGCGACTTTGCTCAAAGCCTCCTGTTCGGAATTCCAGGTCAAACAAATTATTCACACTCGCAAAAAGACTGATGTATTTACCTTTATAAAGCCACGACTTACCTCCTACCAGGTTTAGCAAGTATACGTCTTCGAGTTGCTCTTGCCTTAACAATTTAGCTACAGCTTCCTCTGTGGCATCCAGGAAAGGCTCTTGTGATTCCGGATTTATTTTAAAGCTTTCTGTGCGGGTCACTGTAGCAATATCAATATAATTATCCCCCAGGAAATTCCCAGTCAAACTCAGCCACCAGTAATTAGGGTCTCGATATTCAATTCCAAAAGAATAGACCTTTTGCGGTCCGACGGCCAGTTTATAATCTTTGATTTTGGTGATCCCTAAATCTAAAAATCCATCGGGATGAATGACATCTTCTTCTCTTCCGGAGGTGTCAAAATTTATGGTTACATCGGCATTGTCAGCATAAGAGTAATTACCGTAACCTGCTACCGCGGATAATCGTACACTGGGTGATGCCTGATATGCTAATGCCAGCTCTCCTCCGAAATGCAGCTTATCGATATCGGCAACAACTTCCTGAACGAAATCATTCCCCACGCCGCCTTCGTAATAGAAAAAATTCACGTCGGTTACCTCTTCAAATTTGGTATAATACCCACTGATTCTTCCTTTTAGTTTAGCCAGTGAAATCAAATAACTCACATCGGTAGTTGTAACGGTTTCTGAACTAAGATTGGACACCAGGTCATTATGCTCTCTGGGATTCACAAAGGTACTCTGTAGGGTAGGCGGTCTATTAATATAGGCTCCATGAACACTCAACATATGTCTGCCCGTAAACTTGTAGAGCACCCCCATTTTAAGCGCGAAATCAGCAAATGAAGCTTTCATACTTTTTCCCATAGAGTTATCTTCATACCGCTCATTCAGGTACAAGCCGTTTCTTTGATAATGGGTATTGGAATAAGATCCTGCCAGATAAGCTTCCAGGTTATTGTAGCGTATCCGTGTTTGAATGAATGCATTTAACAACCGGGAGTTTATTTCGTAATTATAATTAAAGCGCTCACCTTCCAACTTTTCAGCCTCCCCTTGCAAATCATTTGAAGTATCCGTAAACGGATCAATATCTTTATGAAAATCAGCTCCCAGTAAATCTCCTATGATGGCATAGTTTTCAGAATTACTACCATAATATGCAACTCCAAGATCTACGCCTATGTGCTTTGAAACCTCGATATTGGCAAACGAAGTAAATGAAGCTTTATTGATATCTACCCTGTCATCATATTGGACATAAGATGCTTTTCCTTCATTATATATGCTGTTGTTGGCATCGTATAATGAAGGCCAATTAATCTGTGGATTTTTCAACAGACCTTCCTTAGCGATGTTTGCATTTTCATAATTAGGTCCAGCGGGGTTGTTGAAATAAAAACTAGGCAGGTACCTGTAATATACCGGATCTGGATTGGGTGCATTGTAATACCCTAAACGACCCTTTGCATAAAAACCAAACTGATACGCTACACTCGTTGTTATTGACAGGTTAGGAGCCTTCATAAAATGACTTAAAATCGCAAAGGGTTCATTGATCGACCTAAGCCTTGAATTCCTGATATCTCCATCCTGAACTCCCCAGTATGGGTTATATTTCTTGCCTAATAGATCGTGTACTTCTTTGGTTATCGGAGCTGAACTCCCCCTAATATTAGGGGCATATATTCCAAGAACATTTAAACTATGATTCTCACTAAGTTTCAATTCCGCACTGGCGAATAATGAATAAGCATCATAAATTGTTCCGTCGATAAAACCTTCCCTGGCTAACCGCTTTGATGCTGAAATACTATATGACAATCCATTATCCTGACTACCCGAATTATAGGTAACCATAAACCTCCCTGCGTAGGTTCGATTCGAACCTGATGCTGTGATTCTTAGTCCTTTTCGAAATGTAGAAGGTCTTATGACTATATTTGTTGACCCTAATAATCCTCCAAAAGTTGAACTGGCATTTTTTAAGCCCATGACAAACTCCTGATCTCCGGTTACATTGTTTAAACCACCCCAGTTGTTCCATTGTGGTCTTCCGTTGAATACTTTATTCATGGAAAGTCCATTAATTTGTACAACCCCTTCTTTAGAGTCATACCCCCTTACTTTAAAAAAGACCTGGCTGAAGTCGAATGCTGCTCTATTTAAATAAAGGTCCTTACTTGCTTGTAGCAATCCAGTAGTTGAGGCTACCTCGAAGTCATCTGATGTCAGTTCTTCTTCAGAAAGAACAATAACCGAATTGTTGTATTCCCGTATAATATTTAACTCCATGAACAAATCCCCTATAATTAGTGTGGAATCCTTACTTAGGGTAATGGGATATTTGAGATCGAGATAGTTTTTCCTTTTAAAGATCAAAAGGTGATCACCTTTATTGAGTCCTTTCAGGTAGAATTCACCCTCCAAATTGCTTTCCTGTTTTAAGGAAGTATTATCTACCGTAACAGTCACATTAGTCAAAGGTTTAAATGTCCTGCTATCTAACAATCTTCCTTCAACGCTTTGTGCATTGATATACGGACTCCCGACAAGCAAGAATAGGCAGGAGATGGAACCTCTAAAAATCAATACTTTAATATTCATAGTCATAATCATTTAATGTTGTAAATCTAATAAAATTATATTACTTTTCTTACAAATATTAATGATTATGACTACATACGTAACTCAAGTGGTATCGAAATTAAGAAAGGTGATTTATGTGGCGGTTGGTACAACCGGCCTCTTATTTGTACAGTTGACGCAGGCTCAGGAAGCTCGGTACCAGGTAAAAACCATTGCATTTTACAATGTTGAAAACTTATTTGACATTATTGATGACTCCTTAAAATTTGATGAAAGCAGAACCCCTGACGGTAAGGATCGATGGACGCGAAGGAAGTATGACGATAAAATCGAAAAAATTTCTTTTACCATAGCTCAAATAGGTCGAAATATTACGCAAACATCTCCGGATATTATTGGATTATGCGAGATTGAAAACGAATCAGTTCTATTGGATCTTATTAAAAGTAATCATTTAAGGGAATATAATTATGGAATTATCCATACAGAATCTCCTGATATCAGAGGCATCGATGTCGCATTCCTTTATAAGAAAAGCTGCTTTATTCCTCAGCAATTTGAGAGCCACCCATTAAAACTTATTAGTGAAAGCGGGGAAAGGGAATATACGCGAGATCAATTACTTGTTACTGGCAGGCTCGATAGTGAAAAAATACATTTTATTATTAATCACTGGCCTTCCAGAAGGGGAGGCGAAATAAAAAGTGCTCCAAAAAGAGCAAAAGCAGCGAAACTCAACAGGAAACTCATAGACTCATTAATAAACCTGAATATATCTGCTAAAATTATTACCATGGGAGACTTTAATGATGATCCAAACAGTCGGAGCATCCAAAAAGTATTAAATACAGGCGGGCACCTTAAAAGGCTAAAAGAGCATCAACTATTCAATCCGATGTACACAATGTTTAAAGCCGGATTTGGAAGCCTTGCATACAGAGACAAGTGGAATCTTTTCGATCAAATCATACTTACACCTGCCTTTTTAAAAGATGACGAAACCTTTTACACATTCTGGAAAGCAGGGATTTTCAATAGCGATTACTTAATTTCAAGAGAGGGAAGATACAAGGGATATCCTTTCCGCAGTTATGCCAACGGCAATTATACCGGGGGCTACAGCGATCATTTCCCCGTATACATTTACCTCATAAAAAAAGCGCCCTAGGGGCGCTTTAATATTTTAGTTAAACCAGTTTGCATATGGTATCCTCGACAATAGTAAAATAAAGCCTATGGTATAAAACAAGGCAATCTTAGCAAATTTACCTTTGGAGGCATCTTGTTTTTTATGTTTAGACCATCCGATCGTAATTAGTGCTACTGCAATAACATTGGTTAATGGATGCTCCACTAAAATCAATCTTGAAACAGGATTTCCCATAACGCCACCTTCACTCCACATTGCAAAGTACGGCGATGTAAAATACAGAATTAAGCCTAACAAGAATTGAATGTGTGTAAATATCAAAGCGAAAAGACTAATACGCAGATCTTTGCCCATGACAAAGTTTCTATTGCCATAATAACCAGAGATCGCATTAAAACTAGCAAACAAAAGCACTAATAATGTTAAGAATGCCCAGTAAGAATGTAAGGTAAGAACTGTAGAATACATAAAGGTTGTTTTTATTTTTTTCAAATGTAGTGAAATAAACAGAATTCATCTTCTTTTTAAATTCCCTAATCCCTGTTTACAATCTTCCAGATTCACGAAGGAATAAAGCTTGTTCTTCAAAGCAAATCCTTATTTTTGCAACTTCAGTAAAATTTTAAAGATGTCTAAGAAGTATACTATAACTGCAGCTTTACCATACACAAACGGGCCGATACATATTGGCCATTTAGCCGGTGTTTATGTTCCGGCCGATATTTACTCTCGTTATTTACGTTTAAAAGGGAACGATGTAGCCTTTATTTGCGGTAGTGATGAACATGGGGTAGCCATACCGATGAAAGCAAAAAAGGAAGGGGTAAGTCCGCAAGAAGTTATAGACAAATACCATGGTATCATTAAAAAGTCATTCGCAGATTTTGGAATTTCTTTCGATAATTACTCCCGTACTTCGGCTGAGATTCATCATAAAACTGCCTCTGAATTCTTCAAGAATCTATATGAGAAAGGAGAATTCATAGAGGAAGTTACCGAGCAATTATACGATGATGAGGCTAAGCAATTCTTAGCTGACAGATTTGTAACCGGAACCTGTCCGAAATGTGGTAACGAAGAAGCTTACGGGGATCAGTGTGAGCAATGTGGTAGTTCGTTAAATGCCACTGACCTGATCAACCCAAAATCTACGATAACCGGATCCAAACCAGTTTTAAAAGAGACAAGGCATTGGTTCTTACCATTGGATAAGTATGAACCATTTTTAAGAAAATGGATCTTAGAAGGACACAAGAAAGACTGGAAACCAAACGTTTACGGGCAAGTAAAAAGCTGGATTGATGAAGGTTTAAAGCCTCGTGCAGTAACTCGTGATTTGGATTGGGGGATTCCTGTACCAGTTGAAGGTGCTGAAGGAAAGGTTTTATATGTTTGGTTTGACGCTCCTATCGGTTATATTTCATCAACCAAGGAATGGGCTGAACGTGAAGGAAAAGACTGGGAGCCTTATTGGAAAGATGAAAACACCAAACTGGTGCATTTTATCGGGAAAGACAATATTGTTTTTCACTGTATCATATTCCCAAGTATGTTAGAGGCTCATGGCGATTATATACTTCCTGATAATGTTCCTGCTAATGAGTTTTTGAATTTAGAAGGCAATAAACTCTCCACTTCCAAAAACTGGGCTGTTTGGCTACACGAATACCTGGAAGAGTTTCCGGAGAAACAAGATGTTTTACGTTATGTATTAACAGCTAATGCTCCTGAAACCAAGGACAATGATTTCACCTGGAAAGATTTCCAATCTCGCAACAATAGTGAGTTGGTAGCGATCTTTGGTAATTTCATCAACAGGGTTGTGGTATTAACGAACAAATATTACGACGGTGTGATTCCGGAGCCTGGAGCCTTTAGTGAAGAAGATCAGAAGACGTTGGAGGAGTTGAAAGCTGCCCCTGGGATTATTGAATCATCCCTGGAGCGCTATCGCTTCAGAGAGGCCTCTCAGGAACTTATGAATGTAGCCAGACTGGGTAATAAATACCTGGCAGATGCAGAGCCCTGGAAGCTTATCAAAACCGACGAGGAACGTGTTAAAACGATTATGTTTACGGCCTTGCAAATTGCTTCTGCTTTGGCTGTTCTGAGTGAACCATTCCTACCATTTACAGCAACTAAATTGAAACGAATGCTAAACCAGGAAGGTTCTCTAAAGTGGACTGATGTTGCTTCTAAAGAGGTGTTAATTCCTGCCAATCATCAGGTAAATAAGAGTGAGTTGCTGTTCACTAAAGTTGAGGATGCTGATATTCAGAAGCAGTTAGACAAACTGGAAGCGACTAAAAAAGCTAACGAACAAGCTAATAAGAGCCTGGAACCTATAAAAGACACTATTACCTACGAAGATTTTGCTAAACTCGATATGAGAGTCGGAACCATCGTAGAAGCCGATAAAATGCCTAAAGCTAAAAAGCTTTTGGTTTTAAAGGTTGATACAGGACTTGACACCAGAACTATTGTATCTGGTATTGCCGAGCATTTTAAGCCAGAAGATATTGTAGGTAAAAAGGTAACTGTTTTGGTAAATTTAGCTCCGAGAAAACTCAGAGGTGTAGAAAGTGAAGGGATGATCTTAATGACTGAGAATGCTGAAGGAAAACTTGTATTTGTTAATCCCGATGAAGCTGATACACCTAGCGGGGTTACTATAAATTAACTAATAACGATGGGCATGTTAAAAATAGCTTATCATCCCATATACAAACATCCATTGCCTGAGGGACATCGATTTCCTATGATCAAATATGAATTGCTCCCTCAGCAATTACTCCATGAAGGCACTTGTGGTCCGGAGAACTTTTTTACCCCTGGATTTCCGGAAGAGGAGCACATTTTAAGAGTTCATGATGAGGAATATTATCGAAACTTGATTAACTTGAGCTTAGATGCCAGGGCCGCTCGCAAAACCGGATTCCCACTTTCCAAAGAATTGGTAGAACGCGAAGTTATTATTGCCGATGGTACTATTAAGGGATGTGGTTATGCGCTTAAGCATGGGATTGCCATGAATATAGCAGGAGGCACCCATCATGCCTATACTTCACACGGAGAGGCCTTTTGTCTGCTTAATGATCAGGCTATAGGGGCTCGCTACCTCCTTCATGAGAAGCTGGCGAAAAAAATACTGATTATTGATCTGGATGTACATCAAGGTAATGGTACGGCCGAAATTTTCCAATCGGATCGGGATGTGTTCACCTTCTCGATGCATGGTAAGAACAACTATCCTTTCCGAAAAGAAAGGAGTGATCTGGACATTGAACTTCACGATGGCATTCAGGATGAAGAGTATTTAACCATTTTAAAAGACACACTTCCGTCTTTAATAAAGAAGGTAAATCCTGATTTTGTGTTCTATCTTTGCGGAGCTGATGTTTTAGCCACGGATAAACTCGGAAAATTAGGGCTGAGTATTGAAGGATGTAAGGATCGTGATGCCTATGTCCTTAATTTGCTTCACAAAGCTAAAATTCCGGTACAATGCAGTATGGGTGGCGGTTATTCACCCGATATTAAATTAATTGTAGAAGCTCATGCAAACACTTACAGATTGGCTCAGGAAATTTACTTCTAGCAAAAAGTCTATTTTCTTTTTACTGGTCCTTTTAATTATATCAACTCATGGGTATTCCCAAGATAAGAACAGCCATGCTGATGATAAAACCACCTGGCAACATTTCACCTACGATATGGGCAATGTTTTTGGTGGGATGGGTTACGCATATAGCAGGCCTTTTCATTGGGATAAGAAAAGCTGGCTGACCTTTGGAGGTGTTGCCGGAGGTACCATGCTATTATACACTATAGACGAACCGGCGAAAACCTATTTTGAGGATCAAAAAGAAGACATCCCCCAATTTATAAGGGATTACGGATGGTATTACGGGAGTCCTCAAAACAACTATATGCTTACGGGCGTTGTCTACCTGACCGGTTTATTTACTAAAAATGAGAAACTACGAAGAACCGGGGTGTTACTCATCTCCTCTGCTTCAGCTGCAGGCTTGTTACAACAAGTAAGCAAATATACTTTTGGAAGAGCGCGACCGAGAACGGGAGAACAAAAGAATACTTTCATTCCATTTTCGGGTGATGCCGATTACCATTCCTTCCCATCGGGGCATACGATTCTGGCATTCACCAATGCTTATGCCATCGCGAAACAATTTAAGAGTCCGTGGGTGAAGGCAGGTATCTATACGGTTGGTTTGGTTCCGGGGATCTCCAGGTTATGGGAGGGTGCTCATTGGTTAAGTGATGTTGGCCTCAGTGTTGCCATAAGTATTTTTACTGTTGAAGCAATCGACAAATACCTCGACAGCAAATACGATGAAAAATACAATTCCAAACAAAAGAAAACAGATTGGAGTTTAAGTTTTGGCCCCGGCACTGTTGGCGTTGTTGTTCATTTTTGATCTGCTTCTAAATAGCCTATTGCGCTTAGAATTGTTCCTTTTATTGTGTAACTTTACGTAAATCGCAAAATATCATATTATGTTATCAGATAAAATTGAATCATTATTAAACCTACAGATAAGACGTGAAGCCGAATCGGCCCAAATCTATCTGGCCATGGCTTGTTGGGCAGAAGTAAAAGGGTTAGAGGGAGTTGCTCAATTTATGTACAAGCAGTCCGATGAGGAGCGTATGCACATGCTCAAGCTTATCAAGTTCATTAACGAACGTGGAGGGCACGCTAAAATATCAGAGTTAAAAGCTCCTAATATAACCTTTAAATCTTTCCAGGAGATGTTCAAGGAATTATATGATCATGAGGTATTCGTAACCAATAGCATTAATGAATTGGTACATGAAACACTTCAGCAGAAGGACTATACTACCCACAACTTTTTACAGTGGTACGTAGCGGAACAGATTGAAGAAGAAGCTATGGCAAGAACCATCCTCGACAAAATAAATATAATTGGGGACGATAAAAGTGGATTGTATCTGTTTGACAGAGACATCCAGCAACTATCGGTAACCAGCTCAGCTTCAAATTCTTTAGAATAAATTTTAACAACTGAAAATATGTTAAAGTTTATTTAGATTTAATATAAATAACTATATTTGTCCCAGCAAAACACGAATTAAGTTGGGCAAGAAGAAAGACAAGAAGAAGAAGGAGAAGAAAGAGAAAAAGAAGCTTGAAAAGATTGAAGCCAAAACAAAGAAAGGCTGTAAATCTAAATGCTGTAAAAAATATACCAAAGGAGAACACAAACGGTGCAAACGATGCCCGATGTTTGATCTTCTTAAAAAAGCTGCATAGCCATAAAAGACCGTCTAATACTATTTTAGACGGTCTTTTTTTATGCCTTCCCACACATTGCCATTCCTCAATTATTTATCGAAAATCTTATGTATCCAAGCAGTGAGCAATTAATATCCGAACCTAACATTATGCATGCCATTGGTCTACGCTATCATAAGGATATTATAGGAATATAATGGGATAATATGGGGATAACATGGGGATAACCTTGCTTTTTGTAAGAAATTACCACGCTTATGTAATACTGTTACCTTTTGGTATTCTGCATGGTTATTTAGTATATCTCAGGATGGAAAATTTTTTGAATACTGAAATTCGATTGGATCTTACCTGGGGAGATATGATTGCCATCAGGTTTTTGGCAACGGGATGTTATTAAACTAAAAAGGTTGTCTTTTCAGACAACCTTTTTAATGTATTCTAGTGCATGGTGTGTTCACCATCGTGACCATGATCGTCTGCCTTTTTCTCTCCAGACTGATTCATTTCCATTGCATGGTCGTATTGACAACATCCAGGCAATTCTTTATAAGCTTCTTCACTAGCATTTACTTTTTCAGTATCGTATCCTGAAGCTGCGATTGCTGCATGTATTGCATCTAAATCTGTTTTAGAATCATCGAAACTTACGTCGATCTTCTTTTTATCCTTATCCCAGGTAGCTTTATCTACTCCGTCAACACCTAGGGCTGCTGTTTCGATAGTTTTTTTGCACATGCCACAGTTACCTCTTACACCAAAAGAAACATCAGCCATAGCCATTTCTCCTGCATCACTCTGTACTTGCTCTGTTTCTGCTGTAGCATTGTTTTCTGCTTTTTTCTCACTTTTACATGCTGTAAAAGCAATAGCGGCAACCATTGCCACACTCATAATGATACGTCTCATAGTTTTAAATTTAAATTAATTATTATTGAATTGTTTTAGTTACTTCTCCACAACTTAACATGGCGTCGCCATAATAAGGGTTTAAAACCTTATCTTCTTTACTTAACCAATATGCGCCCTGGTTACTATCGGCCATTGGGCAATATTGCACATATAAGGTATCCTGTAATTCCTGAAAGTTACTCACCATGGCGATCATGTTCTCAGACAGGATTTTAAAATGGCTTCGCTGAGTTTCCAGATCTTTACTATTAGATACGGTTTCCAACATTTTACGGATGACATCCACATGTTGTTGTTCCATTTTACCGAGGCTTGCCGTTTTGATATCCGACAGAGCTCCAAGTGCATTTTTAGCCTCACCCTGAGCTTGCCCTGCATTAGATGCTACCAATACATCTTTTAGTTTCAAATAAGCTTCCATTACCGGCATAAAGTCTTCTTGAAAACCGGTGGTCAGGGTCATCTCCATGCTCATTCCATCTTCGTGGTTCATCATTGATTTCTTTCCTTGAAGCTGGGCTGCAGCATCGACGGTAAAAGTTCCGTTTATGACCACCTCATCTCCAAATTCAAGACCTTTGGTAATAACATAGCTATCTCCTGAGGTACTTCCGATGGTTACTTCTCTCATTTCAAAAACAGGCTCGTCTTTACCTGCTTTCACGTATACCAGGGATCTTTTACCGGTCCACAGTACAGCACTTTTCGGTACGCTTATGAAGCTTTTTCCGCTTTGTTCTACACCTTCAAAAGCTCCTTCCACGAACATCCCCGGTTTGAACAGTCCGTTTTTATTTCTGAGGTCGGCTCTTACAGTTACCGTTCTGGTGGTACTGTTCAGTACAGGATCAATAAAGCTCACTTTAGCCTCGAATTCTTCATTAGGGTATGCTTTGGTTCTGATGGTTATTGTTTGTCCTTTTTTAAGGGAAGCGATCTGATTTTCATAAGCATCAAACTCTGCCCAGACTGTTCCCAGGTCAGAAACCTTGTATAAGACCTGTCCTTGCTTCACATAGTCCCCTTCTTCCACCATTTTTTCCGTAACCACTCCAGAGGCATTGGCATATACCGGAATGTTTTCTTTAACCTTACCCGAAGCCGCTATATCCTCAATTTGCTTATCGGATAATTTCCAAAATTTGAGCTTATTTTTAACTGCTTTATACAATTGGGGTTGACTTTCCTTTAGTTTAGCTGCGGTAATCAACTCTTGTTGTGCTGAAAGCAATTCCGGAGAATAAATGAGTGCGAGAAGCTGGCCTCTCTTCACTTGTTCGCCCGTAAAGTTCACGTAAAGTTTTTCAATTCTTCCACTGAAGTGTACGGTTTGGGTTGCGTTTGCCTTTTCACTTTCTTTTATTTTACCTGACAGTCGCAACATGCCATCGGCATTAACTTCACCTACCACAGCAGTTTGAATATTTGCCAGTGCCATGGCATTGCTTGTCATTTTGAACTGATTTGCTGCCAGTCCGTCTGCTGCCGCATCTGCCGGAATCAGGTCCATACCACAGATCGGGCAAGCACCTGGTTCTGGTTGCATTATTTGAGGGTGCATGGAGCAGGTCCACATTTGATCTGCTTGTTCACCGGCGTGATCGTGTCCGTCCTCAGCAGCCGTTGACTGATTACCAAAAAAGATGTAACCAAGGGCCAACCCTGCTATAAAGATTACTATAAATACGATATACTTTTTCATTGTTCTGAATATTTTATTTAGTCAATGACTCTAAGGCAGCCTTACTATTGTGATATGCAGTAAGGGCCTGTAAGGTTGATAATTGATATTTTAAAATAAGTTGTTGTACCTCTAAAACCTGTTCGAAATCTATGGTTCCTGTTTGATAGGTCGTTAGGATCACCTGTTCAGCCTGTTTCGCCTGGTGCACATTCTCTGTCTGGGTACTGATGGTACGTTTGGCGTTATTCAATGCTGCGAGGTTATCTTCAAACAGGGTTTCCAGTTCATTTTCAGCATCTATCTTTGTATTTGCCAGAGCTTCCTGTTGTAACTGCAATTGTTTTCTTTTAGAGGTAAATTTCTTTGAAAACAATGGAATGGACAGATTCACCATAGGCATTACGATATCTTTTCCATTATCCGGCATCACCATATCTCTCTCATCCACAAACACATAATCTAATCCGACACCAATAGACGGGGCATTTTCTTTAGTAGCCGCCAGTTCCGATTGGGCGGTAGCTTCCTTCATTGCTTCAATTTTAAGCAGCTTCGGGTTATCAATAAGATTTTCTTTACTGAAAACCTCCTGAGTTACTCTTAAGGTATCTACGATCTTTACTTCTTCTAATATACTTCTATTCAGCAGTAAGTTAAAACCTTTTATATCTGAAACCAACTCTTCATTGACTACCTCTTTTTGATTTTTAAGTTCATTTATCTGAATTCGAATTTTTAGCACATCGACCATGGTGGTTCGGTTGTTTTCAAGTTCATTCAGTGCTAACTCCTCATAGGTCTTTAAGATATTCAGGTTTTCCTCAATAATTTCTATAGAGGCCTTTTTCTCATAAAGCCTATAATAGGCTTGTTTAACTTTCAGGGTAATATCTCGGGTGGTACTTTCCAGTTCGAAACGGTCACTTTCGGCTAAAGCTCCTGAAGCCTGTTTCTTTGCCTTCAAGGTTCCGAACCACGGAAACATCTGTGAAGCCGATAGTTTGGCTCTTTGCGGGCCCACCCTTGTTTCTGCTTCCTGAACAAAATATCCGCCTCCAATGGTGGTATTCGGAATACTTCCCACTTCGGATACTGCTACCAGACTACTTTCATAGGTTAATTGCTTCGCCTGCAATTTCGGACTATTCATTAAAGCTATATTGACATAGGCCTCGAGGTCTTGCCCCATTGCGGCAGTATTGACCATAATCAAAACACCTACCAGGCTCATCCATTTTTTTACGTCGCTTGTATTTTTCATATCACGCTATTTAAGCTTTCACACTTTTCAACTTTAGCCCCATTTCTTTCTTCCAGCTAAATAACACTGGTACTACAAACAAGGTGATCAATGCGATCAACATCCCTCCAAAGCTTGGAATAGCCATTGGAATCATAATATCACTTCCTCGTCCTGTAGATGTTAACACCGGCAGCAATGCCAACATGGTGGTTGCTGTGGTCATCAGACATGGTCGAATACGCTTTTCTCCAGCTTCTACTACAGAGGCTCTAATTTCACTAACCTCTTTAGGTTTATTTCTATCGAAGGTTTGGGTTAAATAGGTTGCCATTACTACTCCGTCGTCTGTGGCGATCCCGAACAATGCGATAAATCCGACCCAGACGGCAACACTGAGGTTGATGGTATGCATTTGGAAGAGTTCTCTCAGGTTGGTTCCGAAAATGCTAAAGTTCATGAACCAGTCTTGTCCGTAGAACCAGATTAGTACAAAACCACCGGCAAAGGCTACTGCGATTCCGGAGAAGACCATTAAAGAAGTTGCAACAGATCTGAACTGGAAATACAAGATCAGGAAAATTACCAATAATGATAAAGGTACTACCAGTGAAAGGGTTTTCTCAGCTCTGATCTGATTTTCATAAGTCCCGGTAAACTGATAGTTAATTCCCTTAGGAACGGTCAGCTCTCCGCTATCGATTTTATCCTGAATGGCCTGTTGTGCTTTTTCTACAACATCCACTTCTGCAAAATCATCTAATTTATCAAACAGCACATACCCTACTAAGAAGGTGTCTTCACTTTTGATAACTTGTGCTCCCTGTTCGTACTTAATGGTCACCAATTCACTTAAAGGCACAGGTGCATTATTATCGACAGGAACATATATATTTTCAAGGTCTTCCGGCGAACTTCTCAATTCTCTAGGGTAGCGCACTCGCACTCCATAGCGTTCTCTTCCTTCGACGGTTTGTGACAGCATTTTACCTCCAACGGCCACTTCTATAATCTGTTGTACTCTTTCAATAGAGATCCCATAGCGGATTAATTTATTACGGTCGATATCGAGGAGTAAGTATGGTTTACCGACAATACGATCGGCAAAAACCGCTTCTTTCTTCACCCCTTCAACACTTTTCAGAATGGGCTCCAGGGCGAGTCCAAAATCTTCAATTTGCTTGAGGTCTTGTCCTTTCACTTTGATTCCCATTGGGGCACGCATTCCTGTTTGCAGCATGACCAATCGGGTTTGAATTGGCTGCAATTTAGGTGCTGACGTTACGCCTGGCAATTTGGTAACGGTCACTATTTCATTCCAGATATCATCTGGTGACTTGATGTGTTCTCGCCAGTTTCTATAAAATTCACCATCTTCATCTTCTATCAGGTTGGCGGTATCGACCACGGTTCCAGAGCTTATGAAGTTCCCGTTTTTCAACTCAAACATACCTTCATCATTTACCTTAAACCGTACTCTTTCTCCTTCCTTATTCAGGATGTATTCCGGTTTATAGATGATCACATTTTCATACATGGAAAGTGGTGCAGGATCGAGTGCAGATTCAACTCTCCCTGCTTTACCCACGACAGTTTCAATTTCGGGAATGGTTGCTACGGCCATATCCAATTGTTGCAGTACTCGTTTATTTTCTTCCACTCCGGCATGCGGTAAGGAGGTTGGCATGAGTAAAAAGGATCCTTCATCTAATGCAGGCATGAATTCTTTTCCTGTATTTTTCATGATCAGAAAACCACAAACCACAATTACGGTTGGAATAGATAAAAACAAGATTTTATTGGCCAGGGCCCATTTTAGTATTCTCACATAATATCTTCTGAAGAGGGTAAATATCCCCAGCAATCCGAAGGCAATTACACCTACAAAAATCAGGTTGATAAAGATACTCCTATCAACGCCCAGCGGTCGCCAGTATTCCGCTAAGAAGTACACAATGGCAAAAGCTGAAATAACTACATTACTAAGGTTTGACTGATCTTTATTGATCTTCCCTTGATTTTTTAGCCAGGCAGAGATTCCGAAAGCCATTAAAATAACTCCTAAGAAATATCCTAAAACCAATATAAGGAGTCCGAGTCCCACCAGGATAATATTGATAATCTGAGCAATATTCTTTCTCGTTTTATTCTTTCTAAAAATAAAGGCAGCAAAAGGAGGTATCAAAAACAGGGCAACAATAATTGATGCTGTCAGGGCCATGGTTTTGGTAAAAGCCAATGGTCTGAACAGCTTCCCTTCGGCCCCGGTCATGGTAAATACCGGAATAAAGCTAATAATCGTAGTAAGTACTGCGGTTAATATGGCTCCTGATACTTCTTTGGTAGCATTGAACACCACCTGATTGATCGGAAGTTGATTACCGTCTTCATCCAGGTGCCTGATTATATTTTCGGAGAGAATTACGCCGACATCCACCATGGTTCCAATGGCGATGGCGATTCCTGACAGGGCCACAATATTGGCATCCACATGAAACAGTTTCATGGTAATAAACACCATAAGTACAGCCACCGGTAATAAACCGGAGATTAATATTGAGGCTCTCAGGTTAAACACCATGATAATAATTACCAATACGGTAATCAGCACCTCCATGGTGAGTGCTTCATTTAATGTCTGTAGCGTTTCCTGTATTAATTCTGTTCTATCGTAGAAAGGGACAATCGTTAGTTGCGAGGTACGGCCATCGGCTAATTCTTTTGATGGCAATCCGGCACTAATTTCATTGATCTTTTCTTTTACATTGTTAATCACCTCGAGCGGATTGGCGCCGTATCTTGCTACTACCACACCTCCTGCTACTTCGGCACCTTCTTTATCCAGTATACCTCTTCTTGGGGCGGGACCCAGTTTAACTTTGGCGATATCCTTCACCCGAATAGATACGTAGTCGCTTACGGTAACCACGGCATTCTCGATATCCTCGATGGACTTCACATATCCCAGTCCACGTACCAGGTATTCGACCTGGTTGATCTCGATGGTCTGTGCACCCACATCTCTATTGGATTCTTTTACGGCTTTCACTACGGCATCGAGGCCGATATTATATTGTTTCAGAAGTTCCGGATCTACATCTATTTGGTATTCCTGAACATACCCTCCGATAGAAGCAACTTCTGAAACACCACTTGCTGAAGACAGGGCGTATTTTACATAGTAATCCTGTACACTTCTCAGTTCGTGGAGATCCCACCCTCCTGTAACGTTTCCATTTTCATCTCTCCCTTCCAGGGTGTACCAGAAAATCTGTCCTAAGCCGGTGGCATCAGGCCCTAAACTTGGAGAAACCCCTTCTGGTAATAAGCCAGCCGGAAGGGAATTTAATTTTTCCAGAATTCGACTACGACTCCAGTAAAATTCCACATCTTCTTCAAATATCACATAGATACTTGAAAATCCGAACATGGAAGAGCTTCGAATGGTTTTCACTCCTGGTATTCCCAGCAATGAAGTTGTTAACGGATAGGTGATCTGATCCTCTATATCTTGTGGAGATCGACCGTCCCATTTGGTAAAAACGATCTGTTGGTTTTCTCCGATATCCGGAATTGCGTCTACTGCCACGGGATCTCTTGGCAATAGTTCTGTTTTCCAGTCGAAAGGTGCGTGTACCATTCCCCAGCCAACAAAAAGGCCTAAAAGAAGTACCGCTACCAGTTTATTTTCTATTAAAAATTTGATGCTTTTATTTAGCATGATCTACGTATTGAATAATTAAATGTTATCGTTTAGTTATAAACATCAACACAGCCTGGATCTCGATTAAACGGATTCCGGCGATACTTTAATACAATGAATCATTGCATTAAAATCAATACATCAATCAGATTAAAAAGACTTCATCAAGGATATGGATATCCTTGACTAGGAATGGAGGCGGGTAATTTTTATGAGGGATTACATTTTGTTCCAGCCCCTCAAATAGGTTAATATAGGTATAAACAAAAGAGGCTAAGAAAACCTGCTGTTGAAAATCGAGATCATTTACTGAGGTTTTTACTTCATCTTGTCCTTCGACCAATTTAATCTGGTCGGTACAACAAGAGGATTTTTGAAAAGAACACTCGTCATCTTTACTCGATTGTTGAAGTTGCATCCCACAAGTTTCAGCTTGTGTTACTACTGCCACATCCACTAAAAAATCACCACAATAGTGTTTGCTCACGGCAAAAGACACGGTTGAGAAGAGCACTAAAAGTGCCATGGTCATGGATGATATTTTATGGAAGTATTCCTTCATTTCGAAATCAAAAGTACAAAAAAAATGGTTTTACCTCGCTCTTTAACAAAAGTTTGAGTTTTTGTTCGCCCATAGACCTGGGGTTAATCGGTTAGAAGATTGCCTCTGTCTTTGAGTATTTTCTGTTTGGCATTAGCTGCAAAATTTCTTCCTATCGGGATTCTTTTATTATGAATCTGGATCATATTCCCTTCCAGTAATTTAACCTTATCGATCGCTATGGTATAGGATTTATGGACGCGGACGAAACATTCATCCGGCAATTCTTCGGTGATACTGCTAATGGACTTATGAGAGACATAGGTACCTTCGACCGTGGTTACTTTTATATAATCTTTTAAGCTTTCAATAAAGAGGATATCTTTCAGGTATACTTTAACCAGTTTTTTATCCACTTTCAGAAATAAGTGGCTGTCTTGTTTAAAGCCATTTTGTTCCCCTCTTTTTTCGGCCAGCACATTTTTTAGTTTGTTGATTGCTTTCAGGAACCTACTGAAAGGAATTGGTTTCACGAGGTAGTCCAGCACGTCGAACTCATAGCTTTCGAGGGCGTATTCTTTATAGGCGGTTGTTAGGATTATTTGCGGGTATTCAGGAAGCGTTTTAAGAAATTCCAAACCACTCATTCGGGGCATATTAATATCCAGGAAAATAACATCAATATTTCCTTTTTCCAGGGCAGGTAAGGCATCTATCGGATTGTTGAACACTCCTGCAATTTCAATATTCTTTAAATCTTCCAGATGTGTTTGAATTACACTAATGGCTAAGGCTTCATCATCGATTATAAGGCATCTGATATCCATGTGTTTTTTTACTTTATTGGTACTTGCAACAGTACTTCATATGTATCATCCTTGTCAAATATATCTAACTTATGCTTATTACCATATAAAATATCTAATCTTCTCTCTACATTTTTAACCCCGATTCCATTTATATTGTTCGATCTCGCATTGGCATTGAAGGTGTTTTTACATTTAAAAAGCAACTGTCCGTCGAGTCTTTCAAAGTCGATATCCAGGGTCATCCCATTGGTGTTTCTTAGTCCATGTTTAAAAGCATTTTCGATAAACGGGAGAAAGATCAGCGGGGCGACTTTTATATTATCAATATCTCCACTGATACCGATATTTATATCTACCAAATTACCAAAACGGATCTTCTCCAGTTCAACATAATTATCGATGTAATTGATTTCCTGTATAAGGTCTACTTTCTTTTTATTGGCATCATATATAATGTATTGCATTATTTCTGAGAGCTTTAGCACGACATCTGATGCCAGGGAGGATTTTTTAAGCGTTAGCGCGTATAGGTTATTGAGTGTATTAAAGTAAAAATGCGGTTGAATTTGCGATTTCAAGTATTTTAATTCTGTCTGATACTGCAGTTCTCTTAGTTGTTGATTTTGATTGCGTTCATAAATATAATCAGCGAAGAATTTAATGGCTGATGTTAGTCCGACCACGTATAATTCTCCAACCACTACGGCTACAATATGGTTAAACCCAAACGGTCTTTGTCCGCCTTCCGCTTCGGGCCAGATATCTTCGGTAACCAACCAAAAGTTAAGACCGGATCTAATTACGTAATGGGCTCCGAGGCAAATAACGAAGAGGACGGCATATTCTAAATATTTCTTTTTCAGAATAAACCTGGGGATCAAGAAATAAATATTGAAGTAGACCACCAATATATGTAAGGGAAACTCAACCAGATTTGATTTAAAGGAGTACCAGTAATCATCGAAGTAGCTTCCCCAGCGCACCACATTAAAAAGGAAATAGGCAATCCAGAAATACAAGTGATATTTCATGGGGATGGTTCTATTGGCGACTTGATCTTTCATTGAGAAATATGAATAAAAATGAACAAAATATTAAGTTTTCATCAGCAAATGAGGCGAAAATATACAACTATACGTGCTATAAATCAAAAAAGTGAAAAATATAAAAAATGCCATTTACGCAATGTCTAAAAGGTGCTGTTGTTTATTACGAAAACGTTGTCGTTTGTATAAAAAAAATTTTTAAGCATGGGCGTTACCCTACTTTGGAGCAAATAAAACCAAACAATATGAAACAAAATTTCTTAGCTTCAACTATTTTATTCTTTGTTTCCGTCTTCTGTTTGTCTGCTCAGGAAGTGGCCATTTCAGGGGTGGTAACATCGGCCCTCGACGGGAGCCCTTTGCCTGGGGTTAACATCCTTATCGTAGGGACCACTAACGGTACGCAAACGGACTTTGACGGGAATTACACCATAGATGTTTCAAAAGGCGAAACACTTAAGTTTTCATTTATCGGAATGAAGACCCAGGAAGTCGTTGTTGGAAATAACAGTACTATTAATATTCAACTTCAGGAGGATGCCCAGCAATTAGAGGGTGTTATTGTAACGGCTCTTGGTATATCTAAAGAGAAGAAAGCCCTGACCTATTCGGCACAGGAAGTAGGAGGTGATGAACTCACCAAAGTAAAACAGACCAACCCAATCAACAGCTTATCGGGTAAATCTGCTGGTTTAACCATCACCAAGAGTTCTTCAGGTTTAGGGGGTGCTGTGAAGGTTGTATTAAGGGGTAATGCCTCTACGACGAACAATGATCCGCTTTATGTTATCGATGGGGTTCCGATGTTAAACAACGGGAATGGTTCTAACGGAGCTGAACCCGGAACCGACATCTTCGGAAGTCAGACAGGAAACAGGGATGGTGGTGATGCCATGTCTTTAATCAATCCTGATGATATTGAAAGTATGACTGTTTTAAAGGGGGCATCTGCTTCGGCTCTTTATGGAAGTCAGGGTGCCAATGGTGTTATTTTAATTACCACCAAACGCGGTAAAGAAGGAGCGCTTTCAGTGAACTTCAACACCAGTTTCACTGTTGATAATGTGATGTCTTTACCAGAGCTTCAGTCTGAATATCAATCTGCTTCGGTGGATCAGCCTATTGCCGAGAACGGGCGTGTTACGGATCCTAAATCATGGGGAGCGAAGGCTGACGGCTTGAGCAATGATGCCAAAAGCTTTTTTAATACCGGGTATACTTCAATCAATGCATTGTCATTGACGGCAGGAAACCAAAAGGCACAGACTTATTTTTCTTATGCCAATACTTCTGCCAGTGGTGTAATTCCGGAAAACCGATTATTGAGAAATAATATTACACTTCGGGAAACTGCGAAGTTCTTAGATGACAAGATCGACGTTTCTGCGAGTATTAACTTATCAGACCAACGCATCTGGAACCGACCTACCAACGGTTTGTATTCGAATTCATTAACCGGACATTATTTACACCCTGTTGGTATCGATCGTGATATTTACAAGGACACCTTCGAATATTTCAACACCCAGACGAACATGATGGACCAATATGCTTCGTCATTTGATGAGAACATACAGCAAAACCCTTATTGGTTAACGTATCGCAGTCCGAGTAAGGATATCGCCCAGCGTGTTCTTGCGAATGCTTCGGTTAAATATCAAATCACCGATGCCTTTTCCATACAATCGAGAGGTAGTTTGGACAAGTCATTTTATACATTCGACAAAAGACAATATGCCGGAACTGATCCAGTTAACTCGGGAGAAAACGGAAGGTATATTTTGGAAAAAACAGAGAATACGCAGCAGTATATTGACTTCATTGCAAACTATGCGAGTGATCTGTCAGAGAATTTTTCTCTTACTGCTTTATTAGGTGCCAGCATGACCAAGTATCGTATTGGTGACAAGGTTTACCTTGATTCAGGTCGTGATGGATTAGGACTTAACTATCCGAATGTATTTAATATTGCCAATTTCGAAAACACGAACAACATTTATCAATCGGTTGGAAACCGCGAGGTACAATCGATATTTGCTTCCGCTAATTTTGACTATAAAGGTCTTTTATTTTTAGATGTTACCGGTAGAACCGACTGGTCTTCGACGCTAGTTAACACGGATTCGGAATCGTTCTTTTATCCATCTGTGGGGTTAACGGGTGTTTTGACTGAAATGATCTCTTTTCCGGAAGCGGTTTCATTTGCCAAGGTAAGAGCTTCATATGCGGAAGTTGGTAAAGACATTCCTGTTTATGCTACGGTACCGTTGTACGGTATCAATGCTACCAACACTGGTGTGAGTCCGGCTCCTTTTGCTCCTATTGAAGGAGAAACACTTGAACCGGAAAGACAAAAATCGTTCGAGATCGGAACGGAATGGAATTTCTTTCAGAGAAGGTTGGGAATTGATTTCACCTACTACAACACTAAAACACTTAACCAGATTTTCTTCATTCAAGCAGAGCCAAACCCTTATGGTTATCCTCAGAACATCGTAAATGCAGGTGAGATCACCAATAACGGGTTTGAGGTGGTTTTAAGCGGAAAGCCTATTGTTAATGACAATTTCAGCTGGAACACTGCCTTCAATTTTGCTCAGAACGACAACAAGGTTGTTTCGGTACACCCTTCTTTACAGGATGGTGAGGCTATCATTACGGCTCGCGGGGTTAACGGATATGAATATTCATTAATAGAGGGGGAAGATTTCGGTAGTATTAAAGCGCGATCTGTGGTAAGAGATGAGAACGGAACCCCTGTGATCAACGCTTCAGGTACCTTAATGGCTACAGACTTTGAAACGGTAGCTCATGCGCAACCGGACTTTACCTTAGGATGGAATAACTCAATTGATTATAAAGACTGGACCTTCAGCTTCCTTATCGACGGGAAATTTGGTGGTGATGTGATGAGTGTTACAGAGGCAGTGAATGACAAGTACGGAGTTTCACAGGCTACCGCAAATGCGAGAAACACTAACGGAGGTATGATCGACGTAGTTGATGAAAACGGGGCTCCTTCTCAGCTGTCGGCTCAAGAATACTACAATGCTGTTGGCGGCAGAGACGGTATGTTAGGAGAATATGTTTACGATGCTACCAATGTAAGCTTACGCGAGCTTTCTATCGGATACCGATTGAACATTGAAGATAGTTTTGTTCAGAACATGAATTTCTCTCTTATTGCCAACAACCTTTTCTTTTTCTATAAAGATGCTCCATTCGACCCTAATATTGCTGCCAGTACCGGTATTGGATTACAAGGTGTCGATATCTACAACCAGCCTTCTACGCGAAGTATTGGGTTAAACATTAACGTAAATTTCTAAGAAAATGAATCATATAATAAAATATACACTTGCTTCTTTAGCGGTACTCAGTTTAACCAATTGTACTGATAGTTTTGAAGACACCAATTCAAATCCCTATGGAATTACATTAGAAAGTTTAACACAGCGTAACAATCATATCGGGACTAAGTTCGCGCCGATGTTTGCTAATGTCATTCGTGTTGAACCTGCATGGAACTATCAGTTACAGCAAAATTTAAATGCGGATGTATTTTCGGGTTATATGACGGCTCCCACTCCTTTTGCCGGTAACATCAATAATCAGACTTATAGCCTGGTAAACGGGTGGAACGGATTCATCTGGATCGATGCCTATGATTCAAATAGCGGTAACGGGGTGATGCCTCATGCGAAAGACATCAATGACATTGTAGCGGCATCGGGGGACACAAGTGGCGAAAAATTTGTTCACCTTGCCAATATCATCAAGGTGATGGCCATGCATCGTGTATCGGATGTATTCGGGCCTATTCGCTATTCTAAGTTCAACGAATTTGCCACTTCAGGGGAATACGATTCTCAGGAAACTGCTTATAAGTCATTCTTTACGGATCTTGATGCAGCTATATCAGGCTTAGAATCTGAAGTAGGCAGCAGTCAGTTCGTCGACTTCGATCAGTCTTCTTTCCAGGGAGATATTGCCAAGTGGCGCATGTTCGCTAATTCATTACGATTAAGGTTGGCCATACGCGTTTCTAAGGTGGATCCGGCCCTGGCGAAAACTGAGGGAGAAAAGGCCCTGGCCAGCAATGCGGGTTTATTAGCATCCGAAGACATGGAAGTAGATATGGGCGGTTTTGTGCATCCGATAGAGACCATCAGTAATGTATGGGGAGATATTTGTATGAGTTCGGAGATGGAATCTATTTTAAAAGGATTCAATGACGGTCGTATCGAAAAGTATTTTTCTGCACCTGAGGATCCTTCATTGGGCGATTACAAAGGAATCAGAATGGGGATCGAGATCGAGGCCAAGTCGCAATACGGGAGTCATTCAAAGATCGGGGAGGTTATACAAGGTACTTCGAAGGTATGGATGACCTCGGCGGAGGTTCATTTTTTAAAGGCTGAAGCTGCTTTAAGAGGCTGGGCTGGTGCCGGAGATGCTAAAACAAATTATGAAAATGGTGTCAGAGCTTCTTTCGAACAACACGGTGTTGGCGGAGTTGACAATTATTTAGCTGATAACACCAGTACTCCTGCCGACTTTGTCGATGCTTTAAATGCAGCCAATGACTATAGTTACCCGAGTACGGTAACGATTGCCTATAACGAAGCGGGAAGCTTAGAAGAACAATTAGAGCAGATTATTACCCAGAAATGGATTGCGATGTTTCCTGACGGGCAGGAAGCCTGGAGCGAATACCGAAGAACCGGATATCCGCAGGTATTTCCTGTGGTAGTTAACAACAGTGGTGGTACAATTGACACTGATATTCAAATTCGAAGAATCAATTTTGTCGACAGTGAGAAGAACACCAATGGTGCTAATGTTGACATTGCTACTTCGTACTTGAAAGGTCCGGATAACGGAGGCACCAGGTTATGGTGGGACACTGGTAATTCTAACTTTTAATTGAAGTAGCACTCAAATATAATATCTAATAAGGGGCAGGTTACACAGCTTGCCTCTTATTCAACTGATTAAAAAAAGTACTATCTTAAAATACCGAAAAACCTATTTTAAATAGTCTAACCATTTCATTATGAAAAAGTATTCATTGTTCTTTCTGTCTTTATTGCTTTTACTCATTGTATTTTCCTGTACAGAGGATCGCAATATTGTTGTTGTTGACGATATCAACATCATACCCCAACCCAACCAAATTACACCAAAGGAAGGACACTTTTTCTTATCGAATCAAACATCTTATAACTTTGAGGATCTGAAGTTAGCACCCATAGCGGATCATTTCAAACAACAGCTTCAAGAACTGCACGGGCTTTCGATCGGAGCAAATGATGCCAGTGATAATATGATCGAAATGAAAATCGACTCTTCGCTAAGCTTAGGTCCAGAGGGTTATCATTTAGAAATCTCAAAAAACAAAATCGGCATTGCAGCTCCATCTCCGCGAGGGGTATTCTACGGGTTACAATCCTTACTACAAATGCTCCCAATGAGCACAGGAGGCTTTCCGAATGAAGCAATAAACTATCAAATACCGGCAACTGAAATCATTGATGAACCTGCATTTAAATGGCGAGGTTTAATGTTAGACGTATCGCGTCATTTTTATTCGGTTGCCTTTATAAAGAAACACCTTGACATACTCTCTATGTTCAAGATTAATAAATTTCACTGGCACCTTACGGACGATCAGGGTTGGCGAATGGAAATAAAGGCCTACCCGAAATTAACTAAAATCGGTTCTAAGCGCAAAGATGACGATGGATCTATTTATGGGGGTTACTATACTCAGGAAGAGATCAAAGATGTAGTGAACTACGCCAGGGAACGATTTATTGATGTGGTTCCGGAATTTGATATCCCGGGTCATATGATGGCTGCTCTGGCGGCTTATCCAAATTTAGCTTGTACCCCTAAGCACTATGAGGTAAGAACCTTATGGGGTGTAGAGACAAATATTTTATGCGCCGGAAAGGAGGACACCTATACTTTTATGTCGACGGTCATCGATGAAATGGCTACTATGTTCCCTTATGAATACTATCATATGGGTGGAGATGAAACTCCTACAGATAAATGGAAGTTATGTTCTTTATGTCAGCAAAAAATGAAACAGTATGGCTTAGCCAATGAGCATGAATTAAAGAGTTATGTAATGGCTGAAGTAGAAAAAATGCTTCATGCGCATGATAAGAAGATGATTGGTTGGGATGAGATCCTGGAGGGCGGGATTACTGCGACCACTAATATCATGTCGTGGCAGGGAGAAGAAGGAGGTATTAAAGCTGCTAATGCGGGCCATGATGTTATTATGACTCCTTCCAGTTATTTGTATTTAAATTTTTACCAGGGTGATCTCAATGTGGAGCCCATGGCTTTCGGGGGCGATGTTCCATTAAAGAAGGTATATCAATACGATCCTATCCCTCATGAGATTGAGGCAAGCAGGCAACATCATATTTTGGGTGCTCAGGCCAATGTATGGACCGAATATGTGGAGCAAGATTCGATGTTAGCTTATTTAATGTATCCCCGAGCCATTGCACTTTCTGAATCCTTATGGAGTAGGGAGCACGATTACGAAGATTTTTTAAAGAGGTTAAATCAGCTATATCCAAAGCTGGATGCATTGGAGGTTAATTATCATATTCCATTACCAGAGGGGCCTGAAACCAGGACTTTAAAGTTCCTTGACAGTATTACGATCCCGTTTCATACGACGCAGCCGGTAAAGATGGTATATACCACGGATGGCACCTCTCCAACGATGGATAGCCAGGTATACGAGGGGCCTTTCAACTTTAAGGAAAATACCACTTTAAAAATAGCGTCTGTACTAGATCACGGAAAGGTAAGTTTAGTAAATGAATTTAAGATCGTTAAAACCAAACTAAAGGCATCTTTAGATACGATTCCTGCGGGTCAGGGGCTTGAGATGAGTATTGCCAAAGGCATTTTCAATGATCCGGATCAGATTAATCCGGAATTATTCAAAAGCGCGGGGGTTATAGATTCATTAGCCGCGGCCAACAAAACCTATTATTGGGGGCATTCTATCGATTCGACCCAATTTAAGGCAGTGATATTGGAGGGTATGATCGAAATCCCGGAAGACCATCTGTACACCTTTTCCAGTTTACAGGATCGCATATGGATTGGTGACAGTTTAGTTATAGACAATGCCAACAGTATCAGGAAACACCCAAAACAAGGTATGATTGCATTGCAGAAAGGTTTTCATAAGTTGCAGATATTGTATATCAACAATATCAAAAAAGGATGGGCGACTGATTGGAATACCGTGGAATTACAGTTTAAGAAAAATAATGACAGTATATACAGAAAGGTAAAGTCTAACATGCTTTATCGTTAGTTAGTTGTTTAGTTTAACAAAAAAGGGTCGTGCTGCCACACGACCCTTTTTCTCAACTAACCCCAATTACTTACCCAGCATCAGAAGTTCATTGCAACTGATCTCGGTAATGTAACGTTTTGTGCCTTCTTTAGTTTCATAACTGCGGGAAGTTAATTTACCATCGATGGCTACTTCTTTTCCTTTGTTCAAGTACTTTTCTGTTATTTCAGCGGTTTTACCCCAGGCCACTATATTATGCCATTGCGTTTCCTGAATTAATTCACCCTTAGCATTTCGATAACTATCATTGGTCGCTATGGAAAATTTGGCCAGTTTCTTGCCACTTTCAAGGTTAATAATTTCCGGATCGTTTCCGAGGTTTCCGATGAGTTGTACTCTGTTTCTAAGTGTTTTCATGATATAAAAATTTAAATGAACTATTATTTGTTCTGGTTTCGTTAGGCAAATATGAATGAGGTGGGTTATGATAATCGTATAATAAGCAGTTACTTTCGTTTATAAGCGATTGTAAACGTTTGTAGTCGGTTATAATTCATATTTTTTTTTGTATTTTTAGGACCCCCTTAAACCTTGAAATAATGATTATTAATTTAAAGAATGAGATCTGGAAAGACCTCAGTAAAGACGTTTGGAAGAAAAACGAACGTTATAAGGTCTCCAATTACGGTCGGATCATCAGCTACAAAGCGGATCCGGACGGAAAACTTTTAGAACCTGGAAAGGTTGGTGGATATCCTGCCACAACAGCAATTAAGAAAGATGGCAAAAATGAGATCATCTTTATTCACAGGGCTGTTGCGGAATTATTCTTAGAGAATCCTGAGGAAAAGAAGTTTGTTATCCACAAAGACTTTGTCAAGGACAATAATTTTGTGCAGAACCTGGAGTGGGCAACCCAAAAGGAATTGACCAAGCACAATAGCAAAAATCCAAAAGTTATCGCTGCTAAGGAGCGTCAAAAGACGAAGCCTACCTACAGCAAGCTGAACGAAGCCAAGGTAAGGCTTATCAAAAGAAAAATTAACGACCCCAATCGCCGAACTCGATTGCGACTTATTGCCAAACAATTTGGAATATCTGAAATGCAATTATACCGGATCAAATCGGGAGAAAACTGGGGTCATGTAGAACCATGACAAAATGAAGTTTAAGGCCACTGTTGTACTTTGCTTACTTAATTTTTATGCGTTTTCACAAACTGCCAACACTTTAACTATAAGTGAGGATCACACTCCTGTTAAGGCAAGTATTGAGGAGGTAGCATGGCTTGAAGGGTATTGGCAAGGCGCAGCATTAGGCGGAACTGCAGAGGAAATATGGAGTGCTCCTATGGGTCGCTCCATGATGTTTTCCTTTAAGCTAACCGCCAATGATGAAGTGGTATTCTACGAACTTGGTTATATTAAAGAAGTTGACCATTCTCTCCTTTTGCAATTAAAGCATTTTGACAAGCATCTTCACGGATGGGAAAAGCAAGATGAAACTGTTGATTTTCCGTTTATTTCCAAATCGGGGAATCGAATCTATTTCGACGGACTAACCTTTGAAAAGCGGGGTGCTCGGGAAATGATTGTTTATGTGGCCTCTAAAGATAAATCGGGTGCACTTTCTGAACTTGTATTTAATTACAAAAAGAAATAGTTATGGAGCGTGTTTGTCTTGAATGCAATACCAAAATAAATGGCAGAGCTGACAAGAAATTTTGCAATGATTATTGCCGTAATGCTTATAACAACAGGTTAAATAAGAAAAGTAAAAACCTCATCAGGAACATTAACAATCGACTTAAAAAGAACTATCGAATTCTCGAGGAATTGAATCCGAACGGAAAACGCAAGACGACCAAGTCGATGCTTTTAGACAAAGGCTTTGACTTTGAATATGTCACAAACCTATATCATACCAAAAGCGGGACCACCTATTACTTCGTATACGACTTAGGTTACCTTCCTTTGGATCATGATTATTATATGCTTGTGAAACGAAACGGTTGATAAAGTATTTTTGTACAAATATCAGTTTTTACCAGTTTTGACCGCTTAAACGCAGTGCGGCTTTAACGATATCCTTTCTACTTATCTGACCGACAAGTCTCCCATCCTCCACTACCGGAAACCTTCTTCGGTGTCCTTTATAAAACTGGGATGCAGCGTCAAATATACTCACATCGTTTCTGATGGTTTCCACATCTTTTGTCATAAAGTGCTCGACATTTTTTTCCAGAATAGGCATATTGAAATATCGGCTTTCTGATATCTGCTTCATACAATCGGCTTCTGAAATTATACCGACTAAATTTCCCATATCATCCACTACCGGTCCTCCGGAAATGCGATGCTTTATAAACAGCTCCATTACTTCCAGAACAGATTGTTCCGGTTTGAATGTAATAAGGTTCTTCGTCATATAATCCTCGACCAATATTGGCGCTTTATATTCCTTTTTTACCTCTTCTCTCGGCCCTTGAAAACTCTTAATCCCCATAGTATTACATTTTAAATAGTTTGGTTAGCTTTTTAAATTTACTGAATTTTAACGTATTAAATAAATAAAAATTAACCAAAGCTCAAAATTTTGATAACTTTATAAAAAAAACCAGATGAAGAACCTTTCCGCTGTATTCTCTTTTTTTCTTATTGTACTTGCCACTTACTGGAGTTTTCATTCACTAATGCCTCAGAGCATTTCTAAGTCCACTACCCCTGATGATCAATTTTCGACGGAACGTGCGCTTTCTCATGTACTCCAAATTTCGAAGGAACCTCATTTTGTCGGGGCAGCGAATCATAAAGTTGTGCGGGATTATATTGTAACGGAGCTGCAAAAACTTGGGCTTAAAGTTGAGTTGCAAGAGGGATATACCGGGGGTGACTGGGGGAATTTAAGTAAGGCGACCAATATTATTTCAAAAATTGAAGGAACCGGTAACGGGCGCTCGCTGGTCTTGATGACTCATTACGACAGCAATCCGCATTCATCACTGGGAGCTAGTGATGCCGGTAGTGGCGTTGCTGCCATTCTTGAGGGAGTGAGGGCTTACCTGGCTACAGACAAAAAACCCTTAAACGACATCATTATACTCATCACCGATGCTGAAGAACTCGGCTTAAACGGAGCTCAGCTTTTTGTTAATGAACATCCGTGGACTGAAAACATCGGGGTAATCCTGAATTTTGAAGCCCGGGGTAGCGGTGGACCGAGTTATATGCTTATGGAAACCAACGGAAGTAATTCGAAACTCATCGAGCATTTCGTTGAGGCCGATCCGGAATTCCCGGTAGCCAATTCCCTGGCCTATAGCATTTACAAGAAGCTTCCTAACGATACAGATCTTACTGTTTTCAGAGAGGACGCTGATATTGACGGTTTTAATTTTGCTTTTATAGACGATCATTTTGATTATCATACGGCGATGGACAATTACGAACGTCTGGATCGTAACACGCTGGAACATCAGGGCAGTTACCTTATGCCATTGTTAAATTATTTCAGCCAGGAAAATCTAAGTGATCTTAAATCGGATACGGACTTTGTGTTTTTTAACGTCCCATTTTTTAAGATGGTAACCTATCCGTTCAGCTGGATCTTACCGATGCTCATTCTTTCTGTTTTGGTCTTTATCGGCTTAATCATAGCAGGCATCCGAAGCAAAAAGATCGTTTTAAAAGAGGTCGGCATAGGCTTTTTGGCATTTGTTGCTGCCGTTGCCTTATCAGCGCTTATTGGTTTTTATGCCTGGCCGCTATTAAAAGGGCTTTACCCACAGTACAATGACATTTTACATGGATTTACTTATAATGGTCATTCCTATATTGCATTTTTTGCGATGTTGAGTATTGCTATTTGTTTTGGCATATACAGCAGGATTAAGGAGGTACGACCTGTTAATCTTCTGGTGGCTCCTATTTTGTTCTGGCTGGTTATATGTGGCTATGTAGCTTTCAATTTGGAAGGTGCCAGTTTTTTCATCATACCTGTTATCGCTGCACTGGTTTCCTTTGGCATCTTATTACGTCAGGAGAAGCCCAGTATCTTATTGTTGACTCTTTTGGCTATTCCGGGACTTTTCATCCTTGCACCATTTGTTCAGATGTTTCCGGTGGCGTTAGGATTAAAAATTTTAATTGCCAGCAGTTTACTAACCGTTTTAATCTTTGGGCTGAGCCTTTCGGTCTTCGGGTTTTACAAGAGTAAGAAAACTTTAGCCATTATCTTTTTCATCATAGCCATATTCTATTTCGGGAAAGCTCACGTGCATTCAGGGTTTGACGAGAACAGACCAAATCCGACCAGCCTGGTTTATTTGCTGGATGCCGATGCTAATAAGGCCACGTGGAACACTTATAATACAGCTCTGGACTCGTGGACTTCAAAATACATTACGGATGACAGGGTGACTTCTACGGAAGGGCATCATTTCAGTAGTAAGTATAAAACCGGTTTCACTTATTCTTCGGAAGCACCGGTAAAAAATATTGACCTACCAGACATTCGGATGAAGCAGGATACGGTGATCAATAATGAGCGTCATGTAAAGATTTGTATTACTCCTCATCGCCATGTGAATCGATTAGAGCTTTTCTCATCGACTCCATTTATTGAATGTCATGCAAATGGAATTGTTTTTGATAAAAACTACCTTAAAAATAGGGGCGATCGTTTACTTACGCATTATATTAGCCACAATGAAGACACGGAACTCTATTTGGTTTCCAAGGTGAATGAACCTATAGAAATTACGTTGTACGAGTCTTCTAACGATCTATTAAACGGCATTGATTTTAACATACCACAAAGGGCTTCCGATGCTATTCCGATGCCTTTTGTTCTAAACGATGCCATTATAATTAAAAAAACAATTCGTATTGAATAACAAAATAGCCATATTGGGTTGTGGATGGCTTGGACTTCCACTGGCAAAACAATTCGTTAAAAGCGGATATCTTGTTCATGGCTCGACCACATCTGAAGACAAAATCAATCTCTTAAAGGATTCAGGAATCACCCCTTTTAAGATTGCGCTACACGAAGATCATATCGAAGGGGATATGGATGCATTTCTCGAAGGTGTTGAGACCATCATCATTAATGTTCCTCCTAAGCTCAGAAGGGCTTCTGCGGAAAACTATGTCTTAAAAATCGAGACCCTAATTAAAGCCATTGAAAAGACGGCAGTTAAAAAAGTACTTTTTGTGAGCAGCACCTCGGTTTATGGCAATAGTAAGGAGGTAATTACTGAAGAAAGTCGTCGTGAACCGACCACTGAGAGTGGACGGCAACTTGTAGAAGTTGAAGACTTTCTAAACGAACAAAGCAATTTTAAAACCACTATCGTTAGATTCAGTGGGTTGATTGGCGATGAACGGAATCCTGCTAACTTTCTTTCGGGTAAAGAAAACCTTCCGAATCCGGAGGCTCCGGTGAACCTGGTCCATCAGAATGACTGCATAGGTATTCTCATAAAAATACTTGAAGGTGAACACTGGAATACGAGCTTTAATGTGGCGTATCCCAGGCATCCTTCTAAGGAAACTTATTATCATCAAAAGGCAGTGGAAAAGAACCTTGAACCGCCACAATTTAATCATAGCGGTGAATCATCGGGGAAGACTATTGCCTCTGACAGGGTGATCGAGGTATTGAATTATCAGTTTACAACTGACATTTAAAGCTTTAGCAAATCATTTGGAAAATAATTCAAATATTTTAATAGTTTTGGAAGCTGTTAACTATTAGCGCAAATTGAACTCATTAATCAATAATATTTAAAATGAAGAAATTTTTATTGGTCTTTATTGCAGGTACGGCCTGTTTCAGTGCTGCTGCACAATCTAACACAGAACTAAAGACACATTACGAAGCTTATTATAAGCAAATGAAAACGCAGGGTGATATGCGAGGGGCTATTAATGCGCTTACTCATTTAAACGTTCTTAATCCGAGTCAGGAACGCACGGATACCTTAGCTTATTATTATGCCAACAGCGGTCAGAACTTACAAGCAGTAAAACTTTTAGGAACTGAAAAGGATCCTCAGGCGTCTGACCTGGCAGTAGAAGTAAAAGCTGCAGCACTTAAGGCTTTAAATCAACCACAACTGGCTGTTCAGCAATACGATATTCTATTTGGTCGAAAGCCTGATGTATATTTGGCTTATGACCTACTGGACCTGAACCTTCAGATCGGGAAGACGGCTGAAGCAAAAACATATCTTGATTATGGTATTGCCAATGCAAAGGATGATGAAATGTTACCTTTTTACCAGAGCAATCCTCCTTACCAGGTGCCGATAAAAGCGGCGTTCATCTACCAGAAGGGATTGTATGAATACAACCAGGACAAATCACAATTGGACACTGCTATAGCGACTATAGACGAAGCTTTGGCGATCGCTCCTAATTTCAAATTAGCGCAACAAATCAGAGAGATCTTAGTAAAGCAAAAAGAAGCTCCTGCTACTCCTGAAGCTTCAGACAAGCAATAATAATTTTCATATTAAATAAAAAAACCGAGCTAAAGCAGCTCGGTTTTTTTATTTATGTTTTTTTCAATTACCAGATCTTCACACGTTCTTCAGGAGCCAGGTACATTCCGTCATTTTCAGTAATATCGAAGGCATCGTAAAAGGCCTCAATATTTAGTAAAGGTTGTGTGGCTCTGTAGCGTCCCGGAGAATGCGGGTCGGTTTTCACCTGATTCTTCAAGGCTTCATCCCTGGATTTTGTTCTCCATACAGTAGCCCAGGACATAAAGAAACGTTGTTCAGGGGTATACCCATCTATTTCTCCAGGGTTCCCGTTTTCTTTTAAATGAATCTGGAGTCCGTCGTAAGCGGCATTTACCCCTCCCAGGTCTCCAATATTTTCACCCAAGGTAAATTTACCGTTGATATGTACTCCAGGAAGCACTTCTATTTTACTGTACTGAGCTGCTAGCGAGTCTCCAAGGCGGTTAAACTCTTCAAGGTCTTTATCTGTCCACCAGTTTACCAGGTTTCCATCGGCATCGTAATCGGCCCCACTATCGTCAAATCCGTGAGAGATCTCATGACCTATTACGGCTCCAATACCTCCATAGTTTACTGCTGCATCTGCGGTAAAGTTGAAGAATGGTGGTTGCAGGATGGCTGCCGGGAATACAATTTCATTATACGAAGGATTGTAATAGGCATTCACAATTTGTGGCGCCATGAACCATTCTGATTTATCGACCGGTTTCCCCAGCTTTTCCAAATCTCTTTTGAAGTTCCACTCAGCTGCATTCAATCCGTTTTGCAAGTAGGAACCTCCGTCTTTGGTACTTTTAACTACGAGATCAGAGTAATCTTTCCATTCATCAGGATATCCTACTTTGATGGTAGTCTTGGTAAGCTTTTCTATGGCTTTTTTCTTGGTTTCTTCATCCATCCAAGGCAAGGCGTTTATACGAGTCTCGTAGGCTTTAATGATATTCTGGATCATTGTTTCCGCCTGTGCTTTTGCTTCCGGCGGGAATACTTCTTCCACATATAGTTTACCCAGTGCCTCTCCTAAGGTCCAGTTGATCGTTTGCAAGGCTCTTTCATCACGAGCACGTTGTTCCTGAGCTCCTCTGAGTGTTTTGCTATAGAACTCCCAATTTGCGTATTCGATCTCTGTAGTCAGCATTGATGCCGCATCGTTGAGGGCGGTCCACCTAAGATATGCTTTAATATCCTCTATATGATCATTAGCAATGGTATTGGACAGGGATTTGAAATAATCTAATTGCGAGATATTTACTGTATCAACACTTGCTGCTCCTATTCCTTCCAGGTATTTTTCCCAATTCACCGACGAGGCCATTTTCTGAAGATCGGTAATCGCTGTCGGATTATAGGTTAAACTTGGATCTCTGCGCTGTACTTTATCTAGTCTTGGTTTTGCCAATTTGGTTTCGAATGCCAGAATTTGCGCTGCTTCTTTTTGTGCTGTCGCTTCATCGTATCCGATAAACTGAAGCATTCTGGTTATGTGGGCTGTATATTTATCACGGATTTCCTGAGAATCTTCATCTTCTAAAAGGTAGTAATCTCTGTCTGGCAAACCTAAGGCTCCCGCTCCTATAGAGGCTCTGTTTTTGTTACTGTCTTTGGCATCTGCTCCTACTCCAAATCCGAATAGGCCGGCTCCTCCTTTTGGTTCCATTTCTATGAGAAATGCCTGTAGGCCGTCGATATCTTCTATGGCATTTATTTTATCTAAATACGGTTGTAATGGTGCTACTCCCTGCTCGTTTCTCGAAACAGTATCCATAATGGATTGAAACAGATACACTGCTTTCGCCTGATCGGAGTTAGGATCGAGATTGGGATCGTTCACTGCTTGTTTCAGGATATTCAGGGCATCTTCATCTGTTTTCTGACGAAGCTCATAAAAGCTACCCCATGATGCTCTACTAGGTGGAATTTCGGTATCGTCGAGCCACTTTCCGTTTACGTAACGGAAGAAATCGTTTTTTGGACTTACTGTGGTATCCATGAGTTCAAGGTTGATACCCGGAATTTTTTCTGCCACAGCTACCTCTTCTTTTTTGGCATCTGTTTTACAAGCCACTACTGTTGCGATGGTTAGTGCTCCAAGGGCAACGGGCTTTAGAAAATTAACTTTCATAATTTGTGATTAGATTTTAGTTGTATGCAATGTAAACAAAAACCTAATTCACTTTCCAGTTCTCGAAGAAATTAACAGATGTTTATGAGGAAAATTCTCATCTAAGGTCCTTATTGTTTCAGACTGTTTATCAACTTATTATCAAAGTTTTCTTTGATTTGTATGAGCTGGTCAACATTTTCATTTGGTACGGCAATGGAGAGTACATATTGTGCTATTTTCCATTGGCCATTTACTTTTTTCAGAACGCCGGAGCCTCTGCAAATTTTCATTTGGGTATCGAGTAATTCATCGAACCAGGCACTATTTTGATCCGAACTCAGGTAAACGTTTCTTTCGAGCGCCTTAAAGCTCCATGCTTTTCCTTTATCGAAGAAGGGCTTTGCAAATTTTTTGAAGGCTTCGAGCTGCCAGTTCTCGGTGGGATCGGTTCCGATAAAGACGGCATCGTTTGTCATTTTTGAAAAGTAGCTATCGAAATCGGCTTCTGCGGCAGCGAGGTGCCAGGCGTCTATAAGGGTATTGATCTCTTTTTCTTGCGCTGGTAACTGCTGACTGAAAAGTAATATCGGCAATAGCAGGCATATAAGTTTACTCAGGCTCTTCATTTTGGTTCTTGGTATTTTCTATTTTTTGGTCGATGGAGTCAATGGTTTGCAGCACCTTTTCATAGGCTTTTTCCCTAAAAGATTCACCCATCTGAGCTTCGAGTTCGTTATAAGCGGTAACGACGGAAACTTGCAGTTTGTTTAATTCTTTATCTCGTCCCTGATCGTCGGATACTGATCTTGTTTTCAGAATGAATGTTTTTAGTACTAACAGTCTACTTTTAATTGCAGGGATCTGTAGTTTTTCAGGGAATTCTGATTTTTCCAATTCCTCCATTAACCTGATAAGTTCATCTAAGGACAAGGATAGGTTATCGGCTTGCAATTTCTGGAACTTGGTCATTTCTTCATTGAAAAGTTCCCACGCTTCCCATTCCCCTATCTGCTCCTGAACGCTGGCATCAAAAGTCATTATTTCGGGTACAGACTGCTTGGCTGCAACCTCCTGTTGCTCTCCTTGTTCTGCTCCCTGCTCTGTATCCTTTTTATTACCGCATGATACGATGAGGAAGGATGACAGTAATACTAATACAATGTATCTATTCATAGATGCGAATATAGTACATTTTTAAACTTTAGAGACTCCGCAAAAAGAAACTAAACAACGGTTTATTTATTTCGTATAGTTTCTTTTTAAGGCTTGATGTATAGATATTTTCAAGAAATAGTATCATAATCTGAATGTAATGACTAAATTTGCGTCCATATTTTAAAACACAACAGGTAATGCCAAATATTTTAATTATTGGTGCTTGCGGGCAAATAGGAACTGAACTAACGGTTGCACTAAGAGATAGATATGGTAAAGACGCGGTAATTGCTTCAGATATCCGTGAAGGTAATGAGGAATTAATGCAGGCCGGTCCTTTTGAAATTTTAGATGCTACTGACAGCGCGGCTATTGAGAAGATTGTTGAAAAACATCAGATTACAGATGTTTATTTAATGGCGGCGATGCTTTCTGCGGTTGCGGAGAAGCATCCATTAAAGGCATGGGATCTGAACATGAATTCTTTACTTCACGTGCTGAACCTGGCTCGTGATAAGAAGATCGAGAAGGTGTTCTGGCCAAGTTCGATTGCTGTTTTCGGTCCGACTACTCCAAAAGACCATACGCCACAGCGTACGATCATGGAGCCTACAACAGTTTATGGTATCAGCAAACAAGCGGGAGAGCGTTGGTGTGAGTATTATTTCAACAAGTATGGGGTTGATGTACGAAGCATCAGGTATCCTGGTTTGATCAGTTATAAGACGTTACCTGGTGGTGGTACTACGGATTATGCGGTAGATATTTATCACAAAGCATTAACAGACGGGCAATACACCAGCTTTTTAGATCAAGGCACCTATTTACCTATGATGTATATGGATGATGCTATTCATGCTACCATCAGTATCATGGATGCGGATCGCGAGGCTGTTAAAATACGTTCGTCATACAACTTAAGCGGAATGAGCTTTGCTCCGGAAGATATGGAAGTGAGCATTCAGAAGCATATTCCGGATTTCAAACTGGATTACAATCCGGATTTCAGACAAGATATTGCAGACACATGGCCGAATAGTGTTGACGATAGTGCTGCTCAAGAGGATTGGGGATGGAGCAGTAAGATTGCTCTTGATGAAATGACTGAGATCATGCTTACTAATTTAAAATCTTATTACAAGAAGGAGTCGCTTTAGATCTTTCTTTATTAACATATAAACGCTCTTTGATTCCTGTTTTATTACGGAATTGGAGAGCGTTTTTTATTTGACATTCCGCACTTG
>NZ_AYXY01000030.1:0-1101 GCF_000511935.2 Zhouia amylolytica AD3 | reverse complement strand
GATTTAAAAAATATACTAAATCCGTTATAACAAGGCTGTCGAAATCAATAACTGTCATTCCGCACTTGTTGCGGAATCTGTTGATTAATCTTTAGGCTTGAAAAATATGTTGGGGGGATTAGCAGGCGTCCATAAACCAAAGGGTTAAAAATTTTATAAAGTCTATTCTCCTACATTATATAGTAAAGAAAATTCATTTCCTTTGAGAAAGATTATACTGTTATGAACTTTTATACATCTTAGTCGAAAGATACGACTGAATTGTTAGGTATCGATTTCAAATTAAATATGCAACCAGAAGAAAAAAAATTAGATAACCCTGTATGGTATTCTTTAAATGAAGAGCACGGTGAGTTTTCCGTGGTTTATAATCAGATAAGATTTTATCACCCAGAATATTGTCCTTTTGGTGGATTCATAGAGGAAGATAACACCTCTATCGGAATTAATAAATACGCTTTATTAACCGATCATTTTTATGTTGTTGGAGATAAACCCAGTTTCACGAGTAAAATACAACTCAAAAATGAATTAGTTTGTAATCAAATGTTACTCAAAGAACCATTGGACTTTGAAAGCACTGAATGCATAACAGTCCTTAAAACCATAAACCAAAAACAAGATTTGTTTAACCTGGTAAATTTAGTACAGCCCGGATACTTTAAAAGTAAAACATCGGATTTGGGGAACTACTATGGCATATATAAAGACAACAAGTTGATAGCGGTAACCGGTGAACGAATGAAAATGAATAAATTTACCGAGGTAAGTGCAGTGGTAACCCACCCTGAGTTTACAGGAAAAGGTTACGCTAAACAATTAATAAAACACACCACCACTCAAATATTTAAGGAAAATAAAACTCCGTATTTACACGTTGCAGAATCTAATTATGGAGCTATAAAACTTTATGAAAAATTAGGATTTACAACCAGACGAAAAATAAGCTTTTGGAACCTTGTAAGAAATTAAAAAATGCCCTAGCAAAATAGGGGAAATATGGTTCTGAGGTTTAATGCTCCACCACCAAACTTTATGTAAATTTAACTGTATTAGTTAGTCATAAATATTTGTATTCTTACTAGTGTCATTCCGCATTTA
>NZ_AYXY01000029.1:0-9332 GCF_000511935.2 Zhouia amylolytica AD3 | reverse complement strand
CTTATTGCTGAATCTGTTGATTAATCTTTAGGCTTGAAAAACATGTTGGTTGGATTGCTATCTTGTTTTGGGGGATTAGCAGGCGTCCATAAACCAAAGGGTTAGGAATTTTAAAATTTCCGATTTCCTACATTGCAGGATTAAGAAATTTCGATTATTTTCGGAGGGGTTTTGCTGATGCCATTTTGGGATTCATGAGAGGTGCTGGTGAAATCAAATACAATACCGTTGCAAAACCTTAAACAACACCAATGGAAAGAACCGTATTTAAGAATCAAAGCTTTTACATTTTATTAATTACATTTCTAGGGATTCTACTATGTTGGAATTTATGGACATTTTGGAATTCTAAAAATTTGATTGCCCTTATTCCTGCCATTATTCAAATCATCATTCTTGGACTTATTTTTACAAAAAACAAACAGGCCAAATTGGCAATTAAAATTTGGGCAATAATACTGATTGCCGGACCTTCTCTTTCCATTCTAGGAAATACTATTAAAGTCTTGTTAGGTGATGAGATTTTAAGTAAAATAATGCCCTTGATAATTCAAATCCTAATTCTTACTGCTGGACTTTATATCAATCATTTCAACAATACCACTGTGGAGCTAAAAAACATTGAGGAGTTTCAAAATCAATAAAACCTATACACAATACCCTTGGGAACACTCGCATAACCAAATCGTCACAAATAAACCAAACCGTTAAAATGAATCACAACATTACCAACTCCACCGAAAGATCGAATAATACCCTCGGGGTTTTGTTTGACCTTATTATTTACATTTCTGTAATGTTCCTGATCAGGGAGGTTTATTTACCAAAAGTTGGCTTCATTGCTAATGGCCTTTTTTGGTCGCTGACCACTTTGATTATAGCCAGTTGGAGAATGAAAGTCAGAGGTGTTAACTGGAAAGACCTGGGATTAATAAAACCTAAATCAATGTGGAGAACATTAGGAGTGTCCGTTATTATTTTTGTTTCCGTAATGATTGCTATCATACTATTTGAACTTCTAAAAGACCAATTACCATTTTCATTAGCATCAGATACCTCCTCCGAAAGTTCAGCGTCAAAATTTGGGGACCTTAAAGGAAATTGGATACAGTTTTTTATAATCATTCCTTTCGTTTGGCTCGAATCTATGTTAGAAGAACTACTAGATAGAGGCTTTTTGATGAATTGGATTGAAAAATTGTTTTCTTCAACTTCATTTGCCACAATCATAGCTGTACTATTACAAGCAATCATATTTGGGTTTAGACATTCAAACGACTTGTCAGAAAGGTCAATAACTGTTGGGCTTATTGGTTTAGTAATGGGCATAGCTTATGTGAAATTTGGCCGAAACCTATGGCCATTAATAATTGCTCATTGTATATTGAACAGTATGTCTATGATTGAAAGAGTAATGTAATAAAAAACAAAAGCACATTAAAATGAAAAAAATAGGATTGGTAGGAGGAATCAGTTGGACTTCAACTTTAGACTATTATAAATATATAAACCAGGGTATCAATGAACAATTAGGTGGCCTAAATTCGGCTGAATGTATCATACATTCACTAAATTTCTCTGATATTCAGGATAAAGGGTGGATCAACTCTTATGACCTGATCTTCAATGCTTGTAAAAGTTTAACTTCCAACAATGTCGATTTCATAGTCTTATGTGCCAATACAGCTCATTTATTTGCTGACGAAATTCAATCAAAAATTGACATCCCTATTATACATATCGCTTCAGCTACCGCAGAGGAAATAAAAAAGCATAAACTGCGAAAAGTAGGACTCCTAGGCACCAAATTCACCATGGAAATGGATTTTTACCGAAACAAATTAAAAGAATATGGTATTGAAACCATGGTTCCAAGCAGTAAAAAGGATATTGAAGAAATTCAGGAAATTGTCAAAAATGAACTCGGAAAAGGAATTATCAATAAAGAGTCTAAATCGAAATTCAGGCTATATGCCAATGAATTAATAGAAAGAGGTGCAGAAGGCCTTATTTTAGGGTGTACAGAAATACCAATGTTAATCGATCAGGAGGACTTTGACTTTCCTGTATTCGACACTACAAAAATTCATGTTGAAAAAATCGTAAAACACTCCTTAAATAAATGATTTACAACTATATACCATAATTAACCATATAATACCATCATGAAAAAAATAATCACATTATTATGCTGTCTTTTATCGGTTGTCATTAGTATTGCCCAAAAAAGCAGTTCACAGAACACCCTCAAGCATATTGCATATACCGATGAAGATAGTACGGTTAGACTTGAAGCCCTTAAAAAACTAACTGATCAGAATGCTATTAAACACGTTGCCTTCACAGATGAGGATAGTATAATAAGGCTTGCCGCTTTGGAGAAACTAACAGATCAGAATGCAATCAAACACCTCGCGTATACCGACAAAGACAATAATATCAGACTGAAAGCTGTAAAAAAACTGACTGACCAAAACGCCATTAAACACGTTGCCTACACAGATGAAAACAGCTTTGTAAAGCTCGTTGCTTTAGACAAGCTAACCAACCAAAATTCAATTAAACATGTTGCCTACACAGATGAAGATAACAACGTTAGACTAAAAGCAGTAAAAAAACTGACCGACCAGAATGCCATTAAACACGTTGCCTACACAGATGAAAACAGTTTTGTAAAGCTCGTTGCTTTAGACAAACTAACAGACCAAAATTCAATTAAACATATTGCCTACACAGATGAAGATAACAACGTTAGACTAAAAGCAGTAAAAAAACTGACTGACCAGAATGCCATCAGACACGTTGCCTTCACAGACGAGGATAGCACCATAAGACTCGCTGCTTTGGTTAAGCTCACTGATCAAAATTCAATTAAACATATTGCTAAAACTGATAAAGAGAAAAAAGTGAGATTAAAAGCATTAGAGCTTTTAAATTAATTTCCAGCGAAAACATTCTATAGAATTTGACGTAGGACAATTCTTGATATGAACCCCTCTAAATTTACCATTAGCTACCATTATAAATAACCTATGAGAATACTATTTTATTTTTTGCTATCCCTTTTTCTTTTAAATTCTTGTCAAAGGAATGTAACAAAAAACAAGGTCGAGAACTACACCGAAGTCAATTTGAATTTTAAAGACTATAAGCCCCACAAACATAAGAGTTTTATTGACCTTACTATTGAGAACGGAGTACATCCAATTGAACAACAATTGAAAATTTCTGATAGTGGAATCGTTTCTTATAGCTTTATAAATGAAAAAAAGCGAGAGCTAGTTTTTAAATATGAAAATAGGGAATTTAGTCTGATCGTTTCACCTAATGAAGAATTAAATGCGTATCTCTCCGTAGCCGAATTGACGGACTGGAATTCAACATTTAAAGGGTTTAAGATAACCTCAGGTGAAAATAGTATTACAAATAATTTGATTCTTCGTTATACATCTTACCTCGACAGTTTGATCAAACAAGCTCCTAACGGATTTAGCAATGATGGCAAATCGGTTGACATTGATTATAAGAATAAACGAATGTCAGAAATGCAAGATCAATTAAATGCTTTTGACTTATTTATAAGGGAAAATAAAATCAAAGACAAAACCTTTATCGATTGGAGTAGATCTCAAATAAGATACCGTGCTGGATTTGATCTAAGCCTGTTTCCGTTCTTCGGAATAATGAATAAAGAAATTGATGATGAAAAAGAATATTTCAATTTCATAAATGAACTCAACCCAAATGACAATGAAGAATTAACCTATCAGTCATACCTAAAATATCTAGAGACACTATCAACCTCGTATAAAATCATAAGCAACATTGCAGATAAGTATTCCTCGAAAAGAGAACAATTAAAAGAGAATAGTTCCTCGAATTTTCCAATTTTATTTAAAATGATCAAAAAGCTTCCAAAAAATAAGGAACGAGAATTTTTGATGGCTTATATATATCGTAATAATAATCAAATACCCGAAAAATATAAAGATAGTTTACAATTTTTTGTAAGTGATGACATATTAAGTCAAGTCAAATCATTAGATAAAATTGAAACTCTTGATATTATAACGCTCATTGAGAATTACGATATACCTTACAATGAAAAGGTTGCACTTTTAGCGCTTTATAAAGAATCAAAAGGCAAAGTTATTTATCACGATTTCTGGTTTACGAATTGTGCACCTTGTATGAAAGAACTCCCTAATTATAATGACCTTATTGCCACAACAAATCAAAAGAAGGTTGAGTTCATTTTTTATGGCGCATACATGGAAAAAGACGAATGGAGAGCCACCATTGAAAAATTAAAACTAAAAGGCAAACATCACTTACTTACAAAAAACCAATTAGCCTTTTTTGAGAAGTACTTCGGAGTTCATGGGTTTCCACATCATCATATTATAAATTCAAATGGAAAAATCAGCGAAAAAGTTCGTTTCGGAACTTATCCGGGCAACTTTAAGGAGATTAATAAACTTATAGAAAAAAACCATATTGTAAAAAGTAAGAAATGAATATAATAGAAAACACTCAAGAAAATGGCTTATCTGTCAAAATAGAAATTTGGGACAATACAAAAAGAGCCAAAAATCTAATGATCATATTTTGGATTTTGACAGGACTAACATTTATTGCAATAATTTCTGGTTATTTTGAATTGCAATTACTGGAAAACGTAAAACTCGGAATATTTCCCGACGAAAGTGAGGTCTATGCAAACGACTTACGCCAGGGAATAATTGGAATTATCCAAACCGGAATATACATTACTTCCATAATTTTATTTTTAAACTGGTTTCGAAGAGCCTATGGGAATTTACACAGGTTAGGAATCTCTTATTTAAAGCATAAAGAATCTATGGCTGTTTGGGCTTGGTTTATTCCTATTATTGTTCTTTTTAGACCCGTTCAAATCATGAACGAAATATGGAACGAAACACAGGAAAAAATTAAAAAGTTTGATTCTACTTATATCATTAAAAATGGAGGATTGATAATTGGATTATGGTGGGCTTTATTTATAATTTCGAATATTATAGGAAGATATGTATTGAAGACTGTCTTTAAAGCTGAAACCGTTGAACAATTAATTGAGGGATCACAGGCACTATTACTATCTGATTTCATGCAAATTCCAGAAGCCCTATTAGTTATTTTAATTGTATTTCAACTCTCAAAAATGGAAACAAAACTAGCTAAGGAAGTGCAACAAGCTGGTGGCAATATTATTTATAAGTAATAAGATTTAATCGATGAATTAATAATATCGTGGAATCAAAACTCACATATCTTAAAGGAAAATCCGTTTTTATAGTATCATTGCTTGTCATCGGAATTACCATCCTAACCGTTTATCTTAGTGGAATACATTACAACCGGAGTTTGACCTCCAACCTGTATTTATCACTTGGAATTATTGCTTCAGCTCTATTTATATTTATGACCTATGGTTTATATAACGGAATTGGTTTGATCGACAATTTTCCTAAATTCAGAAACTTTAAAAGGGGTGAGATTTTCATGCAATCCGGAGCGTTTCCTGACCTACCAAATACTAATGTAGGGGATGGTATTGGGGGCTTGATATTATCGATCTTCCTGTGGATCGTAATGACTATTATATTCATAGTCTTGCTAATTATACTGGAAGCGGTTTTTTGGTTTTCTTTATTCATACTTCTAGCTATGCTTTATTGGGTTTTCTTTAGAGCGTTAAAACTTGTTTTCAAAAGATCTAAAGACACTAAAGGATCTGTTGGAATCTCAATAGTATACTCCATATCTTATACTGCGCTTTATATAGGTTGGATATTTGGAATTGTATATTTATCTGAAATAATCAGATGATGTTATTGCAAACACCTCTTATTATCCAATTGAGCTGAATTATTAAAAATTATCTATACCCTTATCAATTAATTTGTTTTAATCCGAAAACACTAGTAGAGAATTTCTAAATTCTTTCTTTTTATTAAATTAGTTCTCAAAACCTAACAAATCAATATCATAGCTTTAGCTATAATAAGATGAATCTAATGAAGAATATAATCGGGATAGTCATATTATTTTTATTATATAACTGTGGTACGAATAAAAAACCTGAAACCGGAGAATTAATTCTAACCGGTAAATATTGTAAATATCCCAATGATGATTTCTTCAGCTTAGCATTTCAATTATTTAAAAATGGCAAACATATTGCTAATGATACTATAGAATTTAATGGATTCTCGAAATATAAAAACTTACCTTATGGAAAATATCAGATTACGTTTGAATCAATTTACGGTTTGCAGGAATCTGTTGAAATAGAAATTAAAAACAACATTGAAGAAGTAATCCTTTGTATGGATAAGCTTAATTATGATCTCACTGACAGTGACTTATTAATAAACAACCTAAACCCTAATCAATCGTTAAAAATTGATTTCCAGTCTTTTGGATGTTTCCATTTTAATAAGTCCGTATTGGAAATAACTCGAACCAATGAGCAATATTTAGCAAAACTAGGCGATAAAAAAATGATTCTTTCGGCAGCTCAACTCCAGTTGATAAAAGAATTCGAAATAGAACTTCGAGAAATTGAATCTAATGAATGTACGACAGCTGACACTTACAAATTGACAAATGAACAAAATTCGGAAAGCGTCGAAATTATTGATGAAAGCTGTATCTGGCATGGGTTTAGACATCTTGTAGAAAAACTTGGACTTGATCCCATTGGCAGCTAACACAAAACAATCCAACATAGCTTGATGTGTTATATAGGTAAATACACATTTGGTACTTTTAATTATATTCATAACACCAATACACAACCCTTTCAATAAATGAATTTCGTCCAACAAATTGTAGAATCTCATGGAGGCGCATACTCGCAAGAGCCTTTGAAAAAGGTTCACTCTCCTAAGGGACTCATAACGTATCAACCCAAAAGAGGTAAAATAGAGGTTAATGGAACCCAAATCGAAATTCATTTTAAAGAATCTGGAGGCGTCTCTGGTTCCGTTGAACCTATTAGAATTATCCTAAAGCTAAAAAATGATATCAAAAACAACCTAAGCATATATCCCAGTACTTATTTAATATATTTAACGGACCTTCTTGCTCAACCAAAAAACTTAAATATCCCCAAGGAAATAAAGCAACAATTTAGTTTCAGAGGCGATAAAGAGTTAATAAAAAAAATAGTAGCAGATAGTAGGTTCTGCAGTTCCATCCTTAACGAGTTTATATATATTTCTCTGTTCAGATCTAAACCGAAACAAATTATGCTTACACCTGAGTATGGCTTAGAAAGTGTTGAGCATTTTAATAAACTTATCACGGCACTCATAATTATTGAAGAGAAGATTAAAGAAGTTCCACGGTAACTTAAATAACATGATAAAAACAAACAGTATAACATTAACAGCGCTTGTAATGGTGGGGGTTTTGAATTCTTGTAAAAACTCAAATGAGAACAATCCTGTAACTTTTGAAAACGCTTATTTCGGTCAACAGTCACCCGGGCTTTCTCCAGAACCTTTCGCACCCGGAATTATATCAACAGATAACTGGGAAATAAGTGGTGTTTTTAGTCCTGACCTCAAAGAGTTTTATTTCATTCGAGAAGTTGGGGAGACAGATGAAGAAAAAGCAATGCAATTTATGGTATATCAATATAAAGATCACCAATGGCAAGAATCCATAATATCGCCACGAGTGGGTGAACCTTTAATTTCTCCAAATGGTCAGATCATGCATCTGGGCAAAAAATATAAGGAACGATTGGAAAATGGTGATTGGTCTGAGTTAAAAAGTCTCGACACCCCCTTTGACAGTATTCCTATAATGCAGCTTACTTCTTCTGATAAAGGCACCTATGTCTTCGATGCCATGGGTGAAGGTGTCTTACGATATTCTTGTTTAGTGGATGGCTTACGTGAAGAACCTAAACTATTTGGAAAAGAAATTAATAGTGGGACCGCTAACGCTCACCCCTTTATTGCTCCTGATGAACCTTATATTCTTTGGGATGGTAGAAGAGAAAATGGATATGGCAATGCGGATATTTATATTAGTTTTAAACAGAAAGATGGTTCCTGGGGTGAGGCCATTAACTTAGGTGATAAGATCAATACCTCCGCTTCTGAAAACGGTGCTCGCGTCACTCCAGATGGTAAATATTTATTCTTTAACAGGAACGTTGGTAAAATAAATCCAACTGACCCATATGATGACGTTAATATGTTTTGGGTAGATGCTAAAATTATTGAAACTCTAAAACCATCAGAATTATAGAAAATGAAAAAAGCATTCGGATTTAAAGTAGCTGTTAATGACCAACTGATTTGTCGGGCAGGATTTGAAAATGAGCATTCAATTGTTACATGCATACTTGACTCTGTAAGACGAAAGAATGAAAATTCTGAAGAATTAAGCATTCATATTAGTGGTTTAAATTCCGATACTCATCACCAGGTAGATTGGTTCAAAGACTCATTAAAAGAAGGTGACAAAATATCTATCGAGGTTATAAGTGATGGTTTTGATCCTCCTGCCACGGAAAGAAAAGCATTTAAAGATAAGGATCTCATAGCTCATAAATTAAAGACCTATTATAAACTAAAAGAGGAACTGAAAGAACATTTAAATGAGTAGCACCGATACTAATTTATATAATAGCAACTTAGAAAATGAATTCATAGCGATTGTTGACAATGACGCCTGGATGATTGAAGTTTTAAGGGTCGTGAAGTCACTTAACCTCAATGATTGGTGGATTGGAGCGGGCTTTGTGAGAAATAAAATCTGGGATGTTAATCATGGAAATAAAAGAACTGAACTCAACGATATTGACGTTATTCATTTTGATCCTTCAAATTCTACAGAAGCATACGACCTGGAACTTGAAAACAAACTTAAAAAGCTACATCCGAATTTGAAATGGTCGATTAAAAACCAATCCAGGATGCATTTAAGAAATGAACACCTTCCATATATAAATTGTCATCATGCCATTTCCTTTTGGCCAGAAACGGCGACTGCTGTTGCCGTTAAACTAAACTCTAATGACCAAATTGAATATATAGCTCCTTATGGATTGCATGATTTATTCAATCTTATAGTAAAACCTACCCCTAATTTTGACTTGGAGGTTTACAACGCCAGGATTGAAAAGAAACAATGGAAGAAAACGTGGGGTAAATTAGATATAAGAACTGATTGGAGTGAGTTATAATATTATTTGTCATTCTGTATTTATTACGGAATCTAGTGATTCAATGCTTGATTGGTTTTTTTCCTGATGGGTTATTGCCCACTGAATGTCTAAGGCATGTTTATTC
>NZ_AYXY01000028.1:0-9071 GCF_000511935.2 Zhouia amylolytica AD3 | reverse complement strand
CTTGTTGCGGAATCTCTTCACTCAAAACTTAATCTATTTCTCCCTCAAGAAATTGCCACGCCGTGTTAATACAAGGCTCGCAATGAGGTAACACAATTTCTTACCCCCTGAACCCCCTAAAGGGGAAAATTGTTTTATGTGATGTTTTTCATTCCGGACTTCTCTGTCATTCCGTATTTATTACGGAATCCATTTCCAACTGACCATTCTCAGTTCATGTCATTCCGCATTTGTGAATTTAAATCTCTAACTCCAAAAGCCAATGAATCGCTCAATAGTCCAAAAGGCAGCAATGGTTCCTATGGCATATGCCGGGACCTTTTTAATAACTTCAGGCCAATTCTTTTTGTAAGCCAGAAGGTATAAAAATGCAGAGACAGCAATAACAAATACAATTTGACCAAGTTCTACACCTATATTGAAAAATGCCAGAGCTAATGGGATTTCCGATTGAGGCAATCCAACTTCAGTTAAGGCTCCTGCAAAACCGAACCCGTGTAGAAGCCCGAATGAAAAGGCTACCAACCATGGCTTCTGAGCTGTTAATGATGGTTTTCCAAGATGCAATTTTAGCATCTCAGATGCTAAAAAAACGATGCTTAAAGCAATAACGGCTTCTACCGGAGGACCCGGTAAATTTGCATAACCAAGAACAGCTAAACTTAAAGTAATACTATGGGCTAAAGTAAAGGCCGTAATTGTTTTTACAATTTTCTTGAATCCCTTGGTGATCATAATTAATGCTAAAACGAATAGCAGATGGTCTATACCGAACCAAATGTGTTCCACCCCAAGAACCGTATACGTTCTTACCACCTGCCATTTACTGGTTTCACCAGGTAATAGGGCTAAGGGTGCATCGGGATGTAACATCAGTGATACTTTCTCGCCATTCAGATAGGAGATGTTAACCAAGACATCAACCATAGTTTTGTTCAAGTTGACAATTTCAATTTGACTACCCTGAAGCGGGCGGCTTCCACTTAGGGTGTAGTTGTGTATCATGGCGCCACTAACCGGCCTTGCCAGGCCTGCCTCACTCAGCTGAAAGTCACCCTCAAAGCTTGGATAAATTTTCAATACTAAATCTCCCATGGTTGGTACCTTCCAAAGTATTTGGTATTGACTATCGCTTTGTTGTACAATCTGTAAATAGGCGGGTCTAATTTCATGTGCATATAAACATGTACCCACAAGAGCGAACAGAATAAAACAGATATATTTTTGAAAGATTTTCATAACCATCATTTTTGTGCCATATTCTTTGAAGTGATTTCTTCAATGTTATCTGCAGTAATTTGCACATTATAACTATCCTTGAGAGCCTTCATGATAGCTTCCTTGCTCTCCCGTTCCATTTGGTATTCATAGTTACGCTTCACCTCTTTCATGACCTCTTTAAAAGGAGGGATTTCTGGTGGAGTTCTGGATTCAATATATACTAAATGTTCACCGTATCCTGATGAAACAGGACCTACCCATTTTTCCGTAGGCAAGGTTTCCAATTGTTTAGTAAACTGCTCTCCGAATTCGCGATTTAAATAAAAGGCATCGGTATCCCGAAGCGCAAAGTCTAAGTAAAACGAATCCCCTTTTGGTTTCATATCATTGGAATCTAAAGAACCATACTGTTCTAATATGGCTTTTGCTTTATTTGTTGGATTCTTATGATGGTCTGTAGTAAACACGACCTGGTACAGATTATACTGGTAAGGGGTAGCATAATCCTCCTTGTGTTCCTCAAAATAAGCCATCAGATTTTCTTCGGAAGCTGGGGCTACCAACCCGGAAAGATCCTGCCCGAGGAATTCCATTTTTTGGGCTAACCTTCGTTTAACAATCTCGTCATTATGATCAAGATTCATCTTAAGGGCTTCTCTATAGAGGACTTCCTGGTTAACGTATTTATCAATGAGGCCTTGAAGTTCATCGGCATTAGGAGGCCGTTGCCATTGGAGTCTCCAAAGTTCAGCCATATGTTCAATATCCGCATTGTCTACCACAATATCCTGTTCGGCATCGCTTTTATTTACCTGACTGTAAATTATAAACAATAGTGCCCCTAACAGGAAAAAGTGAAACAGGGGTTCTTTTATGAGTTTTTTCATTTCATATTATTTTGGGTTGTACCAAATTGGGCTGCTCCATGCTCTTTCCTGTATACTTACAGGCAAATCGTTACGCGGTTCTACGCCCATTCTTTTAGCATCATAAGTGCTCCATCTAGGAGTTGGGATTTGAATGACTCTCACATAGTAAAACGCATATTGCCCAGTATTAAAATCAGGGTCTGTCCATACGGTTTTCAATTCGGCGGCTCCAATGTCATTGGTATAGGAGGCTTCAGAAGCATTTACAGTGTTACCTACCGGAACTGCTTTACCCATGGCATCTACAGTTCTGTTATCAGAAAGCGCAACATTATAGATTTTTTCTTGAGCCTTTCCTGTATCATCAATCCATCCTTTTATCACTTGGATGCGGTCAAGATTTGCTCCGTTAGCTTCTTTTATGGCATGGACTATGAAAGATGGTGCCTCAGCTGTTGAAGCTTTCAAATCTCCTCCCATTGGAACGCCATTCTTATAGGCGGTGTGTATCCATTCTGGGGTGTTAAGTATGTTTTTATCAAAACCATAACCACCAAACACACGCAACTTCATACGTGGTCCAGAAGTGGCATAGGTTTCTTTTTTTTTAATAGCTTCAAAAATAGCGTCCCTTGTATTGGAAACAGCCCAAACCGCAGCGAGGCCTCCTGAACTAAACTGTCTTACCTGTTTAGCGGCGGCGTCACTCACCCCTGGTGGACCTTCCAGACGGTGTTTAGGATCATTTTCAAAACCAAATTTACCGGTATAGTTGTCTTCTTCTATGGCCGATGCCGAATTATGGGTATCTGAATCTCCTATAAAACCATATTTAAAAGGGTTTCCTTTGTCTTCATTTTCATATTGCAAGCCACGCGTAAGGGCTTCTCTCACGTAACCACCCTTTTTGTTTTTAGGAGAACTTGCTGTAGAGGCTAAAGTGTAGTCCCAAAGTTCAAAAGAAGCAAATTCATCATTAGGCGAAAGTTTGGGATGGGTTTCTGAGGTGCCTTTAATTTGAGTGATTTCGTAAACAGGTTCATTGCGCATACGAGTTTCGGAATAGATTTTACCAATTTTACTACCTCCATAGGATTCTTCAACAGGAAACATAAGGCCATCACTGGCATTTCCGTTATGGGGAATAGCCAAAAGTTCATTCCCTAGTGAGCGTTGATTATCCATCCATGCCCATAATTTCTCTGGGACATCCGAATCGATGGCTGAAAAAGGAACCTCTGAAGCATGTTTGGTATCTTTAAAAAGAACGATGCGGTGTAGATTTTTCCAGTTTGGGTTAGAAGTCCATTCATAGCCTGCTAGCGTAGTAAATTTACCCGGCTCATTATGTTTGTCTGCAATAGCTAGGATTTTGCCCCAAACACTTTTTTGGAGTTCGGGGTCTCCTAAAATACTATCGTTTCTACTGTTTGAAATATCATCTAGAATTTTGGTATAGGCATCAAATGATTTTTTAGGATCATCTCCCGTAATATCTGCAGCCAAGGGGTGTTTGCTTGCGAGACTGTTTGGATCTGCCATTAAAGGCAATGAACCCATGAATTCCGAATGATCCGACACAACGTACCAATCTAAAGGGACTTTTATTTGAAGAGATGTGCCATCGCCCCCTCCGGGAATACTTTCGCCTTTTGCCCAACGATAGGCTTCATCTGGACCAGATATGGCTCCGTTGATATAGGCATCAAAAGACCAACTCGTGTGGACATGAAGATTTCCAAAAAACACATCTTTATTTGGATTTTCATTTATCACTGTTTCCACTAAGGTAGAATCAATGTCATCAGCTTGGGTTTGATCACCGCTACTTTTACTTTCATTTTTACACGCCATAAAGAGTATGGCCGATAGTGTAATACCTACGTAATACGTTTTCATAAAATTTAGTTTTTCGAGATTCGTTTGCAGGTGTCTTATTTTAGTTTGGGTTGTACCATATTGGTGAGCTATAGATTCTTTCCTGAATGGTAGCAGGATGATTTGTTTCCTTAATATCAATACCCAATGTTATAGCATCTAACAAAGAGTACCTTGGCGTTGGAATCTCTAAAACTCTCACATAATAAAAAGCACTTTGATCCGGATTAAAGTCCGGATCTTGCCAAAATACTTTTAATTCGGTGGCTCCGATGGTATTGGTATATTTTCCGGTTTTTAAATCTACTGTATTCCCTACTTTCTCCTTCCCATCTGTTCTATCATCAGATAAGGCAACATCGTATACGTTTTCATCTGAAGTACCATCGTCATTTAACCAGCCTTTTACAACCTGAACTCTATCCAAATTGGCTCCATCCGGGTCCTTCATGGCAGATATTAGAAATCCAGGTGCATTACCATCCTCTGTTTTGTTCAAATCGCCACCCATAGGTACACCTTTATCATAGCCTGTTTTAACCATTCCTGAATTAAGGTCGCTTTCGGCAAAATTATAGCCACCAAACACTCTTAAGGTGATGCGAGGTCCGGTGGTAGCATAGACTTCTTTACGCTGGAAGGCATCAACAATACTCTGGCGGGTATTGCTTTCGGCCCAAACGCCTACCCACCCTGCAGCTCCCATATCCCATCCTTTGGATGAGCCAATTCCTGTAGGATGCGCACGTTTCTTTGGTTCGGAATCATGCTGACCTTTTCCTCCAAAATTATTTTCTTCAATAGAAGACATCCCTGTATGTGAATCACTACTCCCTACAAAACCGACTTTATAAGGATTAGCACCCACTTTGTGTTCCAGTTCTAATCCGCGTTTCAGACCAGAGCGAACATAGTCAGCTTTGGTAGGGGCTGGACGGATACCATCAGGAGTTAGTGCAAAATCATAGGTTTCAAAATCTGCGAACTCATCGTTTGGGGACAAGGCAGGATGGGTTTCGGAATCTCCTTTAATTTGAGTAATCTCTACAGATCGCTCCCATTTCATTCTTGTTTCGGCATAGGCCTTATCTACTGGCTGGCCATTCAATCTTGTTTCCGGAAACATCAGACCCAAACTAATATTCGGGTTATGCGGGATGGCCACAAACTCGGCTCCTGTTCGCTGACTAGTAGTTTCAAGCCAAGCCCAAAGGTCTTCGGGATTATCACTATCCAAAGCGCTATATGGAAGGAAATCCTTAGCAACATCAGCGCCTTGAGGCATAAAAACTACTCTATGAAGATTTGCTCCACTATTATTTGAAGACCACTCCCAACCTATTAATGTGGTGAATTTTCCCGGGTCGTTGTGTTCTTCAGCTGTTTCTATATAACGTATCCAGGCTTCTTTAACCTTTTCACCTCCCATATCATTCACCAAGTCTTTAGCGGTTAAATTGGCTTCATTGGGCTGGTCAAAGGCTGCATAATTGATAATGTCATAGATTTTTTGCAAACCTTCTTCGGACTTGTTTGGTGCGATATCTATAAAGGTTTTACCTGTTTTGGTATCTGAAATACCTGGAGTATTTTCATACATGAGGGGAATGGAACCTATCAACTCGGCATGATCGGCAACCACAAGGAAATCCAGTGGCTTAGATAACTTCCAGGGTTTGCCCGTAGTAGGACTTTCAACTTCTTCACCCTTCGCAAATCGATAAGCAATTTCAGGGGTGGAGTTAGGGGTTCCAAATAAGAACACATCAAAGGAGTTACCCGTGTGGTTATGTGTGTCTCCCCAATAGACATTTCTTAAAGGATTGGCAGGTACACTTGTTGTACCGATTGTTTCATTTACCGGGATATTATCTTTAATTGTGGTCTCTTTTGAGACGTCTTTACACCCCCACAAAAAAATTGCGGACAAAACAAAGCCAGAAAAAATCGTTTTCATAAAATTCAGTTTTTTGAGATTAGTTTGCAGGTGTCTTATTTTAGTTTGGGTTGTACCAAATTGGAGAAGTGTAAGCACGTTCTTGTATAGTTCTCGGCACATCGTCTGTCATTTCAATTTTATACTTTACCATATCGAAAGTGGTCCATCTGGGTGTTGGAATTTCTATAACTCTCACATAATAAAAAGATTTATGTGTCGGATCGAACTCAGGATCCGACCAGAATGTTTTTAATTCTGTATCACCAATAGAGTTTTCCCAAGTTGCTTTAGTCACATCAACAGTGTTGCCTACCGGGGGTAATTTTCCATTCGCATCTAAACTTCTTTTATCCGCATCACCCCAAACCACATTAAATATTTTTTCATGCGTATTTCCTTCATCGTCTAACCATCCTTTAATAACTTGAATACGGTCTAAATTTCCGCTGGTCGGGTCTTTAACAGCACTTATTAAAAATGTCGGGGCTTTATCTTTAGGGGCATCGCTAATATCGCCTCCCATAGGAACACCTTTTTGGTAACCTTTTGACACATAGTCAGGGGCGTCAATATCGCTCGCCTTATAGTTAAATCCACCAAAGAAACGCACCGTCATTCTTGGACCTGTAGAGGCATAAGTTTCTTTGCGTTTCATAGCATCCCACAGGGATTCCCGGGTATTTGATTCGGCCCAAACTCCGGTATATCCAGAAGCTCCTAATTGCCAACCACGTACAAATCCTGAAGGGAAATCCAAAGCTTTTTCATCCCATCGCTCAGGGCTAGGTTCAGAGGATGCATATTTACCCCAATAGTTATCTTCTTCGGCAGTAGAAAGTGATGTATGGGAATCGGTACCACTAACCAAACCATATTTAAAGGGGTTAACACCTAAAGCTTTTTCAAGTTTCAAACCATCTTTGAGTGCTTTTCTAGCGTATTCCGTTTCAATCATTTCTTTGGTTTTAGGAACCATAACCAAATTTCCTTTATCCCATATTTCGAAATTCGCAAATTCGTCATTAGGTGATAAAATAGGGTGGGTTTCACTGGTTCCTTTACCCTGGGTAACTTCATAAAGCACTTCATATTTATTTCTTAATGCCGCTAATTCTTTAGTTAGTGGTGATCCATCAAAGGCAGTGGTTTTAAACATCAACCCGTTTGACAGGTTTCCGTTATGTGGAATAGCTAATAACGACCCTCCGGTTTTTTCTTCAAAATTGGCCATCCACTTCCATAAATCTTCAGGATTCTCGGATTCGAAGGTAGTCATCGGGCTCATTTGTTTGCCAATCTCCGATCCATCACGATAGATAACATTTCGGTGTAAATTATTACCACCCCCAAAGTTAGAAGTCCATTCATAAGCTATGAATGCGGTAAATTTACCGGGTTCATTAAATTTTTCTACGATATCAATATTTTTTAACCAAACTGATTTCGCAAAGGCAGGGTCTGTAAATACAGGAGGTAAGTTATTATTTGACTGTCGGTTGATAAGGTCCATCATTACGGCAGCAGCCTTTTCGCCACCAGCCTCCATATCGGCATGATATTGAGCAACAACAGGATCGTCCATAACAGCTTCATCGCCATCAATAACAGCGGTAATTACCCCTGCGCCATCGGAGTGATCGGTTATCGCAATCCAGTCTAATGGACGATGTAATTTTGCTTTTTGGTTTGTAGCGCTAATCACTTCTTCACCACGAGCAAAGCGTAAAGCACCCTCAGGTCCGAGGCGTGTTCCTACGGCTCCAGCATCGGCGGACCAGGCGGTATGTAAATGCTGATCTCCCCAATAGACATTTCTTAAAGGATTTACCGGAATTTCAGATTCAGAAGACATTTCTACAGAAGGAGTTTCCTCAACAGACTTTTCCTTTTGGGTGTTTTTACAACTAATCAGAAATAAGAATGCCACTAGAGGAATGAGTTTTGTAAGTTTCATAATGACTCATGTTTAATGATGAAGTGAATGGTTAATCACTTTAAAGATAGTGATAAAATTATTAATTATATTGTAGCCTTTTAATACTTATTTTTCTATATAAAGTTGAAATTGAACAGTTTATATCTTAATATTATTGTGACTGCTTAGATGATGTAAAATCTTACAGAATCTTTTTTTAGCCTTAAATCATGAGTTCATTCTAGTTTAATTAGTGTTCCGGAAATAGAGATTTGTCATTCAGCATTTATTACGGAATCTATTTTGAAGGGTGTTGAGACCAACACCTGTCATTCCGCACTACTTTGTCATTCCGCACTTGTTGCGGAATCTCTTCACTCAAAACTTAATCTATTTCTCCCTCAAGAGATTGCCACGTCTTACTATGCAAGGCTCGCAATGACGTAACACAATTTCTTACCCCCTAACCCCCTAAAGGGGGAAATTGTTTTTTCTTTTTTGTCATTCCGCATTTATTGCGGAATCTGTTGATTCAATGCTTGATTGGTTTTTTTCCTGATGGGTAATTACCCACTGAATGTTTAAGGCATGTTTATTCTTCATTCTTTTTTATTCGCGCTGGTTTCTATTGTGTTATATAGGAGCTCATGATGTGCTACGCAATTGCATTGCCAAATGCGTTGCATTCATGAATACCTTATAAAACAATAACTAAGATTATAAATAAAAAAGTAACATCCCCTATAACTTCTTTTTCAAACTTTCTTTACTTTTTTTCATCGCCAAAAAAAGTAACAAAAAAGTCTAGCCTTGGCTTTTCAGTGACCCATTTTCATTTTAAATCCTAAATTAACCGAACTCGTCTGTTTCCCAAAACAGACTCAAACAGCGCTTAATTTATACGGATTCTTCAATGAATGGGTCCCCACTTACAAAGCCCATGGCGGTTTAAATAAATATACTGAATCTATTATAACAAGGATGTCGAAATCAATAACTGTCATTCCGCATTTATTGCGGGATCCATTTTTTCGTGTGGTTTCTAAACACTTGTTCCCAAGGTTAAAATTATTCCCAATTATAATCTTCATTCAAACACAATTCTCTATTCATTTCTTTTGTCCGTCCAAAAGAAACGAACCAAAGAAAAGGACGCCCGTCGAGAGGTATTTTTGCTATCGCAAAACCATGAATTTTATCCTAAATGGTCTCCAAGGCTTCGACCATTTTTAACGGATTAAATCCATAT
>NZ_AYXY01000027.1:0-36631 GCF_000511935.2 Zhouia amylolytica AD3 | reverse complement strand
TTTGCGATAGCAAAAATTTCCTATAAACCTTCTTGATTTTTTGGTTCGTTTTGCATCAAGAACTGCGCAGCACATCATGAGAACCTTTAAAACCAATAGACAATTTCTCGAATACAAAATGAACAAGGAATATAATATTATAAACGAATGGTTATAGCAATGACGTAACACAATTTCTTACCCCCTGAACCCCCTAAAGGGGGGAAATTGTTTTTTACGTTCTGTCATTCTGGACTACTTTGTCATTCCGAATTTATTGCGGAATCTCTTGATTATATGTTAAGTGAAACCTCTTTGATGGAATCCGGATGAAGGAATGGAGTGCTTTAATCTGAAGTGATTTTACTATAAACGAAAAAAGCTCCGAATTTCTTCGAAGCTTTTTGCGGTCTGGACGGGATTCGAACCCGCGACCCCATGCGTGACAGGCATGTATTCTAACCAGCTGAACTACCAGACCTGCATTTCATTTATGCGGCTGCAAATATACATTCCTTTTTTAATTATACAACACATTTTATGAATTTATGAATACAAATGAAATAAGGGAGAAATTGTTTCTTTACTTTCTGTCATTCTGGACTACTTTGTCATTCCGCATTTATTGCGGAATCTAGTGATTACCTGTTTTCCAAGTGGGGTTCATATGTCATTTTTATTGAATCAAATCCTTAGGTAATAGTTATATTCATCGCAATACAATGTTCTGTTCTTTTTTATTCGCGCTGGTTTCTATTGTGTTATATAGGAGCTCATGATGTGCTACGCAATTGCATTGCCCAAAAAAGTAACAAAAAACGCTAGCCTTTGCTTTTCAGTGACCCATTTTCATTTTAAATCCTAAATTAACCGAACTCGTCTGTTTCCCGAAACAGACTCAAACAGCGCTTAATTTATACGGATTCTTCAATGAATGGGTCCCCACTTACAAAGCCCATGGCGGTTTAAATAAATATACCGAACAATTCATCATCCAAATGCCTGTAGGTTCTTGAAATTAACTAGTTTAATCAGAGTATTTATTATTTGTCATTCCGCACTTGTTGCGGAATCTCTTCACTCAGAACTTAATCTATTTCTCCCTCAAGAAATTGCCACGCCTTGTTAATACAAGGCACGCAATGACGTAACACAATTTCTTACCCCCAGCACCCCTAAAGGGGGAAATTGTTTTTCTCACTAGTGTCATTCTGGACTTCTTTGTCATTCCGCATTTATTGCGGAATCCAGTGATTGTAGGTTTAAAAGGATCACTGCTGGAGTCCTGAGCAATGAATTGAAGGCTTTTTTCTGAAGTGATTTTGCTATAAATGAAAAAAGCTCCGAATTTCTTCGAAGCTTTTTGCTGGCGGTCTGGACGGGATTCGAACCCGCGACCCCATGCGTGACAGGCATGTATTCTAACCAGCTGAACTACCAGACCTGCATCTCTTTTGCGGTTGCAAATATACACCCCATTTTTTATTCCGCAAATGTTTTTCTTTAAAAAATTTAAAAGATTATAGCGCTACCTGCTAAACTTTTGTTTTTCAATAAGATATGTTGTAAGGATTTTATTTAAATCCTTTGCTATATCGGCCTCTATGTACTTGATTTTATACTGGGCGCATTTCAATGCGATCTCTTTAAAATATTTACTTACTTCCTTTTCATATACCTCTTTAAAATTTTTAGCATACAGGTCGATATGTGCCCCGGTTTCTACATCTATAAATCGCTTCGGTACCTCATCAAAATCGAAATGCAGCTCTTTTTCTTTATCCATCACATGAAAAAGTACCACCTCGTGCTTGTTATACTTCAGATGCCGCAGGGCATCGAACAACTCTTTTTGATCAGTCTCCGTTTGAAACATATCAGTAAACAAAAAGATCATGCTTCTGCGATGTATCTTCTCAGCAATCTGATGTAAATAGGTGTAAGGCCTGGTCTCTTTACCCTGACTTTCAGATAGCAACACTTCCTCCAGGTTATTGAGCAGCATTTTATGATGTCTTTCACTTCCCTTTTCTGGAGCATAGTACTCATAATGGTCTGAGAAAACACTGAGTCCAACGGCATCTCTCTGGCGTTTAAGTAAATTCATCAGGGCTGCAGCAGCAAGTACTGAAAAACCGATCTTATTCAGGTGTGACACATCCATGGTTTTCACTTCCGGGTAATGCATGGAGGATGAATTATCTATGATCAGGTGACAGCGTAAATTCGTTTCTTCCTCATACTGTTTGGTGTATAGACGATCGGTCTTAGCAAATACCTTCCAGTCGATGTGTTTGGTGCTTTCTCCTGAATTGTAGATTTTATGCTCTGCGAACTCTGATGAAAATCCATGAAACGGACTTTTATGTAATCCGCTAATAAACCCTTCCACCACTTGTTCGGCTAAAAGCTCCAGGTTTTTATAGAGGTGTACCTTATTTACTTCCTTCCCAATATCCATTGACATAGTTTCTTAAAAGATAAATGTACTTGAAATAGCGCTAAACGAAAAATAAAATTTTTTCATAAAAATGAGTAAGATTTTTACCATAAAAAGATCCTAATGTTTAATTTTATCAGTCTTTAAAACACGTTTATGAAATACGCTATCTACCTATCAATCTCTTTATTACTCTTTATTGGATGCAAAAACGACACTTCGAAAAGTCCTGCTGCTGAATCGGTTCAAGCAGAAACACCAACCTCCAATACCGAAAACTTTGGTATTGTTATTCATGGAGGTGCGGGTACCATTTTGAAAAAAAATATGAGCGATGAACTTGAGGCTCAATACAAACAGAAATTAGAGGAAGCGATCAGAACGGGTTATGCCATTCTTGAAAAAGGGGGAAGCAGCCTTGACGCTATTGAAAAAACTATCAACATAATGGAAAATTCTCCGTTGTTTAACGCAGGTAAAGGTGCGGTTTTCACCAATGAGGGTAAAAACGAACTGGATGCTTCGATCATGGATGGGAACACGCTCAATGCCGGGGCGGTTGCGGGAGTGACTACAGTGAAAAATCCTATTAATCTTGCTCGTGCGGTTATGGAGAAATCTGAGCATGTTATGTTTGCCCGAGAGGGTGCAGAAGCTTTTGCCAAAGAGCAGAACATTGAATTGGTAAATCCTTCCTATTTTTATACTGAATCAAGAATGAAATCACTTGAACGTGCTAAAGAACGTGAGCAGATCGAACTTGACCATGATGATAAGTCTGCCTTTTACGATCCTTCGATCAAGGACTCCAAATTCGGAACCGTGGGGTGTGTGGCCCTGGACAAAAACGGAAATCTTGCTGCGGGAACCTCAACGGGTGGTATGACGAATAAGAAATGGGGTCGTGTAGGAGATTCTCCGATCATCGGAGCGGGTACTTATGCTAATAACAATACTTGCGCCGTTTCATCTACGGGATGGGGAGAGTACTTTATCAGGGGTATGGTAGCTTACGATATCTCGGCCATGATGGAATACAAGAACAGTTCACTCCAGGAGGCTTCTTCGGAAGTTATTCAAAAGAAACTAGTGGAGCTTGGTGGAACCGGTGGTATTATTGCTATCGACCATCAAGGAAATGTGGCTATGGAATTTAATACTGCCGGAATGTACCGCGCCTCGATGAATAAAGACGGGGAACTCTACATCGGTATCTACAAAGAATAATACTTCATAAAAACTCTTTTAACAAACAAAACATGCGTCTGAATTACTTTTATCTACTCCCCCTCCTCGCGTTGATTATTTTCTCGTGTAAAGACCAAAAAGACGAAATTAAAGAGCAGGTTGAGAACCTCTATAAATTCAGGGAATACATTTCAGATGTTTCTCCCGGGATGATCTCAACTCACGATGACTTTAGGATTGTATTGAGAAATCCGGTTGCGGGATGGACAAATGATATGCCTTTAGACGACAACCTTATAAAAATCACTCCGAATGTAAAAGGGAAGGTAGTTGCTTTAAACAACCAGACCGTTTCATTTATTCCCGACGCTCCTCTTACACAGCATACGGAATACACCATTGCTTTAAACCTGGAAGATATCATCCCTGATATCCCTGATGAATTTGAAGTGTTCAAATTCACCACCAGAACCCTGAAGCAAGAGTTTAATATCACTACGGATCATTTACAATCATATAGCAAGGATTGGCAATACATTAAAGCTACGTTAAGGAGCAGTGATGTATTGAATCTTGAAACTGCCAGAGGGTTGGTAACTGCCACCCAAAACAAAAAACAAATCTCTATAAAGTTTGAGGAAGGGATTTCAACAGGTACGCAATTCTCCTTTACGATTGACAGTATACAACGTTTTGAAGATGACTCGGAAGTACTGGTAAACTGGGATGGATCTTCGTTTCAAATTGACTCTAAGGGGGAAACAGCGATCAATATTCCCGGGAAGAACAATTTTTCGGTGGTTAACGTAACGGTAGTTGACGGTGACCAGCAATACCTGGAAATTAATTTCTCTGATCCTCTGAAACGAAACCAGCCCTTTGATGGCTTGGTAGTCCTGGAGGGAGCAGAAAAGCTTAAGTTTTCCGTTGAGGGGAATCTTCTTAAGGCCTATCCGAACAAAACATTGAAAGGGACACTTTCGCTTGAAATTTTCCAGGGAATTGAAAGTACGGACGGGTATAAAATGAAAAATACTTTCGATGAGCGTATTGCTTTCGAGCAGATAAAACCTCAGGTACGATTGCTGCAAAGCGGGACCATTTTACCTTCATCCAACAATCTCAAGGTAAACTTTGAGGCCGTGAACCTCAGCGCTGTGGACGTTTCTGTAATCAAGGTATTTGAAAATAATGTGCTTCAGTTTCTTCAATACAACGATTTGAATGGCGGCAGTGATCTCAGAAGAGTGGCGAGGCCAATTGCCAGACAAACCATCGAACTACAAAGCAATCTTACGGAAAACAACGGTAAATGGAAGGCTTATGCCATCGATTTAAAAACGCTTATCTCTCCGGAACCCGGGGCTATTTACCGTGTTGAATTTAACTTTGGAAAAAAATACAGTACCTACCGTTGTGAAGGGGAAGCTGGCACGAATGAGGCCGTTCCGGAAGAAGCTAATTACGACGAGGAGGTTGATGAGGAAAGCTATTGGGATAATAGTGAAAGTTATTATAACGACTACTATTACGGATACAATTGGTCGGAAAGAGAAAATCCCTGCAGCCAATCGTATTATTACGGCAAAAAGATCAGTACTAATGTTCTCGCTTCGGATATCGGCGTTACCGTAAAATCAGGAAAAAACAAGAGTTATTTTGTGAGCACTACCGACCTGGTGACTGCAAAACCAATTGCGGGGGTAAAGATTACTTTTTACAACTACCAACAACAGGAACTGGGCTCTGTAGTTACTGATGAAGATGGGTTTAATATTTATGATTCCGAACATCTGGCCTTTTTTGCCATTGCAGAAAAGAACAATCAAAAGACCTATGTTAAACTGAATGATGGCAATGCGCTATCGGTGAGTAAATTTGATGTTTCCGGTGTAACTTTACAAAAGGGAATTAAAGGATATATCTATGGGGAACGCGGAGTATGGCGTCCTGGAGACACTTTATTCCTTTCTTTTATGCTGAACGATAAAGCGAATCCGCTACCGCCTAACCACCCGGTAAAATTTGAGCTAAAAGACCCATTTGGAAAGGTGACTCACAGGGTTGTCAAAACCTATGGATTAAACAACTTATACCATTTCCCGATTAAAACTGCAGACAATGCGCCTACGGGGAACTGGACTGCACAAGTGGCTGTTGGCGGAGCTCGTTTTAGCAAGGCCATAAAGATCGAGACCATTAAACCGAATCGTTTAAAAATCAAAACAAGCTTCGACTCGGAAATTTTATCTTCCGAAGGACCTATTAAGGCTAATATGGAGGTCGCATGGCTACACGGGGCTATTGCCAAGAACTTAAAAACGGATGTTTTATCTCGTTATAGCCAAAAAAGCACTGCATTTAATTCTTTTCCGAATTATGTTTTTGATGATCCTACTCGTAAATTCTCTTCTGAGGAACTAGCGGTATTCGAAGGGACTGTCGATGCAGAGGGAAAAGCTTCATATACCGTTCAACCTCAGCTGAAGCATAAAGCACCGGGAATGCTTAAAGCGTCGTTTATCACCAAAGTATATGAAAACGGGGGTGACTTTAGCACGGATGTTTTTAGTAAAACCTATTCGCCTTATGCTACTTATGTAGGATTGAGTGTTCCAAAGGGCGATAAAACCCGGGGTATGCTTCTCACGGATGTCAAACATCGTTTTGATGTGGCTACTGTTGATGAAAACGGTAATCCTAAATCGATTAATGGTCTAAAAGTTACCGTTTATAAAGTCCGTTGGCGCTGGTGGTGGGATTCGGGAGAAGACAATCTTTCTTCTTACAGTGGTTCTCAGGAACACGAAAGTATTTTCACTAAAACGATTACAACTAACAAGGAAGGTAAGGCTTCTTTTGATTTTGAACTTAAATACCCTGAATGGGGGCGGTACTTAGTACGGGTTGAAGATCCAAAAGGGGGGCATGCTACGGGACAAACCGTATATATCGATTGGCCTGGATGGGCTGGAAAATCGAGAAAAACAGATCCTTCTGCAGCTACCGTACTTGCTTTTTCTACTGACAAAGACACCTATAATGTTGGGGAAGAGGCTGTTGTTACTTTTCCAAGCAGTGAAGGTGGGCGTGCCCTGGTGACCATTGAAAATGGAACTGAGGTATTAAAATCTATGTGGATAAACACACAAAAGGAAGCCACTAAATTCGAACTTCCAATCAGCGAGCTTTATGCGCCGAATGTTTTTATGCATATCTCCCTGATACAACCTCATGCTACGACGGAGAACGACTTACCGCTTCGATTATATGGAGTGGTACCTATAATGGTTGAAAATCCTGAGACCATCCTTCAACCGGAAATCAGTATGCCTGATGTACTACGTCCGGAGGAAGAGATCTCTATCAAGGTTGCAGAAAAAACCGGAAAACCAATGACATATTCAATTGCTATTGTGGATGAAGGTTTGTTAGACCTGACCCGATTTAAAACTCCTGATCCGCGAAACACTTTTTACGCACGAGAAGCCTTGGGAGTTAAGACCTGGGATATTTACGATGATGTTATTGGGGCTTTTGGAGGGCGTATTGATCAGGTATTTAGTATTGGAGGTGATGAAGATGCGGCTGGTGCCCGCAACAAAAAAGCAAACCGATTTAAACCTATGGTGGTTTATCTGGGTCCTTTTGAACTTAAAGAGGGTGCTACCAAAACTCACGAGGTAAAGATTCCTAAGTACATAGGGTCTGTCCGCACTATGATAGTTGCCGGCAATCCGGAAAGTGAAGCATATGGACAAGCAGAAAAAACAACTCCGGTTCGAAAACCACTGATGGTATTGGCTTCCTTACCACGAAAGATCACGCCTGGAGAAAGAGTGCAACTTCCTGTTACTGTTTTTGCCATGGAAAACAAGGTTAAAGATGTTACCATCAGCTTGAAAAAGAACAATGCATTTACCATCGCAGGAGCGCCAACGCAGCAATTATCGTTTGCCGAGCCGGATGAAAAAATGGTGTATTTCGACTTGGACATCTCTGACTTTTCTGGTATTGGAAAAGTAGTGATTGAGGCCAGAGGAAATGGAGAACGTGCTTCCTACGAAGTAGAAATCGATGTCATCAATCCAAATCCGGTTACCAACTCAACCGAAGAGCTAATACTTGATCATAACGGTTCCCAAACGATCAATATTGAAACTTTTGGGATCACGGGATCGAATACTGCACAGATAGAATTCTCTACGCTTCCTCCAATGGATTTTTCGGGCAGGATGCAGTATCTAATCAGATATCCACATGGTTGCGTGGAACAATCGACTTCTGCTGCTTTCCCACAGTTATATCTGGCCAATATCTTTGACCTCACTTTCGATAAAAAGAAACAGATTCAGGGCAATATTGAAAAGGCCATTAAACGACTGGGGGATCATCAGTTGCCAAACGGTGGTTTCTCATATTGGTATGGTCAAAATCACGCGAATGACTGGGGCACTTCCTATGCGGGCCACTTCTTGTTAGAGGCTGAGAAGCAGGGTTATGTATTACCAATTTCATTTAAGCAAAACTGGATCAGTTACCAAAAGCAAGCGGCTAAACAATGGCGAAAATCGAGCACCAGGTCGGGACTTGCACAAGCTTACCGTCTGTATACGCTGGCCTTGTCGGGTAATGCGGATGTTTCTTCAATGAACAGGTTACGTGAAACCTCAGGCATATCGAACGAAACGAAGCATCGCCTTGCGGCAGCCTACGCTTTAATTGGGCAGGAGCAGGCGGCAAAAGAAATTTTCAATACCGCAAACATCAGTTTTGAACCTCAGCGCAGTGATCGCCACACCTATGGTTCACCGGACCGAAACAGGGCTATGGCCCTGGAAACGCTCATCCTTTTAGATGAAAAAGGAAAGGCACAGGAGCTTGCTGAAACCATTGCTAAAAGATTGAATGAAACCCGATGGATGAGTACCCAGACTACAGCATACAGCTTACTGGGCATGGCTCAATTTGCGGCCTATATCGGAGGAAAAGGTATTACGGCTTCTTATACCCTTAATGGCAAGGAGGAGTCTATCAGTTCTGATAAGACGCTGGCGAACAGGAATTTGACTGTTAAAAAAGGGAGCAACAGCCTTGTTGTTAAGAACAACAAAGAGGCGACCCTCTTTGTTAAGGTTATTTCATCCGGCATATTGCCTGTTGGTGAAGAAAAAACGGAGCAACGTAATTTAACTGCTCAGGTTGTGTTTAAGGGAAGGGATGGAAGTGTACTAGACATTAATAAGCTCACCCAAGGGACCAACTTTATAGCGGAGGTAACCGTTACGAATAAAAAAGGAGAGGACATCAGAGATATTGCCTTAACCGAAATATTCCCAAGCGGATGGGAAATTGTCAATACGCGATTTACTGATTTTGGAGCTTTTGCTGCCAATCAGGTGACCCATACTGACCTCAGAGATGATCGTGCCCTTTTCTATTTTGATCTGAAAAAGCATGAATCAAAAACGGTTCGGATATTACTGAACGCTTCTTATCTCGGAAAATATTATCTGCCGGGTATCCAATGTGAGGCGATGTATGATAATGACTTTATGGTCCGCACGCAAGGGAAATGGATCGAGGTAACGCAATAAGCGTTCTTAATTAAAGCATGAAGGAAAAAATTGTCCTATTCATTAAAAGGCATCCTAAAAAGCTATTGGCACTACTCCTAGTGTCAATAGCTTATTATTATTGTTTACCCAAGCAGCTTTTTGATGATCCGACAGCGACCGTAATTGAAAGTAAAGACGGGAAGCTATTAGCGGCTAAAATCGCTGATGATGGACAATGGCGATTTCCTGAAACGGACAGTGTGCCTGATAAATTCGCCAGCTGTATCGTTCAATTTGAAGATGCTTACTTTTATGAGCATCCGGGCTTCAATCCTGTTTCCATCGTGAAATCCCTTATTGAAAACATTAAGGCCGGCAAAGTGGTTCGTGGAGGCAGTACCTTAACGCAACAGGTTATTCGACTTTCGAGAAAGGGGCAACGCAGGACTTATTTCGAGAAACTTATAGAACTCGTTCTCGCCACCAGATTGGAATTAAGGGCTTCGAAGGAAGGCATTTTAAGGTTATATGCTTCTCATGCTCCTTTCGGAGGGAATGTTGTCGGGATCGATGTGGCTGCCTGGCGTTATTTTGGAGTACAACCACATCAATTATCATGGGCAGAAAGTGCTACCTTAGCGGTCTTACCCAATGCCCCTGCGCTAATATATCCCGGGAAAAACCAGACACAACTACTCAACAAGCGCAACACCCTTTTAAGAAAACTATATACGGAGCATATTATTGATTCTCTTACCTATCAACTATCTATACTTGAAGCGCTCCCTCAAAAGCCTTTTCCTTTACCTCAAAAAGCGTCTCATTTATTACAGCGGATCGATAAGACGCAAAAAGGGAAGCGCATACAAACAACCATTGATTTCAACCTTCAATCCCAGGTGAACCAAATTGTGGAGCAGCATTACCAACTCCTTCGTCAGAATGAAGTTCACAATGCCGCAGTAATGGTTATGGATATAGCATCCAGGAAAGTATTGGCTTATGTTGGTAATACTCCTACAGATAATGCACACCAAAAAGATGTAGACATCATTGATGCACCACGAAGCACAGGAAGTGTATTAAAGCCATTGCTATATACAGCCATGCTGGATGCCGGCGAACTGCTTCCAAACACCCTGGTCGCTGATATCCCCACCACCATTGCAGGATATCAACCAGAGAATTTTGATAAAAGTTATCATGGGGCTGTGCCGGCAAAGAAAGCCCTCGCCAGATCCCTCAATATTCCATCGGTGCGCTTACTACGTGAATATGGCTTGGAGCGTTTCAGAGAAGAGCTTAACATGTTCAATATCAAGAATCTCGATAAATCTGCAGATTATTATGGGTTAACACTTATTCTGGGTGGGGCTGAGAGCAGTTTATGGGATCTTACCAAAACTTATGCTAACCTTGCTTCTACTTTAAACCATTTCAATGAATCTTCCAGTGAATATTATTCGAATGAAATTCAGGAACCTGTCATAATAAACCATGATTCGATTGTCTTTGAACACAGGCTGCAACAAAAGAACTTATATGGAGCCGGCAGCATTTATCTTGCCTTTGAAGCTATGAAAGAGGTGAACCGTCCGGAAGGAGAAGAAGCCTGGGAGTTTTATGATTCTTCGGAACAAATTGCCTGGAAGACGGGCACCAGTTTCGGGAACAGGGATGCGTGGGCTATCGGGGTAACTCAAAAATATGCTGTTGGTGTCTGGGTTGGCAATGCTGACGGGGAAGGTCGCCCTGCCCTGACGGGTGTCGGTAGTGCCGCCCCTATTCTATTTGACGTATTTGACCGGCTCCCTGATGTTGGGTGGTTTGATGCGCCCTATGACGATCTTACCAAGATTAAGGTATGCTCTAAAAGCGGTTACCTGGCTTCGGATATTTGTACCGAAGTTTCCTTGTACACTTCACCGAACGGACAAAGATTCAAAGTTTGTCCGTTTCATAAGCTGATTCACTTAGACAAGAATGAACAGTTCAGGGTTAACTCATCGTGTTTGTCCATTGAAGACATCGTTAACAAATCGTGGTTTGTATTACCTCCTTTAATGGCCTATTACTATAAAGACATCAATTCTGCCTATAGGGAACTCCCTCCCTTTAAGGAGGGCTGTATAACTGAAGTAATGCCATCTATGGAATTTATTATTCCCAAAGGAAATTCAACAATGGTGGTGACCAAAGATTTCGATGGTACCCGTAATGAACTTGTATTTAAGCTTGCCCACTCGAAGCCTGCTACGATGGTATTTTGGTATTTAGACGATGATTTTATTGGTTCGACCAAAGATTTTCACGAACTATCCATACTGCCCAAAGAAGGTAATCATGTATTGACCGTTATTGATGAATTCGGTAACGAGCTACAGCGCAGGATTAAAATTGAAACGACTTCATAGTGGTTTCAACTTTTTTAGTAACTTACTGATGTAAAACAGCTTTATGAAGAAAGCCACCGAAACCATCTATAATTCACTTCAGGAATATTATCATCAATTACTTGAGACGATTCCCCGAATTTTCATTGGGATTCTAATCATTATCATCGGGATTCTTACGGCAAAAATTATCTCTAACTTTTTCCGTAAAAGGATTCTTAAAAAAACGGATGATCCTTTGATGGCCCGTTTCCTTATCCAGGCTTTTAAAATCTCACTGATCTTAATTGCCTCGATGCTCGCTCTTGAGGCGGCCGGCTTGAGCAATATAGCGACCGGAATCCTTACTGCTGCAGGTGGTGCAGCCATTATATTGGGTTTTGCCTTCCAGGATATTGGGAAAAACTTCTTATCGGGAATTATCCTGGCTTTTAATCGTCCGTTTAATATCGACGATACCATTAAAATTGAAGAGATGTTCGGGAAGGTGAAGGCTTTACAATTCCGCTACACTCATATCAAGACTTTTGACGGCCGCGATATCTATATTCCCAATGCTGATGTATTGGTGAAGCCGGTGAGTAATTATACGGCGGATGGGTTTTTAAGAAATGAGTTTATTGTTGGTATTGGATATGAAGATGATATCGAACAGGCGAAAAAGATCATTCAAGGGGTTCTGGATAATAATAAACTTATTGTGAGCAGTGACTTACATACAAATTTTGTAGCAGAAGATGAATTGGCTCCGAGTACGGTAAACCTCAAGGTTTATTTCTGGAACACCACCCTGGATTACGGTGTATCGTCGTTGGTGTTAAGAGGTAAAATCATTCAGGAAGTTAAACAGAAGCTTGAAGAGGCAGACTTTAACCTGCCTGCAGATGTTAAAGAAATTAAACTATACAAAAATCAACCTGACATTCCATTAAAAGTTAAAAAAGATCTGTAATTATGCGAACAATTACTCTGGCTATTCTTGCCTTAAGTTTCTTTTCCTGCACAAAAACCACCTCTGAAGAACAGCTCCTCAGAGTTCCTTATACGAGTGAAATTGCCAATGAGGAACGGGACTTCTTTTTGTATTTACCGAAAGGCTATGATGCTAATCCAGATAAAGAGTGGCCTGTATTACTATTTCTACATGGTAATGGTGAGCGTGGCAACGGCAAGGACGAATTGGGTTTTACCATGATTCACGGTCCGCTGAACGAAGCATGGATACAGAAGCGGGACCTCCCATTTATCATCATTTCTCCCCAATTGCATATGTTTACTATGGGAGAGGTGAGTTATATTAAAAATCGTTCTAAGGAGTCCATACCTCAACGCCTTGCTGAGGGTACTCCAAAGCCTAATCAAGCAGCCAGGCCTGGTCAGCCCATGAACCCACTGCCAGCAATGCGATTCGACAGCATTACTTCAACGGTATTACCTGATGGTTGGGACCGTGTGGAGCATGACCTGATCGGCATGTTGGATCATGTTCAGGAAAACTACCGTACAGATAACAACCGTATTTATCTCAGTGGTTTAAGCTATGGAGGTTTTGGCACCTGGTACCTGGCGAGTAATTATCCGGAACGATTTGCAGCGATAGCTCCTATTGTTGGCTGGGGACATCCGGACCTGATGCCATCTATAGCACAGGAACAGCTTCCCGTATGGTGTTTTGCGGGTGGTCGCGACCTTACAATTAAACCGGAGTACTTTTATGCAGGATTGAACGAACTGGAGGCGCTAGGTCATAAAGATGTTCGCTTTACCATTCATGCTGATATGGGACATGACACCTGGAAAAGGGTGTATGCTGGTGAGGATATTTACAATTGGTTACTATCGCATTCGAATCCTTAATCGAGCTTGTCGGTAAGTTTACCGAATACTTTCTTAGGGTCTTTGCCTTCGTAAAGCACTTGATACACGGCATCAATTATCGGGGTTTTGGCTTTACTTTTAAGCTTTTCGGTAATCAGATGGGCACTTTTAGCGGCATAATATCCTTCTGCGACCATGTTCATTTCCATCATCGCACTTTTTACCGTATATCCTTTCCCGATCATATTACCGAACATGCGGTTTCTACTAAATACGGAATAACCTGTTACTAAAAGGTCTCCCAAATAGGCTGAGTTATTGATGTTTCGTTTCATTTTATGGATCTTTTTAATGAAACGTCTCATCTCACGGATGGAATTACTCATTAGTACACTTTGAAAATTATCTCCATAACCAAGTCCGTGGGCTATCCCTGCGGCTATGGCATAGATATTCTTCAACATTGCGGCGTATTCGGTACCGATGATATCATCTGATATCTTTGTTTTGATATAATTACTACTGAGCTGCTCGGCCATGAACTTCGCTTTGTCTTCATCGGCACTGGCTACAGTTATGTAGGAGAGTCTTTCCAATGCGACTTCCTCAGCGTGACAAGGTCCTGTGATTACTCCGATATTCTCATAAGGAATATCATATACTTTATGAAAATGCTCGCCTACGATCAGTCCTGTCTCGGGAACAATCCCTTTAATGGCTGAAAAGATCACTTTATCTTTAATAGAAACTTTTAATTTCTCCAGTTCTTTATTCAGGAAGGCTGAAGGTACAACGAAGATAAGATAGTCAGCATAATCGGCAATCTCATTGAGATCGTTGCTAAGTTTAAGTTGCTCGGTTCGGAATTCTACCGAACTTAAATAATTAGGATTGTGATTCTCTTTTAATAAATGTTCTTTAGCATAAACACTCCTCATGTACCACCCTACTTCGTCTAAATTTTCACATAGCATTTTAACGATTGCTGTGGCCCAGCTACCTCCTCCAATAACGGCGATTTTCTTAGAACTATCCATAAATTATGTCATAAACAGAGACCAAAAGTAACTAAAATTTACCCTACAACATTACGTGTTGATTATCAATAGATTAAAAATTATGGCATAATCGTTGATTTGGTTTAACAAATTTAAAAGATTAAGCTTATGAAAACGATAAAACTACTATTAACTTTTATACTTGTTGGAGGCTTATTTGGAGCTTGTACCGCTGATGTTTATAACGATGATCATACAGAAGAGGATTTCTCTTTAGAGAACCTATTGTATTCGCACGAACTTTGGTATGTTGATATTAATGAAACTGAAGGAAACGGAGAGGTTCCGTTCTTACAGGTGGCGTTTACCTTAACTTTTGATAACGGTACTCTTTTGGCAAATAACAACCTTGTTGGTTTTGGAAGTACGGGTGACGGATTCGGGACCAGCATAGGATATTATGACACTTACAATAGCACCCTTCAGATTGATCATGATCTTGATGGCGTTATGAATCTGGAGGTTATACAACACGGGTACGACAAGATCGAATTGTACCATAAGAATTCAAACACTTCATACTTTCTTAACGGTTACATGAAAAATGAATTTGATTACAATGCTGTGTTTTATGATAATATTGAATACTTTTTACAGGAATATGAAGCCTGGGAAAAAACATATACCAGTAGCTATGGTGCTTTGAATGATTTCGATGATGAAAACTTTTTAAGTTTCATACCGGCATCAGACACGTCATTATTCCTTTCTTCGGTTGATAAGCAAGGAACTGCAGTAAATAGCATTTATTGGGATTACGAAGGATTTTATGAGGTTTATGATGTTAGTGGCGACCGCTATTTAAAAACTTTAACATTGGATTATGATTTCCTGTACAATGATTATTTTGAATTGACCGTTATAGATGACAGAACAATAGAGCTATTCCATCCAAAATCGGGAACGGTTTATGAGTTTAAAGGAAGAGGTTTTGTACAATATTTGAAAGGAGAAGACTTAAAAGCCGACTCTTTAAGAAAGCGTTTTAAAATCAGTAATCCTGAAATGAACATTGAAAGGATGAGTAGTGTAAAAGATATAACTATTGAAGTTAATTAGTGATTTGGTTGGTTAATTGGTTGTGGAACCGCTCTTACAATTCTTTTGTGAGGGCGGTTTTCTTTTAGTGACAACCACAGTCATTTTTTCCGCAGGATTTGGCTGCCTGTTTTTTTGGCCAGAAGAATTTCTTTAACAGATATCCTAAAGCGATCGCCAGGGTTATATATACCAAAATAACTTGTAAGTCCATTTTTAATTATTTTAAAATCTGATACGCAATTAAAGCCACTACATAAGCCATCCCACTCATTATAAACAATTGTCCCATCGGCCATTTCCATGAATTGGTTTCTCTTTTTACAATGGCCAGGGTACTCATACATTGCATGGCAAAGGCATAGAAAAGCAATAAGGACATCCCGGAGGCGAGGTTAAAAAGCTTTCCTCCTGTAAGGATATTCACCTCATCACGCATTCGTGATTTAATGGTTTGTTCATCATCATTTCCTACGCTATAAATAGTTGCCAATGTTCCGACAAACACTTCTCTGGCTGCAAAGGAACTAATCAGGGCAATCCCTATTTTCCAATCATATCCTAAAGGTTGTATGGCCGGTTCAATAGCCTTCCCTAATATTCCAATATACGAATTTTGGAGCTTAAAACTTGCTATTTCTTTGTCTAATTCTACGTCAGAAACTGTCTGATCAACCGCTACTCCGGCATACTTTTCTTTTACGATCTCTTCGGCATTATTAAAATTATCATTTGGACCGTTTGAGGCGAGGAACCATAGTACAATGGAGATCGCCAATATTATTTTACCGGCACCAAAAACAAAGCTTTTCGTTTTTTCAATAACAGTATACGCTACATTTTTAAAAAGCGGCATTTTATAATTTGGCATTTCTACTACAAAAAATGATCTGCTTTTAATCTTCAGCATCTTATTCAGCACCCATGATGATGATACTGCCATCACGAATCCTAAAAGGTATAGCAGCATTAAGGTGAGTCCTTGCAGGTTCATTCCCAGAAATCGTTCGTTCGGGATGACCAGGGCAATGATTATAAGGTATACGGGTAATCGTGCTGAACAGGTTGTAAATGGCGTAACAAGAATGGTAATTAATCGTTCTTTCCAGTTTTCAATATTTCGTGTTGCCATTACTGCAGGAATTGCACAGGCAGTTCCTGAGATTAGTGGAACCACACTTTTACCGCTCAATCCAAATTTTCGCATGGATCGATCCATAAGGAAAACGACCCTGCTCATATAACCTGTTTCTTCTAAAATTGAAATGAAGAGGAATAAGAATGCTATTTGAGGTATGAAAATAACAATCCCTCCCAAGCCGGGAATAATCCCTTCAGAAATAAGATTGGTAAAGGCCCCTGACGGGAGACTTTCTTTCACCCATTCGCTAAAGGAAGCAAATGTTGCATCGATAAAATCCATTGGATAACTACTCCAGTCGTAAATCGCCTGGAAAATCACCAACAGAATCATAAAGAATATGACATACCCCCAGACCTTATGGGTTAACACTTTATCTAAAGATGCTCTGAAGCCTTTTGCTGCATTTACATCAAGCTTGTAACCTTCCTTGAGCACGCCATTGATGAATTGGTAACGCAGTATGGTTTCTTTTTGCTGTAATCGTTTTAATTCTGATTTAGGCTTGGTAGAGAAACTGGACGCATCTTTAACAAGATTACGATCCAGGTTTACAAAGTTCACATCCTGTGTAATTACCAGCCATAGTTTGTAAAGATCTTGATTGGGAAACGCATTCCTCAAACCTTCAAAGTACTCTACGTCAATAACTGAAGCATTCACACAAGGTTCAGAAGAAATGTTCTTATAGTCCAGGATCAGCTCTTTAATCTGGTCGATTCCTTCTTTTTTCCTTGTACTGACAACAGCTATTTTTGTTTTTAATTTTTCTTCCAATAAAGGAACATCCAGAGAAATCCCTTTACTACGCATTCGATCAGCCATATTGATTACTAATATGGTCGGAATCTGAAGATCTTTTATCTGTGTAAAAAGGAGGAGGTTTCTTTTGAGATTTTCGACGTCGGTAACCACTACGGCTACATCCGGATAATCCTTATCCTTTTTATTCAACAACAATTCTATAACAACATTCTCGTCGAGTGAGGTAGCATTAAGGCTGTAAGTTCCGGGAAGATCTAATATATGCGCCTTAATTCCCCTGGGTAATTTGCAAATTCCTTCCTTTTTCTCAACAGTAATACCCGGGTAATTACCAACCTTTTGATTTAAACCTGTAAGTTGGTTAAATACTGACGTCTTCCCTGTATTTGGGTTTCCTATGAGCGCTACTTTAATCTGTTTGCTCATAATAGTACTTCGTTTTGATCGATGACATCGATAGTAATATGCATTGCAGTCTCCTTACGGATGGCCAAAAAAGAACCATTTATATTTAAGTAGAGTGGATCCCGAAAAGGAGCATGCTGAATAAGTTCCACTTCATTTCCAGGCAAACACCCCATTTCAAATAATTTAATCGGAATTTCATCCAGAGAAATATCTTTGATGATTCCTTTCTCACCTCTTTTTAGATCTGCAACGGTTAACGTCATCCTTATTTAGATTCATTTTAAGTAAGCAAAAGTAATATAAAAAAACAGGATGGCGAAACCTACATAACTAAAATTAACGTTAAAGCCTATGCGTTTAACAGCTTATGGGGAATTTATTGGAATTTAATCGTGATACTCTTCTTTCAGCACTTTGAGATCGTGCATTAATTTCCGGATGCTTTCGTCATCGGTTCCATCATAGAACCCCCTGATGCGTCGTTCTTTATCGACGAGGATAAAGTTCTCGGTATGGATCATATCATATGGTCCCCCGTCGCCATCTGTTTTAACGGCCAGATAACTTTTTCGAGCCAGTTGGTAGATCTGTTTTTTATCTCCGGTAACCAGGTTCCACTTATCATCCTGCACTCCTTTCTTCCTGGCATAAGCCCTCAGAACAGGAACTGAATCGATTTGAGGGGTAACGGAATGCGATAACAACATCACCTCTTTATCGTTTAAGATCTCTTTTTGGATTTTAACCATATTATCGGTCATTATCGGACAGATACTCGGGCAGGTGGTAAAAAAGAAATCGGCTATATAGATTTTATCCTTGTAATTACTCTCCGTAATGGTATCACCATTTTGATTGATCAAATTAAAATCGGCGATGGTATGGTATTTCTTCACATATTGAAGGGCACTATCAACCAGTTCAGCATTCACCATGGCGGGTTGAAACACGGGTAATCTTTCTTTTGGTTTTAGGGCATTGTAAAACAAAAAGATTATTATTGCGGACAGTATTGTAAGGACAATAAAGAAGTATTTATACTTTGCAAAGAATTGAAGCATCACCAAAAAGTTTCTTGATTGCAAAATTAAAGAATAAACCTTATTTGCATGCATCTCTGTGCTAAATGTATCATAAAATTATAAGGTTCAAGGTTATTCGTTTCCTATAATACATCTAAAACCTTACTTTTGTGCGATTTTGAATTTATATTTACTTAAGATATATGAGCCCTATTTTAGTTAAGACATTACAACTTTTATTAAGTTTATCTATATTAATCGTATTGCATGAGTTGGGACACTTCATCCCTGCTAAGCTCTTCAAAACCAGAGTTGAAAAATTCTTTTTATTCTTTGATGTTAAGTTTGCGCTTTTTAAAAAGAAGATTGGCGAAACTGTTTACGGTATCGGCTGGCTTCCATTAGGGGGTTATGTTAAGATATCGGGAATGATCGATGAAAGCATGGACAAGGACCAAATGGCCGGTCCGCCTCAACCTTGGGAATTCCGTTCCAAGCCGGCTTGGCAGCGTCTTATCATTATGGTCGGCGGTGTTACTGTGAACCTGATCCTTGGATTTGTGATCTACATGATGATCCTTTTTGTATGGGGGCAGAAACAACTAAAACCTGAAGACATGCCTCATGGGTTTGCTGTGGTTGAAGAAATGGAACAGTTCGGATTTAAGAATGGCGACAAAATTTTAAGCGTTAACGACAAAGAACTCGACAATGCACTTCGCTTTAACAGTTATTTATTGGTTCGTGACGTATCGAATGTAAAAGTTGAACATATTGATGGCACCCAGGAAACACTGCGTTTACCAGACACTATTGGGGATTATATCTTTAAGAAAGGATTAATGCCGGCGTTCCAATTGCGCACCAATCCGATCCTTGACACCATTATTGCTGATTCACAGGCTGAAAAAGCAGGACTTTTGAAAGGAGACAAAGTATTGGCTGTAGATGGTAAAAATGTGACGTTTTTTGATGAAATCGGCAGTCATCTAAAAGACAAACCTAACTATGACACTCAATTGGTTGTTGAACGCGGAAATCAAATCGATACCATTACGGCAACCACGGATGAGGATGGGAAACTTGGTATTTACAGCATGCAGGGTGGCATGGTGACTCCAAAAGAAAAAAAGTTTGGATTTGGTGAAGCCGTTTGGAAGGGGTTTGCCTATGGATATTGGACCTTACATGATTATGTGGTTCAGTTCAAATATATCTTTACCAAGGAAGGTGCTACTCAGGTTGGTGGTTTTGGAACCATTGCCAAAATGTTCCCTTCGGTTTGGGATTGGCAATCTTTCTGGATGTCAACAGCCCTAATTTCAATTATTCTGGCATTTATGAACATCCTTCCTATTCCTGCTTTGGATGGTGGTCATGTTATGTTCCTATTGTATGAAATGATTACTGGAAGAAAGCCTAGCGATAAGTTTTTAGAATACGCACAAATGATTGGATTCTTCCTACTTATTGCATTATTGTTATTTGCCAATGGAAACGACATATACCGCTGGCTTTCTGAGCGATAGTATCAAACAACATTATAATTAAAAAAGGTGCATCGAATCGATGCACCTTTTTTTTATAAAAAAATCAAAAACACGGTAGGGTTACTCTTCCTGCAACTGTTACACTATAAAGGACACCCAAATCTGTCCGTAAACTAATTATTAATTTAAAACTCAAAAATTATGATTCTTAAAAGAATGTCATTGTTAGTATTGATGGTATCAACTGCTTTTTTAACCAGTTGTTCAGACAATAACGATCAAGCTAGCACGGGTACTATGGCCGTTCATATGACAGATGCTCCATTTCCATATGAAATGGTAGCCGAAGCAAACGTAACGATTACTAAAATTGAGGCAAGAAACACCTCAATTGAAGAAGGTACAGAAGAAGGCACAGAAGAAGAAGGTATGGAAACCAGTTCTTCTCCTTTCGTGGTTTTAATGGAGGAAGAGGTTACATTGAACCTGTTAGAACTTACTAATGGTGTTACAGAGACTCTTGCAAACGTTGAAATCCCTACCGGGACATACGATCTTGTACGTGTTTATATAAAAGAAGCAGGTGTAGTTTTAACTGACGGTACTCCTTATACTCTTAAGGTTCCCAGTGGTGCTTCATCAGGTTTAAAGATTTTCCTTGAGCCTGGAATCACTGTTTCGGGTGGTTTGACTAGTGATTTATTATTAGACTTTGACATAAGTCAGTCATTTGTTCCTGTTGGAGATGTTAATGCTGCAGAAGGTATTACAAGTTTCAACTTTAACCCGGTTATCAAAGCTTCTAATTTATCAACTGCCGGTACTTTAACAGGTGCAGTAACTACCATCGAGACTACGACTGAAGGTGATACTGTAACGGAGACAACTGTTGGTCTTGAAGGCGCTACCATAACCATTTTGAATGGTGAAGAAATAGTTACTTCAGCTATAGCAGGAGCAGAAGGTGCTTATACTGTATTGGGATTAGATGCAGGCACATACACTGTAATGGTAGAAATTGATGGTTATACAGCACAGACAGTAGAAGGTGTAGAGGTTGTAGCTGCGAATCAAACAACTCAAAACTTTGAGCTTGTAGCTGCAGAATAAAAATTACTGTTTTGTGATTAAAAAATGAGGAGTGGGGTACTCCTCATTTTTTTATACAAAATTCCCAATATTTATTTGCAAGATTCAAACTAATACATATATTTGCATCCGCAAAATTGCAATAGCAAACTCCTCCTTAGCTCAGTTGGTTAGAGCATCTGACTGTTAATCAGAGGGTCCTTGGTTCGAGCCCAAGAGGGGGAGCAAAAAAACAGAAAGCCATCCATTTAGGGTGGCTTTTTTAGTTTGTGCTTTTTTGAAAACAAATGCGCATACCAGATCCTATTCTAATGGATTCCGTAACAAGTACGGAATGACAAAGAAGTGCAGAATGAAAATCAGGGCATAAAACAATTTCTCCCCTTTAGGGGTGCAGGGGTAGGAAATTGTGTTACGTCATTGCTATAACCATTCGTTTATAATTTTATATTCCTTGTTCATTTTGTATTCGAGAAATTGTCTATTGGTTTTAAAGGTTCTCATGATGTGCTGCGCAGTTCTTGATGCAAAACGAACCAAAAGATCAAGAAGGTTTATAGGAAATTTTTGCTATCGCAAAACCGCTGTTGTTTTCCCTGCGCCAGCTGGCTTGTTCGCTAAAACAGTTTACTAAACTGTTTATTACGCTCCACCCCATGCTTTGTTAGCTATCGCTAACGCACTTCCACTTGAGCCACAGCTATTTCATGAAAACCTTCAAACGTGTCCGATTAGAAATTTTGATAGGAGCGTACCCCGTCGGCAGTATATATGAATTGAATCCGTTAAAAATGGTCGAAGCCTTGGAGACCATTTAGGATTTAATTCATGTTTTTGCGATAGCAAAAATACCTCTCGACGGGCGTCCTTTCTTTTGATTCGTTTTCTTTGGACGATCAATTGCGCAGCATATCATGGACTCCTTATAAAACAATAAGCAAATTGGTAAATAAAAGAAATGAATAAAGAATAAACATGTGTTTGACATTCAGCTCCACAATTCCTTGCCAAATAAAAAAAACAAACAGAGTATCAATGGATTCCGTAATAAATACGGAATGACACCTTTTAGTTCTTCTTCGCATGCATTCCCTATTATACTGAAACAAGCTCAGCACAAGAAAATGGAATGACACAGGAATGACATTGGGAAGGGGGAGCAGAAAACAGAAAGCCACCTTTTAAAGATGGCTTTTTTATAAAAATTATTATGTATTCATCAATGTTTTGGACGTAGTGGAATGTGAACATTAAAAGAGGTTCCATCTTTTCTTTGATTGACATCGATCAATGCTCCTGCAGCAAATAAAGCCAGTGGATCGCCATTATCATCTGCCAGGATCTGAGGGCGCTCTAACCTATTCATTGGTAAGACATCGCCATTGACCAGCGTAACTTCCTTTCTCATAAAGAAAGGATTATTCGGTTTATTCCACACCACACCATCCTTAGATTGTAAAATAGCCAAACCTGGTTTTCCTTCCGTAATTCTTCCTGAAAAATCTTTCATAACTGCATAGAACACTTTTCTTTGTTTATGATACCATACATAAGGATCTTCGGCGGATGCAACTTTCCCGTCTTCCATTTTAATATTGAACATTATATCATCTATCGCCTTAAACGGTCCGGTTGGGGAATCAGACAATGCTAAACCGTGCACACCCTTCCAATTAGGGTCGTAGATATTCCCTTTAAAATACATGAGATATTTTCCATCCGAAGGCCTTTGAACCACGGATGGGTTCACCACTATCAAATTATCAGGTTTGGCTTCTGTACCCTCAGGTGAAGGATTCAATACGTTATTGGGTTTTACTCGTGTTCTTGGAGCAAGCAAGGGTGTGGAAGATCTATTGAAATTACCAGCCATCAGATTCTCAAAATTATCAAATTCAACAACACCGATCTTTTGATTCTGCTGCACCCGATTCCTTTTATTCAATTGTGCTGCTTTCGAATCTTCAGGCTGTTCACCTTCATCTCTGGAACCTATATAATATAAATAGTATTTGCCATTGAACTTTTTCAAATGTGGGTTATGCACCATTTGCGCATCCCAGGCTAAAGAATCTCCTTGTAATTCTCTTCCAGTCAGAACTACCTTTTGAAACTTAAAGTTTCGATCTGGCTGATCTGATACCGCATAGGCTATTTTAGAGTTTAACACCCAGGAATTTGAAAATTGGGGTACAGAGTCTCCACTCTCCCAAGTACTATAAAGCATATGATATTTTCCATCATACCCTTTTACAACACTACCGCCCCAAACAAATCTATCTGGGTCATTTAACACTGATGGTCCTTCAAGAATATCGCCTTTGATCACTGCGTCTACCGGCAATACCTCCAGTTCTAAATCGACAGCATTCTTTTTCGAGCAACTAATTAAGGTTAATGCAAGTCCTAAACAGATGTACTTTACGGGGGATGAGATCATAAATAAATGTGTATTGATTGTTAATTATTCAGATGGTAAGATAAAAAATTTAAGTCCCATGAAACAAATGTTAAATACCTATTCTTTAACGACCTTATACTAGTTTGTGATAACAGCAATAGGTATATTTGTTAGGTACAACTACTTCATTATCTACTATGGAAAATCTTGATGCAGCGAGACTCCAAATGGCCTTCACTTTAGCTTTCCACATAATCTTTGCATGTATCGGTATGGTGATGCCTTTTTTTATGGTCGTTTCTCATTACAAATGGCTTAAAACACGTAACAAAATATATTTAACCCTCACCAAATCCTGGCAAAAAGGGGTTGCGATATTCTTCGTAACCGGTGCGGTTTCGGGCACTGCCCTTTCATTTGAATTAGGGTTGCTATGGCCTGAATTCATGAAGCATGCAGGTCCGATTATCGGGATGCCATTTTCCCTGGAAGGAGCAGCCTTCTTTGTTGAAGCGATTGCCTTAGGATTCTACCTCTACGGCTGGAATAAATTAAACGAACGCTTTCATTGGATTACAGGCGTCATTATAGGCATTTCCGGAGTTGCCTCGGGAATCCTTGTCGTTTCCGCGAATGGTTGGATGAATGCCCCTTCGGGTTTTGATTATATCAATGGTGAATTCTTAAATATTGACCCTGTTGCTGCCTTTTTAAATCCGGCCTGGTTTACCCAAGCGCTTCATATGATTCTCGCAGCCTTTACAGCCACCGGATTTGCCGTAGGAGGGGTTCACGCTTATCAGATCTATAAAAAACGTAATATAGCACTTCACAAAAAGGCATTTAAAATTGCTGTAACCTTTGGTGCTATTGCTGCCATACTTCAACCCATTAGTGGAGATATCTCTGCCAAGGACATTGCCCAGAGACAACCGGTAAAACTAGCAGCTATGGAGGCTCATTATGACACCGAAAAAGGAGCCCCCTTATATATCGGAGGAATTGTCAATGAAGAAACCCAAGAGGTAAAGTATAAAATTGCCATCCCTAAAGCTTTATCCTTTTTATCGTTCGGTGACTTCGATGCGGAAGTTAAAGGCCTTAATGATTTCCCAAAAGATACGCATCCTCCGGTTGCGATCACACACTATGCATTTCAAACCATGGTAGGACTTGGAACAATATTACTTTTAGCTGGTATTATATTCTTATTGAGCTATAAAAAGAAACACTGGATGGATACAAAAAAGTACTGGTTACTCTTTATACTCTTAGCGCCTGCAGGTTTTATTGCTTTAGAGGCCGGATGGGTTGTTACTGAAGTAGGAAGGCAACCCTGGATCATCTACAATATTATGAAAACAAAGGATGCGGTAACTCCAATGCCGGGTATGATCTACAGTTTTTATATGTACCTTTTTCTTTATACTATTCTTGCGGTTGTTGTTACCTGGCTGATGCAGCGACAAATTAAAGTTTTAAACAAAACCTCTGTTGAGTTATGATCTATGTTGTTTTATTCTTTCTAGCCTTTTCTTTATTCCTCTATGTGTTACTGGGAGGCGCAGATTTTGGAGCGGGAATTGTAGAGTTATTTTCATCTAAAGAGAATCAACAAATCACCAAAAAGACCATTTACCGGGTCATGGGTCCAATCTGGGAAGCGAATCATATCTGGATCATCATTGTGATGGTTATCTTATGGGTTGCGTTCCCTGTATATTTTAACATCATCATGATCAGTTTACATATCCCACTAACCCTGATTCTTATCGGTATAACCCTGCGCGGGGTGTCTTTTATTTTCAGACACTATGATGCTGTCGTTGATGAATCTCAGAAAATCTACAACGGCTTATTTCGATTTTCGAGCGTTTTCACACCTTTGTTACTTGGAATGACCTTTGGAGGAGTAATTAGCGGCTCGATTATTTTACCAGAGCACCTTTCACAATATAATTTCGGCGAGGTTTATATTGCTTCATGGTTTAACATATTTTCGTTACTCACAGGAATATTTTTTTCGGCTTTATGCGCGTTTCTCTCTGCAACTTTATTAATCGGTGAAGCTGATGAAGCGCACGAAAAAATTTACCGTAGAAAATCTGCTATTGCCACTATTGTGGTCGTTTTAAGTGGCAGTATCCTTATTATTTATGGATATGTTAACGACTTTGTTTTCATAAAAGATTTCATTCAAAATCCGTATAGCATTTCATTGATTGGCGCTTCGGCGCTGGTGTTAATTCCTCTTTGGATTCACATCAGAAAAGGTCATAAGATCTTGAGTCGTTTTTACGCCGGACTACAGGTTGTGATGATTATTGCTGCCGCTATGATCGCTCATTTCCCGTATGTATTAATCACGAAACAAGGAGAACTGAGCTTATTGGAAGGGGTCGCTCCGGATAGCGTTATCAGGGTATTAGGCATTTCTTTAATCGTTGGGGGGCTGGTGATTCTCCCGGGATTATTTCATCTTTTGAAATCATTTAAGATGATTAAAGTATTGGAGCCATAGGCCATTCAAAAAAATGAAATTATGAATTAAAATTTCTGCCAAAAAGTTTGTGTGGGAAATATAAAAAAGCCTTATATTTGCAACCTCAAATTCCTCCTTAGCTCAGTTGGTTAGAGCATCTGACTGTTAATCAGAGGGTCCTTGGTTCGAGCCCAAGAGGGGGAGCAAAAAAGCAGAAAGCCATCCATTTAGGGTGGCTTTTTTAGTTTGTGCTTTTTTCAAAATAAATGCGCATACCGGATCCTATTTTAATGGATGCCGCAATGAATGCGGAATGACACAAGAGCGACATGTTTTGGTTTTGTCTTCACTTTGAATGGATTCCGTAATAAGTAGGGAATGACAAAGAAGTGCAGAATGAAAATCAGGGCATAAAACAATTTCCCCCTTTAGGGGTGCAGGGGGAAAGAAATTGTTTACGGCAACGTCATTGCGAGCCTTGCGCTAGCAAGTCGTGGCAATCTCACCAATAAGAGTTACTATCCTTCAAAAGATCGCCGCACTACACTTCGTTCCGTTCGCGATGACGGGTTGGTTTCGACTTTCCTCTTTCCCCTTCAATAGATTCCGCAACAAGTGCGGAATGACATGGATACGGAATGACAAAGAGGTGGGACGACAGGAGTGTCATATTTTTATTTTATATATTTTTGATTGGAAGTGGAAATGGCCCCATAGTTCAATGGATAGAATAGAAGTTTCCTAAACTTTAGATCCAGGTTCGATTCCTGGTGGGGCTACAAAAAAAAAGAGCCGGCTTTCGCCGGCTCTTAACCTATAAAATTTCAACAATTATACAGCTGCATCGATAGCATCAGTATAAGTCTTCTTAGGTGCTACACCTACTTGTCTGTTTACTACTTCTCCTCCTTTAAATACCAATACGGTAGGGATGTTACGTACTCCATATTTAGCAGCGAATTCTTGATTAGCATCAACATCTACCTTACCAATTACTGCTTTTCCTTCATACTCACCGCTAATTTCATCAATAATAGGAGCTACCATTCTACAAGGTCCACACCATGCAGCCCAAAAATCTACCAATACCGGTTTGTCACTTTTTAAAACTACTTCTTCGAAAGTAGCATCTGTTATTTCTAATGCCATTTTAAATGTTTTTTATAATTATAAATCTCACTTCGCAAATTTAGTCAAATATTTCACCAAAACTTACACCCTGATTATCAGTTTTGATTATTAGGCTATTACAATTGCTGATCAACTGATTTTTAGTATCTTTCGCATTACCCAAATCTCAACAAAAGTTTACCCATGAAAGCACTCACCCTCTTCTTGGCGTTTATACCCTTATCCTTTACTTATAATGGGGCCCAATATAAACAAAAGATTATATATGGATAAAATTGGAAGTAGAAATGTCTGCTTACAACTCCGTGAAATCGCAAACTCACAATGCCCACCCGAGCATAGCCGCATGGGGCGACACCCTAAAACCAGGAATGAAAGCAGTTGCTATTTCCCGGGATCTGTTGAAAAAGGGCATTTCCCATAATACCCCAATAAAAATAGACGGCATGGATGGAATTTACCTGGTAAAAGACAAAATGCACTCGCGTCACCGCAATAACATGGATTTATACATGGGAACCGATGTTCAAAAAGCCATTGAATTTGGTCGACAACAAAAGACGATCTGGTACGGCGTACCTAAAAAGAAATAGTTGCTATTAATTAAGCTTGTAATTTACATTACTGCTCTTCAGGGCTCCTAACAACTCATTTGAAATATGCACTTTTTGCTTCCTGCTAGGCATGGTAAGCTTAATTTCCTCTTCCATATCGTAAATTATAAAATTCAATATATGGTCGCCTGAATGCGATGATATTAATTCTTTTAAACTTACGATTTGTTCCTCTTTTAAGTCCGCAATATTCAATCGAATGGTTAACTTTTTTGCATAGGTATTCATTACATCCTGCAGGAGCATAAAGTTATTAAATTGAATTTTGGGATCTGACCTTCTTCCGGTATCCTTATTAATCCAGCCTTCACGAATAAAAGCCTTGATATAAACAAAAGAGTTTGGTATTAAAAAGTGTCTGAACTTAAGGTATTCTTCTCCAAAAATTTTAAACTCATAACTTTCATTATAGTCTTCCACCATGAAAATAGCCCATCCTTTTCCATTTTTTGAGACTCTGTGATCGACAGTTGATATCACTCCTCCAAGCGATATTTCGCGATTTACATATTTTTCTAATTCCGAGAGGATTGACAAATCTGCATTACAAAACACTTCCATCTCGGTTGCAAAATCATCTAAAGGGTGTCCGGATATATAGATTCCGACCACTTCTCGTTCTCGCTTCAGCTTTTCCATGGTCCCCCATTCTTCACAAGGGGGCACCTCAGGTTCCGGAATCTGAACTTCGCTGGCTTCCCCAAACAAACTTACCTGGGAGGAATTTTCATTCTCCTGAAATTTAGCTCCATATTTTATGGTCTTTTCAAGAAATGTTATCCCATCTCCTTCTTCGTGGAAATATTGTGCTCTGTGCGTATCGCTAAATGAATCAAATCCGCCGGCAAAGGCCAGGTTTTCAAAGGCTTTCTTATTTGCTGCTCTGAGATCGATCCGTTTTGCCATATCAAAAACGGATTTATACCTACCATCTTTTCTATTATCAACAATGGTTTGAACGGCACCTTTACCTACTCCTTTGATTGCCCCCATTCCAAAACGGATAGCGCCTTCATCATTTACCGTAAACTTATAAAACGACTCATTAACATCGGGTCCGAGTACATTGATTCCCATCCGCTTGCACTCCTCCAGGAAAAAGGTTACCTGCTTGATATCGTTCATGTTGTTCGATAGCACGGCAGCCATATATTCTGCAGGGTAGTTAGCCTTTAAATAAGCCGTTTGATAACCGATCCAGGCATAACAAGTGGAGTGTGATTTATTAAAGGCATAACTAGCAAAAGCCTCCCAGTCTTTCCACACTTTTTCCAACACTTCCCGGGCATGCCCTTTCGCCTCTCCTCCATCCAGGAACTTGGGTTTCAATTGCTCTAGTAAGGCAAATATTTTTTTACCCATTGCTTTACGAAGCATATCGGCTTCACCTTTTGTAAATCCTGCCAGCTTTTGCGAGAGCAGCATCACCTGCTCCTGATACACGGTAATACCATAGGTTTCTTTAAGGTATTCCTCCATGGCTTCGAGGTCATAAACAATTTCCTCATCGCCATGTTTTCTGCGGATAAAACTTGGAATGTATTCTAATGGACCTGGTCGGTACAAGGCATTCATCGCAATCAAATCGGCAAAAACCGTTGGTTTAAGCTCTTTCATATATTTCTGCATCCCGGCAGATTCATACTGGAACACCCCGACTGTTTCACCTCGTTGGAAAAGCTCATAGGTCTTTTCATCATCTAACGGAAATTCATCAGGCACGAGGTCGATGTTGTGCTTGTATTTAACGAGCTTTACGGTATCCTTGATCAGGGTCAAAGTCTTCAACCCTAAAAAGTCCATTTTCAGCAGGCCTGCATTTTCCACCACGGAGTTATCAAACTGTGTCACCCACAGATCAGAATCTTTGGCCACAGAGACAGGTACAAACTTGGTAATATCATCCGGAGTAATAATCACACCACAGGCATGAATCCCCGTATTTCTGAGTGAACCTTCAAGGATACGTGCCTGATTAATTGTTTGTGCATCCAGATCTTCACCCTCTGCTATATTTTTAAGTTCATTGACTTTCAGCAGTTCTTCTGAACGTAATTTTTCTTTGAGTTTGGCCTCATCGAGACCAAATATTTTACCTAAGGTAGTATTCGGGATAAGTTTAGCAATGCGATCGGCATCCTGGAGGGGTAAATCCAACACCCTGGCTGTATCACGAATAGATGACTTAGCGGCCATGGTACCATAGGTGATAATCTGAGCCACCTGATTGGCTCCATATTTATCGATCACATAATCCATTACCAGGCTTCGCCCTTCATCATCAAAATCGATATCAATATCGGGCATACTCACACGGTCAGGGTTTAGGAACCGCTCAAATAGCAAGTCGTAAGCAATTGGATCCATATTGGTAATCCCAAGGCAGTAAGCCACAGCAGACCCTGCTGCTGATCCACGACCTGGACCTACCGATACTCCCATTTCTCTGGCTGCAGCAATAAAATCCTGTACGATCAGGAAGTATCCGGGATAACCGGTTTTTTCAATTACCTGAAGCTCAAAATCAAGACGTTCCCTTATATCATCTGTAATTTCCTCATACCGCTCTTCGGCTCCCTGATAGGTTAAATGGCGAAGGAATTTATTCTCACCTCTTTTACCTCCATCTTGCTCATCTTCTTCAAACTGGAATTCTTCAGGAATCTCAAACTTTGGAAGTAGTACATCACGAGCCAGTTCAAAAGGCTCTACTTTATCTACTATCTCGTTGGTATTAATAATGGCCTCCGGAAGATCTTTAAAGAGTTCTTTCATTTCGTCGGAACCTTTAAAATAATACTCCTCGTTCGGCAATCCATATCGATAGCCTCTACCACGTCCTATCGGTGTCGATTTCTTCTCACCGTCCTTAACACACAATAGAATATCATGTGCATTAGCACCTTCTTTATCGATATAATAGGTGTTATTGGTAGCTACCAGCTTTACATTGTGTTTTTTGGAAAACTGGATCAACACTTCATTCACACGGTCTTCTTCTTCTTGCCCGTGTCGCATTAATTCTATGTAAAGATCTTCTCCGAACTGCTCTTTCCACCATACAAGTGCTTCTTCTGCCTGGTTTTCACCTACATTCAGGACCTTACTTGGCACTTCTCCATATAAGTTACCCGTAAGCACCATAATATCTTCCTTGTATTGTTCGATAATTTTCTTATCGATACGGGGCACATAATAAAAACCATATGTAAAACCGATAGAGGACATTTTAGCCAGATTGTGATAGCCATTTTTATTTTTGGCCAGCATCACTATCTGATATCCGTTATCTTTTCTGGACTTGTCGGTATGATCCTCACAGACATTAAAAACACACCCCACAATTGGCTTTACAATAGTCTCGGTAGGAGTTTCGCCATTGGCAATAGCCTCTTCATTCTTTGCTTTAGCGGCTTTGTTATGGTTACCAACATCACGAACAAAGTGAAAGGCTCCCATCATATTTCCTATATCGGTTAGTGCCACTGCCGGCATTTTAAATTTGGCAGCTGCCTGAACAAGACCTGGAATTTTAGACGTAGCCTGGAGTACTGAAAACTGTGTATGGTTATGCAGGTGCGAAAAGGACACTTCTGCTAATTCCGCAATATTCTGCTGTATTTCTTCTTTCGACAGCTGTTCTTGCGGCTCCTCTTTTTTGAGTCTTTGGCGTATCTTATCTGATTCCGCTTTCAGGTTAATATGCTTTAACCCAATAAGTGGAATAGTTTGAGGGTTTACCTCTGAGAAACGATTGAAATAATCGGCAGGAACATCCAATTCTTCGGTGGTAAAACCATCTCCTCTTCGAATCAATTCAAAGAAGCAACGGGTTGTAGCTTCCACATCGGCGGTTGCATTGTGGGCTTCAGCAAATGGTTCGCCGAACAAAAACTCATGAAGTTCCGTTAAGGTTGGTAGTTTGAATTTACCTCCTCGTCCCCCGGGAATTTTACAGAGTTCGGCGGTTACTTCAGTACAGGTATCCAAAACCGGTAATTCAGTCATATTGGTTTCCACACCAAAACGGTAGAACTCCGCTCCCATGATATTCACATCAAAGCCTACATTCTGACCTACTACAAACTTGGTCTTGCTTAATGCTTCATTGAATTTCTCGAGTACCTCTTGCAGGGGTATCCCTTGTTCTTGTGCCAGTTCGGTAGAAATACCATGTACTTTTTCAGCATCGAAGGGGATATTGAATCCATCCGGCTGAATTAAATAATCCTGATGTTCAATTACATTTCCCATCTCGTCGTGCAACTGCCACGCAATCTGAATTGCTCTTGGCCAGTTGTCGACATCCGAAATCGGAGCATCCCATCGTTTAGGTAAACCGGTGGTTTCTGTATCGAAGATTAAGTACATAGAGGTTTCTTGTTTAAGGTTATCTCGCTTGCATTTTCACACATCACTTTGCCTTACTCAACTGTAATTCAAACAGTTCTGAATCAAGGCAGCATGAGGTAAAATTAAGCATAATTTAGGGTTCTGTAAAACGGAGTTTTCAGGAGTTATTAACGAAGTTAAACAACTAATATCCCATGTAAGACATTGCCAGCTTCTGTAAAAGAATTTTACATCCAAAAATTCATAAGTCAATATAATTTAACATTAATCTTATAAAACTGGTACGTTTTATGATGCAACATATAGTAAATAATTTATTTTAGCTTTCATTCATCAATCAAAAACACCTCATGAAAACTTTTTCATTCCTTATTACCTTAATTTTATTGACTTCTTGTCAATCCAATGAGCAAATCAACAAGGAAGATGTTCCATCGGTAACCCCATCGGAGCTAATCGGTTCCTGGACTACAACGAACCTTAATCCGGATAACATATCCTTAAAAGGATTTGAACTCAAAGAAGATTATACGGCAACCATTCACGTGCTAGATTCGAGAAATCGCACCAACATATACAAAGGAAAGTGGGTGCTTACTAAAGAACTGAAGGTGAACGAGATGCTAAATCTTAAGACATTTTTATCCCTGGAATTTCAAGAAAGTAAAAACAAAAGAAAAACATTCTTATTTAAGGAGGATCGAGAGGACGGAGACCTCATTTTATCAATTAGGGGAGTTGATTATAAACATATCTAACTAGCATTCAATCAGAACCACTCCTCCTGAATCTATATAAATATTCTATGAATTAGTATTACCATCTTATGAAAACACCATTATTAAAATTAGCCACCATTAACTTATTTCTCTTTTTATCCTTTATAACTCCAGTAAACGGTCAAGAAAAAGCCACTTCCGTAATACCTGATCATGTCTTTGGCGAATGGCATCATACAGGAAACAACCATCGTTTTGACGGCTTTCTGATCCACCCCGGTTTTATAGAATCGGGATATAAAACATTCATGTATACTACTATTGAAAATCCTGAAAAGGACCACTATCAAATTTCCGGTAAGGACATCAACAATAATACGATCACTGTTCAATTACATATCCGATCCAGGGATACCATAGAAATAAAAAAAGAAAACAACACTATTAACACCTATATTAAAGCTAAAACTCCTAAGGGAGGTACCTATATATCGAAAGCCGAAATACCGGACATGATTAAAGGTGAATGGTATACCACGGATCTAAAAAATCATTTGGAATTCAACATAACTTCAGATCAACTAAAATTCAAAGACAAAACATACAGCATTGAAGAAGCTGTCCTTTTAGATTCAGGTGATAAGGCGCAATACAGGTTTGTAGCTAAAAACAAGGACGAATATTGGCTCTTTTATTTTAAAAACTGGTCGGATGGGTTTTTACAAATTGGTTTCAACGGGAAGTATGGCGACCTCTATAAAGCAAAAAAAGAATATCCTAACGAGCGCATCGATGATCTGGATGCCTTTATATCTTCTACATTTCCAAAGACACTCAGAGGCAATTGGCTAAAGACAGATGGAAGCAATTTATGGTCACACAGTTTCTACTACAATCATGCTATAATTGATAAAGCTAAATGGGACTATAAATCGGTTAAGAAAAAAGGAAAATGGTTTGTTATCACTCTCCAAAATAATGGCGCTGAGAAAATGGTTTATGCCAAAGTAAATAAAGATCATACGGTTTCATTCGGCCCTTCCAAAAAAGAATTAACCATTTGCAGTTTGACAAAAACCAACGACGGAGGTTATAAACCACCCCACGATCTCCCCTATACAGAAGAAAACTTATTCACTATAGATTCAGCTACTTACTCGGGCATTATCAAGGGATACAACAATAAAACAGACAAAAAAACCGGAATGATTTATGTCAACAATGTTTTTACCGGAAATCAGGAACCGTTCCTGGTAAAAATTAATGATGATGGGAGTTTTACCATTAAATTTCCTCTTTACTATCCTCAGGAAATCTATGTACGATTCCCGGAAAACTCTTCAAGTATTCGTGTGGCCCCTGGAAAAGAAACCTGGCAACTTATCAATTCAAACAAGGAGGACGAAGGCTTTTTTGCCGGTGATTGCGCTCAACTCAACACCGATTTATCCAGCCTGCACAAGCTAAGACAGGGCAACAGACAGTATTACCAATTGGTTGAAAATATTCAGAATTACACGCCAGATATTTATAAGGAAAAATGTATTGCTATTTATCAATCGCAAGCTGAAATATTGGACAGCATAATGAATGAACGCTTTATAAGTAAAAAAGCAAAACAGGTAGCACGCTTAAATCTTTCCTACGGACTCTATGAAAATATCTTGAGTTACGACATGTACAGAAGGGATAAAAACGCACCGAAAATAGATAGCACGTACCTCGACTTTTTAAATCCTGAAATCTACAATAATAAACTTGCTGCCGTAGCCGGTAGCTATTCCAGCTTTTTAAACCGCATACGATTCTCGAATGGAATAAGAGGCGGAAAAAGAATAATGATCCAACACCCGGAAATTATAGAACTTGCTGCCATATTAAAAAACAAGGGAATTGAACTCACTGAAGATGAAAAGGAGTTATTAGAATTGGAAAAAGCTTATAAAAAAGAGAATGCGATCGCATTAAAAAAGCGAGAAGATTTTAATCAGTCGAATGAAGAAATCCTAAAAAAGTATCGCAACAAACTAACTGCCTTAATTCAAAAAACGCCTAAAGATAAACATGAAGATCTATTCAAGAGCCTAAAAACAGACAGCTATTTAATCTATGCTAAAGAAGCTGGCGTCACATTTTCAGAAGAAGAAATTGCTATACAAAAAGCATCCAGGAATTTATTAAACCAGGAAGAGCAACGTAAACTGACGCAATATCATCAAGATGAACAACTAAACAAAGGCAAAGAAGCGTTTTACAACAAATACCAAGAACACCGGAGGGCATATGCAATGGACCTTCTCAAACAAGAATACATAAAACAATTCCACAACTTCTTCAAGGATAAAAGCACCTGGATGGAAGATCTGTTGACCATGCAGACCATATCTGGTCCGATAAACGAAGAGTTGACGCCAATTTCTGATAAATCTTTACAGAATTACTCAGGGAAAATTCACGATTCCTATTTAAAGCAATATCTAAACTATGAAAACGAGCGCACCAAGGCTAAAATAGCAGTCAACCAAAACAATCAAGGCTATACTGTTCATGACACTCCGACTACCGAAGCCGATAAAATCTTTGAAGCCATTATATCTAAATACCAAGGAAAAGTGGTCTATGTTGACTTTTGGGCAACCTGGTGTGCACCCTGCAGATCAGGCATTAAGCGTATAAAACCACTAAAGGAAGAGTTAAAAGACAAGGACATTGCCTTTGTCTACATCACGAACCACACTTCACCGAAAACCACCTGGAATAATATGATTCCGGAAATTAAAGGGGAGCATTATCGGGTATCTGAGGATGAATGGAACTTTTTAGCATCTAAATTTAATATTTCGGGTATCCCGCATTATACACTGGTAGACAAACAAGGAACGGTTGTGAAAACTAAAATCAGTTTAGGTCAATCCAATGACGCTTTAAAGGCGCTATTTGAAAAGCATCTGTAAGATTATGAATAGATCCGTTTTCATCAATATCGCCGACCGATAAATTTTATTCAAACGGATATTTCAAATCCCTAAAGGTTTGATTATATTTGTCGAACCAAAATTTTATAAAAAAAATGTCGATTTCAGATTTATATTCAAGCGGTTTTAGAGAGCGTAACCGCGATCATTTTGCCTCGATAGTTCGCGTAGCTATGACTGACGGAACTATTAATGAGGAAGAAAGAGCTTTTTTAGATCGTTTAGCGAGCAACCTAGACATTTCTGAAGAAGATTTTAATGCAGTTTTAGAAAACCCTACTGCATACCAAATTAATCCTCCGGTTTTATACGATGCTCGTTTAGAACGTTTATATGATATCGGACGTATGGTATATGTGGATCATATTGCTGATGATGATGAAATGAGAATTATGATTCGTTTAGCCATTGGATTAGGTTTTACCGCTGCTAATGCTGAGTTTATCGTAAAGAAAGCGATGTATTTATTAAATCTTGGTGTTGACCTTGAGACTTTCAAGGAAGAGATCAAGCACATGAACAGATAATTCATTCATATAGTAGAATAAAAAAAGCGGCTTTAATTAAAG
>NZ_AYXY01000026.1:0-343214 GCF_000511935.2 Zhouia amylolytica AD3 | reverse complement strand
AAGCCGCTTTTTTTATTCTATCACTTTTTAGCGTTGCATAAATGCTTCTGCCTTTTCTACCATTCTTTTACTTCCGCAGAAAAATGGGACACGCTGATGAAGTTCTGTGGGCTCTATATCCAATATACGTCGAAATCCATCACTAGCCTTTGCATTGGCTTGTTCAGCCAGAAAGGCCATCGGATTACACTCGTAAAGCAACCTGAGTTTTCCATCGGTAGCTTTCGAGCTTTTAGGGTAGATGAAAATCCCACCTTTAATCATATTTCTATGAAAATCGGAAACAAGAGACCCTATATACCTAGAGGTGTAAGGGCGGTCTTCTTCCTCTGCCTGGCAATATTTAATATAATCTTTTACTCCCTGTGGAAAATGCACATAATTCCCTTCATTGATGGAATATATCCTTCCATTTTCAGGGTAGGTCATGTTGGGATGTGACAGGTAAAAGGTTCCGATTGCAGGGTTCAATGTAAATCCGTTTACCCCGTGGCCTGTTGTATACACCAACATGGTAGAAGTTCCGTAGATCACATAACCTGCAGCCACCTGGTTCTTACCGGGTTGTAAAAAATCCTCCTCTGTAACAGGGGTTCCTACAGGGGTAACCCTTCTGTATATGGAAAAGATTGTTCCGACAGATACATTTACGTCAATATTACTGGAACCGTCGAGCGGATCGATCAACACCACGTATTTATTCTGGTGGTTTTTATCGGAACTATTGATACTGATAAAGGTATCTTCTTCCTCTGATGCAATACCACAAACGATCTCTCTGTTGGTTAAGGTTCGGATAAAAGCATCATTTGCCAGGACGTCTAATTTTTGTTGTTGCTCTCCCTGTACATTGGTTTCTCCTGCTGTACCTAAAATATCAACCAATCCCGCCTTATTAACTTCATGATTTACTACTTTAGCAGCCAGTCGAATAGCATTAATTAATTTGGAAAGTTCGCCAGAAGAATATTTAAATTCAGCTTGTTTCTCGATGATAAATTCACCGAGCGTCTGGTTTTGTTTAGCCATGTTTAATATAGTTGTGTTTTGAACAACAAATATCGATATTTTTGTGAAACTACAACGTTTTCGCTAAAATCAATTTGTGTATTATTTAACTATTTGTGAATTTTGTAACAGTTATGGATTATACAATAAGACAAGCACATAAAGAGGACATGAGTTCCGTTCGGGAACTGATACAGGAATTGGCTGATTTTGAAAAGGAGCCCAATGCTGTTGAGGTGACTGTAGAAGATCTGATCGAAGATGGTTTTGGTGCCCATCCGGCATTTCATTGTTTCGTGGCGGAAGTTAACGGCAAAATTGTTGGCATGGCTTTGGTCTACCAGCGCTATTCAACATGGAAAGGAAAAACCGTTCATTTGGAAGATCTCATTGTAAGCGAAAAAATGAGAGGAACCGGGTTAGGGTCTGCTCTTTTTGCCGAAGTGATTAAATACGGACATCAAAAAGGTGTTAAGCGTATTGAATGGGCTGTACTGGACTGGAATGAACCTGCCATTACATTTTACGAAAAGAATGGTGCCGATGTGATGAGAGATTGGGATACCGTTCAAATGAACGAACAAGCGATTAAAAACTTTATTGAACAGCATTAAATATGAGAATTTTCAAGTTTGGAGGTGCATCGGTAAAGGATGCCGATGGAGTGAAAAATGTCGTAGAAGTATTAAAAACCGTTGGTTATGACGATACCATGGTTGTTATTTCTGCAATGGGAAAAACCACTAATGCCATGGAGGTTGTGGTTAAGAATTACTTTGAAAACAAGCAGGAACTTCAGGAATCTATTCAGGAAGTCGTTAAGTTTCACAATACTATTTTGTTTGATCTTTTCGAGAATGAAAAACATCCGGTATTCAAAAAGGTTCAGACGCTGTTCGAGGAGGTAAAAGGTTTTCTGGCATGGAACAAGTCTCCCAAATATAGCTTTGTATACGATCAGGTAGTGGGATATGGTGAATTAATCTCTACGACCATTGTTAGTGCATATTTGAATGAAATTGGCATCAAGAATAACTGGGTAGATGTACGCACCCTTATTAAAACGGATAGCAGCTACAGAGATGCCGGTGTTAGATGGGAACTTACCCAGGAAAGTATTAACGAAAATGTAAATCGAAAGTCTCTAAATATTACCCAAGGGTTCTTAGGAAGTGATGAAAATAACTTCACCACCACACTAGGGCGTGAAGGTTCGGATTACACCGCTGCCATCCTTGCGTATTGTTTAAATGCTTCTTCGGTTACCATCTGGAAAGATGTACCAGGTGTTCTTAATGCGGATCCTAGGTATTTTGAAAAGACTGCTTTGTTGAACAAAATATCTTACAGGGAGGCTATTGAGCTTGCCTTTTATGGAGCCTCGGTAATACACCCGAAAACCTTACAGCCTTTACAACGTAAAGAGATTCCTTTACACGTTAAGTCTTTTATACATCCGAAAGAAGCGGGAACCACAGTGACCAAAGGAAAAGGTATAGAGCCGGAAACTCCTTGTTTTATTTTAAAAACAAATCAGACGCTCATCAGGTTATCTTCACTTGACTTCTCATTTATTGTAGAGGATAATATTAGTGAGATATTCAAATTATTAGCTGACTCCAGAATGAAGGTAGACCTCATTCAGAACTCTGCCATTAGTTTTTCGGTGTGTGTGGATAATAAGTTCAATAAGTTAGAACAGCTATTGCAAACCTTGCGTTCTAAATTTAAAGTAACTCATTATGAAGACGTCTCGTTATATACTATCAGACATTTTAATGATGACGCTATAGCTTCACTACAAAACGGACGCGAAGTACTTTTGGAGCAGCGAACACAAAAAACGGTTCAGTTGGTAGTAAAATAATTTTACAGAAACCACTGATTTAAAACCTAAAGGATCGTCATCTAAAATTAATTGATTTCAGATGACGATTTTTTATGTAAGTTTGTTTGTTAAACAGATTTACTAATGGGCTTAGTTACGGCAAAAGAAGTTTCGAAGGTTATAAAATTCGACAAGTATGGTTTTTTAGGAACCTTCGTAGGTTGGTTGCTGATGAAAGCCCTCAAAATATCTACACTTAATAAGATCTATTCTAACAATAAAGACAAGAGTGATCTTGATTTTCTTAACTCTATTCTGGATGAGTTTCAGATTCGATTTGAAATTCCTGAAGAAGATTTTAAACGCCTTCCGAAAGATGGTGCTTTTATCACCATTTCAAATCATCCTTTAGGAGGTATTGATGGCATATTGTTATTAAAATTAATGCTGGAGAAACGTACCGATTTTAAAATAATTGCCAATTTTCTATTACATCGCATAGCTCCTTTAAAACCCTATATCATGCCGGTGAATCCTTTTGAGGATCACAAAGATGCTAAAAGTAGTATCGCCGGATTCAAGCAATCGCTGAAGCATCTTCAAGAAGGCAAACCATTGGGGATTTTTCCGGCAGGAGAGGTTTCGACCTATCGGGATGGTAAGCTTATAGTAGATAAACCATGGGAAGAGGCAGCAATGAAACTTATTAAAAAGGCTGAAGTGCCTGTCGTTCCTATTTATTTTCATGCGAAAAACAGTCGCTTGTTTTATCGACTGTCTAAAATGAATGACACCTTCAGAACTGCAAAACTCCCCTCTGAACTATTAACCCAAAAGAACCGGGTTATCAAAGTACGAATTGGACGTCCTATTTCTGTAGATGCTCAAAAAGAACATTCAGACCTGGGTGAATTCACAGAATTCCTACGCCGAAAAACCTATATGCTTTCAAACTCTTATGAGCGGGAAAGTCTATTAAAGATGGTGCCAACCAGTTTAAAACTACCAAAGTCACCTAAGGCGATCATTACTCCTATCGATCGGGAAATTATTATTGAAGAAATTGAAAGCATCCGACAGAAAGATTGCAGACTTTTTACCAGTAAAAATTATGAGATCTTTTTAGCGGCAGCTCAAGATATACCGAATATCCTTCAGGAACTGGGAAGGTTAAGAGAAATTACCTTCCGCGCAGTTGGTGAAGGCACCAATCAACCTATTGATCTGGATCATTTCGACGCGTTTTATCATCATTTGTTTCTTTGGGATGATGAGGCCAAAGAGGTCGTGGGGGCTTATCGCATGGGATTGGGTTCTCAAATTTTTGAAAAATATGGGATTGACGGTTTCTATTTACAGGATCTTTTTCGATTTGAACCTGAATTATTTAAAATGATGAGCGAATCGATTGAAATGGGTCGTGCTTTTATCATCAAGGAATACCAACAAAAACCAATGCCCTTATTTTTATTATGGAAGGGTATCGTTCATACTACTTTACGACATCCTGAGCACAAATATCTTATTGGCGGGGTAAGTATCAGTGATCAATTTACGAGCTTTTCCAAATCGCTAATGATCGAATTCATGAAGTCGCATTACTGGGATCCTTATGTTGCACAGTATGTTCGTCCGAAGAAAGAGTTTAAGGTGAAGCTTAAAGATGCGGACAAAGACTTTGTTTTTGATGAAACTGAGGCCGATCTGAATAAATTTGATCGCTTTATTGATGAGGTAGAACCCGGCAACCTCCGATTACCTGTATTAATTAAGAAATACATTAAACAAAATGCTAAAGTAGTAGCTTTTAATGTTGACCCGTTATTTAACAATTCGGTAGATGGCTTGATGTATATACGTATTGCCGATTTGCCAGAGAGCACTGTAAAACCGGTTATGGAAGAGTTTCAGGAAGAGCTTGAACGTAAGTTTATGAACGGATCCTCCCCGGAATAAAGTTTTATTATTGTCATCTGACCTAACAAATCTTCAGTATACTTTTTGTTACTATTTAGCGCTCTCCTTTATTTGGAGGTTCTCATAAAATAATCATTGATAGCTTGCTTGGTTTCATACCATTTATCAAAATTAATGGTATAACACATTTTTTTTCCTTTTACTTCTCCTTCAAGCAGGTCTGCAGCTTTTAATTCGTTTAAATGTTGAGAAATGGTAGATTGAGCGAGTTCCATATCTTGCACCATTTCGGCACAAATACAGCCCGGATTCTCGCTGATAAATTCCATAATAGCAACCCTGGCAGGATGACTTAAGGCTTTGAATACTTTTGCCAACTCATTTTGCTCTATGGTATGAATAACTCTTTTGGTAAAACCCATTGTTGATTATTAATGCTGATCAGAAAACAACCTCTTAAAAAGAGGCCTATATACATACGCCTCTTCAACTCCGCCTTCTTCACCAAACAGTTCTCCTTCATATTATAAAAGGTCTATGGTCTCATAGACCCTGAAGCGAACAGAACTATTGATAAGCAGTTTTCTTTAATATTAAAAGTCTTTACTCAGTGATTTTTATTAGAACCACGGTTTTTTACCTACCTGATACGTTTGATAAAAATCTTCATCTGATTTGGTCAAATAAACGATTCCTTCTATCAGGCCGATAATCCAAACAACGCCACCTAAAACACCACAGGTAATTGCCCCCAGAATTAAGGTAACAACAAGCATGATAATTCCTTCTTTATTGTATCCCAAAATGAACTTATGAACACCAAACCCTCCCAGGACAATGGCTAAAATACCGGCAAGTAATTTTTTGTTTTCAGGTCCGCCTAATGTTTCTTTGGCTCCTTCTTTAAATTCTTTGGCTGTTTCTTTGGCTTCTTCTTTTGCTTCGTGGGCAAATTCTTTTGCTTTTTCTCCGAAGTCTTTGTGCTCTTCACTCATGATTGTATATAATTAATGTTTTCGCCATCTTAGATGTTTTGACACCGCTATATGGCGTTAAAATGTTAGAATAATAACTAGTCCCTCTTGAAATGAATTAAGGGTAATATGTTAATTAAAATTAGTAATTTTTTTACAAGTTACAATAGTTCTTCGTCAACGGGCTCCCACAGCTCTATTTTATTACCTTCCGGATCTAAGATCCAGCCAAACTTCCCGTAGCTATATTTCTCTATACTGCCAATTACCGTAACCCCTTCTTCTTTTAACACTTCCAGAAGTTCTTCTAAATTCTCAACTCTGAAGTTAAACATAAATTGCTTTTGACTCGGTTTAAAGTAAGCGGTGGATGCATCAAATGGACTCCACTGGGTTAAAGCTCTTTGTTCGGGATCATCATCCTTTCTCCATTTAAAAGACCAACCATACTGATCTGTTGGGATTCCTAAGCGTTTTTTATACCAGTCCTTTAAATTATCCGGATCGTCTGCTTTAAAAAAGAAACCTCCGATACCTGTTACCCTGTTTTTCATTTGTTATCGTTTTACATTTTTTTCATAAAGTGCTATCCATTGCTGTGGAGTCATTTTGGTCATTAAATCGCCAATCAAGTCAAAGGGTATATCGCTCATTTTTTTAAATCGTATACAGCTTTTACCCATATCGAGCTTGGTGGTTGCATGCTTAGGATACTCAACTACAAACCATTCATATAAATTTTTGTCAGCATAAATCCCACTATGATAGAGTGCAATATAGTTTTTTTGAGAAGCGAGATTAACAAATGGCAGTGGTAGTTTGGGATCGCAATGATATCCGGGAGCATACAAACGATGAGGCACCACGAAACCAATCATTCCATAGCTGAGTGTTTCTTCAAAACCTTGTGGGATATGACTACGAATTATTCCCAAAAGTTTTTGAATGGCTCCTTTTCGGTCTTCCGGTAACTGCTCTATATATTCCTGAATGGTAGTGGCTTTGTATTGCATAATAAATATAGATAAACAACTAATATTCCATTTTCAAAGGTTCAAAAGGCAAGGCTTTTATACTATTTCAATCTAAAACAAAGCCTTTCCATTCACGATTCCTCATTACAGGTTTACGCCATACATCGATGGACGAGATGACTCGAAGCTTCTTTCATCACCAAGATACTAACGATGGGGTTTCTCTTCGGTTTATCCCGACGGAGTGTCTGATTACCTGTTTATTCTTTAACTCCTTTAAAGTTAAGAAAAATGTGCTTTGATTTTATCTACAATGGTTTGTGCAAGCTTTTCTTTACTTTCCAGGGTCCAACCCGCTATATGAGGCGTTAAAATAACGTTATCAGCCTGTATCAGGTATTGAAAAGGCTCAGGCATGGTATTACCAACGAACATATCTTCAAAAGAAGCTTTTTCATATTCCAAAACGTCAAGTCCGGCGGCAATAATTTTACCGGTTTTCAGTGCGGCAACCAAATCGGCTGTTACTACGCTCTTTCCGCGGGCGGTATTGATGAACCAAAAGGGCTTTGCAAAGGCATCGATAAATGCATTATTAATCATTCTCAGGGTTTGTGGTGTTTGCGGGGTATGAAGACTTACCACATCTACCTTTTGGTGGAATTCAGCTAATGAAACTTGTTTGGCATTGGCATCACCGACACCATTCAGGATATCATAACAGATCACCTCAACGTCAAATCCGAGTAGCTTTTTTGCAAACGCCTTTCCCATATTTCCGTAGCCAATGATACCAACGGTTTTACCATCGAGTTCTACCCCCCGGTTTTCTTCTCTTTTCCAGAAACCATTAGACACTTCTTTATCGGCTCTTTTAAAATGATTCATTAAGGAGAGTAACATCCCCAAGGCATGTTCACCAACCGCATTTCGATTTCCTTCAGGGGCCGCAATTAGCTTAATGTTTTTACTTTCTGCATAATCGCAATCTATATTTTCGAGTCCGGCACCCACTCTTCCGATAAACTTAAGGTTTACTGCCTTGTCTATGAATTGTTTATCTATTGGGAAACGACTTCTAATGACCAACCCGCCATATTCGCTTATTTTAGCCTCAATAGCTTCTTTCGAAGATGTATAATCTTCATCATTACGAAAACCTAAAGCTTTTAATTGTTCTATAAGTAGCGGGTGATTGCTATCGATATGAAGTACTTTCATTTTTACGGTTTAAAACGTAAAGGTACAAAGTTGGGTTGAAATGATTGACTTCTTAAAAATCATTCTGACCGAAGCGGAGGAATCTATATAATTGTTATTTTTTTTGAAGAATTATCATGTTTTGGATGTCTCCATTGCTATCCATAAGGCTTAACCTTTAGTTGTTAACCATTAAAGCATATGAAAAAGGAGCAATTATGTACAAAAGTCCAGATCACTCCTCTTTATTGCCAATTCACAACTTAATTGGATTCAAGCATTTATTGTTTGCTATAATCTTTATATAGTTTCAATGGGGTATCTTCAGTTATTCCTCCTTCTTGTATATACACCTGATTATTTATCTGAGGTGGATAAACATAGGTGTATAAACCGCCCCAACCATCGTTCTCATAACAGAAGGTATTCCAATTTTCACCATTTATCTCGTCTGTTTGCAGGATAAATGCTCCTGTGGCTTCATTTTGAATTTGCTTTTTATGACGGATCACCACATTATCATATTCATTTGGAATTCCTTTAAATCGAAGTAACACCTCTTCTCCTACATCTACCATCGTTAAGGTAAATGTATCTCCTGAGTAGCACACTACATGTTCTGCCAGCTGTGATATATCAGGAAGCTCTTGCTTTTCGACCTGAGGCTTGTTGCTTTTATAAGATTCTATTTCTGCAATCAGGGCTTCAGCCTCAACTTTACGTGGGGTATTATCCGCCAGTGACAAATAGTATTGAATTTCATGCAGCACATCATCGGCCAATACCAGTTTCCCTGCACGATCTTCCCGGCCCTTGTAGTTCTGAAGTTTTTCCTGAACCGCATTCCAAACCTTTTCGGTTTTTTCTTCTAAAACCTTATACTCCCATACTCCTTTTAATGCCTGTATGACTAAATTATCAGGAAAGGACTTCAACGCTTTTTTAAGATTATCAATTACAGCATGTGGTGGAGCTTTGGTAGTATTAAATAACTCAATTAAAGCATCAGAGATACTGCCAATACCAATCCCATATAAATTATTATAATCTCGTATCACCAATAACTGTCCTTTCTTTAAGGCCGGAAATTCCAATTCGTATACATGTTCTGCAACCTGTACAATTTTAGGCTCAATACGTTTTGTATAATCGTGGTTAACTATATCGAGATCCTGAGCAAAAAATGAAGTGTGTTCATAGTACCAATCCGGGCGGAAAACAACAATTTTAAAATGGCTGGAAGCGGGAGCATATTTAAGGCTTCCTAACTTATTAAATCCAAATTCCATTTTGATTGAATACGGCTCAATAGCATAAAAGAGTCCGTCTGATAAGACATAATATCCATACGCTGAAAGTTGCTTACTTGCTACTGCTAATTGCGAAGCTTCGCTTGGACTTGTGGGTATTTGTTCCATGATTAAATTATTTTTTAAAGATTTGATTTACACACAATATTAGGGGGACCCAAGTTAAAAAGTGTTCCATCCGAACGAATGAAACCAGTTTACATAAGCCTGATGTTTCAAATATTACTGATTCCTTTTTGAAACCCATTCTCTAAACTCCAAAACCATTTGTTCACCCTCGGCTTCTAAAGAATCATTGATCAGCGTTACCTGGTTTTGGTCTGTATACATAATCATTGGATTATTCAACTGATGGATACTCAGCATCCCTTCGATGGCATTTTTTACAGTTTTAATAAAATTATCAGTGATTTTTTTTCCCTTTTCAAGGCATTCCATACTCCCCTGATTATACTCTTCATAGGTATAGAACAACGCTTCATATCTAGACCATTTTTCGATCAAATCTCTTCCCCGAACATCATTAACACTGCCTATTTCACCAATATTATCGTGTAACCAGTAGGTGTGATTCCATTTTGCTTCTTGACAATTTCGAGTATTCTTTATCTGATTCAGATAATTGGAATTGGTATTATACCCAATAGTTAAGGTCGGTCGCCTTGGATCATTATTCTCATGTTTAATCAAAAGGGAGTAGGCATAAATCGAATCGACTATACTTTCCTGAATTCCATCGATAATATCCAAAAAGCTGTATAGCATATGGGCATATAATTCCTGCTCATATTCTCCATAGGTATCTAAATACTCTTTTACCAGGGATTTACCGTTGGCTTCAATGTTATATTCTGTGATTCCCTCGAAAGATTCTAACTGATGAATAAGGATTGGAACTTTTAAATTAAATTTTTGGTGCAATCGCTGAACCACTTTAACGAGAATCTTTAGGAATTGCTTCGTAACAGCTCTTGCCTTTTCCATACAGGCCTCAAAATTTTTCCAAGATTCTTCTTCGGTATAATAGAATCCCTGTTCTTTTATCCAATTTGTGATGAGCTCCTTTCCCTTTTTATCATCTGCTGTACCTATTGTAACTATATCGTTTTGCAGCCAAAAGGCATAATTCCATTTGGCCTCCATATCATCATGTGGGGTATTAATAAAATCAAAAAAGGTTTCAGGTTCTTTATCATTATAAGCCGCATCCATTTCGGATCGATAATGCTCTATTGTGTTGTACCCCAGGGTAAGGTTTGCTCTCAGAGGATCTGCAAAAGCGTCGTAGCAATACAGCGAATATGCATATATACTGTCTTTTTCATTTATAGCTATTTGTTCAAGCCCTTTACAAATTTGTTCGAATATATATTCTTCCAAGACTGTAGCACAAGTGTCGGCGGGTAAACTCATGGTTTGAATAGTGGTTTTGTACAATATTACACCATGCAAGGTTTATTGTTAGCCCATCCGAATGAGTGGTACTAATTTTTCAATCATTCCCGCTTGAAAAAGTGTATTCAAGCCTTTTATTATTTTTAGACGTCTCCCCGGCAATCGACATGACTCTGTGATCGTAATAATTATTCTTTGGTTATCTTAGGCTTCAGAAGTATAAAATGCCTTTTCTAAAAGCAAATACAAGATATCTTAAACCTCAAATACCTTGTTTTAACTTCTGCATCTATTTTTTTCTTTTTGAGGGGTTTTGAATGAATCAAACCTTACTTCGACTGCAACTCAGCAAAGATTCCGGGGCTATGTCCTGCCGGGATGATTTGTGCTTCTTTTTTCTATTTCTAAAGCTCTTTGATAAAAATCCCTATACTTTGCCTTGGTATATTTAGCCTTCATTGCAGAAAGCACATCAAATAAACTAAGGCCCACCCACTCCCAAAGTAATGTGTTAAAATTATAGGCTATCATCTGATTACCAACTTCTTTACGAAGTTCCATTATTTCATTTTCTCTTAACCCATTTTTAAGCAATTGTTCTATGGTTTTCCTTTGATCTGCTTTGGAAAATTCAGTATCTAAAAACGGCTCTAATACCCAGTCCCAATTCCAACTGTAAGGTAAGATTGAAATTTGATTCTTTTTAGCAAAGGCTTTTAATTCGTTTTTATATTTAGCTGCAACAAAGACGATATCTCCTGTAACATGGAGTTTTGGGTTTCCAAAATCGAGTACGACAGCTTCAATTTCAGAGGCTATAAAAATTCGGCCCGGGTAGGCAACTGAAGGTTCGAAAGGATAGTTCTGAATTAGAATTTCGCTTTCTCTAATTTCTGAACTTCCAAGGGTGGTTATTAATTTATTCATAATAACACTATTGTTATTAGGTTTCCGGACACTTTGGTCATCCTTAACAGTTGAACGAGGTAAATTACTTTTATTGTAGGGGGAGTGTCGATCTCTATCAAAAATAGTAAAAGAAATATTAAGAAAAAACTTTCTATTTAATTTTAAGATTCATTTGGGGTATTTGTCGTTTTAGAATTTAAAATGGAATTTATTTCAACCTCTTCTGTTGGACCAAAAGTGAGTTATTCATGCAAAAACGAACCAAAAATAAGATTCATTCCTTACTAAACCGTCTTTGTGGATAAGCTTTGCTTTGGATCCGTTCTGATGTGGTGGCCAGGATGTATTTTATTTTCCCAGTCTCAGTATTCGGATGGCTCCCTGTATCACTAACACAAAAACGATACTACCAATAATAAGATCGGGCTTGTTGGAATGCAGCCAGTTTACTAGTAATCCGGCAACGATAACACCCAAGTTAATTATTACATCATTGGAGGTGAAAATCATACTGGCCTTCATATGCGCCTCATCCTTGCTTTTAGATTTTTGCAAAAGATACAGGCAAATTCCATTAGCGATAAGTGCAAAAATGGAAACAATAATCATGGTGGAGAAGTCAGGAAGACGCTCTGCTCCAAAAAATCGTCTAAGGACCTCAATAAAACCGATGAGTGCCAATGTTATTTGAAAATATCCTGCGAGTTTTGCTATTCTCTTCTTTCGAATCATCGAACCTCCTACGGCAAACAAACTAATTCCATATACAAATGAATCGGCAAGCATATCGAGACTATCGGCTACCAGCCCCATCGATTTAGAAATGAGTCCGGTAGTGATTTCAATCAGAAAAAAAACGAAGTTAATAGCCAACACACTCCAAAGCAGTTTTTTCTGATGTGATGCTTCTTGAAAGGTAGTTTGATTGGTTTCCTCTGAAGTTGTTTTTTTGGCTCCCAGGTTCAATGCTTCTAAAGCTTCTTCTATACTATTCAATTGTCCTTCATGAAAAACAGTCAGTGTTCTTTCCGAAATATTAAAATCAAGATTTTTAATTGCTGAAAAACCGTCTAATTTCATTCGTATGAGGTTTTCCTCAGAAGGACAATCCATTTTACTGATATGAAAAACTGTTTTTTTCATTGCCTTTATTTTAATTGCATATGAAGTATTGGGTATGGTTTACCTGTTGCATCTAATTCTGATCTGTTATAGGTTTCAAACCCCGAGTGAATGTAAAAACCAACTGCTTGTTCATTATCCTCATTCACGTCTACTTGTGTTACTCTCAATTCATTTATAGCGAAGTCTAACAAGGCTTTTCCTATTCCTTTACCGCGTGCTTCGGGAGTTATAAAAAGCATTTCCAGTTTATCATCAGCAACCCCTAAAAATCCTTGAATTCGATCTTGTTCATTTCTAATACACCAGAGCTCTACCAATTTTAGGTATTCATTTCTAATTAATGGCTTAAAATACCGTATGTCTTCTTCCTTTAAAAAATGATGCGTTGCTCTAACTGAAGCCTCCCAGACTTCAGTTACTTCCTCATATGCCGACGGATTGATAGGTTCTATTTTATACTTCATTTATTATTTTTGAGCTATAATGATCAGATCGGTTTCAGTTTCACTATGCTGGATCCGATCGACAATAACATTATTAAATCCACTTTTTTCCAAGGTTTTTAACAGATAAGGCGCCTCGTGATAGAAGGTATACAACTCTTTTTTTTCAGGATCTGATGAGGGTCCTACATATCCTGAATCCGCGTAGTTTCCCTCCATAGTACTCAAGTATAAAACGCCTTTACTATTTAAAACCTCAGCAGCATCTGTTATTAACCGTTTCGTTTCTTCTTTCGATAAATACGGCAATCCAAATCCACACACCAGTGCATCAAACCTTTTTTCAAGCTTTTTAATGTCTTTACAGTCTAATTTTTGGGTGTTAGCTTTTGGATTGTTCCTGGCTGCAAGATTCAGCATATTTTCGGACAGGTCTGTGGCCAGTATTTGCAGGGTTGGTTGTTTTTGTAACAGGTATTTAGTGATATTACCGGGGCCACATGCCAACTCTAATACAGTTGCTTCACTTTTTGGCAGAAGCTTACAGAACACATCCAATGACGGACTGTAAGCATCTACATTCATATACTTTGCTTCGTATTGCAATGCATACTCATTGAATATTTTAACTGCGTTTCCGGTTTTAGACATGCCTTAAAGATAATAACTTGTGTTAAGTTTTAAACATAGAACCGTTGCTGTTTTTAAATGACTGACCTGTCGCTCGACATTACATTTGGCAGCTAACAATCATTCCGACCGGAGTGGGAGAATCTATTCTATTCCTTTATCGTTTAAGATGTCTCCATTGAAGTCGACATGACTTTGCAGTTATATTCTCTTATTATTATATTTTGTCGACCAATACTTTCGGCAAGAGCTGTTCCAGTATTGGCTTTTGGCGTTGTTCTACCACTAAGAATTTCCATGCTGTTGCACCATTATCTGATATGGCATACACATTCTTTTCCGAATATATTTCAAAGAATTTAGTCTCTTTATTATACTTTACATTTTCGGCACCAAAGCTACTTTCCAAAGAAGACATTATCAGGTTGTTTTTTGTCTCTATTTCTTCTGCAGTTTCTGATGGCTTACTATTAAACTTCATATTCATTTTATTGGAATACGACAGTAATGCATAGAATTTGTTTTCTATTTCCTCGGCATCATTGATCTTGATAATTTCTTGATCTTTGATCTCGAATTCGATTTCAGGGTTATTAAATGTTTTCTCCATCAATTCTACCATTTGTTCTTTGGAAATGATGGTAAAGAAATCGTCCACTATATAATCCATCGATTTTTCAAACTCTCTGTTAACTATAGCATCGAGATAGGCTGTGAATTCAGTTTCAATTTCCTTTTTATAATCTTGTGCCGATGCGAACGCACCGATAAATAATACCACAAGGCTAAAGAGGCTGGTTTTTAAGTTCATCGTAATTTGATTTTGGGTTGTTAATAAATATCTACGGCTAAAGGTAGTGATTTGTAGGAGTTCTTTTGTAGTTGCTTAAGTTTTTATGACTTTTTGCTTTTCAATCTTTCTATTGTTATAGGAGTCTCCGGTGCAGTTGGTATGCCTTGTAATGGCTAAAAAACAAATCTCGAAGGGTTTTAAAACCCTAAGATCATTTTGGCTATGAGGAAGTATATAAGAATCCCGAATACATCATTACTGGTGGTAATAAATGGCCCGGTAGCTACCGCAGGGTCAATTCCTCTTTTATCTAAGAATATCGGTATAAAAGTTCCGATCAGGGCGGCAATGATCACAACAGAAACAAGTGCCACACAAATTGTTGCTGACTCAAAATAAGTAGTTCCAAATGCAAAATGACTAATCAGCAGTACTATTAAGGCTATTGCTAAACCATTTACTAATCCAAGGAGTCCTTCTTTTAATAGCCTGCCCCACAACTCACCTTTTATGGTATCATTTGCGAGTCCCTGAACGACTATTGCGGATGATTGAACTCCGACATTACCTGCTGTTGCCTGGATTAAAGGAATAAAAAGTACCAGAGCCTGGTATTGGGTTAAAACGTCTTGGAAACCTCCAATAATACTCGCTGCACCCAGTCCGCCTAACATACCGATTAGCAACCAGGGTAAGCGTGCCTTGGTGAGTTCCCAAATACTATCATCTGCCTCTACATCTTGGGTAATACCCGCGGCGAGCTGATAATCTTTCTCCGCTTCATCTTTTATGAAATCTACGATATCATCGATGGTGATACGGCCTACCAATCTCCCTAATTCATCGATGACCGGAATTGCTTCCAGGTCGTATTTAGACATGATCTTCTCTACCTCCTCTGCTTCATCGTTTACAGAAACGTAGTCCACTTTTGGTATGTATACATCTTTAATAGCTGTTCGGGTGGAGGTGGTTAAAAGGTCTTTTAGTGAGAGTCTTCCTTTAAGCTTGTCCTCATCATCAACCACATAAATGGAATGCACTCTCCTCACATTTTCTGCCTGTGCACGCATTTCTTTTACACAGGTAAGCACGCTCCAGTTTTCATTCACCTTCACGAGCTCTTTCGCCATTAAACTACCTGCTGTTCCTTCATCATAGCGTAATAGATCTACGATATCCCTGGCGTGTTCCCGATCTTCTATCTGAGAGATAATCTCACTTACACGCTCTTTGGGAAGTTCTCCAATAATATCGGCAGCATCATCTGTATCTAATTCCAGAAGCTCATCTGCAATTTCTTTCGCCGAGAGCTTACGAAGGATGGTTTCCCGAACATCTTCATCTAATTCTGCCAGTACATCCGAGGTCGTCTCACTATCGAGCAATTTAATAAGGTACACAGCCTCTACATCATCCAGCTCATGAACGATCTCTGCAATATCAGCATAGTGCAAATCACTCATCATATCGAGGAGTGCACCGGCATTATTCTCGGCAATCAATAAATTGATTTCTGCAATGAGTTCGTCTGTGAGTTTAAATGGTGTCATGCTGTATTTTTTCTGTCAGCGTAATAAAATCTTTTACGCTTAATTGCTCAGGACGCTGCCCAAATATAGTATCTTCTTTTAAATTATCTGAAAGCTGAAATGTTTTTAAACTATTACGAAGCGTCTTTCTTCGTTGATTAAAAGCTGTTTTTACCACTCTAAAAAACAGTTTCTCATCACACGGAAGTTTGTAATTTTCTTTTCTAATTAATCTTAGTACCCCGGAGTCTACTTTTGGAGGTGGATTAAAAACACCCGGTTTTACCGTAAATAAATACTCAGCATCATAAAAAGCCTGGGCAAACACGGATAAGATCCCATAGGTCTTACTTCCTTCTTTTTCACAAATTCGCTGTGCTACTTCTTTTTGAAACATCCCGGTAAATTCAGGCACCTGATGTCTCCATTCCAACATCTTAAAAACTATTTGCGATGATATATTGTATGGAAAATTCCCTGTTATGGCAAAGGGTTTGTCTCCAAAAAGTTCAGACAAATCGGTTTTGAGAAAGTCTGCTTCGACAATACTGAATTTAGATCCGTCTTCGTGATAATGCTGTTTTAGGTAGGCAATGGATTCTGTATCAATATCCATTACGGTTACATTAATATCTTTGAGAAGCAAGTATTTAGTAAGCACCCCCATACCAGGACCGATCTCTAATACTTCATTATAATTTTGAAGTGTCAGCGTGTCTCCAATTTTACGGGCGATATTCTCATCGTTTAAAAAATGTTGCCCTAAGTGTTTTTTGGCCCTTACCTTACTCATCCCCTAATTTTATTAATGCTCACTAATGATCTCAAGCTCTGTTCTAAAAGCAACAAACTTATCTGCAAATAGTTTCATTGCCTCTAATCTCAACCTTTCTGCATCCTCCTGATAATAGCGCTCTAAGGTATCTTTGCTGTCGGTAAGATATTGCACCGAATAGGTGGTTCCTCCCATTTCTTCTTCTACCAATACTTTTACCATACGTGCATTGGTAAACTTTCCCGTTGCCAACATATCAGGTATATGTGTTTCACGCATCCACTTCACCCAATCGTCATGAACACTAGCGTCGATATTAATTGTTACGTTATAGATAAACATAATGCTGTTTGTTTAGGAATAAATTTTAATCTGCTGCAAAGAACCGTAGTTTTTTTATGGCATCAAAACATCTAGCTATCTAACTACGTTAATTTAGGACATCACCTCTTATTTTCCTGTAAGTATTTCGTGCCTGAACAAAGAAAATACTATCGGGATGTTCCAAAACAATGCGTTCATAAAGGGGTTTTGCCTTTTCTGTTTCTCCCTGAGCATAGTATAGGTTAGCCAATCGAAACAGCGCATCATCCATTAGAATATCGTCGGGAAAGAATTCTATGATCTTCGTATAGTTTAAGCTTGCTCGCTCCACATCTCCAAGATCTTCGAGTAAAATGGCTTGTTTCAGCAATGCTTCATCTTCGATGCTTTCACCTTTATGATTAACCAGAATATTTTCCAGTAAGGCTACTGCTTCTTTATTCTTTTTCTGATAGGCCAGCAAATCGGCCTTTGCATAAATTTTAAGAGCCGTTTGGGTTGAATCCTCAAGAGAGTTATCTGAAATCAATAGTTTCAATTGCAATGCGTCATTCGCTATCAGTTGCGATGTTGAAGACTTCAACACTTTTAATTGACTTTCAGCCCAGGCAAAATCTCCTTTATAAAAGCTGGCTTTGGCTACTTTAAACCGGGCATCCTGAGCTATTACATCATTTTTTACTTTTCGCTGAACCTGAGAATACAAGATCAGAGCCCTGTTAAATTGTTCATTGTAAACTAAGATATCAGCCAATAACATCTTAGCTTTTGCTTCCTCAAAATTATTTAAAGGCAGTTCTAATATTTCAGTGATAAAATTTTGTGCCTTGTCAGGCTCTCCTAACTCGAAGGCTATAAACTCTCCATAAGCTAATTGCAAGGGTATTGTTTGCTTGGTTCTGCCATGGGTTTCCAGTAAAGACACAAACTTTTTATTGATCTTCTCTACATCTTTTTCAGTAGAATCAGACAGGTCGATTTTTATTATACTCAACTCTGCCTCTAAGGTAACTTCCTGAAAAGGGCTATTATCAACCACAAACAGAAATATATCTTTAGCCGCCTTATAATCTTCGGCTTCATATGCTGAACGACCCAGGTTTACTATTCTTCCCAGGGTTTCCTTATTGTTTTTTTTATAGATAAATTTTTCTTGGATAAACGAACTTCCAAATTGTTTTTGTTGCACAAAAAACCAACTTAAAAGTTCATTCCAAAGCACATCCTGATTCGATTGGGAACGTTTCAGCAATTCTTTCCTCAGCAATTGATTGTTTTCGCTGTCTGTGTCATCTGAAATAAATTTCCCCAGGTTATTTAACACCCGTGCCTTATATTTTTCATCAAAAGCGATTAAATCGAGGTAGGTTTTAAACATATTTGGTACATCGTCCAGTTCTCCATAGATCAAAGCCAGATTATAATTAAAATTAAGGTCTGGATTCAATTCCATAGCTTTTCTATAGGTCTCTACAGCATAATCCAAAAGTATCAATCGCCGAAATGCATTCCCCACGGCATATGCATTTGTTACTTGCTCTGAAATACTTTCTATGGCTTTTTTATAATAGGATTCTGCCTGAGACTGATCGCCCATTAACTGGTAATTATATCCCATTTCCACCCACAATGCGGCAGAGAATCGACCCTGTTTAAATTTTGACTCCAACAATTCCTGTGCATCATTGTATCTTTCCAATTGCTGATAGCACTCCAATAAAGAACGAAAATAGGAAAAGTTACCGCTGTTGGTATTATAGAGTTTCTCGTATACGCTTACTGCTTTTTCAAACTCACCATCATCCATATATTGCCTTGCCAATGCATCATTTTGGGCATTGACCACGCCAACAAACAATATGAACAGGACGATCCAAATTTTTTTCATAAGTGTTTTTATAATTAAAGTGACAAACACTTTAATCTCAAAGATAGTAAAAGGAAACTGAAGTATTTATTCAAAAAGAAAGCCCAAACTTTCGCTTGGGCCCCTACCAACTAAATAAAGTGCTATTAATCAACATAAACTGTGATTGTTATTTGCGTTGGCATATAATATAATCTTTTACCTGTAACAAGCCTATTCCTGGATATTTCTGACGTGAAGTACGTTATGGGTAAACATAAATTTCAACATCAGTAGGATCGTAAATAAGAATTAGGCTACTTCAAATTAAGTAATTTTTTTTTAATATTCCAAGTTTAATCGATGATATCAAAGCCTGTATATGGTATTAACACCTCTGGGATCGCTATTCCATCTTTGGTTTGATAGTTCTCGATAATCCCTGCCAACACTCTTGGTAAGGCTAATGCGCTACCATTCAAAGTATGAGCCAGTTGACTTTTACCATTTTCGTCTTTAAAACGTAATTTAAGACGATTAGCCTGGTAGGTTTCGAAATTAGAAACCGAACTGATCTCAAGCCATTTCTCCTGTGCTGTGGAATACACCTCAAAGTCAAAAGTCAAAGCTGAAGTGAAACCTAAATCACCTCCGCAAAGCCTTAGAATTCTGTATGGCAATTTAAGTTCACGTAAAATTCCTTTTACATGCTCTACCATGCCATTTAATGCATTGTATGAGTTATCCGGATGCTCCACCCTTACGATCTCAACTTTATCAAACTGGTGCAATCTATTTAATCCTCTAACGTGTGCCCCATAACTACCTGCTTCTCTTCTGAAGCAAGGAGTATAAGCTGTACAACAGATCGGGAAGTCGGTTTCATTTACAATCTCTCCTCTAAAGAAATTCGTTACCGGCACCTCAGCTGTAGGAATCAGATACAGGTCATCGTTGGTTACATGATACATTTGACCTTCTTTATCAGGCAATTGTCCTGTACCATATCCTGATGCTTCATTAACTAAATGCGGCACTTGATATTCTTTGTATCCTGCAGCGGTATTTTTATCTAAGAAATAAGAGATTAGTGCACGTTGTAAACGAGCTCCTTTTCCTTTATACACCGGGAATCCAGCTCCTGAGATCTTTGTTCCCAGTTCAAAATCAATAATATCGTACTTTTTTGCCAACTCCCAATGGGGCAATGACTCAGCTTCCAATTGCGGAATTGTTCCTTCTTCAAAAACAACTTCGTTGTCTTCGTCAGAATTTCCTTTAGGAACGCTTGGGTGTGGTACATTGGGAATATTGTATAGCAATTCACTTAAGCGTTGTGTCTTTTCATTTAATTGCTCATTCAAATCTTTAGAACGCTCTTTTAACGATCCGGTTTTTTCTTTAAGCTCATTTGCTTCTTCTTTTTTCCCGGACTTAAACAAATTACCGATTTCTTTCGACAGTTTATTGGACTCCGCCAATGTATTGTCTAGCTCCGCCTGTATTGCTCTACGTTCTTCATCTACAGACAGTACCTCATTAATAACTTCATCAGCAGCAAAATTTCTTTTGCTCAAGGCTTCGATAACCTTTTCTTTGTTTTCTCTGATAAACGGTACTTGTAACATCGTTAAATAATTTTTATTTGGGCGTTCCTCTTTTCGGGCAGGCTGTTCGCTCCTGGTTTTGCTCACAAAGCGCAAACACCATCTACTTCCACCCCGATCGCCGTTAAATTAAGCGACAAATTTAGTATAAATAGTATTGAAGTAGAAAGTTTAGTTGTTGAAAGTTTAGCAATTCTCAGGTAGCGATCGTTCATGCCTTTATCTTTTGGAAGCCAACCTGCATTCTTTAACTCCTCACTAATCAACCTTCCTTAATATCAATGGCCAATTCTATCCTGATATATAACCACATGACGCAAGAAGGAAGTGGCTCAGCAGCATATTTTAATCTTTAACAGCTTTCTGCTTTTCAAGATCTGAAGGAAGCAGCCATGTATGGTGTTTAAATTGTTTCCAGGGTTCAGCGGCCAAGTCAACAGATTCATCAATTAAGGGCTTTGTAGGTCTGTGATTCACACTTACTCTATTCTTAACATAAATTGCCACTTCTTTTCCCTGTGCATTGTATTGCTTCTTCAGGCGTTGGGCAAATTGCCAGATCACATCAGGTTTGGTACCGACAATCCCCAATTGTTTCCTGGTAAGATAATTTTTAGGATAGACCAGTTCTGTTTCTCCAGTGGATTTATCAACTACTTTAAAGGTAGAATATCCGGCTTTACTGCGTAACATCATCCTCCAACTTAATCGATGTCCTTCCTCAGTCCACAGTACATCATCTTTTATAAACCAGTGTCGCAATGGCAAGGCAATTTGAATTAAAAAATAGATCGTTGCGACGGTGTAAAAAGTATTTTTATATGAAGGAACCATGACCTCATTCCCTTCGTACAATGTTTTTTTCTTCAAAAAAATGTTCCTGACGGTCTCCGGTTCAAAAAAGAACAATGTAAACGCCAGTGACAGGTATGGGAAAATTCCAATTTGGAACACTATTGAATTAAACAGATGAAATACCAGGGAAGCAAAAAATGCTAATTTCCGGGTAGGCTTCCAAAGCAGTAGTGGAATCACTAAGAGATCAAACAGAATTCCGGTGTAGGTAATAAACACATGCACCCAGTGATTCTGCAAAACATCACCGATTAGGTAATAATGATCTTTCGCACTCATTAAATTTCGTACTACGGTAAAATCTAGCCAGTCAGGATATAATTTGGCCAATGAGGCATAGGTATAAACGATCCACAACTGAAACACAATTATCCATTTACACCAAGCCGGCATTGAAATGCGTTTAATGTCGGGATTTCTTTTAGCATCAAATGACAGGTATCGATTCGCCGGAAGTATCAGCATCAACAGACAAATAAGAATTAACAAGTAATAGTGATTGTTGTAAGAGGCTTTTTGCATCATATACACAACGGTCCACATGACTGTGAACAGTCCGAGACTAAGGCGATATTTATAACCTATCATGACCAACAATCCTAAAACTCCCATTACACCAAAAAAGATATACATTCCATATCCCGGGAGCGGTTGCAAAAACTCAAAACCAATGACTGTAAATGTAAATTCCGGTGCTATTAGTGCTTTTTTAACCCATCCGGTAAGGATGGCGCCAAAAGTTTCGGCGGCTATGAGAAAGCCGAAAAACACCCTAAAAACGACCAGGGAAACATTATCTATTTGTTTAAAAAGAAGTTTATTGAGCATTTATAAACGCCAAGGCATTTAGTTTATCTTTTTTAAGCTGTTGCTGTAACATATCAATCGAATCGAAACGCTGTTCATTTCGTAAACGCGTTAACATATCGATCTGTATTTTTTTACCATACAGATCTTCATCGAAATCAAAGAAATGTATCTCAATTGATTTTTTCACTCCGTTAACGGTCGGATTATAGCCGATATTCATCATACCAAAAACCTCCCTGTCGTCTAAAATACTTTTTACGACATAGACTCCATCTTTTGGTATCAACTTATATTTTTCTTCGATATACAGATTCGCTGTGGGGAAATCTATTTGCCTCCCAAGACCTTTACCCTTCGTTATTACCCCATTTAACATAAACTCATATCCCAAAAACTCATTCGCCGTTTTTATATCTCCTTCTGCCAGCGCTTTTCTTATTTTGGTAGAACTAACCGAAACCTCATTGATTTCTTCAGCAGATATCTCCTCCACCTCAAAGCCATAAGTTTCGCCATATACCTGGAGGTCTTTTATGGTTGCTGTTCGGTTTCTTCCAAAACGATGATCATATCCGATAATGACTTTTTTGGCATTAAGATTTTTCACCAGAGCCTCCTGAACATATTCAGATGCTGATAATCGGGAAAAGGCTTTGGTAAAAGGATGTATGACTAACACATCGAGGCCAGTTTTCTCCAGAATCGCAATCTTTTCGTCTAATGTATTGATTAGTTTAAGATCTGCATCCTGCTGCAAAACCATTCTGGGGTGAGGAAAAAAAGTAAGTATAGTAGCTTTTAAATCGTTTGCTCTGGCACTTTCTATTAATCGCTTGATAATCTTTTTATGACCTACATGAACTCCATCAAAAGTACCAATAGTAACAACCGAAAAATATTCTTCATTATAATCAGACAGGTTTCTCTTTATAACCACTTGAGTCTTGTTTATTTTTAGCATTGATTGTTACAGCAAAGTAACGAATTTTTACAATGCTTTTATTATATTAGTAGAGTTATTTAGCCTTGCCGAATAAACAACAAACTCCCACTATTCTTAATTTATTTATATTTACGCATCAATCATTTTAATAAAATGAAAAAAACACTACTTTTTCTCTTTCTTGTTTGCATTGCATACACCAGCAACATATTTGCACAAGATGATGGGATTTGGAGTTATAAAAAAGAGGTGAAACCTGAAACGGTTAAGAGCTCTAAGAACTACAAGGCATTTCAACTCAATAGCGGATTACTTAAGAACGAACTAATAAACGTTGTTAACAGAAAACATGGGGTTCGAAAGGCAGCAGGAAAGATCGTTAGTTTTCCAACACAAAATGGCTCTTTGGAGCGATTCAGGATTTATGAGGCTTCGGTACTTTCGGCTGGTTTACAAAAAAAATACCCCCATATTAAATCATACTATGGGATCTCTGTCAGCAATCCGAGAACAAGCATAAGACTGAGCCTGGATGATTTTGGATTTCATGGATTGATACATTCTGAAAAGGGCATATCCTACATTAACCCAGTACCGGAAGAAAAGGATCTTTACTACATTGCCTCAAAACAAGATTTCAAGGCCCATGATTTTATGTGTAAAACGGGTGATGAAGCTATGGCACAACAGCTTAAAGGTCAGCTTTTGAACAAGGAAGAAATTGTAAATGACGGCTTACTTCGCACCTATCGCATTGCCATTGCCAGTACTGGAGAATATTCTAATTATCATATTAATGCCGCCAATGTTTCTGACGGAACCGACGAAGTTAAAAGATCTGCGGTTTTATCTGCCATGAATACTTCAATCACCCGTGTAAATGAGGTTTTTGAAAGAGATTTGGCCGTTAGCATGGAAATCGTTGCTACTAACGACCAGATTATCTACTTAGATCCTGATACCGACCCTTTCACAAATGATGATGGTGACACCCTTATTGATGAAATTCAAGATGTGATCGACACCAATATCGGAGTTGACAATTACGACATAGGGCATGTATTCAGCACAGGGGGTGGAGGTATTGCCTCGGTAGCTTCTGTTTGTACAAGCGCAAAGGCAAGAGGTGTAACTGGTAGTGCAAACCCGGTAGGCGATCCTTTTGACATTGATTTTGTTGCTCATGAAATCGGTCATCAATTTGGGGCCACCCACACCTTTAACAATTCCTGTAACAATAATCGGTCTGACAATACAGCTGTGGAACCCGGAAGTGGATCAACCCTCATGGCCTATGCAGGGATATGCCCTCCCAATGTTCAGGGTGCAAGCGATCCTTTTTTTCACGCTGTAAGTATTGCCCAGATTTGGAACAATATTACAGACGGGGTAAACGATTGTGCTACTACCGTAAGCATCGGCAACAATGCCCCGGTAATTACAACCTTGAATGATTACACCATCCCTAAAGGTACTGCTTTTTACCTCGAAGGTACTGCAACTGATACCGATGGCGACATCCTTACCTATAGCTGGGAACAAATTGATAATGCTGTAACCGCACAACCACCTGCCTCCGATTCTGAGGAAGGACCTGCTTTCAGAGTAAGATCGCCTCAATTTTCTTCTAAAAGATATTTTCCTCGTGAAGCGGATATTTTAGCCAATAATCTAAATCCGACCTGGGAGGTAATTTCCAGTGCAGGAAGGGAGTACAATTTTGCCTTATTGGTTAGAGACAACAATCTTAATGGCGGACAAACAGCCAGGGACGATGTGAAAGTGACTGCTGATGCAAATTCCGGTCCCTTTTTAATTACATCCCAAACCGACAACACCACTATTACCGGTGGAGATGCCGTAGGGATCACCTGGGATATCGCTAATACGAATATTGCCCCTGTAAATGCCACAGCTGTTGATATATTTTTAATCATCGACGAAGATTTTGAAAACCTGGTTTCTTTAGCCACCAACACTCCTAATGACGGAGCAGAAAATGTAATTTTTCCAGGAGACATTACAACTTCGAATGCGAGAATACTCATAAAACCGACCAACAACATCTTCTTTGCTATCAGTACAGCTACTTTACAAATACAGCAAAGTGAATTTAAGCTCGATATAAACTCTTTAAGCTACGAGGTCTGCAAACCAAACGACCTCAACTTTAGCTTTACCTACAGTACGTTTGCCGGATTTAATGAGACCACCAACTTTACAGCAACTGATGTTCCTGCTGGCCTGAATGTTAATTTCAGTAATTCATCTGCGGTAACTAACGGAACTAGCATCGATGTAACGGTTACCGGTACAGAAAACCTGGATAGGGGGAAATACAGTTTTACCATCAATGCGGATGCCTCTTCCCTAAGCAAACAATACCCGATTGAAATCAACCTCTTCGATGATTCATTTGATATAACCAATCTCATCAGTCCATCGAATGCAGCTACGGAAATTGTTCTAAACAGAAGGTTTGAGTGGGAAGCCGTTGAAAACGCCACGGCTTATGAAATTGAATTCTCAGAAGTTACGGATTTTTCTATCATACTGGAATCGTCGACAGTCAGTGAAGTTAATTACACCCCAACAAGCCTGCAATCGGGAGTTAGCTATTATTGGAGAGTGCGCCCCCTGAACAATTGCGGTACGGGAAATTATTCAAACACTTATTCATTTTCCACCATTACACTGGATTGCAGTAGTAACAGCAATACGACCACACGATCAATTAACAGTCAGCAACCAAATGAAATAACATCCGAGATCAATATTACAGATGACGGATATCTTCATGAGATGTTTGTAAATCTTGATATCACCCACACTTATATCAGCGACTTAACAATAACGCTTACTTCGCCTTCCGGCACCACCATCACATTAATTAATGAAGTATGCGGAGATGGCAAGAATATAAATGCGACTTTCTCTGATGAAGGCTCCTCAATTTTATGCGGAACGGATCCTGCTATTACAGGCGTGATAAAGCCGGAAGAAGCTTTAGCTAGTTTTGTCGGCGAAGCTGCAACCGGAACCTGGATACTTACGGTATCTGATGGATACAGCATTGACGGAGGCAGCCTGAATTCATTTAGCCTGGATATTTGCACAAGGCAAGACACCGATGCGGATGGTGTATACGACCCGTTGGATGCCTGCCCGAATACCCCGGCCAATACCAAAGTTGATGTTAACGGGTGTCCTGTATTTTCCCTTCCTGCGGACAACTTCAGCTTAAAAACAATCGGTGAAAGCTGTATTAATAATAACGATGGAAACATTATCATTTCGGCTAACGAGCCTTTAGATTATACCGCTACCCTCATTGGCACAGGGGTCAATAACAATCTAAGTTTTACCTCCTCTGCTGAATTCAACAATCTTTCGTCGGGAGATTATCAGTTATGTTTTACTGTAGCCGGTCAGCCTGAATACCAACAATGCTTTGACCTTTCCATTACTCAACCAGCGCCATTGCAGGTGATATCGAAAGTCCTTGCCGAAGAAAAGCTCATAACCTTAACCCTGGAAGGTGCTCCTGTATACAATATTGAACTTAACGGGATTACCACCCAAACCACTTCAAATACTATTAGCCTTACCTTGGCGAAAGGCAACAATACGATAAAAGTTACCACCAACAAAGATTGTCAAGGCATTTTTGAAGAGATGGTATTTCTGGCGGGTGAAGCATTAGCCTATCCAAACCCATTTAGAAATGAAATAACTCTTTTTACGGGTAATACCGATGAAGATATTACAGTCACCGTAGCTTCTTTAAACGGAAGTAAGCTCTATAGTGCTAAGCGCAGATCGGACAGCAAGGGCACTATTCCGTTAGATCTTACCTCGCTATCAACCGGGGTATATATTGTTCATCTTTCGGGAAGTGAAATTAGTACAAGTATTAAAATTGTAAAAGAATGAAATCTAAAGCCTATATATTCGTATTCATACTAATACTAACAGGTTGTGGTGGTAAAGATGACCCCCAGCCTCCCGTTGCTGCAGGCTTACTATTTCCGGAAAACAATTCTGAATGTACTGACGGCGTTGACCTCAATTCTACTGAGACTACCATCAACTTTAGTTGGGGTGCCTCCAACAATACTAATGAATACCGCTTACAGGTACAAAACTTAAACACTTCGGCCATTCAAACATTTTCAACAACCTCAACCTCGCAAGAGGTTGTGCTCACTAAAGGAATGCCTTATTCCTGGTTTGTTACATCGTTCTCCAACAACTTCCCGGACGAACCAGCCACCAGTAGCACCTGGCGTTTTTATGCTGCAGGTGATGGTGTTGAAAACTATGCTCCCTTTCCTGCGGAAATAGTGTACCCAAAAGGAGGTTCTACCGTTAGTGCGAACAACAATATTGTAACTTTAAAATGGAATGGGAATGATATTGATGACGATATTGCTTCCTACGATGTCTACCTGGATACGAATAGCGAGGCAAGCACTCTATTGGGGAATACAATCGCCAAAAGTATTAATACACCTACCTTAGCATTGGAAACTACTTATTATTGGAAAGTAATCTCGAAGGACAGCAAAGGGAATACCTCCGATTCAGGAATTTATGAATTCAGACTTCAGTAATTACGTATTTTACTTACCGTTAAAAGTGTTCATGGTATTATTCATCCCGGCAGTACCGAAAGACTTAATGAGCTCGTATGATTTCTCTAATCTTTCAGGCATTTTCGAGAGTTCATCATCACTCCATTCTCCCAGCACATAGTCTACTTGTTTTCCCTTTGAAAACGAATCTCCTATACCAAATCTAAATCGCGGATATTTATTGGTATTTAATTCCTGTTGAATGTTCTTTAATCCATTATGCCCACCATCACTACCTTTGCCTTTAACACGGATGGTCCCAAAATCAAGATTTATATCATCTGTAATTACCAATATATTTTCTATAGGAATTTTTTCAGTATTCATCCAATACCTAACAGCCTTTCCGCTAAGGTTCATGTAGGTATTAGGTTTTAAAAACACAAATGTTCTTCCCTTGAACTTAAAGGAAGTAAGGTCACCTAATCTTTTAGTCTCAAACTTTAATGACTCTTTTTCTGCAAAATAATCTAACACTTTAAAACCAATATTGTGACGTGTATCAGCATACTCAGCACCAATATTTCCTAACCCAACAATCAAAAATTTCTTCATAGGATCAATTTCTTGTGTAATCGATTTATTTCGACCAAATATAAGATTTAAAAAACCGGACATATTTGAATTTTGAACAAAAATAAAAAAGCATTCGGTATCAGATACCGAATGCTCATCACTGTATTAAATAATACAATAGGTTTTATTATTTTTTCGCAGCTTCTTTCTCTGCTTTTGCAGCATCTTGAGCGGCTTTCATTGCAGCACGAGATACTCTTACCTGACATACTACAGTGTTGTCCGGGTGCATAAATTTATAATTATCAGCTGCTAGTTGAGTAACATATAATTTATTACCCATTTCTAATTCACTGATATTTGCCTCGATAAAATCTGGCAAGTCTGCAGGCAATGATTTTACTTTAAGCTTACGGTTTACTAAACGTAAAACACCACCAGCCATGATACCAGGAGAGTTACCTACAACTTTTACAGGAATTTCCATAGTTACTTCTTTATCATCTTGTAACTGGTAGAAATCTACGTGTAAAATACTGTCAGTAACTGGATGAAACTGGATATCCTGCATGATTGCATTTAGTTTCGTCCCATCTTCCAGATCAATTACTACGGTGTGTGCATCCGGAGTATAAACCAATTTAGAAAATGCTAATTCATCAGCTGAAAAGTGCAATGGCTTATCCCCTCCGTATACTACGCAAGGTACCTTTCCAGCATTACGTAAGGCTTTAGTAGATACTTTGCCCACGCTTTCTCTTTGAGATCCTTTGATTGTAATTGACTTCATTATATAAAAATTAAATAATTTACATGATAAATTTTGAACTGATAGAAGTATTATGGTGTACTCTATGCATTACATCTGCAAAGAGATCAGCACAGCTTAATACTTTTACTTTAGGACTCTGTTGTCTTAACGGAATCGAATCAGAAACTATTAATTCAGTTAATTTAGAGTTCTCAATTCTTTCATATGCATTTCCAGAAAGCAAGGCATGTGTCGTAATCGCTCTCACACTTAAGGCTCCTCTTTCTATCATCATATCAGCTGCCTTGGTGAGTGTTCCTGCAGTATCAACCATATCATCGATCAGTACTACATTTTTACCTTTAACCTCCCCGATTAGCTCCATGTGCTCTATTATGTTTGCCTTTTTACGTTGCTTATAACAGATAACCACATCACTTTCCAAGAACTTAGAATATGCATACGCTCTTTTAGAACCTCCCATATCTGGTGAAGCAATTGTTAGATTATCAAGCTCCAAACTTCTTAAGTAAGGCAAAAAGAATGTAGATCCGTACAAGTGATCGACAGGCTTCTCGAAGAATCCCTGAATCTGATCAGCATGCAAATCCATCGTTATAATTCTGGTTGCTCCGGCAGATTCTAATAGTTTAGCCACAAGTTTTGCACCTATCGGCACACGAGGCTTATCTTTTCTATCTTGTCTTGCCCATCCGAAATATGGCATTACAGCAGTAATATGTCTTGCTGAAGCTCTTTTGGCAGCATCTAATGTTAATAACATCTCCATTAGATTCTCACTACTTGGATGGGTTGATCCTACAATAAAGACTCTGGCTCCACGAACCGATTCTTCAAACGACGGTTGAAATTCGCCATCACTAAATCTGGCATAAGATATCTTACCTAATTCTGTTCCGTACGACTTTGCTATTTTTTCCGCCAATTCTGTACTTTGAGTACAAGCAAAAATTTTAGGATCTGGCACTGTATATGGCATTCTAACGTATTGTTTAGTAGTTACTTAATTGATGTGTTGCGTTTAATGAGGTGCAAATTTAGAAATTTATTCTTAGAGCAAAAGTATAATTGTAGATATTTTTGTTTTAGAAAAGAAAATATTTTATAGATTTGCACTCCGAAATTGCCTCGGTGGCGGAACTGGTAGACGCGCACGACTCAAACTCGTGTTCCTTTGGAGTGTGGGTTCGATTCCCACTCGAGGTACTTTAAAAGCCTGATGACACTTCATCAGGCTTTTTTATTTATACATGTTTATGTCTTGGCACCGAATATTAATAACTCCCGTTATAACTGAAGTTTCACTTTCACATTGAACAAATATCCTTTAATAAGTATAGAATATCCATGCCTTATCTATGGATTATCCCTAAGGTATCTATGCCTTTGCACCGGGCCTAGACACCTTAAACCAGGAATATGACAGTCTTAGACATACACTACACCCTTTACGAAAAATGAATACACCCCTGTCTATCAGCTGTCTCAGTTTATTCAAACTTAAAAAATTTAAAACCCCTTAACAATCTTAACTTTTAAGACACATAAGGATAACAGTAAAGTAAGGATTTGATAAAAACTAAAATTTACAAATATTAAATAATTATTTCATTTTTGTGGTTCACACACTAATAGCAGTATTAGTCGTTTCTAATTTAGAAGATCCTACATTAAGAGGTATCACTAAATATTTAGAATACGCTTCACAGATATTAAAATGAAGCAGTATTATTTAGGGCATGTAAATCACGTCACTCACACTCTTTTTACAACCACTGCTCTATCTAATAAGACTGCACCAAAGGTCAGTCGGCTCATACCGGCTGGCTTTTTTTTGCCCATAAATTCTTTCATATTAAAACATTTTATACTCACCAGGATATTAACATTTCTTTTACATATTAGTAAAACTATGTTGAATATTTGTTAACCTAATAAATTTACAAATAGTAAAATTATAAGTCATTTTTGTGCCGAATTTTAAACTTTACTAACCTTTTAATTCAAAAATGAAAACAATCAAACTAATTAATCTATTTGTATTACTGATCGTATCGACAGTAGGTTTTTCCCAGAACGGTAGTGTGAAGGGACGCGTTATGGACGGCAATTTTCCACTTCCCGGGGCCACGGTACATATCCAGGGCACACAGAAAGGAACTACAACAGATTTTGGCGGTTATTTTACACTCACCGGAATAAATCAGGACGACCAAGCGTTGGTTGTAAGCTACATTGGATATCAAAAGCAATCCACTACTTTGAATTTTGGCAGCCAAAAGGTATTGGACCTTGGAAACATCACATTAACTCCTGAAGCTTCCCAATTAGAGGAGGTTGTTGTACAGGGAACTGCCTCCAGAAGATTAAGTGAAGCCAAGGCCCTTAACCTTCAAAAAAATGCATTGAGCATAAAAAGTGTAATTGCCTCTGACGGTATAGGAAAACTTCCGGATCGTAATGCTGCTGAAGCGGTACAGCGTGTACCCGGAGTTTCTATTGAAAGAGATCAGGGTGAGGGGCGCTATGTAGCTGTCAGAGGACTCCCTTCTGAATGGAACGCTACCACCATGAACGGCAACCGTATTCCTACCGGAGCTGATGAAGGTGGAAGCAGGGCTACGGCTTTTGATTTTTTTCCAACGGAAATGATCGGATATGTAGAAGTATCTAAAGCTTTAACTCCGGATATGGACGCTGATGGTATTGGTGGAAGCGTCAATTTCATCACCAAGACAGCTCCATCTAAATTTACTGTTGATGCCACTTTAGGTACGGGATATAATGAAAAATCAGGAAAAGGTATATACAGTGGAAATGTTACCATTGGGAACAAGTCGGATTCAGGAAAAACCGGTTTTATTTTAAGTGTTTCTCAATGGAACAGAAACTGGGCATCAGACAACTTTGAAGCCCGAAGAAGTGGTGATTATGGAGTATATCGCCTGGAGCTAAGAGATTATGTGGGTGAACGAAAAACTACCGGTGTCAATGGTGCCTTTGAATTTAACCCAAGTAAAAGGGATAAAATTTACACTAAAATAAACTATGGAAAATTATTAGACACTGAAATTCATTATAAGCACCGGGTACGTTTTGACAAATTCAATGAGACCACGGAAACCGGACGTGTGGAATTACAAAACATTTACAACGACCTTATATTCGAATTTATCGGTGCTGAACTTGGGGGGAAACACCTTGGCAACCATGGGGTTTTTGACTGGAGTCTGGCTACCTACAGAAATGAATTTAGCTACGGAAACATTCCCGACAGGAATAATAACAGTTACTATGTTGTTAAGTTTAATCAAAATGACGTAGGCTTTAACGCGGACCTTATTGAAGACAGAGGAGTTGGTCCAAGAGCTTACTGGGATTCTGATGGTGGTGCCATGAACTATTTCAGCAATATGTTTGACGTGTATTCGGACCCGAACTTCCAGATGGATCCTACTAAAATGGTATTTGCTGACCTGGAATTGTATAAAGTGGGTGTTATGGAACGTGATAATGTAATTGCCAGTGCCAATTACGAATTAACCGCAAATGATCAATTGAAGCTAAAATTTGGCGCGAAGTTTAGAGATAAGGACAGAAAGGCCGTATTTGCAGACGAATTTTACGGTTGGTCTGGTAATAATGCTTCACCTACACTTGCTGATTATCGTGAATTTAACATTGAACAACCCGGAAGGCTGGATTATTTAAATGAATTAAATACTTCGGGAAAATCCTTCAACCAGGTTCTTTCTACGGAAGGCATGATTCAATTTTACAAGGATAACTTCTTCAATGGCAACCTTTCTTTGCTTGAAGACGATTCTGAATTATTACGAAACGGTGGTGGTCTTGGAAGGAATTTCAACATCAACGAACAACATGCTTCAGTATATGGTATGGCCACCTATAGCTTTTCTGATAAGCTAACCTTATTAGGAGGACTAAGAGCAACCAATACCAGATCGATCATAGACGGGTATCAATTTGATGTAACACCTGAGAATCCTGATGGAATTTTAAGAAAGGTCTCACAAACCAAAAGCTATCTATCGTTACTACCTATGTTACATTTAAAATACGTTCCTAATGAGAAAACAAATTTGAGGTTTGCGGTTACCAGAACATTTGCCCGACCTGAATTTGCTTATATGGCTCCAGGAGGTACTTATATAGCAGCGGACAATGAATTTAAGGGTGGTAATCCGGATTTAAATCCAACCTACTCATTGAATTTCGACCTTATGGGGGAATTTTACTTAGGTAAGTTAGATGTGATCACTGCAGGAGTTTTCTACAAATCTATTTCGGATCCTATTTTTAATGACACACAACAGGGAACTATAAACGGGATTAGTGGTGTTGAAATATCAAGACCCAGAAACGGAGACAATGCCTGGTTAATGGGTGCAGAGATCAGCGCCAATAAAAAGTTTGACTTTTTACCGGGTTTCCTCAATGGATTTGGGATGCAGGCAAACTACACCTTTACCAAGTCTGAATTCACCATTCCAGGCAGGGAGGGAACAACAAGACTTCCAAGACAGGGAGATCATTTAATCAATGCGCAACTATACTTTGAGAAAGGGCGCTTTAATATCAGAGGAGCATACAATTTTAAAGGAGCGTATATAACCGACCATGGCAGTGGCCCTAAGCGTGACGATATTTACTATGGCGATTATTCTGCCCTGGATGCGAATGCTTCCTTCAGAATCAGTGATCATTTTACCATTTTCGCTGAAATCAACAATATTCTTAATGAACCATTGGAATATTATTACGGGGATTCCAGCAGACCGAGACAAGTAGAATTTCATGGTCTGAGAGGACAGGCAGGAATTAAGTGGAGTTTGTAAATTTCATCAATTAACACACATTTAGCATTCATTTTATTCAACCAATAAAAAAGTCAGTCGGGAAGATTCCGGCTGACTTTTTCTATGAATAAAATATTCCAACAGTCAATTCTTCTAATATTTTCTTAACTATAGTTTTATCTCACCATACATAAATTCCGAATATTAGTCACTATATTTGTTTACTTATATTAAAAATAACATCTTGTAAATGCTGTTAATTTTACAAATTGTAATAAACAAGACTCCTAAACACATTAAACTCAAATGAATATCCTTTGATTTCTTGATGTAGTTAAAATTATATGGAGGCATGAATTACCTAAACGAATAACATGAACAAAACAGTTAATCAGATTATTTTCTTATTCATCATTTTCATTTCCCATGAGGTAACCTCTCAAATTAAGGGGTCGGTATTTTTGGATGAAAATGGAAATGGGTTAAAGGACAAGAGAGAAAAAGGAATTGAAGGCGCTATTGTTTCTAATGGTCTTGAAGTTGTAAAAACGGATAAAAAAGGCGTATTTACTTTACCTATTTGGGAAAAGGCTCGTTTTATCACTATTTACCCCGGCGCAACTCAATCTGCAAAGACTCGATATATTAAAGTAGATAAGAGCATTAAAACCTACAACTTCCCAATTCAAAAAAAAGAAATCAAAAAAGAAGTTTCTTTTATTCAGGTATCTGACACAGAAACTTTCGAATATAAAGATTGGTTAAACAATTTAAAATCATATAGTAATTCTATAGATCCGGATTTTATAATCCACACTGGTGATATCTGCTATGAATCCGGTATGACCTGGCATGCGGACAATATGACCACTAAAACTATGAATGCTCCGGTCTACTATTGTATTGGAAATCACGATCTGGTTAAAGGCAATTACGGAGAAGAATATTTTGAAAACAAATTTGGTCCTGGATGGTATGCTTTTGAGGAAGGGAAAGCCTTATTTGTTATAACCCCTATGATGGGAGGTGATTTTAAACCAGGATATACACGAGAAGAAATTGGGAATTGGTTACAGAACTTGCTGGACTCTTATCCCAAGGAAATGCCTAAATATTTTTTCAACCACGATTATCTTACCAATGGTGATGAATTTGTATTTAAAATAAATGATAACAAGGAGATTCTTTTAAACAATTACAACATCAAAGCATGGATCTATGGACACCGCCATGCAAACATTACCAAGCTTCACGGTATTACGAATATAAAATCCTACTCAACAGCTACCGCTGCAAAAGGGGGGATTGACCATTCACCTTCTTCATTCCGTGTTATTAAAATTGACGATGCCGGCAGCAGTTCCTCTGATCTGGTATGGACTTTTGTTAACGACCAGTTGCAAATTGTTTCTCCACATCACGATGAATTACACCAACACGGCAAAGAACACGTACATTTATCTTCGAACGTATATAGTTCGAACAGTCCGATTGACAGTGTTAAATACAAAGTATACGATGAAAAAGGGTTAACCTGGAAAACTTATGTAAAAGGCTCCGAGATGCATCATATGACCCAACGATCAGATTGGAACTGGGAAGCCACATTTAAACCAGAGATTCCAAACAATAATTATGAATTAGCCATTGAAGCTTATTTAAAAAACGGGAAAGTATTGTATGACAAACAAAAGTTCACCATTAAACCGGGGGGAAATAAAGCTTTCGATAATAAATGGCATAACCTTGCCGGCAATAGTGCGCATGATGCCGTCGTTAATTTTAATCACACAAAGGACTATGTACTGGAATGGGTTAAAAATATTGGGAGCAACATATACATGAGTTCGCCAATTTTACATGAAAATCATGTATTCACAGCCAGTTTTGATGACGGAAATGCGGAGAAAAATTACATTGTATGCTTTGACACACAATCGGGTCAGGAAGTTTGGAGATATCAAACCCGGAACGGTATAAAGAATCAAATGGTGATTGCCAGAGATATACTTATTGCCACCGATATGCAAGGTTACACCTATGCCCTTAATACCACTTCAGGGCATCTTGTTTGGGAAAAAGATTTAAAATATAACCGACTCCCAGGATTTATATCTGGTCTGGTTACAGATGGAACAATGGTATTTACGGGATTTGGTGAAACCCTATCGGCCATTGAGGTCGAGACCGGTAAAACAACATGGATCAATTCGGACTGGACCGGCGGTTATGGAAGTACAACTACCATGACACTTACCCCTAAAATATTAATAACCTCTGCCAATTGGGGTGCGTTATATGCGCATGATAAAAATACCGGTGAACTCTTATGGAAAAGAAACGACAATGGTTTAAGATTTCGGGATGGCAACATTTTATTCAAAGAGGACAAACTTTGGATCGCAGAAAATGACGGAGCAAAGGGAACATTGCACGTATTGGAACCCAAAACAGGTGAATCAATAAAAACGATAGAAACTCATATTGAAAACAAGAGTACAACTACGCCGATAGTAACTCCCCATTCAATTTATATCGCCGGATCTGATCCCGGAATCGCATCATATGAAAGAACTACCGGAAAATTGAAATGGTTATTTGAAGTTGAACCTGCATTGTTTTATACCCCTCAATATTATTCAGACCATCAAAGGAGCATTGAGACAACACCCGTATTGGTAGGCGACGAACTTCTATTTGGTGCTATGGATGGATGGTTGTACAAACTGGATGCTATTACCGGTAAGTTAATATGGAAAACAAATCTTGGTGCACCAATATTAACTTCAGCAGCAGTAACCAAGGAAGGATTCTTTATATGTGATTTCGCAGGAAACATCTATTACTTTAAAAATAAATAAGTTTAATCACGACGATCACATTTAATATAATCTTAACACTAAACAGGTTTTCCAAGGGAATTTCCTGTTGTTAAATAATTATATATTTTTAATATTTGTAAATATTTTTTACATTAGATAAACATCAATGGGCAACCATTTAAAATCATGAGTAAACAGTACGATTTAGTAGTTATTGGGGGTGGAATTTTAGGTACATTTCACGCCTACCATGCTCTAAAAAAGGGCTTATCAGTTGCTATTTTAGAGAAGGACCTACAACCGATGGGAGCTACAGTCCGCAACTTCGGACAGGTGGTTCCTTCTGGAATGGACAGCAAGTGGCAAACTTATGGAAGACGAAGCCTGGACATTTACAAAAGTATTCAATCAAAATTTGATATCTCAGCCAGACAAAACGGAACGGTATACCTGGCTTCTAATGAAGAGGAGGTTCAACTTATTGAAGAATTATATCAAATCAATCAAAATAACAAGTATGCCTCCCAAATTTTAACCAAGGAGGAATGTCTTAAGAAATATAAAGGATTACGAAGCGACTATGTGAAGGCCGGTTTATTCTTTCCGGAAGAAATTACCGTAGAATCACGGGTTATGATTTCGAGATTACAGCAATATATGGTTTCTGAATTGGGGCTAACTCTGCATTACCAGATGAACGTAGTGAATTGTGAAACTTTAAATGGAAAAGTTGAAATTACCACTGCTCAGGACGGAATCATTTATGCCTCTAAGGTTATTGTTTGTAATGGCAATGAATTTAAAACCTTATATCCTGAAATTTTTAATCAAAGTGATCTAGAGGTTTGTAAGCTTCAAATGATGCAAACAAAGCCTCAAAAAAATCATGTAATTCCCGGGTCTATACTCACCGGGTGGACCATCAGAAGGTATGAAAGTTTCAGAGAGTGTGCGTCCTACAAAGAGATTAAGGCTAAGGAGGCCATTGATAGTTATCAAAAGCAGTGGGGTGTCCATATCCTTTTTAAACAAGCCACTGACGGTTCGGTTATCATTGGCGATTCGCATGAATATGCCGATGCTAAAAACGCTGACACACTCGGCTTTGACTTAAATATGGAATTGGATGATTTTATGGTTAATGAGGCCAAAAAAATAATCGATCTTCCGAATTATGAAATAGCCCAACGTTGGTATGGGAAATATTCACAATGTAAGAACACAGACATATTTATACATGATGTGGATGATCACATTCACATTGTGACAGGAATCGGCGGTAAAGGGATGACCGGTAGCGCCGGGTTTTCAGAACAAAATATTGAATTAATATATAATTAGAATGAAGGACCAAAAAATTGAACTTGTTGTTTTTGACATGGCAGGAACAACTGTAGATGAAGACAATGTAGTTTACAAAACCTTAAGAAAAGCCATTAATAAGACCGGCTTTGATTTCTCTCTTGAATTCGTCCTTGAACATGGTGCCGGGAAAGAAAAAAAGCAGGCGATTATAGATATTCTTGCCGAAGCCAATGTACATGATACAGCTTTGGCAGATAGTGCATTTGAAGACTTCAAAGGACTTTTAAAAGAAGCTTATGACACTTTGAATGTATCAACTTATGAAGGCACCAAAGAATTGTTCGATTCATTAAGAAGCCGAGGCATAAAAGTTGCTCTTAACACGGGATACGATGCTAAAACCGCCAATTTACTCATAGATAAGTTAGGTTGGGAAACAGGAAGGGATATCGACCTATTGATTACTGCTTCTGACGTAGAAAACGGTCGTCCGAATGCTGATATGATCACACTGATCATGGATAAACTTCAGGTCTCTGATGCCCATCATGTGGTAAAGGTTGGTGATTCTATCATCGACATAGAAGAAGGGAAAAATGCTCACTGTATATACTCAATAGGTGTAACAACGGGTGCACATACCAGAGAACAACTTCTAACAGCCAACCCTGAATACATCATTGACTCCCTTAAAGAATTAGAGTCAATTCTATAATATCAAACATTCATTTGTTTTTTTTTAATTTGATTTACTTTTACGATTAAAGGGCTTTAAGCAATTAAAGTCCTTTTTTTACAAGTAGAAATACATCACCAGCATTTTTGCTTTCTGATCTGATTTATTAACCGGCACGTGTGGTATTCGGCCATCAAAGAACAAGGCATCACCTTCATTTACGGTAACCTCGTCATCTCCAATTATATAATTACAGCTTCCGCTTAACATATACTTAAATTCAAAAGCCTCGGTAATTACTTTATCCCGCTTTGAATTAGGAGAAACCTCTAACAATACAGCTTCGAAACCAATAGATGAGAGTTGTTTATTGAATATGAATTTATACAAAAAGCCTTCGGCCTCATCTTCTTTTTCAATTACAGAGAATTCTGAGGATTTAGTAAGGATATAAGAAGATCCGTTTGAATTTGGCATACCCAGAAAGAAATCTGTAACCTCAACTTCAAGTGCTTTTATTATATTAAATAGGACTGGTAATGAAGGAATGGTTCTTCCGTTTTCAATTCTGGAAATCAGCCCATTACTAACATCTGCTCTAGATGCGATTTCACTAATGGTCTTTTTATTATCCTTTCGAATTTCTTTTATTCGTTTACCAATACCAATTATATAGTCTTTCATCTGTCTAATTTGCAGACAAGATATTCAAAATTTAGAAAACGTATTTAACAAATTCGATCTTTTACATAACAATACACCCAGACACCTCTAATTATTCTATTAACTGCTGCTCTTTTAAAAACTTTTCATACGCCCTGGCATATTGTATCATCCCATGGTCATTCGGATGTGTTCCGTCGACAAAAGCATCAACCCCCAATCCAATTTCTTCCTTCGTCAGCATATAGATATGCTGAACTCCATTTTCAATCATTTCGTGATAAACATCAGTTACGACTTTATTAAGTGAGGTATATAGCTGATTTCGATCCTGTTGCAGGGCACCATCGGAATATCCTCCATGTTGTACTAGTAGCATTGGAGTTTTTTTATGTTTTGACCTTATTAATGTTATGGCTTCCCTAAGTCTTTTTCGGGCTTGTTCGGGCCCCATATCATCCCTGGTAAAGTTTGGCATGCAATCTAATATAATGGCCTCAGCATCATATTTAGTAAAGTAATCCAATATTGGTTCTTCGAGCAATCCATTTCCGGAGAAACCTAAATTCACTATAGGCCGAGCTAAGTTACGCGACAAAATATTCGTCCATGCCATTCCCGGTCTTGAAGCGCATGCTCCCTGAGCTATCGACGTTCCATAGACAACTAAAGGCTTCTGTTTTGTCTTATTCTCTCTCTTGATTTCAAGGTTATTATTTTTCGGAACCCCTATTTTCAGCCATTCAACCTTGGTGTATAATGGTAAATACAGGTAATAAACCCTTTCTGAAGACCTTTTAGATATCCCGGAATAATTATAAGAAATTGTATCCTGAAATCTAAAATCTCCTCGAATCCAACGCCATTCACTGGGTCCGTCAAGGGCATATAAATCTACTCCACTTACTCCTGTAGCAGGCATATGAGGCATACTTTTATTCCCTTTGACCTTGTATTCCACACGTATTTTTTCAGCATCCGTAGTAAACAGTAGATACAAGCCTGCTGAGTGTTGAGACAATCTCCAAACCGGTTCTCTTACCTCAGATTTCAAAGCCAAAGGCAGTCTATTGAACCCATCAATGTCTTTGTCAGCCAATCGACCGTTTACTTCGGTTGGCTTAATTTTGGTCCATATAAACTCCTCTTGTACCTGGGCGTCGGCTTCTATTGGATTTAGGCTACCGAATAACAAACACAGGAATATATAACTTAACTGTTTCAAATCTCCGATCTATTATTTCTTAATTACTCCTGACGGAACTTGTCCTACCCACGATTTTGGGGTGTTATCACAATTAAATAATTCTGCAATTACAGCGGCCGTATTCGTATTATTATTTGGCGACTGAAAGGTTGCTGAGCTGTTAATTTGGGGTCCAACAATAGCCCATGGTACAGTCATCTCCACTTCACTCACGCCACCGTGGCCATTACCTTTACCACCATGGTCTGTAATTAATATAAAATGTGTGTCATCAAAGAGATCCTTTTCTTTCATTTGGTTCATTAGTTGTCCAATGGCAACATCGGCTTCTTCGATTGCCTTTATATATTCAGGAGACATCCATTTATGTTTATGTCCGGCATGATCGGTATGTACTGAATACAAAAATATTAAAGTAGGATCGTTTTTATGTTTCTCTGCAAACCGGACAGCATATTCATAATTTTCGTGATAGGCATCATCCTCCAGGAAATTAACCTCATCCAGGTATCGTTGATTGATAGGGTTAATTAGATTGCCCCAATTATAATAATAAGCCGTTTTAATCTCAGGCACCTGTTCCTTCAGCACTTTAAAAATAGAAGGGTAATAGCCATCTTCATCTTGTTCGACCGGAGGGATATTATTTTTTTCAATAGTCCACCCATTACCATCTACACCGTGTTGTTCTGGCCCTCCTGAAGTTAAATGGCTGGTCCAGTTAGGCAAGGTTACGGATGGCATTACGGTTCTGGTAGTAAAAGATATCATACCATTACTAAAAAGTTTATCCAGATTTGGATGTTTAGCTGTTTTATAACCCGCTACACTGATTCCATCCAGTCCGAGAATGATGACACGTTTTGCCACGGGCTTCTTATCCTGTTTTGACACCGATTGAGTACTATTACAACTTATTGTAACAGCTAGCAAAAGCACTAAAATCCAACGTATATTTTTTACCATAACTAAAATAACTTTACAAATATTAAAAACACAAAGTAAAGAAAAAGTAATAAATAAAGCTATAAGAAATTAATTGTTACAGTTCCCTTGGCAGCTCACCAAACACTTTTTCAGGACTTTTGGCAATATTAAAATACAGCATGGTTAGGGATACCAATACCAGCATACCTATAGCAGATTTTATATTAAGATTCACAAAAAACTCTACCCAAGTCTGGTTATATTCAAATACTTCTTTCAGGAGCAATACCATGACACTTCCCATATACCCAAAGGCATCTGCCGTATAGAATAAAAAGCCAATGTTCCCTTTGTATCTCAAAAATGCAATTAAACGCTCGAATATAAGGCAATGGAAAAGGATGTAAGGTAAATATATACCCACCCCGGTACTAATCATCCAGGCAACGGGAGAAATCAATGAGTTTTCAAATAGCAGGGTAGCCAACAGGACCATTAAGGATCCTAAAACGGTGAGCCACATTCCTATATTAAAAGCCAGTTTATTTTTTCTGATGATGATACCCATGGCAGTAAGTACCAGTACAATGACAGCCACAGGAATTTCGGTTAAGGTAATTAGTTCCGGTTTTTGTCCATATCCCAATTCGGCCCAAAATTCCACTACAAAGTTGTCTCTAAAATCCCGAACAATAGTTAATAACACATATACGATCACCAGTCCTGCGAATCCTACCCCATGCTTTCTTATAAATTCTTTTCTTTTAGCGCGATCCATTGGCACTCTTTCGGTTCTTTCCTTCACATCGCGATCATCCGCTTTTTTAGAATGCTTAAGCATCCAAACTGCCAATAAGAACAAGGGAAGAAAGAGCAAACCAGTTATAAAAGGCATGATGTATTCACCCACTCCATAATCCTGCATCAACACTACTCCTACAGTCTTAACCAAGCCTGTTGAAAAAATAAACGTGGTACTTAAGGCTGCTGCAAGTAATTCGGTATTTCTCCTCCCTTCAATATAGGAGAGGACCACGCCAAAAACCATCCCCAGGGGAAGTCCGTTTAGAAAAATAGCCAACACCTTCAATTGTGGCGGAACCACAGCAAAGACTCCAAGCATGGCCAAACCAAAAACTACGAGACCTATAAGCCACTTCACTCTCTTATCGGGAGCCATCTCTGAGATAATTTTAATGCCTGCAAATTTTGACAGCATATAGCCTAACACCTGACTAATCACCAACACTGTCTTTGCATCAACATCAAAACTAAGTCCTAAATCGAGGTACTGACCTGCCAAAAATGATTTACGTACCGCATACATCCCTGTATAACATAAAAATGCAGCGATCATTATCCAAGCTGAGCTCAACCAACCTGATGTCATCATTTTGCTTTTAAGTCCCTTCATTTCCTGCAATATTTGATTTTAGCACAAATGTAAACTTCATGGCTTCACCATAAATTAAGCCATTGTAAAGTAACGGTTAAATTTTCTTAATAATAAACAAATTTTCTTCTTAAGAAACTATCTTTGGTTTTTAAATTAGTAATTATGACTGAGAACAAACATATAACAATATGGATTGGAAAGAAAATCAGAGAGTTGCGGATTGCTAAAAATTGGAAACTGGGTGATCTGGCTCATTATTCTGAAGTAAGCATTCCGATGATCTCAAAAATTGAGAACGGTAGAGTATTCCCGACTTTCCCAACCCTTCTGCAAATCTTAAAAACCTTAGAGGTTGATCTTAATGAATTTTTTGAAGATGTAAATCAGGACCTCAAATTTCCCGGGCATATTTTAGTAAAAAGAGAGGATTGCAAAGAAACATCTAAAGAAGCTTCTATAGGTTTTAAGTATGAAACAGTACTCACACATTCCATAAGTAATGTTTCACTTGAAATATCGATTTTAACCCTAGATCAAAATGCGACAAGAGAGCGTGTTAGCACAGAAGGGTTTGAGTACATCTATATTATCAAAGGAGACATCACCTATAAACTAGGAGACAAAACCTTTAATTTAAAAGAAGGAGATTCTCTTTATTTTGATGGCAGACAACCCCATGTCCCTTTAAACAATCTAGACTCGGAATCTGTTTTGCTAGTCGTTTACTTTATAACCACCATTTAAGTATTATAAGCACTATGAAGGCTTCTGCAAAAATATTTAACAGACCTAATGAACCGTTTAGTGATTTTGAAGTTGAAATTCCAATTCCTTCAGCTAATGAAATAGTTGTAAAAATAACCTATACCACTATTTGTACAAGTGACTTACATACTTATTACGGCAGAAGGAAATCTCCAAGCCCGAGTATTTTAGGCCATGAAATTATAGGTAAAATAGTTAAGCATGGAGCTAACGTACATAAAGACTATAATGGTAATACACTTATTGAGGGGGATATGATAACCTGGTCTGTTTATGCCTTTAGTTCAGGAAATCCAATGGATCAAATAGGTATACCACAAAAATCTCCCGACTTATTCAAGTACGGGCATCAAACTATATTAAACGACTCTCCGTTAAGTGGGGGTTTTGCCTCTCATTGTATTTTGAGAAAAGGCACTTCGGTATTTAAACTTTCGGAAGCATTAGAGGCTTGTGAAGCAGCCCCTTTAAATTGCACTCATGCGACCATTGCCGGGGCTTTAAGGTTAGCCGGCACCTTAGAAGGCAAAAATGTATTGGTTTTCGGTGCCGGTATGTTAGGTCTTTCTGCCTGTGCAATGAGTAAAGAAAAAGGAGCTAAAAACGTATATGCGATCGACCTGGATAAAGAACGCTTAAAATCAGCCACTTCTTTCGGAGCTACGGCATCATTTCCTGCCTCTTTAAGCGATGAAGAAATCCAAGATCGGTTAAATTCTGAAAAGATTGATGTGGTAATTGACACCACAGGGAATCCTAAAGCAATGGAATCTGGTATTAATTTATTAACTTTAGGAGGTATCGCCGTATGGGTGGGTGCCGTATATAGTACACCTAAAACACAAATTAATGCAGAAACAGTAGTGAGAAAAATTTTGACGATTAAAGGATTACACAATTACACTCCAGATGATCTTGCCTTTGCTATAGATTTTCTTAACTCCTGCCATCAAAAGTATCCTTTTAAGGAATTAGTAGGGCAGGAATTTTCACTAAACGAACTTGACGATGCATTTGAAACTGCTCAAAGCGGCACTTATTACAGAGTTGGTATAAATCAAAATTAATTAAGACTATGAAACTGTTAAAGATTGTATTTATTTTATTAATCCTTTCATCCTGTAAGAATGACAAGAAGGAAGGACACGATATCCCTGAAGTTCAAGACACCACAAAAATTGAAACTTCTCAAGAAACCAATAAGGAGGCTGAACAGTATATTAAAAACAGTTATGACGATGCCCTTGCCAAGCGGATTGGCGAATACATAACAGATAGTATCGTAAAAAAGGATATTGACTTTTTAAATGCTACTGATCGTCGTTTTCAATTTTATACTACTGACTTAAACGGGGACCAAAACAAAGAAATATTCGTTTTGCTTAACGGCTCTTATTTTTGTGGCTCGGGAGGTTGTACAATGCTTTTACTAAATTCTGACTTGAGCGTTATCACTTCCTTTACGGTTATGACACCTCCCTTATTTATTGAAAAGCGAGAAGATAAGGATTGGGCCGTATTACTCATAAGAAGCGAAGGAGCTTTAAAAGAATTAATTCACAAGGACGGATCCTATCCCTCCAACCCTTCTATTCTACCGGATGCTCCATATGATGCTCCAAGCGGACATGCCCAAATAGCCTTTGACGATAACTTCAGCAAGGCAAAAACATATACCTTTTAAGAAAAGACAAAGGCTGCATGAATTTGCAGCCTTTTATTTTAATGAACTTCCCGTTAATTTATTAAACAACAAAACAGCGTTACCATCGGTTAAACCAGCTACAAACTGACACACAGACAGCAACATGGTATAGACCGAACCTGATTTGGTGTATTTTTCCGGAAGTAATTCCAACACTAACTTATCATAATTAGAGGCTGTACCGTTATTGGTACGAATTAAGGCATCTGAAAACGCCCCTAATAATGTATTTAATATTTTATATCCTGCGATTTCCTTATGTACTACCTCTGTACTCCTATAGATATTATTAATACTTAATTGTATAATATCATTTATTTGAGCGGTATATTTTGATTTATCCAGCAAAGCACAATCAAAAGTTCCATCTAATATACTTTCTTCATTCTCCAGAAATACGCGAGTTGCATCACTTATCAAGGTATTAATAGAAAGTGCTCTTAAGTAACTTAGTCGGTCTTCCTTAGTGGTAAGTGATTGATATTTCTTTGTATTGATGGTATCTCTCACCAGGTTAATAAGATATTCCAGCGCATATTCTTCCTGAATTAACCCCAAGTTAATACCATCCTCAAAGTCAATAATAGTATAACATATATCGTCAGCGGCTTCTACTAAAAATGCAAGGGGATGACGAGCAAAAGACAGCTCTTCTCCACCAGAGGTTTTGATTAACCCCAGATCATTCGCAACTTCACTAAACGATTCTTTTTCAGCCTGAAAAAATCCAAACTTTTTATCTGCGATATGTCTGGTAGGTTTTTTGGGTAATGATTCCTTCGGATATTTTGTGAATGCACCCAGGGTAGCATAGCTCAATCGCAAGCCTCCTGCAATTCCTTTTCTGCTCTCAGTTAATATTTTAAATCCATTCGCATTTCCTTCGAAATCTATTAAATCCTGATATTCTTTGGGTGTTAATTGCGGTTTATAGTTTTGTCCTGTGCCGTTCTTAAAAAATTCACCAATAGCTTTTTCCCCACTATGTCCGAATGGAGGGTTTCCTATATCATGAGCCAAAGCAGCTGCTGCAACTATAGCTCCGAAATCATTAAATCGGTAACCATGAACTTCACTCAAATAAGGATGCTTTTCCAATATTGCTTTTCCAACGGCTCTTCCTAAACTTCTACCTACTACTGACACTTCCAGGCTATGGGTTAACCTCGTATGAACAAAGTCTGTTTTAGATAATGGAATTACCTGAGTTTTATCTTGTAAACTTCGAAATGCCGAAGAAAATATAATACGATCGTAATCTACTTCAAATCCTAATCTCGTTTCATCTTGTTCTTTCCTTAATCGTTTATGATGGTCTCCGTAGCGTTTTAATGATAATAAATCTTCCCAGTTCATTGCAAATATTAAATAATGATGGCAATATACGCCAATTCATAAATATCATCAGAAGGGCTCTTAATTTTATATTAACATTATCGGTTAGAGTTAATAATTAGATAATATTATGGTTACGTGCATCTCAAAAATGAAAGCGATTTTTGGCATTGTCTTTTTAAGGCATTTCATTTAATCATTAGTTTTTGTCGACTTGATTTATGAAATCATCAGGGCTGCCAATTGCATTTGGCAGCCCTTTTCTTACAGTAACTCATTAATAATCTATAAATTAAACTTATATTGACTAAAGATTAATATCCAGGTAACATTAAATTAACATTGCAATCTGTTCTTTGCGGCGACAAAAACTAAGAAATAAATGAAATTAAAGACTTTAGCATTCGTGCTATGCTTTTCACTGTTTTCAGCGGTGTATGCGCAAGAGGTAAAAGCTCCTAAGTTTGGCAAAGGAATTCTAAACCTTACAGGGGAAGACAATAGTTGGAGTATGAGATTAGGCGCAAGGATTCAAATGTTATCTATATATGACTGGTCGAACGAAGATGGTCATCTTGTTAATCCGCAATCGAACATTCTAATCAGACGTGCACGTATTAAAATGGACGGATTTGCTTTTTCTCCAAAATTTAAGTACAAAATTGAGTTAGGTTTATCTAACAGAGACATTGCAGGTGCTTCAATTTACACAAGAAACACACCCCGATATATTTTAGATGCCGTTGTAAAATGGAATTTTTACGAAAACTTTACACTATGGGCAGGACAAACCAAATTACCGGGTAATGTTGAACGTGTAATTTCGTCGGCCAACCTACAAATGGTGGATCGATCTATCTTAAACTCCACCTTCAATATTGATCGTGACATGGGGATACAGCTAAGACATCATACCAACCTCGGTGAGAATTTCATCATGAGAGAGATTGTCTCTGTTGCACAAGGTGAAGGCAGGAATGTGGTAACAGGTAATATTGGAGGTTATCAATATACAGGGAGGCTTGAATTATTACCTTTTGGATTGTTCGAGAATAAAGGAGATTATACCGGAGGTGATTTGAGCAGAGAGAAGACCCCTAAGTTAATGATCGCAGCTTCTTACGATTACAACAATAATGCTGTAAAAACACGAAGTAACCAAGGATCTTATATGGAGACAGACAACGGTCTTTACGAAACAAATATCACCACTTTCTTTGCAGATTTAATGTTTAAATACAAGGGTTTTTCAGTAATGGCTGAATATGCTGACAGGAATGCTGACGATCCTTTTGCAAGAAATTCAGATGGTTCACTCACCGGAGATGTTGTTCAAATCGGAAATGGTTTTAACCTTCAAGGGGGCTATTTATTTAAAAACAACTGGGAGGTTTCAACGAGATATTCAAATGTTGAATTGGATCAGGCGGTAACAGGAAAAGAAGAGCAAAACCAATATACACTTGGACTTTCCAAGTATATTGTAGGACACAAGTTAAAGGTTCAAACCGATATTAGTTATATGGACATCGCAAACGTTAACGACCAGTTGATGTGGCGATTACAATTGGACGTACATTTTTAAATTAAAAACAATTCGTGTTCAGAGAATTTAAACTAACTTGAGCACATTTATTAGTAATTATGGAAAACATTTATTTGTTAATGATCGTTGCCCTGGCTGTGCTCGCAGTAGCCGATTTAATTGTTGGGGTTAGTAATGATGCTGTTAACTTTTTAAACTCTGCAATCGGTTCGAAAGCCATATCTTTCAAAACCATTATGATTGTGGCCAGCATCGGGATTTTTGTAGGTGCCGTTTTCTCGAGCGGGATGATGGAAGTTGCCCGAAAAGGGATTTTTGTACCTGAACATTTCATGTTTAATGAGATCATGATCATTTTTATGGCGGTAATGATCACGGACATTCTCTTACTTGATTTTTTCAACACACTTGGGATGCCTACATCTACTACTGTTTCTATTGTATTTGAATTGTTAGGGGCTGCGGTTGTTATGGCTCTTATCAAGGTCTCAACTTCAGAAACGGAAACTTTAGCAGATATTTCGAAGTACATCAATTCAGATAAAGCCTTAATGATCATCTCGGGAATTTTGCTCTCAGTAGTCATTGCTTTTACCATTGGTGCTCTTGTACAATATATATCTCGTCTTATCTTTTCATTTCACTATAATGAAAAGATGAAGAAATTCGGATTCCTTTTCGGAGGTGCTGCATTAACTGCTATTACTTATTTCATCTTCATGAAAGGTCTTAAAGGAACTCCTTATTATTCTGACTTAAAAGGCATCCTAGAAGGGAATGAATTAATGATAATCGCGGGGAGTCTTGTCGTATGGTCTTTGTTCTCCTTTATTTATATGAACATCATCAAAAAGAATATCCTGGTACTTGTTATTATCATCGGTACTTTTGGATTGGCATTAGCTTTTTCAGGGAATGACCTGGTAAACTTTATTGGTGTTCCAATGGCAGCCTACCATTCGTATGAAGCCTGGTCGGCATCTGGAATGGATGCTACCGCCTATTCTATGGGTGCTCTTTCAAAAAAGGTTCCTACAGAGCCTCTACTATTATTTTTAGCGGGAGGTGTTATGGTACTGACTTTATGGTTTTCCAAGAAGGCTAAACGTGTTACAGAGACTGAGATCGGATTGTCAAGACAAGATGAAGGACAAGAAAAATTTCAACCGAATTTACTTTCAAGAACAATTGTAAGAGGTGCTACCAAAGCCAGTAAAGCACTTTCACATTTATTACCAGAGAAAACAAGAAAGAAAGTTGAAAAACAATTCGAAAAGCCTGTCATTAATGTAAGAAAAGACAAGAACTACGAATTACCGGCGTTTGACCTTATTCGTGCATCTGTAAACCTAATGATTGCTGGGGTTCTTATTTCAATAGCAACCTCACTTAAGCTACCTTTATCTACCACTTATGTAACCTTTATGGTAGCTATGGGTACTTCATTAGCGGATCGTGCATGGGGTAGAGAAAGCGCTGTATATCGTGTAGCGGGAGTATTTAATGTAATCGGTGGATGGTTCTTCACAGCTATTTCAGCCTTTGTAGCTGCTGCTACCATGGCATACATTATTTACATTGGGGGACCTGCAGCTATTGCTATATTACTATTCTTTGCCATAGTGTTATTGGTTAGAAACTACATCAATTACAAGAAAACATCCAAAGAGCTCAAAGCTGAAGACAGCCTTAAGAAGTCTGAAAGCAGTTCTATTCAAGGTGTTATTGAAGAGAGTGCAGACAACATAGCAGCTGTTGCAAAAAGAAGTAACAAAATCTTTAGCTCTGCCATTACCGGACTTTCAAAAGAAGACCTTAAGGAATTGAAAAAATGTAAAAAGGGTATTGCTAAACTTTCCTCAGAGGTTGATGAATTAAGAGACAATATATTTTATTTCATTAAAAACCTTGACGAATCTAGCGTTGGAGCAAGTAATTTTTACATCAATGCAGTTGGTTATTTACAAGACATGACGCAATCGCTTGAATACATTGGGAAGACCAATTACAAGCACGTCAACAACAACCATAAAAAATTGAAATTCAATCAGATCAAAGATCTTTTAGAAATTCAAAAACACATGGGTGATCTTTTCAAGAAGATCGAAATGACTTTCGATGACCGATCATTTGAGAACATTGAACAAATTCTTGATAATGAAAAGTCACTACTAGAAAATGTATCTGATAAAATACAGAAACAGGTGTCAAGAACTCGTACAGAGGAATCGAGCCCTAAGAACACTACCCTGTATTTTGGACTACTCATGGAGACCAAAGATTTAATCAATGCTGTAATGGACTTACTCGAACTTTATTATAAAGAATACGACAGTTCTGTTCCGGCACCTAGCTTAGAAGAAATACCAGAAGAAGACCAATAGATCAATAGAAAAGCCCCAAAATGGGGCTTTTTTTTTACAATTCACCTTCCAATACCAGCCTCTATCTGATTGAACTCTCCAAACAGTCTTTTTTTCTTTTCAAACTCATAGACATCCACGACATAGGTTTTGGACAGGGCATCATACCACCCTCTGGCCCCCATAAGGAATGAGCGTACATTAAAAGGAATTAACCTAGAGGCTGATCTCGTAAAAGTTCCCATAAGAGATAGGGTATTTCCATACGGGTCCACTACTTTAGTCTTCGTAATAAACTTACCAATACTGCGTCTCCTTTAAAAATCACCTCACTAAGAAAGTAGAGCAAAGCAAACAACACACTTGTAATAAGCATATCCAAATAAGGGTTAATATTTGCCAACCTATTCGCTAAGACACCTGGTTCGCCACCTATCAAGGCCAGAACAACCCCCAAAACAATAGACAGAACGCGATTTGGTCGATTATATAATTGAAAAGACGATTACCCCTGCTTGTTTAGATATCTTCTGTTACCTTAAATTGCTCACTCATAAAAACAGATGTATAAAAAAGCCCCTCTGGAGGGGCTCTTCAAAATTAAGGTTAAGTCTAATGGATATCTAATCTTTAAGAACCACACATCAGGCAATCATCATCTTCATTATCGCGTGATTGCGCTAACATAGCTCTTAATTCTTCCGGATCCATAGGCTCTATTTCAACAGCCTGAGGATCCACTTCATTCTGTGCTACAGTAGCAGCTGCAACAACAGGTTCTGATTTCTTTGTATTATCTAAAGTAAATTTAATTGCATCAACAGCAGACTTAGTTCTCAGGTAATACATTCCGGTTTTTAAACCACTTTTCCAAGCGTAGAAATGCATCGAGGTTAATTTAGCAAAGGTTGCACCTTCCATAAATAAATTAAGAGACTGAGACTGGTCTATAAAGTAACTTCTTTGTCTGGCCATGTCTATGATATCTTTCATACTCATTTCCCATACCGTCTTGTAAAGTTCTTTTATTTCCTGTGGTATAATATCAATATGCTGAATTGAGCCATTTGCTCTCATCAACTCCTGCTTGAGTTGTTCATTCCACAAACCTAGTTTAACTAAATCTTCTAAGAGGTGTTTATTTACAACTATAAACTCTCCGGAAAGTACACGACGCGTATATATGTTTGATGTATAAGGTTCAAAGCATTCATTATTTCCAAGGATCTGAGAGGTAGATGCTGTCGGCATCGGAGCCACTAATAATGAATTTCTCACTCCGTGCTTTTTAACATCTTTACGTAGTTTATTCCAATCCCATCTTCCGCTAAGTTCTTCATCTTTTACACCCCACATATTATGTTGGAATTCTCCCTGGGAAATCGGAGAGCCTTCATAGGTTGAATAGGCTCCTTCTTCTTTCGCCATTTCCATTGAAGCGGTAACTGCTGCAAAGTACATGGTTTCGAATATCTCCTGATTCAACTTTTTAGCCTCGTCGCTGGTGAAAGGGAGTCTTAACATAATAAAGGCATCTGCCAGTCCCTGCACCCCAAGCCCTACAGGTCGGTGACGCATATTAGAGTTTTCTGCCTCTTTAACGGGATAGTAATTACGGTCAATCACCTTGTTCAGGTTCTTTGTAACTCTTTTTGTAACCTTAAACAACTCTTTATGATCAAAATCTCCGTTCTTAACAAACATTGGCAGCGCTATTGATGCCAAATTACAAACCGCTACTTCATCAGGAGATGTGTACTCCATAATTTCCGTACACAAGTTTGACGAGCGTATTACTCCGAGATTCTTTTGATTTGATTTTCTGTTAACAGAATCTTTATACAACATATAAGGGGTACCGGTTTCGATTTGAGACTCTAGTATCTTTTCCCAAAGATCTCTCGCTTTCACGGTTTTACGTCCTTTACTTTCGCTTTCGTATTTGGTATATAATTTTTCAAACTCCTCTCCATAGGTGTCACATAAGTCGGGACATTCATTAGGACACATAAGGGTCCATTCAGCATTTTCTTCTACACGCTTCATGAACAAATCAGGAATCCACATTGCATAGAATAAATCACGTGCACGCATTTCCTCCTTACCATGATTCTTTTTAAGATCTAAGAAGTCGTTAATATCTGCATGCCACGGTTCAACATAGATCGCAAAAGACCCTTTTCTTTTACCTCCACCCTGGTCTACATAGCGCGCAGTATCATTGAAGACTCTTAGCATTGGTACAATACCATTAGATGTACCATTTGTACCTGCAATATAACTACCTGTGGCACGTACATTATGGATAGAAAGTCCGATTCCTCCGGCAGATTGAGAAATCTTAGCTGTTTGCTTTAAGGTATCGTATATACCATCAATACTATCATCCTTCATGGTCAGCAAGAAACATGAAGACATTTGAGGTTTAGGTGTACCTGAGTTGAATAATGTTGGTGTAGCGTGCGTAAAGTATTTTTTCGACATCAACTCATACGTTTCAATTGCACTATCGATATCGTTCAGGTGAATCCCTACAGAGACTCTCATTAGCATATGTTGAGGACGTTCGGCTACTTTTCCGTTTATTTTAAGAAGGTACGAACGTTCTAATGTTTTAAAACCAAAATAGTCATAACCAAAATCGCGATTGTATATAATGGTCGAATCTAGCTTATCGGCATTGTCGACAATGACCTTATAAACATCATCTGCAATCAGGGGAGCTTTTTTACCTGTACGAGGATTCACATACTCATACAAATCGGTCATTGTTTCCGAAAATGACTTCTTTGTATTTTTATGCAGGTTGGACACTGATATTCTAGCCGCCAATTTAGCATAATCAGGGTGTGTAGTGGTTAATGTTGCAGCGATTTCTGCCGCAAGGTTATCTAATTCCGAAGTAGTCACCCCGTCATATAAGCCTTCTATAACTCTCATGGCTACTTTTACAGGGTCTACCAGTGGATTCAGACCATAACATAATTTTCGAACTCGGGCCGTTATTTTATCGAACATAATCGGCTCTTTTCTTCCGTCTCTTTTGACTACAAACATACGCTACACTATTTAAGGTTAAAGACTATTTGTCCAGGCCAAAGAATGCACTTCTTCAGCTTATATTATATTTTTCAAGAGGTTTATATTAAACCCCGGTGGTTAAAACTTTAGTTATTAAAAATCGGCGTCGAAACTAATTTTTTGAGAATCTTCATCTTTATTAAGCACTCCTGCCTTTTGATATTCTGAAACTCTTTTCTCAAAGAAATTGGTTTTCCCCTGAAGAGATATCATATCCATAAAATCAAAAGGATTGGTAGCATTGTATACCTTTTCGCATCCCAACTCAACTAACAATCTGTCTGTAACAAATTCGAGGTATTGGGTCATTAATTTAGCATTCATCCCAATCAAACTTACCGGCAACGATTCGGTAATAAACTCACGCTCGATATCAAGTGCGTCAATGATAATTTCTTTAATTCTATCTTTAGGGACTTTATTAATCAAGTGGTTATTATGTAGGTGAACTGCGAAGTCACAGTGCATCCCTTCATCTCTTGAAATTAATTCATTAGAAAAAGTAAGCCCCGGCATAAGACCTCTTTTCTTTAACCAGAAGATCGAGCAGAATGCCCCAGAAAAGAAAATCCCTTCTACAGCAGCAAATGCTATTAGTCTTTCTGCAAAACTCGGAGACTCAATCCATTTTAAAGCCCAGTCTGCTTTTTTCTTGATAGCCTCAAAGTTCTCTATTGCTTTAAAAAGAACATCTTTTTCTTTTTCATCCTTTACATAGGTATCAATAAGCAATGAATAGGTTTCTGAATGAATATTTTCCATCATAATCTGGAAACCATAAAAGAATTTAGCCTCTGTAAACTGTACTTCATTTACGAAATTCTCGGCCAGGTTTTCATTCACAATACCATCTGAAGCCGCAAAAAAGGCTAAGATGTGTTTTACGAAATAACGCTCATCGTCATTTAACTTATTATTCCAATCTGTTAGGTCTTGGTGTAAATCAATTTCTTCAGCGGTCCAAAAACAAGCCTCCTGTTTCTTATACCATTGCCAAATATCCTCATGTTTTATCGGGAAAAGAACAAATCTGTCTTTGTTTTCTTGTAAAATTGGTTCTACTGATGCTGACATCTATCTCGTTTTTAATGTTTTAAAAAATGGAATTTGAAGTGATTCGGGACTAACAAAGATTGCAAAACGAACCCAAAATTGAAAGCAGAAATCAAAACTTAACTTTAAAAGTTTTTAACAGAAATTGTTGACAAATCGCAAACCGCTGATTGCTATTGACTTTGTTAAGTAATTGTTAACCAAATGTTTAAATCGGGAAAATTCTCACGAATTAAGGTGCTAACGATGGACAAAACCTCGTTAACAGCAAGCTCTCAATGAGTTAAGACCGTTGAGAGCTCATTTATTTTTAAATAAAAACCTTATTCACTCACGGTAAAGGTTTTGAACAATCCTTTAGCCTTAGGATCCGGGACTTCAGCAATTAACCCATAGAGGCCTGGAGTAAGGGTTGCCGTAAAGAAGGCAGTACTTCCCATCGGCATTTCCTGTGACCCCCCTAAAAATATAACTCCCTGTGGGCCTGGTGAAATAAACCCATCTTTTTCGAGCCAATTCATCCAGGAATTTAAGTTATCAACAGCGTCTTCATCCTCCAATTTAACGAGATGGACATCGTGATTAACAAAATTTCCGTAGATCTTAGCATCCTTAAAAAACACTGAAAAAACATGGTCTCCGGACGAAACATCACCATCGAAAATAATGCCCTGATCAGATGACACAGTGAGGTCGACAGTAGCTTTTGGTTGTGACATGGAGCTCCACTTATCAACAACCTCAAATTGTTTTAACATTCCCATAGAGGAATGAAACTTTCCATTAGGCATCTTGACATAGCATTCAATAAGGTATGTACCAGGCTGTAAATTCACATAAGAATTTGATACTTTCCCCGGAGATATCAATCCAGATCCACCGTGAAACACCACCTCCTGATACCATGCAGGAAGGCTGTCAAAACGCTTCATCCCTGCCTCAAACCTATCAACCATAATTGAATCCATGGCATCCTGAAAGACCGGAACTATTTCTTTTTTTGCCTCCTCAATTCCAACCCCTTCGGGATATTTCTCAAGAATAAAAAAATGAGGTTCGGCGGAGGCATTCTTATATCGTAAATGCAACCATCCCGCTGGCAGTGTATCCGGCATTTGAAACTCCATGGCCGTGGTAAGGATATCAACCATACCAAACTCCATAACGGAATCTACTTTTACCTCAACCACCTCCCGGGCTGTATTGCTTTCGGATTTTTTATCGTTTTTACAAGAAATTACAAGTAACACAAAAACCAACAAGATTGGCTTAAAAAACTTTAAATCCATCTTAGAAATACTCATACTTGAATTATTTTACGTATTAAACAAAACACGCATAAGTATGCCAACATGAAAGCCATGATAATAAAGATGTAAGGGATATGCCTCCCTAATATATCATTTAATTCTTTAACTTTAAAATATGTGATCTATTATTCCTACAATTGCTTGGCAACCGACTCCAATTCCTTGTACCAATCAGCTCCAAACTTCCTAATCAAGGCGTCTTTTACAAATTTATAAACCGGAACCTGTAGTTCTTTACCCAAGCTACATGCGTCGTCACAAATATGCCATTTATGATAGTTAACTGCAGCAAATTCCGAGTATTGTTTTACACGTACGGGATACAATTCACATGAAACGGGTTTTTTCCAATCTACCACTCCATCTCTATGTGCCTGTTCTATACCGCACATTGCTACACCCTTTTCATCGAAAGTAACATAAACGCACTCTGCTCCATTTACCAACGGAGTTTCCCATTCGCCATCAAGTCCTTTAACAAAGGTGCCCTGTTCTTCTATCACAGCTATACTCTCGGGTCTGAGATAAGGCTTTACCTTATCATAAATATCCTTCAGAATACCTGTCTCTTCATCTTCAAGTGGTGCACCTGCTTCTCCTTCAACACAACAAGCTCCCTTACAAGCTGAAATGTTACAAACAAAATCATTTTCAATGATCTCCTCCGATACTATAGTCTTTCCTAATTGAAACATGCGGCAAAGATACTTTTTAAGAAGTGGCTCATCAATAAAATTTTATTAAAAATTTAGTTTTTTTGTAATTGAAATACGAAAGTTAATATTAGCTTTGCACGCTCATTTTTAAACGCTTACAAGTTATTGTCATGAATTTTAATGTGAAAGAAATATTTACGTCTAGCATGATTCTTTTTGCGGTAATCGATATTGTCGGAAGCATACCTATCATTATCGATCTACGCAATAAGGTAGGTCACATTCAATCCGAGAAAGCCTCTGTTGTTGCAGCCTTAATAATGGTAGCTTTTCTGTTTATCGGGGAAGAAATCTTAAACCTTATTGGTATTGATGTAAATTCGTTTGCCGTTGCCGGTTCATTTATATTATTCTTTTTAGCTATTGAAATGATTCTGGGGATTACCTTGTATAAAGATGATGCCCCTGAAACAGCATCCATTGTACCTTTAGCTTTCCCTTTGATTGCGGGAGCAGGTACCTTAACTTCAATTTTATCTTTAAGAGCTGAATATCATGTTGAAAATATTGCCGCTGGAATTATTATCAATATCATATTTGTGTACATCGTTCTTAAATCCTCTAAAAAGTTAAGTCGCATTCTAGGACAATCAGGATTAGCTGTAATCCGTAAGGTATTCGGTGTCATTCTTTTAGCAATTGCGGTTAAGCTGTTTTCTGCTAATGTGACAGGATTATTTTAACATTTGCTGTTAAACTATTCTGAAAAGAACTGGTATTCGGCAGTGTTTTTTGTCATACATACCTTAATTCAATACCTTTGTGATGTAATTACAATCGATAATGAAAATACTTATTTCCATATTAATTCTTTTAGCTGTAGCCCTTATAGCTTACAATGTAACCCTGATTGACTTTAGCGAACCGTTTAAAGGAGACAGCGTAGTGGCTATCATAGGTGTTGTTGCTTCCATATGTGCTATACTTTTATTGACGATATTCACATTATCTAAGAAAATCCAAGATAAAATTAAAGACAATCATTAATGTTCGACGTATTAGTGATCGGTGGCGGAGTAGCCGGAATGCAATGTGCTTTGATATTAGGCTCTGCCAAGAGCAAAGAATTTGCGAAAGACAAAAAAATTGGGATTATAGCACACCAAAAAGCATCGCATTTACAGTCTGCTGAGCTGAATAATGCTATTGGAATAGCACCGGGAACGAGCGGATTAGACCTTCTAAATGCGAGCAAGAAACACCTGGCTGACCTTTATCCTCATGTCCTTCAAATCGAAAATGAAAAAGTTCTAAAAGTAGAAAAGGACCTCAATCACTTTACAATATTTACCAATAAAAACCGGTATACATCCAAATTGATCGTAGTAGCTCTTGGTTATACAAATTTTTTCAATATTGAGGGATTAAATCAGTATCTCGAACCTCACGAGTTATCAAATCGGGAAAAAGAGCGCGTACAATTAAAAAATACCAATCATCTTGTAGCGGAAGGAATTTATGTAGCCGGAACGTTAGCGGGGTGGCGAAGTCAATTTGCTATAGCTGCGGGAAGTGGGGCACAAGTAGCTACCGACATCCTGACCTTGTGGAATAACGGAAAACATGCTCACGTTCACGATAAGCTTGTCTAAGCACCTTCCTACTCTTCTTGATTTACATCTTCCGAATCGCTGTTTGAAAGCTCAATAACTTTCTTTAGCATATGATCATCTTGATTGAGAATCTGTTCCTTAATATTCGGACCGTATAATTGTTCTGCAATAGCCGCTTTAATATATTTTTTCATCGCTTTTTTGTAAGGGTTCAAATCAATATTCAAACCTCGATCGTTACGAGAATAATTAATAAAGTCTTCTACAGTCTGATCAGTAATTACCACTTCATCAATAAAACTATCAGCATCGTAATCACTGTATGCATTGCGATCTTTATCCAATAATTCAAATGCAAAAAAAGAAGTGAAGTCCGATTTCAAAAGCACATCAAGTGACTCATCTTTATAGGTGCCGTTTATAGGAACGAAAACATCCGGGATAATCCCTCCACCACCGTAAACAATTTTTCCTTTAGGGGTTTTAAAGATTAAGGAGTCAGCAACTTTGATACTATCCTGGTTTTTTAATTCACCATTGCGATAACGTTCATAGAAATTATCATAATAATCTTTAGTTCCATTTTCATATGAACGTTGAATAGAACGACCGGTAGGGGTATAGTATCGAGAAACCGTTAAACGTACTGAAGACCCGTCTCCCAGCCCCATTTCTCTTTGTACCAATCCTTTTCCAAAACTTCTTCTACCGACGATGGTTCCCTTATCATTATCTTGTAATGCCCCGGCAACAATCTCACTGGCAGAAGCCGACTTTTCATTAATTAACACATATACATGTCCATCCTCAAAGTCGCCTTTTTTAGTCGCATAACTTTTTTGAATAGCTCCGCTCTTATTTTTTGTAAATACGATTAGTTTTCTGGACTCAAGAAATTCATCTATTATTTCTTCCGCAATACCCATATACCCACCCGGATTATCTCTCAGGTCAAGGGTTAAAGCAGTCATCCCTTCTTCCAAAAGGGCGTTAAGGCCAATTTTAAATTCCTGATAGGTGCTTTCTGCAAATCGATTAATCTTGATATATCCGAGGGAATCTGAAAGCATGTAATAGGCATCCACACTTGGAAGCGGCACCTCTGCCCGTTTGATTTTAACATCTAAAAGTCCCTCTTCTCCCTTTCTGAATATTTTAAGGTTGACCGGTGTATTTCTAGCTCCCTGAAGTTTATTTATAATTTCTTCGCTTGCCAATTTTTTCCCGAACAGGGTATCACCGTTGGCAAAGAGAATACGATCTCCGGGTTTAACCCCTGCTTTGTATGAGGGTCCGCCTTTAATTGGACGAATAACCGTCAAGGAATCCTTATACATATAAAAACTAACACCCACACCCACAAAATCACCTTTCATGCTTTCGGCAGCTCTTTTAGCCTGTTCTTTTGGGATATATACAGAATGAGGGTCTAATTTATCGAGTATATTATTAACGGTAACATCCACAATGCTATCGGTATTCACCTCATCTACATACTCAAAATCAATATAATCGATCAGACGATTTAATTTATCTTTTTTTGAATTTGTAGTAAATAATTTTTCAGGGGTGTCATTAAAGTGTAATTTACCACCAATAAAAACCCCGAGTGCTAGCGCCCCCAAGATAATTACCGGCCATATATAATTCTTTCCTTTCAACATTATTCTCCTTCGATATCTGATATTTGCTCTACTTCAACGCCCGCTTTAGCAAGAAATTGTATTCCAGAGTCGTCTTTGTATTGGCTTATAAACACTACGCGGGTAATTCCGGCCTGATGAATGAGCTTACTACATTCCTTACATGGAGACAAGGTCAGGTATAAGGTAGCCCCGTTACAAGCATGGGTAGAGGAGGCAACTTTTAAAATGGCATTTGCTTCAGCATGTAATACATACCATTTTGTATACCCTTCTTCATCTTCACAAGGGTTTTCAAAACCTGTAGGGGTTCCATTGTATCCGTCGGAAATGATCATTCTTCCTTTCACAATAATGGCTCCAACTTGTTTTCTGGTACAGTGAGATAATTTGCCCCACTCAACGGCCATTCTTAAATATGCTTTGTCGTAACGTAATTGCTTTTTGTCAGTCATAAATACTGATAGAGATCAAAAAAAGCAACACCAAGGTTGCTGTAAAGTTATTTTTAACGAAGATATAAGGTTTAGCCCTTACAACCAACCAGATAGGCGTTAATTTTTACCTAATATTAATTAGATGTACGCCTTCTACTTAGTAAGGGTATGTTTCTCTCAGCATTGGTATAACAAAACCTATTACGATCGAAGAAATTATCAAGATCCAATCTCTTTTATTAAACCTGAATATGGATTGCGCTATAAAGCTAAAGATAAGCACCAATAAGACTATTATTACCTGAGCAGCTTCTACCCCAAGACCAAACTCAATTAGCGGCCATAATTTACTTTCCTGTCCTGCTATAATTTCTTTAAAATAGTTCGAGAAGCCTAAACCGTGAATGACCCCAAAAAACAAAGTGACAAAAAAGGTAACACCCAACTTCTCTTTACGGGCTCCTTTACCGGCTGTGAATAGGTTAAACAAAGCTGTCGCAAGGATGGTAACAGGGATCAAAAATTCTACCAGATCTACTCTTATACTCACAACATTATAAGAGGATAATACTAAAGCAACGGTATGACCAATGGTAAAAACAGTTACCAGCCACAATACTCTTTTCCAGTCTTTAAATGTGAAAGGCACCGTTAATGCCACTAAAAATAAAACATGATCGTATGCAGACAGGTCCAGGACGTGGGTAAGCCCTAGTTTAAAATAGAACCAAAATTGATCCATAGTAAGTTAGGTAATTTAAGTAAAATACGTGATTTATTGTTCCTCCCAAACATACGATTAATTTAATTACCAACGAAAAAAATCGAATCTAAAAAGGCAAGGAAACAAAGGTTAGACAGGATTGAATAGATCATTATTAATATTCACTCCATCAAATTTAGAGACCAATAAAACACTCTAAAAAACTTTAACACCTTACAACGGACTGACTATCAGATGTATTAATTTCTTTATTTAAAATTATTCTAAATAATGTTTTGCAAGAATGCTGGGTGATCTATATTTGCCTCGTTATTTTTAATAAATCTAAATAAACATGTTTAAAAAATTACTATTTATACTCTTATGTGTTTCATTTGCACAGGCACAAAACACCGAAATAAAAGGTCATATAATCAATAGTCATGAGTCTCCCATAGCTTATGCCACCATACAGCTACAGGGTACTAACATAGGAATTTACGCGGATGAAAATGGAAATTTCAATCTTCCCAACATCCCTGAAGGGAATCATCAAATCGTGATAAGTGCGGTAGGCTATAAAACCGTTATAGAACCTGTTATCATTGGAGCAAACGAATCTAAAAGCTTCGCTTTCACCCTTGAAGAAGACATGCAATTAGAAAAGGTAGAGGTTTTTGGCAACAGGTTCAAGCATCCCGATAAAATTGAAGCTTTAACCCGCCTACCCCTGGCACCTTACGAGCAAATTCAAAGTATTTCGATTATTTCGGACAAACTTATAGAACAACAAGGGAATTTAACCATTTCGGAAGCCACCAAAAATGTACCGGGCGTATACACTTTTGCCACCTATGGTAATCGTAGAGAAAGTATGTCGTCGAGAGGATTCAGAGGAATCCCGATTTTGAAAAACGGGGTACGTATTCATTCTGATTTCCGAGGGGTTGGTATTCTTACCGATATGCAAGGTGTTGACAACATTCAGGTTTTAAAAGGCGCTGCTTCGATTACCCAGGGAGTAGCAACGGATTTAGGGAGTCCGGGTGGTGTTATTAATATTGTTACCAAGACCCCTAAATATCAATTTGGCGGAAGCGCTTCTATGCGTGCAGGAAGCTTTGGCCTGGTACGTCCTGCTTTCGATATTTACGGTCCTATGAACGATAAGAAGAATCTAGCATTCAGACTTAACGGTTCATTAGAAAGGGCTGACAGCTATCGTAATGGCATATCGTCTGAAAGATTTTACATTAACCCTTCGATTCAATGGCGTATAAGTCCGAATACGACGTTCACTGCTGAAATGGATTATTTAGACGACAGCCGAACTCCAGACATGGGAACTGTAAACCTTGGAGAAAATGATACCAACGCCATTTACGATCTTCCTCACGATCAATTTCTCGGGTTTGAAAACGACAGAGCGGTTACCAAGAATACGACTTTTGCATTGCGTTTAGATCATCAGTTAACCGATAAATTACAATTAAAGGGCGCTTATTACACCTCCGATCTGGCCTTGAATGATAAAGCCGCGAGTCTTGGTAATTACATTTCTGACGAGAACTCAGAACCTATCTACAACCAAAGGCAAAGAGGATATTCTATTTCAGAGCGAAACGACAAGAATAGTGTCTTGCAATTCGACCTTATCGGCGACGAACTGGAAACAGGAAGCATCAAACACAGTTTTCAGGTTGGGTTTGATTACAGAACCACCTCTTATAATACTTTCAGCGAGCGAAGCAGTGTAATTGACACCATTGATATTTTCACCAATACCTCAAACAGACTACCTGATGCTATTCCTTTCGGCAGTCCGTCGGAAGCTAAAGCCTCTTCAAACTCGATCGGTGTGGTTGCGCAGGATGTTATTACCTTCAATTCATGGGTTAAAGCATTTTTAGGATTAAGATATAGCACTACAGAAACAATTGCCGATCAGGAAACCACTTCAAGTGATGCATTAAATCCATTAGTAGGTATCGTATTTTCACCTTATAAACATGTTAATGTTTTTGCTTCTTATACCAACAGTTCTTATCCACGAAGTGGGAATCGCTTAGATGTGGACGGAAATCCATTGGGTAATGAAAGATTTGATCAATTGGAGGCCGGAATTAAAACAAACTGGCTGGACAATAAATTACGTTTCAACCTTACTTTTTTCAAGATCAACAACAGAGACATCAACCTTCCGGTATATGATGAAAACTGGGTAGCTACCGGCTTTTATCAAAAAGGAGGTAATGACGAGCGAAAGGGAATTGAGGTAGAGCTTACCGGTAGAATCTTAGATAACCTTGAATTAATAACCGGGTATTCCTATATCGATGCCCAATATAAAGAGCATACTTCATTTGTTTATGGCTCAGCGCCTTTAAATACTCCAAAGCATACTTTTAATGCCTATGCTAACTACCTCTTCAAAGGTTCGTTGGAAGGCTTAAGTATTGGAGCCGGAGCTTATTATACGGGCGAGCGCCCTATTAATGACTGGAGTGCAGGTGCTGTTACTCATGAAGGAATTGTGCCGGGACAGAAGCCATTTAATGTCGCTTCTTATACGTTAGTAAATGCCCAGATCGCCTATCAAATAGATCAGCATTGGAATGTTCGATTATTAGCTAATAACCTATTTAACGAAATCGGATATAACGCATACAGAACACGATATATCAATCAGACGGACCCGAGAACTTTTGGAGGTGTATTAACCTACAGGTTTTAATAAAATTATTTGTTGTTACCGCAGGCATAATGAATTATGCCTGCTTTTAAATTTTAAGCCACATGAAGAAAAAGAAAAAATATGGTTTCAGAAAGCTGATCAACGACATCCACTTATGGATTGGGCTTATCAGCGGGATTATTGTATTTATCGTATGTCTGACAGGAACCATATTGACCTTTGAGCATGAAATAAAAGCTCTTTTTTCCGAATCTTTAGAAATAACCCCAAGCGGAAAAAAGATTTCATTAACTGAACTAAAAGAAAACTTGTCAAAAGAGCTCGGGAAAGAAGCTATTATATCCAGTGTTACCCTTCAAGAAAAATCAACTGCTCCTTATGAGTTTAGGGTAAAACAATCTCCCAAGGAAAGACGAGGAACCACCTATTTTGTAGATCCTTATACCGGAGCATCGCTTGTGCCCAAAAAAACCAGTGCTGACGATTTTATGTTCTCCATGTTTAAACTCCACAGGTGGTTGTTAGTAGACAGTAAGATTGGAAGACCTATCGTCGGAATTGCAACCATCCTTTTTCTCATTTTAAGTATTTCCGGAATTGTACTGTGGTTTCCTAAAAAATTAAAATGGAAAAACTTTAAGGCAGGATTTAAAATAAAAACCAAGGCCAATTGGAAACGTGTTAATCACGATCTGCACAATACACTGGGCTTTTACTCGTGCATTTTAATTCTAATCATGGGACTTACAGGATTATGCTGGTCTTTCGAAGGGTATCGTAATGGATTAAGCGTCGTAATGGGGACCAAGGTATTTGGAAACAGAGGCGGTAATCAGGTAAACACAGTAACCCATGAGAACCTCCCAACAATTTCTTATGAAAAGGCCATGGCTATAGCCGATCAATCGCTCCCTTACCAAGGCAAAACCGCTATTAATTTTCCTAATACTAACAATGCTTATTACAGTATTCGCAAGTACAATGAAGATAACTGGTCGCCCGTAACTTCGGATCAGGTACTGATTGATATCTACGGAAATGTATTAAAAAAAGAGCTCTTTGCTGAAAAACCTTTAAACGTGCAAATTGCGAGTTTAATAAAACCTATACATACTGGGGAAATATATGGTGTTTTTTCTAAAATACTCTATTTTCTGGCATGTTTAATAGGAACTAGCTTGCCCATTACCGGTACGCTTATCTGGTTGAATAAAATGAAAAAAAAGAAAAGGGCATAATGCCCTTTTCTTTTTTTAAAACCCTCGTTCTTTTTGAATGTCTTCGTATGCTCTCTGCACCTCTTTAAATTTCTCTTCAGCTCCTTTTTTAATGGCTTCATCTTCAGTAATGACCTTATCAGGATGATATTTCTTAACCATGGTTCGATAGGCTTTTTTCACCTCATCGTTTGAGGCTGATTGCTCTACCTCTAAAATTTTATATGCATTATCAGCAGATTTTACAAACATCGCCATGATACTCTCAAAATCGCGATAATTAACTTGCAAATACCCTGCAATTTCCTTGATCTTTTCGATTTCAGCTTTCGAAACTGCACCATCTGCTTTAGCAATGGCAAATAAAAAGTGAAGTAATTGCAAACGCACCTCATACCTCAATCGTTGTTTCAGATAAGAGGCCACTCGTTGAGCTGAAATTTCACGATCCTTAATTACGGTGTTAAATGTTCTGAAAATATTATTGGCTCTTTCTTTCCCGTAGGTTGAAACAAAGTATTGGCGTACGTAATTTAATTCGGTTTGATTGACGGAACCATCTGCTTTTATAACAATGGCACACAACGAAATCAGATGCATTTCGAAATCGGCAGGGGTCACCGTCCGGCTGCTTCTTTGATTAAAAGATCTGTTTCCTTTATCATCTTTCATCATATCGTAAAAACTACCAAGTAAAAACCCCATTACTGCTCCAGGTAGTCTAAAAATCATGTATCCTAAAAAAGCGGCTAACCACTTTACCATATCATTCTATTTAATTTGCAGGCAAAGATAGGGTTTTAAACAATTTTAAAAATTTATCGAATCAATAAACAAAATTGATCCTGCAATAAACTTTAAGCATGAATTAATTACCCTAAAACCCAATTCTTTTTCATTATCTTTGCAGATACTATTGTTGAATTAAATTCTTAAATCATATGTATCCAGCAGAGCTAGTAAAACCAATGAAGGAAGATTTAACTTCAGCGGGTTTTCAAGAACTTGTAACCGTTGAAGATGTAGATGTAGCTATCGCCCAAAAAGGAACCACATTAATCGTGGTTAATTCAGTTTGTGGTTGTGCGGCTGCGAATGCGCGTCCGGGAGCAAAAATAAGTTTACAAAACGCTAAGAAACCAGATAACTTATATACTGTATTTGCTGGTGTTGATCGTGAGGCTACAGACAAAGCAAGGGGCTATATGCTTCCTTTCCCTCCATCTTCACCAAGTATGGCATTATTTAAGGATGGTGAATTAGTTCATATGTTAGAACGTCATCATATTGAAGGAAGACCAGCTGAAATGATCGCTGAAAACCTTATGGAAGCTTACAACGATTTTTGTTAATAAAGCTTAAACGCATATTATAAACCACTCTTTAAAAGTAAGAGTGGTTTTTTTATGGATAAAAACGAACAGAATACACAGAAAACCTTTTTAACGATTGTTGTATAATTGAAAAAGCATTAAATTCACCCATAATTTTAACAAATTCATGGCCAAAATACTCGCATACCCCTTATCTGTCATCTACTACCTCTGTTTCGGACTAACGTTGGTTATTTTTCATATTACCCAGTGGATATGCCTCAATTTATTCGGGTATGAAGCACATAAAAAAAGTGTTAGCCTTTTGAATTGGTTTTTAATGCGCTGTGTTAATCTGCTTGGAAACCGTTATACTTTTGAAATGAACAAAAATATTCCGGATGACACCCCTGTTATAATTGTTGCTAACCATCAGAGCCTACATGATATTCCTCCAATTATCTGGCATATGCGTAAGTATCACCCAAAGTTTATCAGTAAGATCGAGTTAGGCAGAGGGATTCCGAGTGTATCGTATAATTTACGTCATGGCGGATCGGTTTTAATTGATCGAAAAAACTCTGAACAGGCACTTCAAGCGATTAAAGACTTTTCCCAATACATCAGAAAAAACAATTATGCTGCCGTTATATTCCCTGAAGGCACCCGCAGTAAAAACGGTAAGCCGAAACGATTTCAGATTAGTGGTTTAAAGTTAATGTTTCAACAGATTCCTGAAGCGGTGGTGGTTCCGATTACCATTAACAACTCATGGAAGCTCTTCCGATATGGAAACTTCCCTTTAGGTATTGGGAATCACATTAAATTTAAGGTTCATGATCCGATAAAAATAGCGGGGCAAGATATCTCTAAACTCACCCAGCAGATAGAGCAAACCATTGTAAAAGACATTTCTAATGACTAACACTGAAATTGTAGAAGAGACCATTGCCTTTGTCAAAGAAACATTAAAAGGTGCAGAAGGTGGTCATGATTGGTTTCACATTCAGAGGGTTTTCAACAACGCCATCGCCATTGCAAAAGATGAAAGGGAAGCCGATCCACTCATTGTGAGTCTGGGAGCCCTTTTGCACGATATTGCGGATCCAAAATTTTATGATGGAGATGAAAGTGTTGGACCAAGAATGGCTCGTGAATTCCTTGAATCTCTAGCCGTAAAAGAACCTGTCATTAATCATGTAGTGCACATCATAGAGAACATTTCGTTTAAAAATGATTTTGACCAACGTTCCTTCTCCTCTTTAGAATTAAATATTGTTCAAGACGCCGACCGACTGGATGCCATTGGCGCCATCGGAATTGCCAGGGCTTTTAATTACGGAGGTTTTAAAAACAGGGAACTTTACAATCCGGATATTGCTCCTAAACTCAATATGAGTAAAGAGGAATATAAAAAGTCCAAGGCTCCGACAATTAATCATTTTTATGAGAAACTTCTGTTGTTAAAAGATCGCATGAAGACAACATCAGGAAAAAAAATTGCCCAGGAGCGCCATCAATTTATGGAGCGTTTCTTATCACAATTCTACGATGAATGGGATGGAAAGAAGTAGATACTCCCTCAATCAAAGGAATCGATACCATTATCTTTTCACAAAACCCTCCTCACCTTCTATTTTAAGCAATATTCAAAGTAAAAGTACCACACCTCATTTTCCGGGAGCTAAAATCCCATAGCATCAAGTGATATGTTTCCGGAAGGGTTAATGCATCCTGCCTTAAGGTATGTTTTGAATCTTTATTGTGGGAAAATAGAACACCTAATTAATAAGAAAAAAATGATGGTAGAACCAACTGCATTCACTAGATTTATAATAAGCATAGAATGGTTATCGAAACCCAAAAAGTAAGTGCATCATATAAGAGTTATACTCAATGTTATCAAGGAACCTCAACATACAGAAAATTACCGTAGCGCCATCATCTGATGAGCTTAAGAAGATCTACACATTGTACGAAAAAGTGTTTGATAATGCGAATAAAGATTCATTCTTAAAGAAATTAGAAAACAAAAAAGACTTGTTACTATTACTTGCTTCTATTGATGGTAAACCTGTAGGATTTAAAATAGGATATGCACTAAAAGGAACGGTTTATTATAGTTGGTCTGGCGGAGTTATACAGGACTATCGTCAAAGGGGTGTAGCTAAAGCACTTGCCTACGTTCAGGAAAATTGGGTTCGATCTAAAGGATATACCAGGCTAAGAACGAAATCTATGAACCGTTTTCGGCCTATGATGATACTCAATCTTAAAAACGGATTTGATATTGTAGACACTGATGAAGATCGAAATGGGAATTTAGAAGTTATTTTCGAAAAAAAGCTCTAGTAAACCTGCCTTGATTTTTTGATTAATCAAATATTAACCAACAACTTACATAAACATTCAGAACTTTTTTATAACTTGATGACATAAGTCATGTTTTTTTCAAGACTTGTTCAAGAATATTGTCATACGAAATCAATTTCTTTATTAAGTTATAACTTAATAAAGGGGTTCAACATATAACCAAACCGAAGATCCGGTACATACCGGATGCGCAATGTGTTTATAAATGCAATATTTTACATATGCTTAAAAACATATTACCACAAAAGCATTCCAACTGGCGGGCAACAGCCGTATTTCTGATTGCTATCATGATGGGCCTGGGCCTGTTTATGGCAAAAGAAGCTGAAATTGTTTCTTATATGTCAGACGACCCAAAGGCTTGTGTAAATTGTCATGTAATGACCCCTGTTTATAACAGTTGGATGCATAGTTCTCATAGAGAATGGGCTTCTTGTAATGATTGTCATGTACCTCATGACAATATTGTAAACACATATTACTTCAAGGCCAAAGACGGATTGTTTCATGCCTCGGTATTTACTTTAAGAGCTGAACCAGAGGTTATGTTTATGCGTGAAGCATCTCAGGAAGTGGTACAAGACAATTGTATACGGTGTCATGTCCAACAGGTTACCCAAACTAAATATGATGGATGGATTGAAACTCACGGTGCCAACCGAACTGATCGTCAATGTTGGGAATGTCATCGCGAGGTACCACACGGAAGAATTCATGGAATATCAACTATAAAGCATAATATCGCTCCCATTCCAACGGATACCGAACAAACGGTTATTCCGGAATGGTTAGAACAAAAAATTAATCAAGACAAACAATCTCCTCATGAAGAATAAAGTTTTATTTCTCGTTACGGTCATAGTAGTTTTTTTATTGGGGTTACTTGCTTCAAGTATTATCAACAGAAAAAATGAAGCTAAGTACAAGTATGTTCCTCAAGTGAACATTAGTGAACATGAACCAAGAAATGCGGTTTGGGGTGAGAATTTCCCAAAAGAATATCAGTCGTATATTCAAACAGCTGATACTTCATTTGCTTCTTATCAAGGAGGGTCTAAGATGAGAGATGTTTTAGAGGAAGATCCAAATTTAGTCATCTTATGGGCCGGATATGGTTTCTCAAAAGACTACAATCAGGGACGTGGACATTATTATGCGGTAGAGGATATTCACAACACTTTAAGAACCGGAGCTCCTAAAGGCCCTGGTGACGGGCCGATGCCAGCAACTTGCTGGACTTGTAAAAGTCCGGATGTTCCGAGACTCATGAACGAACACGGCATAGCGGAATTTTATCAAGGTAAATGGGCTGACAAAGGTGAAGAGGTTGTGAATCCGATCGGTTGTGCCGACTGCCATGATTCAAAAACCATGAAGTTAACAATAACCAGACCTGCATTGATCGAAGCCTTCGAGTCTATGGGAAAAGACATCACCCAGGCTACGCATCAGGAAATGCGTTCTTTAGTTTGTGCCCAATGTCATGTGGAGTATTACTTCAATAAAAACTTACCTGGCAAAGAGGGCACCCCATATCTTGTTTTTCCATGGAAAAATGGGATGTCTGTCGAGGATATGGAAAAATATTATGACGAGATTGAGTTCTCAGACTGGACTCACCAACTGAGTAAAGCACCAATGTTAAAGGCGCAACACCCAGGTTATGAAACCTATTTAACTGGTGTGCATGCAGACAGAGGTGTTTCATGTGCTGATTGCCATATGCCTTATAAAAGTGAAGGCGGACAAAAATTTACCGATCATCATATACAATCACCTTTAAACAACATAGCCAATGCCTGCCAGGTTTGTCATAGGGAGGAAGCTAATAAATTAGCGGAAAACGTATACGAACGCCAACGTAAGGCCAATGAGAATCGTTTAAAGCTAGAAGGCTTTTTGGTAAAAGCACATATTGAAGCTAAAAAAGCCTGGGATCTTGGAGCCACAGAAGATCAGATGAAAGACATCCTTCAGGATATTCGTCATGCGCAATGGCGTTGGGATTATGCAGCAGCCGCCCATGGCGCTTCTTTTCACTCTCCTGTTGAGACGGCACGGGTTTTAGGAAGTGGCCTTGAAATTGTTCAGAAAGGAAGAATAAAACTAGCTCGTTTGCTCGCAGACCTGGGACACAATGCTCCTGTAGATATGCCTGATATTACCTCTAAGGAAAAAGCACAGGCTTATATCGGACTGGATATAGAAAAGTTAAATAGCGATAAAGAGGTGTTTTTAGAAACCGTTGTACCGAAATGGCTGGAAAAAGCGAAAGAACGCGAAGCCAAAATGACGCCACAGCTCAATGAATAAGTATCATTAAACAGTCTTCTAAAGGTGTAAAGAGGTGTTTTTTTCTTTACACCTTTTAAAATATACTACCCCTTATGAAATATTTGTATAAACTCATCTCTTCCACCCGGATTGCCTTACTGGTTCTATTAGCATTTGCAAGTGCCATGGCCATAGCCACCTTTATAGAAAACGATTATGGAACTGCTGCAGCATGGGCTTTAATTTACAATGCCTGGTGGTTTGAGCTATTAATGGTTTTACTCACCATCAACTTCATCATAAACATTTACAAATACAAGTTATACAGAAAAGAAAAATGGCCTGTATTACTATTTCATATTGGGTTTATTGTGATTATCATAGGCGCAGGAATTACCCGATTCACTTCCTACGGTGGAATTATGCGCATTCGTGAAGGTGCTTCTTCCAATACAATCATTTCTGATGAAAACTACCTTAACCTTAGCCTGAGCAATGGCAAAGAAGTAAAATCTATAAAGGCCAAGAAAAACTTCTCGGCTGTAAAAGATAATGAGTTCACGATTAACACCCAATTCAACGAAACCCCCATCTCTATTGCTTTCGAAGCTTATATTCCGGATGCCTTACCTGAAATTGTTCCTAACAGTGAAGAAGGCGTGCCGATGCTTGAATTAACGGTAGCTGGTGATAATGGAAAGGAAACCATCTTTCTCAAAAAAGGGGAAGTACAAGCCATAGGAAGTCATCGTCATCAAATAGGCTTTGAAACTGATGCCGAGCATAGTATTAATATTAAAGAAGACCATGGCACACTCGTTATTTCACCAACCCAACATATCGATTATTTTATAATGGCCACTCAGGAAGCCGGCAAGCTAAAAAAGGACAGTTTACAGGCAGTGCATCTGAGAACCCTGTATCGTGTTGGCGATTTTTCATTTGTACCGATGGCCTTTTACCCTAAAGGAAAGGTCTCATTGAAAAGTGGCGCCGAAAATCCCAAAGAGAATGATAAAAATCTAGATGACGCCGTATTAATTACTGTGAGTTCAGGGGAGGAAGAGAAGACGATTCCCCTATTATACAGAGAAGGGTTTTTACCTACAGAGCATCCTGTTTCGATAGCGGGTCTAAATGGAAGTATATCGTACGGCGCTAAAAAGATAACCACTCCTTTCTCCATTCAGTTAAACGATTTTCAACTGGAGCGTTACCCCGGTTCTACCAGTCCATCTTCTTATGCCAGTGAGGTAACCGTTATGGATGGAAATGAAACGATCCCGCATCGCATTTTCATGAATAATGTTCTTGACTATAAGGGTTATCGCTTTTTTCAGGCCAGTTATGACACCGATGAATTAGGAACTGTACTCTCTGTAAACCATGATCGACCGGGAACCTATGTAACGTATTTGGGATATTTCCTCATGAGTATTGGTATGTTCTTTACTCTTTTCGGAAACGGGACGCGATTCCGATTGGTTAATAAAAAACTAAAGAAGCTTAAAAGCATTCAAGCTATTTGGGTTGCCTTCCTTTTATTAGGTACTAACAACTTTATTTTCGCTCAGGAAAATCCAACCAGCCAAGGGATGAACTCTCAGCAAATCATTAATAAAGCCCATTCTGATGCCTTCGGTAGGCTGTTGGTACAGGATTTAGACGGGAGGATCAAGCCCATGAACTCGCTGGCATCGGAGTTTTTAAGGAAGATATCCGGTAAATATTACTTTAAACTACATCAACCCAACGGGAACATTATTAAAATGGATGCCAACCAGACTTTTTTAGCCATGCATACTGCACCGGCAATTTGGCAAAACATCCCTATAATTAAAATTGACAAGAAGAAAGGAGGCGACTTATTTAAGGAGCTACAACCAAATGATGAAAAGTTGGTTGCTTTTAAGGACTTGTTGAATGAAGGTGATAATGCGTATATCTTAACGGATGCCGTAGAGCAGGCAAACCAAAAAAAACCTGCAGAGCGTAATGAATTTGACAAAGAAGTTTTAAAGGTTGATGAGCGCTTTAATATACTTTACAATGTATTTTCAGGAAACTACTTTAAAGTATTTCCTAATAAGCTTGATACCAACGAAACCTGGTTTAGTTACAACCATCACTTTAACGATTTTCCGCAAGAGGACGGTCAGTTCGCCAAAACCATTACCCAGGCATATTTCAGAGATATTCTGAATCAACGATGGGAGGATGCTGATGAAAAACTTACTTATATCAGCACCTATCAAAAAGAACTGGGGAAAGACATCATCCCTTCACCTCAACGAATAGAAGCAGAAATATGGTACAATAGACTGAATTTAAACTTTTGGCTGTTTCAATACTTTTTTACGGTTGGACTGATCATGCTCCTATTGGCCATCACAAAGGTATTCCTAAAAAGGAGCTGGTTAAATTTTGCATGGAACAGCATGATAATTGCCACCCTTATTGGGTTTATTGTATTTGCCGGAAATATTGTATTGAGATGGTATGTAGCACAGCATGCTCCCTGGAGTAACGGGTACGAAATGTTAATCTTTGTTGCCTGGTGTGTTTTGTTATGCGGTATGATCACTTATAAAAAATCTGACTTTACACTTCCACTCGCTTCTTTATTTAGTGGAGCGCTCTTGTTTGTCAGTTACCTGGATTGGTTGAATCCGGAAATAACCAATTTAATGCCGGTGCTTAAATCATATTGGTTAAAAGTTCATGTAGCGACCATTGTTAGCAGTTATGCGCCATTAGCCCTGGCGGCTTTGATAGGCATCATGGCATTACTCTTATTTTTATTTGGTAACGAACGAAGAAATAAAGTTCTGAACATCAAAATAAAAGAGCTCACCTATGTGAGTGAAATGGCTATGACCATTGGATTGTTTTTACTATCCATCGGCACCTTTCTTGGGGGCATTTGGGCGAATGAATCGTGGGGACGATATTGGGCCTGGGACCCAAAGGAAACATGGGCATTAATTAGTATGATGGTCTATGCAGTTATCCTACACCTGCGATTGATTCCGGGATTGAAAGGGGCTATTACCCTTCACATTGCTGCCATGTTCGGTTTCTGGTCAATTATCATGACCTCTTTTGGTGTTAATTACTATTTGTCGGGACTTCACAGTTACGCTGCAGGAGATCCATTACCTATACCGAGTTTTGTTTATTATGTTGCCAGTTTTATGATACTCCTGGCCATGGCTGTTCTCGTTAAGAAAAGGAAAATAAAAAATACCATTAAGGGATAAGGCTCAAAACAATCTCATTTGTCCATTTTTTGGTTGTTTGAGAAGTTGTTTTTGGGCTTCATATAGGGTATGATTTGTTTTTGGAAATTCCTTATCTGAGAAATATTTCTGCTTTGCAATACGCATCATACTATGCAATTGCTCTGCTATTTTACCTTTGCCTTTCATCCTGATTCCAAATTCGGAATCGTTTAAGGCACCCCCATGACATGCTTCAATCTGATGCAAAACTTTGTCAGCTTTATCGGGCATGGTTTTCCGAATCCAATCGGTAAATATTTGTCCGATGGCACCGTTAAGTCTTACGACAATAAAACCGAGAGAGAGGGCCCCATTTTCAGCGGCTACTTTAGCCAATAGCAATATTTCATGACTATTGACACCGGGAATTACGGGAGCCATCATAACATTGACCGGGATTCCGTTATCGGTTAACTCCCTTACCGTCTTGAACCTTCTTTTAATGGTGGCGGTTCTGGGCTCTAACGTTCGCCTGGTGGTTTCTGACAAGGATGTTATCGATATGCTGACACTTACCAGGTTATCTTTTGCCAATTTCTTCAGTATATCGAGGTCTCTTAATATCAAGGCATTTTTTGTAATAATACCTACAGGGTGCTTATACTTTAAAAATACCTCCAGACATCTTCGGGTAATTTCATAACGTTGTTCAGCAGGTTGATAACAATCTGTATTCCCGGAGAGCACAATGGTTTGAGCTTTCCAACTTTTAGATTGTAGCTTTTTTTCCAATAATTCAGGGGCATCTTTCTTAATCAGAATCTTTCTCTCGAAGTCTAAACCAGCACTGTACCCCCAATATTCATGAGAGTTTCTTGCATAGCAATAGATACAACCGTGTTCACAACCCTGATATGGATTCATGGAATAAGACATTCCGACATCCGGACTGTTCACTTTATTCACAATGGATTTTGATGTTACTTCTATGTAGGTTGTTTTGTTAGGATCCGCTTCTTCCCCTTCTAATCGACAATATTCTAAAAAGTCATCACGCACCTCTTCGGAATGTTCCAAAAACTTGTTTTGTACATTCACCTGTGCTCCACGGCCTTTTATGATCGTTTTATCTTTCATCCACATCAAACAAGACTATAAATTTATTGATTTCAAGGCTATTATCACACAAGGCCCTTTATTGTTTATAAACATTAACACCCAAGAGCACAACAATTCTGAGTATCTCCATTCTCATAAAGAAATTAACATTATGACGCTCTTCATTTTAAGTCAACAATATCATATCCCAGCACCCCCATAAGTTTAAAATTATTCATAATCATTTTTTTGTAACTTATGCCTTCATTAAAGGATCATTAATCAACAAAAACTTTAAAATAAATGAAACGAAGAGATTTTGTAAAGAATGTTGCTGCGGCGGGCAGCGCTTTTTATATAGTCCCCAGCCATGTTTTGGGAGGCACTCATACGGCACCAAGTGACACGCTATATGTTGCTGCCATAGGAGCCGGAGGAAGAGGGGCAGGTGTAATCAGCGAGCTTAATGCCACCAAAAAAGTAAAATTTGTAGCCTTATGTGATGTTGATGATCGTCGCGCCGGGGGTACTTATAAAAAGTTCCCCAAAGCAAAACAATACAAAGATTTCAGAAAAGTATATGAGGAGCAGTTAAAGCATATAGATGCGGTAGTGGTTGCTACACCAGATCACACCCATGCCACTATAGCGCTGCCATTCATGAGAGCTAAAAAGCATGCTTACGTTGAAAAACCATTAACGCACAATATACATGAAGCACGGCTTATGGCTAAAGTTGCCAAAGAAAATGGAATCGTAACCCAAATGGGGAACCAGGGAAGTAGTACAGATGATGTTAGAAAAACCAAAGAGTGGTTAGATGCCGGTATTTTAGGGAAAGTTTATCGTGTAGATTGCTGGACTAACAGGCCGGTTTGGCCACAGGGGATGCGAACCATTAATGAGGGAGAACCTATTCCGGAAGGACTGGATTGGGATCTTTGGTTAGGTCCTGCTGCGATGCGTCCATATAATTCGGCATATTTACCATTTAAATGGCGTGGATTCTGGGATTTTGGAACAGGAGCTTTGGGTGATATGGGATGTCATATTATGGAAACTCCTTTTAAAACCCTTAGTTTAGGATATCCATATGAAGCTGAGGCGAGTTGTACCACGGTATGGTCGGGAGATTTTGTTGAAGCCGATTACAATAAAGCATGTCCGCCTTCTTCTGTTGTAAGACTTAAATTCAAAAATGATCAACACGGTGATGTCGCATTAAATTGGTATGACGGTGGTATCATGCCTGACATGCCGGATAATATCCTAGAGGGGGAAACCATTGGAAATGTAGATGGCGGATCTATATTCTATGGTGAAAAAGGAATCCTGGTAACCGATACGTATTCACGTAATCCGAGGTTCTTAAAAAACTATACTCCAAGCAGTATTTCATATCCGCCGGAAACCTTAAAAAGAGTGAAGGGCACCCATGCTGACAATTTTGTTGACGGGTGTTTAAAGGGCACAGAAACCTCATCGCCTTTCTCATACGCCGGACCGCTAACAGAGTCAGTTCTTATGGGTAATCTCGCTATTAAGGCATTTCAGTATAAAGTTTTAAAGGATGGTAAAAAACCGACTGACTGGGCTCCTTATAACTACCCTGGAAGAAAGAAGCTGAAGTGGGATGGTGAAAATATGTTGATCACCAACTATGACAAGGCCAATGAGTGGGTTAAAGGAAACTACAGAAAAGGATGGGAACTGACATAATAATATCTCGCCCTTGATAAATAAAAAAGCGCTCAAATGAGCGCTTTTTTATTTACTTCCCGGGGAATTTCGCCTTTCGTTTTTCTAAAAATGCGGCGGTTCCTTCTTTAAAATCTTCTGTTCCGAAACTTTCTCCGAACAGATCTATTTCAGTATCGAAGCCTTTTTTACTATACCCTACATTAACTGCTTTGATAGCCGTAGCAACCGCTACAGGAGAGTTTTTCATTATTTTATGTGCAATCTCCTTACACGTTGGAATTAATTGTTCCTGAGCCACCATATGATTTATAAGTCCATAGGATAAGGCTTGTTCTGTTCCTATCATTCCTCCTGTCAAAATCATTTCCATGGCTCTACCTTTACCAATTAACTGGGGCAAACGTTGTGTACCTCCGTAGCCAGGAATAACCCCCAAGGAAACTTCTGGCAATCCCATTCGAGCATGATCATTGGCCAATCTGAAATGGCAAGCCATCGCCAATTCTAGGCCACCGCCAAGAGCGAACCCATTGATTGCTGCAATTACAGGCTTATTATAGTTTTCGATATAATCGAATAAACTGTCCTGTCCTTTCTCAGACAAACGTTTACCTTGTTTAACAGAGAAATCGGCAAATTCGGAAATATCTGCACCCGCAACGAATGCCTTTTCGCCGCTTCCTGTAATTATAAGCACGCGGGTGTCTTTATCGTCTTTTAGTTCTTTTAATGCTCTATGAAGTTCATCTATGGTTGCTATATTCAGCGCATTTAATTTTGCTGGTCTGTTTATAGTAATAATAGCTATCCCTTCTTCTTTTTCAATTAGAATGTTTTCGTAGCTCATGTTATGTTGTTTTTGTGTCCGTCCTTCGAAATTATGATTTTTCCTTTGGAAATAAAACCGTAAAGACGGTTCCTTTATTTTTTTCTGATGAAAAGCTAATAGTTCCGTTGTAAGTTTCAACAATATTTTTCACCATTCCTAAACCGAGTCCCATGCCACTGGACTTGGTGGTAAATTTGGGTTCAAATACCTTTTCGTGATTTTCTTCAGGAATCCCTTTTCCGTTGTCTGAAACAGCTATCTTAACCTGATCATCAATGGAAGACACCTCTACCATTATCTTAGGATCGACATGGTCAGGCATTGCCTGAATGGCGTTCTTTACCAGATTTGTTACCACTCTTACCAGCTGGGTTCGATCTAATTTAGCCATCACCTCTTTCTCCTCTGAACGAAATTCTATATAGTCTTCATTAAAGATATCCAGGGATAGCTTCACCACATCCACTACATTCAACAACTCTTTCCTCTGCCTCGGCATTTCAGCAAAACTAGAAAAGGCAGAGGCAATATTACTCATGGTATCGATTTGCTGAATAAGTGTCTTTGAAAACTCCTGAAGCTTTTTCGAGGCATCAGGATCGTTAGGATCAAAGCGGCGTTCAAAGCTTTGCACACTCAGTCTCATGGGGGTAAGCGGATTTTTAATTTCGTGAGCCACCTGTTTTGCCATTTCTCTCCATGCCTGCTCCCGTTCACTTTTTGCTAGTTTGGCAGCACTTTCCTGAAGTTCATCTATCATACTATTATAGGCGTCGACAAGGGTTCCGATTTCTTCGCTTGGTCTTTCCAAGAATATTTTTTCGTTGGTTTTGGTCAACCTCGTTTCTTCTATTTTTTCACTAACGGCTTTGAGGGATCGGGTGATATATTTTGAAATAAAGTAAGCTAACAAAATGGCTAAAAGCAATAAAAAGAAATATACCGCTCCCAGTCGAATTAAAAACTCCCGAAGTTCATAATCGTTAAAACTATCGTCTTCGTAATAGGGGACATTTAAAATGCCAATAGGCTTAAATTTCAGATCGTTGATGTAAACATATGACGACTGAAAGTCATAGCCGGCTATGTCTCTTTTTACAACAATTCTATGATCAGGATTTAACGAAAGTTCTCTCAGGGTTGCTGCATCAATCACAGTTCCATTCTCTTCACGCTTTGGTTTACTGCTAAGGATCAATTCCCCATCCAGGCCATAAATATTAAAGTTCAGGTTTTGAATGTCTGCTATTTCATAAATCCTGTTTCTAAAGATGTATTGAAGGTTGTCTGATTTAACTTCAAAAGTAGTTTCCCGCAGTTCATAATCAATTTGGGCAATCACCTGACTTTCCTTACGTTCAAGTCTTTCGCGATGATAGTCTATGGACTGTTCTTTATATTGATATATGGTCACTGCAGCGATTAGCAAAAAAGCTATCAGTACCAATAAAATCATGGTGAAGAAAACCCGGTATCGAAGAGATATTCTTTTTTTCACGTTTTCAGTTTTGTGATTTCATTACAACATCCTTGCCAATCAGGCTTCCGGATTTTTATCTCGTATTTTTTTATACCATTTAATGCCCAACATAAGTAAAAGTGCCAGTACAAAAATACCAACCACCCCAAACACCCAATCAATCGCGCTTTTTAAAATTACCAGGAAAACCACAGAGAACAAGATAATGGTTGATCCTTCATTCCAGATACGCATAAAGCTTGAGGTATATTTTACCTCATTGCGCTGTAATTGTTTAAAAATCTGATGTGTTTTTAAATGGTAGGCAAAAAGTAACACTACAAAGCCTAGTTTTACATGCATCCATCCCTGTGTCAACCAACCGGGAATCAAAATCAGTAACCAGATGGCAAAAACCGTAGCCAATATTGCAGAAGGCCAGGTAATGATATACCACAGCCTTTTCGCCATTAAACTTAATTGTTTCCCTAAAATCTCTTTCTCCGGGGAAGCTTTATGATAGGCTTCTATTTGATACACAAATAGTCGCGGAATATAAAACAAGCCTGCAAACCAGGTGATTACAAATATTAAATGGAGTGCTTTTATATAATTATACATACCTTTTTATTCTACAAATAGATACTGCAAGTTTAAGGCATTAAATTCTTTATTAAAAGCCTTTATTTCCTCCGAAACCAATGCATCGAATTTAACCAATTCTTCCTCAATTTTAGCCGTGAGTTGGTTCTTAACTGCAATGTCTTGATCTGTTGGCGGGAAATCATCTATCGTAACCAGACTATTTAAATGCGCCAGCTTATTTGTAAGCTTAATCGGGAAATTAAGAGGATCCTGGCCACTGCGATTTTTGGTCTGGTATAAGGCTTCCTCAATTGCTGTAAACTGCTTACTTAGCGTATCGGCTCTTTCGACCAATTCACTCACTGCCTGATCATTTTTATATTGCTTTTCAAAAGCATCCAATTGCTTTTTAATTTCTCTGATCTTAGCGATTGATTTGTGAGCCTTATCGACCGTTTTATTTACAGACTCCACAAAATCGAACTGTTTTTGCATCTCTGCAACGCTTACCTCAGCTCTGGGGTCCGGTAAAATATTAAATATTTCCGTTTCTTTTTGACCATTTACATCGAGTTCAACACTATAGGTGCCCGGCACGGCTTTTGCACCGCTCAAACTTGCCCACCAAAGGATCATTCCCGGAAGCCTTTCAGCTCCATCATAGCGCGTATTCCATACGAATTTATTCGCTCCTTTCTGAAGTTCTAATTTATTCTTACTATCAAAATTGCTATAACTTTTTATGGTATCCCCGGCTTTATCAAAATAGGTGAGGGACACGCTATCTTTTTCTTTTAGATCCTCTAAGTAGAAATAGGTAATGACCCCATTAGGGTGATTAGCTCCTGCTGTTTTAGAAGCACTACCTCCTCCACCTTTCATCCTATAGGCATCTTTAGGAGCAAAAAGAACCTGCTTTTTGTTTTGAACATCTTTTAATTGATGTAAAACGGTAAGGTCGTCTATTATCCATAAACTACGGCCTTGAGTAGCGACAATCAAGTTGTCATCTTTCAGGGCAAGATCGGTAATGGGAACCACCGGCAGGTTTAACTGAAAAGACTCCCAGTTCTTACCATCATCAAAAGAGATGTACATTCCCGTTTCGGTACCTGCATACAACAACCCTTTTTGCTTCGGATCGGCTCTAAGCACCCTGGTAAAATGCTCTTCATTTATCCCATTGGTTATCTGCGTCCATGATTTACCATAGTTCGTAGTCTTATACAGGTAAGGTTGAAAATCACCTAATTTATAGCGCGTAGCCGCTACATAACAAGTCCCTTCTTCGAAGGCACTTGACTCGATGCTATTAATCATACTCCATTCCGGAAGTCCTTTAGGTGTCACATTTTCCCAGGTCTCCCCTCCATTCCGGGTAAGGTGAATAAGACCGTCATCGCTACCAACCCAAAGGAGTCCTTCTTTTAAAGGGCTTTCATCTGCGGCAAATATAGTACAGTAGTATTCTACTCCGGTATTGTCTTGTGTGATTGGCCCTCCGGAAGATTTTAATTTTTCCGGGTCATTTGTAGTAAGGTCATCGCTTAATAAGGTCCAGCTTTGACCTTCATCTGTACTTAGGTGCACATGATTGGAAAACGTATACAATTTATTTGGATCGTGCTTACTAAACATAATAGGGAAGTTCCACTGGAACCGATACTTCATCCCCTCTGCTCCATATCCCATTGGATTATCAGGCCATACATTAATGGCTCTTACGGTACCTGTTTTATGGTTGACTCTTGTTAGAAAACCTCCATAGCTACCACCATAAACAATATCGTCATTTTCCGGATCGACTGCAATATGTGCTGATTCTCCTCCTGCTGTAGACTCCCAATCATCTTCCCCTATGGAATAACCGTCGCTTCTATGATTTATTCTAACGGTAGAATTATCCTGTTGTGCCGCATAAATACGGTACGGGAAATGATTATCGGTTGTAACCCTGTAAAATTGAGATGTAGGCTGATTATGGTAGGTGCTCCAGGTGGCTCCTCCATCATAACTGATCTGGGCTCCGCCATCATCAGCAATTATCATCCTATCCGGATTTTCCGGAGCTATCCATAGGTCGTGATGATCTCCGTGTGGTGCGCTTGAAGAAGAAAATGTTTTTCCGCCGTCCTTTGATTTATGATATTGTACATTCACCACATAAACCACTTCTTCATCGTCGGTATCGGCATAAATCCTGGTATAATACCAGGCTCTTTGTCGTAAACTTCTATCACTATTGACCTGTCTCCAGGTCGCTCCGGCATCATCACTACGATATACACCACCTTGATCTTTGTTTTCAACAATAGCCCATACCCGATCCGAATTTTTTGGTGAAACCGTTACGCCTATAATTCCCAAGGTTCCTTTTGGAAATCCTTGTTTTGTTGATATTTCGGTCCAGGTTTCTCCACTATCAGTACTTTTCCATAGTGCAGAACCTTCACCTCCACTACTCAAACTATAAGGAGTACGTTGCACACGCCATGTTGAGGCATACAATATTCTTGGATTATTAGGATCGATCATCAAATCTACAGCTCCGGCCATATCATTTACAAATAGCGTTTTTCTCCAGGTTTCACCGCCGTCCGTGCTCTTGTAAACACCACGTTCTTCGGTAGGTTTATAGATATTACCCAAAACTCCGGCGTATACGATATCAGGGTTATCGGGGTGTACCCTGATTCTGGGAATATGACGCGATTTTTCCAGTCCCATTTGCTTCCAGGTCTTACCTGCATCAACTGTTTTCCAGATGCCATAACCTGAAGAGACATTTCCGCGCACTGTTTTTTCTCCTCCTCCGACGTAGATTACATTATGATCGCTTGGCGCCACTGAAACGGCACCTATACTTCCTCCAAAAAACCCATCTGAAATATTCTCCCAGGTTCTCCCTCCATCTTCAGTTTTCCATACACCTCCGCCGGTAGAACCAAAATAGTACAGATTCGGTTTTCCCGGAACTCCGGTTGCAGCTGCCGATCGCCCTCCTCTAAAAGGCCCTATTAACCGGTATTCCAAACCACTATACAGGCTTTGTTCTGTTTCGGTTGTTTTTGATTTCTTAGATTTCTTTGTTTGTCCCCAGGAAGTTGAAATGCCCAGTATGACTAACATACTGAGAAATAGTAGTCTTTTTATCATTTTTAAAGTAGTACAATGGTTTGCACTTAAAGGTAGGAATAAAATATGATATAGTACGGCCCTTTAAACCAATCTGGCAATTGCCTCACAGTCATCAATTCTGTCTTGAATTTTTAAAAAAGCCTGATCACTGTTTTGACACCCTGCGTCCTGCTACCTCCCCCAATTGGTACATTAGTTCAGCTATATTAAAGTACAATACTACCAATATTAAAATTCCAAGTAATACATATACAGGATTCTTGAATAGGCTTTTAAGATTTTTCATTTAGACACAAAATTTCAAGATGAATCTTATTCAATACAACATCGCTAATATATAAGATTTTTCTTAAAAAAAGGTAGTCTTTTTAAAAAATATCAAACAGCATTTTCCAACTTTGTCGTACGCCTAATTTCCCTATTCAAAAAATATGCAGTAACAATGGTAGCTAAGAAATCTGCTATAGGGAAGGAGATCCATACACCTGTTTCACCATAGATTCCAGGCAATATAAGTATCAGAGGAATAAAGAAAAACCCTTGTCTGCTTAGGGTCAGGAGTAAAGCGGGGATTGCTTTCCCGATAGCTTGAAAATAGGCTGCTCCAATTAATTGAATAGCTATAATAGGCGTTGCCGCGAAAACCATCCTAAGTGCATCAGGAGCTTTGGCTAAAATGGTAGCATTGGTTTTTAATTCTTCCGGAGAGAGCGTACCATTACTCTTGAGGAATAGTTTTGTAAAGGCATCAGGGATAAAGAATATGATCAGGAAAACCAGCAAACCTACAAAACATGCTGTAATTATAGATTTATTGATCGATTCTCGCACCCGCGCATACTTTTTAGCCCCATAATTAAAACCGGCTATCGGCAGAAAACCTTGAGTAATTCCCAAAACAGGAAACAGGACAAACATCAGCATTCTACCCACTATGGCATATACAGAGACTAATGCCTCCCCTCCAAGGTTGAACAAGATATTATTCATAATCAAATAAATAATACTAACCACAGCCTGTCGTGCCAGGGTTACAAACCCAAGAGAGCCAATTTCAGAAACAATTTCTCTTTTAGGAATTAAATGAGTTATATTGATTTTAAGCTCTGAGTTTCTACTAAGAAAGAACCATAATATATAGGCAAAGCACATCAAATAAGACAAGGTAGTAGCCCAGGCGGCTCCATTCATGCCCATGTCGAACACATGAATCAACAGGTAATCCAGAAACAAATTTCCGATGGTTGGTATGATCATGGCTATCATGGAATACCGTGGCTTTCCTTCTGCCCGTATGACATTATTACCCATCATGCACAAGGCCAGGAAAGGCACACCATAGAGCACCACCGTGTAATATATTTTAGCAGGATCAAAAATGGCTCCCTTACCCCCAAAACTCGGGATGATATCATCGACAAAAATAAGGCCTGGTATTACCATGCCGACGGTAATAAGGATCGTTAAGGTGATCTGGTTTCCAAAAGTAGTCAGGGCTTTCTCGGGGTTTTCGGCTCCCAAAGCTCTGGAAATGATAGACGAACCCCCAATTCCAATTGCCATTCCTAGCGCGGCAATAAAAAATGATACGGGTAATACTACATTGATTGCAGCGATGGCAATCGAACCTACCCATTTACCCACAAAAATACTATCGATCAGGACATTCAGAGACATTACCAAAATCCCTACAGAAGCGGGTATAGCCTGCTTTACCAAGAGTTTACCAATTGGCTCTGAACCTAAGTCGGTAGCACTAACCTTTGCCATTAAGCGTTGGCTGTTTCAGTTATTGCCCACTCATCAACCCATCTTGACAATACTTTCACCCATTCATCATTATCATTCAGGCATGGAACTGCGTAGAATTGCTCTCCACCTGCTGCAATAAAGTCCTCTTTACCTTCCATAGCAATTTCCTCCAGGGTCTCTAAACAATCAGAGACAAACGCAGGTGTAACTACTGCGAGATTTTTAATTCCTTTTTCAGCCAGACTTTCGATGGTGGCATCAGTATATGGCTGTATCCATGGATCTCTTCCCAATCTGGACTGGAAGGAGGTTGAATACTTTGAATTGTCTATACCCAGTAATTCAACGACCTGTTTAGTGGTTTCAAAGCACTGGTGTCTGTAGCAATATTGATGGGCTGGTGAATTTGTTTGACAACATACACCATCTATTTTACAATGTGAATTGGTTATATCTGATTTTCTAATATGTCGCTCTGGTACCCCATGGTATGAAAACAACAAGTGATCCCATTCTTTCCCCTCCAATTCATCTTTAATAGAAGCGGCAAGTACTCTTACATAATCCGGGTGATTATAGAAAGCAGGAATATTCGTGAATTTCATTTCAGGAAAATGTTTTTTCCTTTCCTCTTCAGCTTTCACCAGTACGGTTTCAGTAGTAGACATGGCAAACTGGGGATAAAGTGGAACTATTAACACCTCGTCGACACCCTGGTCTGCTAATTCCTGTAACCCGGCTTTAATTGAAGGATTCCCATAACGCATTCCAAGAGCAACCGGAACGTGGGTTAAATCGTCTACCTTTCTCTTAAGTCTTTCAGAGAGTACTATTAAAGGCGAACCTTCATCCCACCAAATCTTTTTATAAGCAGCTGCTGATTTTTTGGGTCTTGTATTTAGGATAATTCCCTTTACTATAAAGGCTCTCAACAGGTAAGGTTTATCAATCACCCTTTCATCCATCAAAAATTCGTCTAAATATCTTTTAACGTCTTTAGGATTTGTGCTATCCGGCGAACCCAGGTTTATAAGTAAAACTCCTTTCATGTCTTTAATTTATTCATGGCAAAAATACACTTTTCCTCAAAGCTTATTTCTAAACCATCCGTTAAGAATATTAATAACTGTATAGATTTATTCAATAGCATTTTCTCTGTTAAGACACCAAAGAATGCCACCTAAAATATGTTTTACAAAGAGCGGTTCATCATAAGATTCATGCGTATGTCCTCCACCGGTATAAAATATTCGGCTTCCTTCATAAACATGACTCCAGGCAATAGGATGACTTTCCCCGTTTTTCCCTCCTTCATAACTAGATTCATCAAGGTTAATCAAAACCCTCACATCTGAATTCAGGTTCTTAAAGTTATACCACTCATCCTTCCGAATCCAGGTATCAGGCAGATGCTTACACGACGGATGATCTTTATCCAATACTTCCAACCTTGCCTCTTGAACTCTAGGATGATCAGAAAAATAGCCGCCAACCAGTTTCCCATACCACTCCCATTCAAATTCAGTGTCTGTGGCTGCGTGGATCCCTAAAAAACCCTTCTTGTTTTGTATGAAATTTTTAAACGCCAGTTCTTGCTTAGGGTTTAAAATATCTCCGGTAGTTGACAAGAAAACAATAAGGTCTATATTTTTCAGGAACGAATCGTTAAAAACGGATGCATCTTCTGTATGTGTAACATTAAATCCATTTTGTTCTCCCAGCATTTTAACAAGCTTGACCCCTGTCTCTATCGAGCTATGTCGAAAGCCTGCAGTTTTAGTAAACAAAAGTATATTTTCATTTTGTGAGGAATCAACAGGATTTTGATTGTACCCCCATTGGAATAACAATCCTGCAATAATAGATAGTAAAAGCTTTTTTCTCATTGTTATGAGTTGGTTAAGGACATTAAATATTTTTTTGGTGTGGTTCCGAATTTCTTCTTAAAAGCAGCAATAAAATGACTTGATGTACTATACCCGACCTTTAAGGCTACTTCATTTACATTATGCTCACCACTTTCCAGCACCTTTCGGGCATACTCCATTTTATAATCAAACAAAAAACTATAAACCGAATCGCCATAAACTTGTTTGAATCCTTCTTTCAACTTTTTCAAATTCAACCCTATTTCTTCAGAAAGTTCAGAAAGGGATGGTGGTTCTGCCATTCGTGCTATGACGATATCTTTTGCCTTACGTATTCTTCGGATGTTGTCTTCATCTATTAAAAAAGGGCATTGTTCCACATCTGCATCCTCGGGTTTATTGAAATACAAACTAATAAGTTCATATATCTTACCCTTCAGATAAAGTGTCTTAATAGAAGAATGCACATGGTAATTCATTATCTGACTTAAAGCTACTGCCATAGCAGGCGTAATAGGCGCATTGGTATAATACTTCTTATCCTTGTTATCTTCACTCAAGAAATGTATGTAATCGGCTTCCTGGGAAAATAGCGAATGAAACTTTTTGATAGAAATCAAAACTGAAATAAGCCATGATTTCGGTTCCAATTCTAAATTGATAGGTAAATCCTGTTGTGGATTGTATAACAACAGGGCTTTCTCTTCGTTGACCTCAAGCGCATATCGCCCTTTATTAAAATTAAACTTAGAACTCCCCTTCAGGCAAAAATGCATTTGAATATAGCTACTATCTGCATGACGCTCATACTGTTGAGGATCGTTACCGTCATTCTGTGTTTTTAACAAATAAAATCCATCTGATATCTGAATTTCTTCCATAGTTCCTGCAGCGTTATTTTTTTAATGATTCTCCTGCTTTTTAAATTCCTTTTTATTTAGATTCGTTCTAAACAAAAATTTCTAAAAAGGCTTGATTATATCCAAATGTAAGGTATTTTAGCGTTTTCAACCCAATTCAAGGCCAAAAAATCTTAAAGCGACACAAATAGTTCTTCTAGCGTTATTTTTTTACCAATTGTACTTCTATTTTTGCTACCGATTATCAGATTTATTACATGGAAGCATACAACATAGCAAGAGGTAAATCTTTTTATGCCGTAGGGATAAGCTATAAAAAAGCAGATGCAGAGACACGTGGACGTTTTAGTCTGGATACCGTTGGAAAAGAAAGATTACTTGTTCAAGCTAAAGATGAAGGCTTAGAAAGTTTATTGGTTATTTCTACATGTAACCGTACAGAGGTGTATGGTTTTGCTCAGCACCCTTTTCAACTTATCAAATTAATTTGTGACAATTCCAATGGAACGGTAGAGGAGTTCCAACAAGTTGGCTATGTATGCAAAAACAACGATGCAATTGCACATGTATTCAGGGTTGGTACTGGTCTTGATAGTCAAATTTTGGGTGATTTTGAAATTATAAGTCAGCTCAAGCAGAGTTTTGCTGCCTCCAAGAAAATGGAATTAACTGATCACTTTTTAGAGCGCTTATGCAACTCTGTTATTCAGGCAAGTAAGCGCATAAAAAATGAAACGGACATTAGCTCGGGGGCTACCTCGGTTTCATTTGCTTCAGTTCAATACATCATGAACGAGGTTGAAAACATTTCAGACAAAAACATTCTATTATTTGGTACTGGTAAAATTGGGCGTAATACATGTGAGAATTTGGTAAAACACACCAAGAATGAACATATCACGCTTATTAACCGCACCAAAGATAAGGCTGAAAAGATTGCGGGTAAATTTAACCTCATCGTAAAAGACTACTGTGAATTACAAGCAGAGATCTTAAATACCGATATTTTAATTGTATCGACCGGAGCTCAGCACCCTACTGTATCCAAAGACCTGATTCATCGCACCAAGCCTCTTTTGATATTGGATCTGTCGATCCCTAAAAATGTGGCAAATGACGTGAGCGAACTGGACAATGTTACTCTTGTTCATTTGGATCATTTATCACAAATGACCGATCAGACCTTAGAGCGAAGAAAAGCACACATTCCAAAAGCGGAACAAATAAACGAAGAGGTAAAAACAGAGTTCATTCAATGGTTGCAAACGCGGAAGTTTGCTCCAACCATTAAAGCTCTCAAGAAAAAATTAAAGTCTCTTAAAGATGCTGAAATTGATTTTCAGAGAAGAAAAATTGAAGACTTTAATGAAGAACAGGCTACGATTATCAGTGAGCGTATCATTCAAAAGATCACTACTCACTTTGCTAATCACCTAAAAGACAACTCAAACACTTCAGACGAAAGTATTGACTTAATTCAGAAGGTGTTTCAACTGGAAACCAAAGCGTAAATGAATAAAGTTATTCGAATCGGAACCCGCGATAGCGAATTGGCGTTATGGCAGGCTAATACTGTTAAAAAGAAATTAGAGGACTTAGGATATAAAACTGAGTTAACTCCTGTTAAATCCACAGGTGATCTGATTTTAGACAAACCCTTATATGAATTGGGTATTACGGGGGTATTTACAAAAACTCTTGACATCGCCATGATTAATGGCACTATTGACATTGCCGTTCATAGCATGAAAGATGTTCCCACCATGCTACCCAAGGGCATTATTCAAGGTGCGGTTTTAGAACGCGCCAATGTAGAAGATCTTCTTATACACAAAGGAAACACTGATTTTCTATCTGAAGAGCACGGCGTTATTGCTACAGGAAGTTTACGCAGGAAAGCGCAATGGCTACACAAATATCCTTCACATACCGTGGTTGGACTCCGTGGCAATGTAAATTCTCGTATGCAAAAACTGCATGACAATAACTGGAACGGGGCTATTTTCGCTAAAGCCGGACTTGAGCGCATTGCCCTTAAGCCTGAAAACAATACGGTTCTGGACTGGATGATACCGGCACCTGCACAGGGAGCCATTACGATTGCCGTAATGGAAAACAACCCATATGTTCAGGAAGCGGTTGCTCAGCTCAATCATATTGAAACAGAAATCTGCACCAAAATAGAGCGTGATTTTTTGCGCACCTTGGAGGGTGGATGTTCCGCACCAATCGGTGCGCTTGCAACTATTGATAACAATACCATTCATTTTAACGCTGCTGTTTTTTCTCTGGACGGAAGTCAGAAAGCAGCGGTTAACACTTCTTTTCCATTAAAAGATCATCTGAATAAAGGAATTAGTTTTGGACAACAAGTGTTGAATGAAGGAGGCAAGTCGATCATGGAAGAAATTCGAAAAACAATTAACTAAAACAGGAACCAAAACCTTGTCGATTGAAAAAATTACAGTATGCACGATTGACACTTCTAATTGTCGATTTTATCGTAATTAGCTTTCTTGTTTTCGACTTTGGTTTTATCGTATATGAGAAATTTAAAACTCATAAACTCATACTAATTTCTTGCTTAATACCCATTTTACTTGCTGTAAACATCTTTAGGTATTATCACCAGAAAAAATCCATAAAGAAAACGCTTAGTCTTACCTATACCATACTATTTTCGATTGTTTTGGTAAGCAGTTTTATTATTTTTCTTTTTTCTCCTGAGCGCGCACTAGCGGATTTTCTTTTACATATGAAACCTTACCTTGAGGGTTCCTTATTGCTATATCTGATCATTCGACTCAGTATTCTTATCAGGTATCTTTATAGCATTTATTTTAATCCTGCTATTATTTTTGTTGGGAGTTTTTTTATCATTGATCTTCTCGGAGCCTTTTTACTTATGTTACCGAAGGCAACCACCCAGGGTGATATTCATTTTATCGATGCCCTGTTTACCGCAACCAGTGCTGTTTGTGTAACGGGATTAGCGGTTTTAGACACCTCAAAAGATTTCACAACCTTTGGACAGTCAATTATACTCTTTCTAATTCAATTAGGAGGCTTAGGGATCTTAACTTTCACCTCGTTCTTTGCCTTTTTCTTTAGAAGCGGATCGTCATTTAAGGAAGGTCTTTATTTAAAAGATTTTGTCTCTTCAGAAAATTTAAAAGACACCTTGCGTTTTGCTATGCAAATCGTCACCTTTACCTTGGGTATTGAAGCACTTGGCTCTATCCTGATCTACTTTTCTTTAGACCATGCATCTGATATTCAAAATCCTGTTTTCTTTAGTGTGTTTCACTCCATATCGGCGTTTTGTAATGCGGGATTTTCGAATATATCCAATGGACTTTTTAATGCTGACTTACAATTCGATTATTCGTTCCAATGGATTATTATGATACTAATTATCTTAGGAGGGCTAGGCTACAACATAGTTTTCAATTTTTATAGCTACTTCAAAGTTTTAATAAATAACCTAATATACCGAGAGCACAAAAAACCTATCGTAAGACTCATTACTTTAAATTCTAAAATCGTACTAGTAACCACAGTAATATTACTTATTACCGGGTTTGCATTTTTTGGCATCAGTGAGTTTAACAACACGATTGCAGTGCATGACAGTTGGCTGGGAAAATTTACAACTGCTGCCTTTCAGTCAGTGACCCCAAGAACTGCAGGATTTAACACAATTGATTATGGAAGCCTAGCCTTACCGTCGATACTCTTTGTTATGCTATTGATGTGGATTGGAGGGTCACCAGCGTCTACTGCAGGAGGTATTAAGACGACAACTTTTGCATTAGCTACACTTAACATACTCTCTACTGCTAAAAATAAGCCTGAGATAGAAATCGGCACAAGGAGCATCCACAACGATACCATTAAAAGAGCTTTTGCCATTTTATGCATTTCATTGATTACGATAGGAGTCGCAATATTGTTATTGTTAATTTTTGAACCAGGCAAGGATTTATTGCATATTGCTTTTGAATGCTTTTCTGCCTATAGCACCGTGGGGTTAAGCCTTAACCTAACACCTGATCTCTCTAATGCCAGCAGACTGGTGTTAATATTGGTTATGTTTATCGGTAGAATTGGAATGCTCAATATTTTAATTGGGCTATTGAGAAGAATAAATTCAAAAATGTATCAGTACCCAAAAGAAAACATTTTAATAAATTAGAGTCAGCTAATCATATTGTTTATGAGCAACATGAGGTATTTGAATTAATTAAATTAGCATTGTGAAAATTATAATATTTGGATTAGGAAATTTTGGAACCTCACTAGCCTTGAAGCTTACTGAAACGGGTAATGAGGTTATAGGTATCGATCATAAAATGGAAAAGATCAATCTTGTTAAAGATAAAATTGCTCATACCATATGTATGGATGCAACAAATGAACTTGCCTATGATGCTATTCCACTTAAAGACACTAATATTGCAGTGGTCGCCATTGGAGAAAACGAAGGAGCTGCAATCATAACGACTGCCATTTTAAAGAAAATAACAAAAGCGGATATTATAAGCAGGTCACTTTCTCCTATTCATGATACGGTTCTGAAAGCTATGGGCATCAATCGCATTGTTCATCCCGAACAGGAAGCAGCAGAAAAGCTGACCTCTAAGATTAACTTAAAAAACGTTATCGACAGCTTTAATATCGATAAGAACTATTCGATATCGGAAATAAAGATAAATGCAAGAATGTCTGGAAAAACACTGCAGGAATTAAGCTTCAGACAGCATTATAATCTCAATGTCGTAACCATATTAAGAGACTGTGAAAAGACCAATCTATTAGGAAACAAAATGCAGAAAAAAGAAGTTATTGGCATCCCTAATAACGAGACAAAACTGCAAGAGAATGATATTTTAATTGTATTTGGTAACAATAATGATATAACGGCTTTTGGAGTCGATTTAGCTGAATAAAATTATTATAATATGAACATGAAACCTAAAATATTAAGCACCAAGGAGCTTACAGAACAACAACGAAATATGCTGGAAGAAGCTAATATTACGGTTTTTGAAGCTGATTTCATAAAGGTAAAAGGAATTGATTTTAATTGTCCCAAGGAAATTGAAAACGCCATATTTACCAGCAAGAACTCTGTAAAACAAATATACAATCGTGATATTACGATTAAAAACTCGTACTGTGTCGGTGATAAAACAGAAGCTTTTTTAATCGCTAAAGGCTATCCTGTAACGGAAAAAGCGTACCAGGCAAAAGGGCTGGCCACTAAGATCATAAACAATCATAAAGAAAAAGAATTTATCTTTTTCTGCGGTGACCGTCGAAGAGAAGAGCTTCCTGCACTGTTAAGCGAGCATGGAGTTGCTTTTAAAGAGATTGAAGTATATAAGACAGAGGCCGACTCTAAACAATTGTTTGAAGAGTTTGACGGAATCATGTTTTTCAGTCCGAGTGCCGTACAAAGTTTCACGCTTAAAAATCATATTGAAGAAGCTGTTGTTTTTTCTCTTGGAAAAACCACGGAGGCTGAAGTAAAAAAACACACCAACAATATTATCACGGCAAATAAACCGACCATTGAAAACGTGATTGTACAAGTGATTAAACATTTTAACTCATAAAGAAAGACCATAGAACACATGATAAAAAACGATTTATTTTTAAAAGCACTTAAGGGAGAAACTGTTGAACGTCCACCTGTATGGATGATGAGACAGGCTGGAAGATATTTACCTGAGTTTATGGCATTAAAAGAAAAATATGATTTCTTTACTCGTTGTCGAACTCCCGAATTGGCTGCTGAAATAACCGTACAACCTATTCGTATCGTTAAGCCGGACGCTGCTATTTTGTTTTCCGACATTCTGGTAATTCCACAGGCGATGAACATTGAAGTGGAAATGAAGCCCGGAGTTGGTCCGTGGCTACCTAATCCGGTTCGTTCCGCTAAAGATGTTGAACAAGTTGTTATCCCTGAAATTAATGAAGAATTAGGCTATGTAATGGATGCTATTAAGCTCACAAAGGAAATGCTTAATGACGAGGTTCCTTTAATCGGTTTTGCAGGTTCTCCCTGGACTATTCTTTGTTATGCTGTAGAAGGAAAAGGATCTAAGAGTTTTGATACTGCCAAAGGTTTTTGTTTCTCTCAACCCGAAGCAGCCCATGCATTGCTTCAGAAAATAACTGACACCACAATTCTTTATTTAAAAGAAAAGGTAAAAAACGGGGTCAATGCAGTTCAAATTTTCGATAGTTGGGGCGGCATGCTTTCTCCGGTAGATTACCAGGAGTTTTCATGGAAATACATCAACCAAATTATCGAAGCGTTAGCTCCTTTAACTGAAGTTATTGTGTTTGGAAAAGGTTGTTGGTTTGCCCTAAACGACATGGCACAAAGTAAAGCCTCAGCACTAGGTGTAGATTGGACCTGCTCGCCTCAAAATGCAAGGTATTTAACGGGAGGAAATATCACTTTGCAAGGAAACTTTGATCCTTCGCGCTTGTTATCCCCGATCCCAACCATTAAAAAAATGGTTCATGAGATGATCGATGCATTTGGGAAAGATAAGTATGTGGTTAATTTAGGACATGGTATTTTACCTAATATCCCGGTTGATCATGCCAAAGCCTTTATAGAAGCGGTTAAAGAATATAAATAAAATGATACCCCGAACGCTTTTAACAAGTTTAAATTATAAGAAACTCATAAGCCTTTCGGGGTTATTTTTCAGGCGGCCGCTTATGGTGATCCCAACCATTATAGCAACAAAAAACTGTATCCGTATTTCAGATCATTATTTTCCAAACCTGCATCATCTAAATAACAGTTCGAATGCGTTTAGACATGCCTTATGGAATATTTTATTAACCAAGGAAGCTTATCAGTGGAACAAAGATTTTAACGAGGCGCTTCAATGGGCTAAAACAATCACTGACTGGCACGAAGAATTTTCTCCAAACAAACCTTTGGAGCGTGCTATGGACCTGCACAACAATGCATATGGTCGTACCTTTGTTCACAAAATGTTCAAACGCAATAATATTATTGAGACTGACAGTGAAAAATTAGCCAAGGAATTATTACCGTTTCTTACAACCAGTAAAAAGGTATCGAATCTTAACGAGCTCAGGACCCTTAAAAATCAACTGGTTCATTTGATATGATTTTTAAACAGCATCTATGAGAATAGACCGAATTATACTTGTCACCACTTTCATTGTTTTTTCCCTTACCGGGTATTCGCAACAGTTGAAATTAAGACCTGTAATTGATCAGGTATATGAATATGAGACAGAATTAATTTTAGAGGAAGATGACGATATTGCTTTTATGATCAATTTTGATTTTGGCTTAACATATACCAATAAAGACCTCGATTTTGAAATTGTTCTTCACGATATAAAAGGTTCTATGAGCCAGGGTTACAATAACCGTGCTTATTTCCATACTAAAAACATCGCTATGGAAAACAAACGGGTTCAAAAATTAGCTAAGCACATCATCAACAAGCCTCTTACCTTTGAAGTTGATAGCAATGGAATTGTTTCTAAAACATATCATTTGGATATAAACGATGCCGAAGTGGAGGGTATCCTTAATCAATTAACGGATAAATTTGGCAACAAAAAGATTAATCCCCTTAAAGATATCCAGTTAAAGACAGGCTACAACTGGTCGGAACTTGATTCCTTTTCATTTCAAAAAAACAAAAAGCTAGCGGTTCTTGTTGAACATACTATTATCGAGGTGAATAAAGAAGAGGTCATTGTTGAAAGTCGAGGCATTTTTAAGGTAAAAGAGAACCAAGTGCATATGGGAGGGACTTCCATATACGATCGAAAAACAGGTATTCAGAAGCTTACGAAATTAATGCTGAATTTTGGGGATCGCGGAAACATGTATATGCTCACCAAATTACAAGGCTATGATTATCCACCCCTCATCATTGACTATCAGGATTTGGCGTTTAAAAAAGTCTATAACAACTGGTATTCAGCCGACAAATATATCGATAAAGCAGCACTCGAATTTTATCCATTTCAGAATAATTATTCTAACTCACAAATTGAGGCCTATAGTGAATCTTTAGAAATACTATCTAACAATAGCAACTATCAAAGCATATCCGTTTACAATACTAAAATGGACACTTTATACCCGACCGGCTCCTATATTGAAGTTAATAACTTTTACCTCCACACTCCTAAGGGCAGAGAGGTTTTAAAGTTAATTCCGGGACAAGAGGACTACGACTCATTTTCTGTGGGGTATCTTGGAGAATATTATAAAGACATCTACGAACCCTTACCAGAAGGTGATACTATCGAAATTAACTTGTCATTATATATTCCGACAGAAAGCAGAAATTTGAGTCTGACCAAAAATAACACCAAAAATAAAGGCATTACAGCTCATTTTGACAAGAGTGCAGTAGTATTATCAATACCCAGAAAAAACTATAACACGCTCCTATACAACATCTACAAAGCCATCCGGTTTTATGATGCCGATAATAAACAGCTGGATGCCACTTATAATTTCCTCTACAATCAAGATGTGAAGCTTGATGATAAATACACCCCGGACGAATTAATCGCCATATTTAACGACAAAAAAAGAACTGGTTTACCAGCGGTGATCAACATGGAATTTAAGGTGAAAAATGCCGCTAAAATTATAATCGAAACCCATCATAAATTTAAAAAGTACAGCACCATTATTACTAAAAAAATTAGTGATTAACCGATAGTAAATGAGTAGTAGTATTCTGGAAAAATACGATAAGCAGTTTGAGTACACCGGCATCATGATGAATATCATTATAGCCCTACAATTCTTAATGTTATGGATTGATCCGAAACCAGATCAAGCCGAACAAATTATGAATTTGGCCATTCTCATAGCTGCCGAGTTTATCATGTTGCACACCGGAATATTTATGGCCGTATTCCCAAAGAAATACACCCTTTTTATTTTCTTCCCATTCTATGGGTTATTCGCTTACTTTTTTAATACCCTGGTGACCAACAATCTCATTATAATGGTTTATTTAATTACTATTTTAAACCGTATGAGATTTGCCTTCAGCAACCCGAGTCCCGAGCTTAAAAAGCGAACAAAAGTAATGGCCGTTTCTGCTGGCTTCACCTACTTTATTCTTATTTTTATTATAGGATTTGGTTCACCATATATACCCAGTTTAGGATTAAACGATCAGTTTTTAGATCAATCCGGGTATCACCTTATCAGAACACAAGGCGGACTTTTCCTGGAAAAACCATATACCGCTATTTGCCTCGGTTTTTCCTATTATAGCATTACCGCCATAATCGAAACTATTTTATTAGTTTCTAAAAAATTTAAACCCATTAGTGCGCAATTAACATGAAAGAAAAATTTTATCAATACATACAACAATTACAAGATACCATAACCTCAAAACTTGAAGTTATCGATGGAGAAGCAACGTTTCAGGAGGACCTATGGCAACGTCCTGAAGGAGGTGGCGGTCGTACGAGAGTTATTGAAAACGGTCGCGTATTTGAAAAAGGGGGAGTAAACATATCTGCCGTTCACGGACCGCTTCCGAAAGCTATGCAATCGTATTTTAAAGTTGATGATGTCGATTTCTTTGCCTGTGGCCTTAGCCTGGTACTACACCCTAAGAATCCTTTTGTCCCTACCGTTCATGCAAACTGGCGTTATTTTGAGATGTATGACAAAGCGGGTAATATTGTCGATAGCTGGTTTGGTGGTGGCCAAGACCTAACTCCTTACTATTTGTTTGAAGAAGATGCCAGGCATTTTCATAAAGTTTGCAAAACGGCTTGTGATCAACATAACCCATCTTTTTATCCTGACTTTAAAAAGAAATGTGACACGTATTTCTGGAATGCACATCGTGATGAAGCAAGAGGCATCGGAGGATTATTTTTTGATTATTGCAAAGCCAATGAAACGATGGACATGAGTGCCTGGTACGATTTTGTAACCGAAGTTGGCGATAGTTTTTTATCTGCTTATGTTCCCATCGTTGAAAAACGTAAGGATTTACCCTACACTCAAAAGAACAGAGACTGGCAAGAGATAAGAAGAGGCCGCTATGTAGAGTTTAACCTGGTACATGACAAAGGTACCTTGTTCGGACTGAAGACAAACGGCAGAATAGAAAGTATTCTGATGAGTCTCCCGCCCCATGTGCAGTGGGTTTATGATCATCATCCTGAAAAAGGAAGTGAAGAAGAGAAATTAATCACTGTTTTAAAAAATCCTAAAGCATGGGTTTAAAAAAAGCCTTGATCTTACTTTTTATAAGCCACTGCTTTTTTATAACCGCGCAGAGAACTGATAGCATCCATAAGGATGGATATATAAAAAGCTTTCCGGATGAAGTTGCCCTAAAACTGGCATTTATCCACAACTCGAATAGTTTTGGATATAATGACAAAGATGCCAGTACAAAATATGAAATATCTCCAAACAAAAAAGAACGCCTGTCTATTGCTGCACAATTCAGGTCGTTAGAAGTTGGCGTGGGTATTTCTTCGGGTTTCCTTCCTGGAAATAGCCATGCTGATGATGCTAATATCATTAACCTTGCCCTAAAAGGTTTTTATAAAAACTGGATACAGGATGTGAGTTTTTATCACCAGAGAGGTTTTACCATCAACAGGGGTTCCGGAGATGAAATATCTCCATTGATGGAAACCAATAAGATCGGAGGAGCCACAGCATATTCCTTCAACAAAAAATTCTCTTACCGCGCTACCAGGAGTCAGCGCGAATGGCAATTGAAAAGTGCGGGTAGTTTCATTCCCAAGGTATATTACTATTACACTAATTTTGTATTACAGTCCAGTGGCTTTAACCACAACAGCAGTTCCGTAGACATCGCACTTGCTCCTTCGTATTTTTATAATTTTGTTTTGAACGAGCATTTTATGTTTTCTAGTGGAGCCTCTGCCGGATTTGGACTCAATTACAACGATTTTGGAAATGATTATGTATTCACCTCTTTATATGAACTATCACTACAGGGAGTTTTAAGTTTTAATTACGATCGTTTTTTTGGAGGAATACAATCTAATGTATTATTTTTAAAAAGCAACAGTACCCGATACATGCAGTTCAGAGACACCATGAATTACCTCAACATTCATATCGGTTACCGTTTTAAGGCTCCAAGAACTTTCACAAAAACTGCTGATAAGATTAATAAAAAACTTAATATCGATAAAAAATAATATTCATATGTTCCCATTAAGACGCAATAGAAGACTAAGACAGAGCGAAGCTATCAGAGGATTGGTTCGCGAAACCATTGTTACCCCAAATGATTTTTTAGTGCCACTATTTGTTACCGAAGGAAAAGGCGTAAAGGATGAAATCCCTTCTATGCCAAACTACTTTCGTTTCAGCCTGGATGAATTAGAAAAAGAAGTTAAGGAGTTATGGAATTTAGGCCTGAAATCGGTTTTACTTTTTGTTAAAGTTCCGGACCACCTTAAAGATAACAAGGGGACTGAAGCTTTAAATCCGAATGGATTAATGCAACGTGCTATCAAAACCGTTAAGAATACAGTGCCTGATATGTTAGTTATGACGGATGTAGCATTAGATCCATATTCGTCATATGGGCATGACGGAGTGGTTGAAAATGGCATGATTTTAAACGATGAATCGTCATCAATTTTGTCAGAAATGGCATTAAGTCATGCGCAGGCAGGAGCAAACTTTGTTGCACCCAGTGATATGATGGATGGACGCATACTTGAAATGCGCGAGATCCTGGAAGAGGAAGGCTTTATTAACACCGGTATCATGAGCTATAGCGCCAAGTATGCCTCAGCTTTCTATGGTCCGTTCAGGGATGCATTAGATTCTGCTCCGGTTGATTTGGCCGAGGTTCCTAAAGACAAGAAAACGTATCAAATGGATTATGCCAATCGTATAGAAGCACTACGTGAAACAGAAATGGATATTGATGAAGGGGCAGATATTGTAATGGTAAAACCCGGACTTTGCTATTTGGATATTGTAAGAGATATTAAAAATGAGTATGATGTTCCAGTTGCTGTTTATCAGGTAAGTGGGGAATATGCTATGATAAAAGCTGCTTCTGAAAAAGGATGGCTCGATCACGATGCGGTAGTGCTTGAACAGACCTATGCTATAAAAAGGGCTGGCGCCGATATCATTGCGAGTTATTTCGCTAAGGACGTAGTAAAGCTTATTGGTTAGCACCAGTTAGGTGTATTAAGTTATCTCGACAATACGGAATATTAAAGCATTGAGATAACTTAATGCATCTGATTTTTTTTGATAATGAATCCCATTTATTCCCTTTTAGCTACGAAAATATGTTTTCAGCCATCTCTGACTTTTTTAAAACTGAATTCCCCCTCAATGAGCATGGGCTTGAAGAATTATTTTCTCATTTTAGGTTAACCCATTATCCAGCCAATAGTATGCTGCTGCAAGCGGAAACAAAAGAGAAAAAACTTCGTTTTCTAAATAATGGTATTGTTCGGGAATATTATTATAACCAGGATATAGAGCGCAACATTAATTTTTATGTAAAGCCACAGTTTATATCAGATCTGCTTGCATTTAATCAAAATACTTCAACCCGTAAATATCAAGAGTGCTTATCAGCTGTTGAGGTCTTATCTATCGACAGACACATCTTTTTTGAACTGTTAGAAAAGTATGAATGTGGGAAGTCGCTTGTAACATCCTCCTTTCAAAAATTATTGACACAGAAGGAATCTTTTGAATATAACCATCTTACCAAAAATCCGGAAACGCGCTACCAGGAACTGCTGGTGAAAAAACCAGAATGGATTCGGTATATTCCACAGTACCATATTGCTTCTTACCTGAACATTACCCCAGAAACCCTTAGCCGAATTCGAAAACGTATTTCTTGATTTCAATCAATTCACACCATTTCATTTTCCTACATTTTTGTATTTCATTTAAATTCAAAGTATATGCTAAAAGTTCATCATATCAGAAATGCGACCATGGTACTTGAAATGCAAGATCAGGTTATTTTAATTGATCCGATGTTAGGCGACCAGGGGTTCATGCCCAGTTTTACCCTCTTCAGACATAAAGCCAGAAAGAATCCTACAGTACCTCTTCCGCCCAACAGCACCAGCATACTAAACAAAGTAACACATTGCCTGATAACCCACCAACATCCAGACCACCTGGACAGTAAAGGAGTGGCATTTTTAATCGAACGGAACATACCTGTTACCTGTAGTATAAAGGATAAGAGAGCACTTGAGAAGCGTGGTTTACGGGTGGTTTCAGCATTAAAATATTGGGAAAAACAAACGTTTTTTAGAGGTACCATTGAGGGAATCCCTGCAAAGCATGGCTATGGCTTTGTTTCAAAACTTATGGGGAATGTTATCGGTTATTATATCAAATCAGACTCTCAACCATCTGTCTACCTTAGTTCGGATACCATCTATACGGATTCGGTAGATACCGTTCTGCGAAACTATCAACCAGATATTAATATATTGGCCTGCGGTGCTGCCCAATTTGATCTTTTCCGACATCTGATAATGGATATTGATGACCTTACCCGATTTGTAAAAAACACCTCTGGTAAGGTTATTGCCAATCATATGGAAGCGATCAATCATTGTCCGCTAACAAGAAAGGAACTCAACGCCTTGATGACAGCTCAACAGCTGAATGACAAGATTTTGATTCCTGAGGATGGGGACGTAATGGAATTCGTATAAAGATTACAACGAATCATCATGGTGACACCATAGAATTTGAGCATTGGCGTGAGCAAAAAGCCTTGTTTTGATTCGATATAGCAGTGGCATAACGAATCAGTTAAACATTATAATTCCATTAAGGAATTATACCAAATCATTTTGTACATTTAAATCCCGTATTAACGGGATTTTTTATGTGTGAAAATTTAAAAAAATACCATGAAACACCTACTGATATTATTTATATTTTTTCTCGTTGCAACCTCGGGAAAAGCCCAAAGTGAACCTATCTCTGCCTTCCTTGAAAAATGGGAGAACTCTAAAAACTATCTTTTGGAAATTGCTGAGGCCATGCCCGCAAATGCTTATGCATATAAACCTACAGAAAGAGAAATGACCTTTGCCAAACAACTCAAGCACATTCAGGATAATATGGCCTGGTTAAGTAATGCCTATTTCCATGCTGAAAAAAGGGAGGTGCCTAATCACAATACTGATAAAAAAGCTACCTTAGAAAGTTTACAAACGGCTTTTGATTTAGTTGCAAAAGCTGTAAAAAATACGCCTGCAAAAGAATTAGAAGAAACCGTAGAGTTCTTTGCAGGACCTAAAACCAAATTGCAAATTTTAAACCTTCTGCAAGATCACGTAACCCACCATCGTGGACAACTTATTGTTTACCTGAACCTGAACAATATTAAACCTCCAAGATATGTGGGATGGTAAGTTTAGCTTACAAAACGTATCTATTAAATTTTTAAAAAAACTTTTAAGAGGAGCACCAAAACATTTCATTGCTCCGTTAGTAAGTTAAAACCTATAAATTTTATTAAATTAGCATAACAACGACCAAAAACCATGACCCTATTAATAGTTTACGCTGTAATTTCTATTTTCTTTTCATTCTTGTGTTCGATTCTGGAAGCAGTGTTATTAAGTATTACACCTACCTATATTAACCTTAAGAAGCAAGAAGAGAAAGGTTATGCTCAAACATTGGAAGAACTAAAACAGGACATCGACAAACCTTTAATTGCCATTCTTACAATCAACACCGTTGCGCATACTGTTGGTGCTATTCTTGTTGGTGTACAGGCAGAAAAGACTTTTGGAAGTGGGAATAATTCTGTTGGAATTGTTTCGGCGATAATGACCTTTCTAATTTTGGTATTGTCTGAAATCATCCCGAAAACGATTGGTGCAACCTACTGGAAACAACTTTCAGGCTTTGCTGCTTCTACGCTGCAAATTATGGTAAACGTATTGAAGTATACCGGTATACTCTGGATACTTCAGTTAACTACTAAAGTAATTGGCGGTAAAAGTGCCCATGGATCTGTTTTTAGTCGTGAAGAATTTAGTTCAATGGCTGACATAGCACATCAAGAAGGTGTTATGGAAGAATCAGAAAGCAAGGTAATCAAGAACCTTCTTAAGTTTGATGAGGTAAAGGCTAAAGATATCATGACGCCGCGTACTGTTATGAAAATTGCTTCGGAAGATACTACGATAAAAGAGTTTTTAACTAAGAATCCTAAACTACGTTTTTCACGCATTCCTCTTTTTAAGGATAATAATGATAATATCTCAGGTTTCGTTCTGAAAGACCAGGTCATGGAAGAAATGATCAACGGCCATGGGGAAAGTCCACTATCATCAATCAAAAGAGAAATCATGATCGTCCGCAGGGATATGCCGATCCCTACACTTTTCGAGGAGCTTATCAGTGAGAAAAGACATATTGCCCTTGTCGTTGATGAATATGGAACCATTGGCGGCCTTGTGACTATGGAAGACATCATTGAGACCCTTCTCGGTCTTGAGATCGTTGATGAGAGCGATAATGTTGAAGACCTTCAACAGTTGGCTCGCAGAAATTGGCAAACCAGAGCTGAACGTCTGGGGATCCTGAATAAGGAAGATTTTTCGAATCTAGATCCTAAAACCAAAGACCCGGGTAATAAACATGAAGAAGATCTGCATTAAAACACCTCTTGGAAATACTATCATTGAAGGTGATGAAGCAGGAATTAGTACTATTAGGGTATTAGATGATGACGTTTCTAACGGCAACACAAACACTCATGACATACCTGCTACATTAATGGATTGTTCGATACAGCTTCAAGAATATTTCAAAGGTGAACGAACGGAGTTCAACTTAAAACTTAATCCCTCAGGTACTTCCTTTCAAAAAAAAGTATGGCAATCCCTTCAAGAAATTCCTTATGGAAACACCATCTCCTACTTAGACCTTTCAAAAAGGCTTGGAGACGTTAAAGCCATACGTGCTGTTGCCTCGGCAAATGGAAAAAACCCTCTGTGGATTGTCGTACCCTGTCATCGGGTTATTGGAACTGATGGTTCTTTAACAGGTTATGCCGGTGGTATATGGAGAAAAAAGTGGCTTTTAGATCATGAAAATCCACCTTCCCAGCAATCCCTTTTTTAAAGAAAAAACTTATCTTTAGTCGGAACCTGCAACTTAAAATTCATGAAAGTATTCAGATTATTTCTTAAATGGATTCTGATTCCATTTGGGCTTATCATAATGTTACTATACCTCTTTGATTACGATTATTTAATAAAAGCGGTAAGGACGATTTATTTAAATGGACAAACCACTGCTTATTTAGATGACTACAAGGTTTTTGACAATCGAACAATAGCATCAGCCAAGCCACAGCCATGGCCAAAGCATATTGCATACAACACTACTCCTGCAACGGACAGTTTAAATAAGCTTCACGAAAAATATTCGTCGGTAGCGTTTCTTGTTATCAAAGATGATAGCTTGTGGCATGAGACTTATTTTGATGGTTATGATAAGGACTCCAAGAGTAACTCCTTTTCTATGGCCAAGAGCATGGTTTCCGCGATGCTAGGTCGGGCTATTATGGATGGCAAAATAAAGAGCCTTGAACAGCCTGTCGGTGATTTTTATCCCGAATTTTCTATGGGTCTCGCTGGTAAAATGACCGTCGGAGATCTGTCTTCAATGTCCAGTGGGTTAAACTGGGATGAGGCATACTATTCTCCCTTTTCAATTACAACCAGAGCCTATTTCGATGAAAATTTACGAGATGTGATCCTTAACCTTAAGGTAGTTGAAGAACCAGGACAATATTTTAAATATCTAAGTGGAAACACTCAACTACTGGGAATGATCCTTGAAAAAGCGACCGGACAAACTTTGGCAGATTACCTGTCTGAAAAGTTTTGGAAACCAATAGGAGCAGAAAACGAGGCTTACTGGCAACTCGATAGTGAAGAAGACGGACTGGAGAAAGCCTATTGTTGTATTGCCAGCAATGCCAGAGATTTTGCCCGCTTTGGAAAACTTTATAAAGATTTTGGTAAATGGAACGGTCAGCAAATACTCGATTCTTCTTTTGTGGTAAAATCAATAACTCCACGATTTAAAAATGATTGGATGTATGGATATGGGTTTTGGCTACTTCCTTATAAAGGTAAAAACTTCTTTATGCTAAGAGGTCACCTCGGTCAATACGTAATTGTAGAGCCCAATGATAATCTGATTATAGTTAGACTGGGCCATGAAAGAGCTGAAAAAAAACCCGATGACCCATTTCGGGATGACATCTATGGTTATATTGATGAAACCTACAAAATGCTCAAATAATGCAACGCAAACTTCAAATTGAGAACATTCTTTTTTTAGATATCGAAACAGTTCCTGAAAATGAAAATTTCGAAAACCTCACTGAGGAGAAAAAAGAGTTGTGGGCTCAAAAAACCAAATATCAGCGAAAAGAAGATTTTACTCCGGAAGAATTTTATGATCGTGCCGGAATATGGGCTGAATTTGGCAAAATCGTATGTATTTCAGTGGGGTACTTTACATTTAAAGGTACCATCAGGAATTTTAGGGTAACATCATTTTACGGTGATGAGCATCAACTCCTTTTGGACTTTAAGAATATGCTTGAGACACATTTTAATAAGCCACAACATTTGTTATGTGCACACAATGGCAAAGAGTTTGATTTTCCGTATATCGCCAGAAGAATGATCATCAATGGAATTGCATTACCCAATAAATTAAACTTAATGGGGAAAAAGCCATGGGAAATCCCTCATATTGACACTATGGAACTATGGCGATTTGGAGATTACAAACATTTCACATCACTAAAACTATTAACCAATATTTTAAACATCCCATCGCCAAAAGACGATATTGACGGAAGCATGGTTAGAGCTGTTTTTTATGAGCAAAATGATCTCGATAAAATAATCATCTACTGTGAAAAAGATACGGTAGCCGTTGCCCAGGTACTTTTAAAATTTCAAGGCGATGATATTCTTAGTCCTGAAGAAATTTTACATGTCTGAAGTTTTCTTTAAAAAACTTTAAGTAACTTGTACCTATTCCCCCAAGATTTATTAACCACCAACACATTGCAATATGAAGAATTTGTACTTTATACTTTTCTGTATATTATTTTGGGGTGTTCAATCTTACAGTCAGGAAGAGCAAATAGAAGAGTCCGAAACTCGCCATTCTATTTCTATCGTTTTAAGTCATGCTAACGTCCTTGAAGGTCGGGATTCTGATGGTGATAAAGAATGGTTAAAACTGGCAGCATGGGGAATCAATTATAATTATGAAGTGGATGAAAAATGGGCGATCGGCCTTCACACCGACATTATCCTGGAACAATTTGTAGCAGAAGGAGAAAACGGTGAAGAAATAGAACGTTCAAGACCTGTTGCCCCTGCTCTTATGGGCGCCTATAAACCTGGTGAACATTGGTCCATTTTATTTGGAGCAGGAGGAGAGTTTTCTAAGGATGAGAATTATTTCCTGAATAGGGCCTCACTAGAATACGGAACACCATTAGCCTCCAACTGGGAGTTTATTGCTGAATTCTCATATGACTTCAGATGGAAAGCCTATGATTCATTCACCTTAGGTGTCGGTGTAGCCTGGAAATTTTAACCGGAAAATAAAATGCATAAAAATGTCTGTATATAAACGACCATCGAGAGCTTTGATATTAGGAGGCTTATTCTTCGTTATCCCCCTGATCATTTTTATTTTTTTAATCAACAATGCCATTCATCTACTTCTTCCAATAGGAAGGAAACTTATAGACCTTTTAAATATTCATACCATTTTTGGTGCTGCAACCCTTACCATTGTTTCTGTTTTATTGCTTTTAGGTTTATGTTACATTAGTGGCTTACTCCTTGAAATGGGGGTGGTACATCAATGGAGTCAAAAAATGGAAGAGCGACTCTTTACTATTTTCCCTAGCCTGCAAATGCTTAAATACCGATTACTTGATGAAGAGCAAGACCTAACAAAAGACCATTGGAAGGCTATACTTCTAAAAGAAGACCAAAGCTATATTTTGGCCTTTATCACCAATGAAACTGAAAATGGATTTTTAAGTCTCTATATCCCGGATGCCCCCAAAATGGATGCGGGAGAAATACGTTATTTGAATAAAGAGAATTGTGAATTTATTTCCATCCCTATGCAAAATGCTATGAAAGCACTCAATACTTTCGGAAGAGATGGTGAGCTCCCTTCGCATATAAAAAAATAATTACATCACCACATCTCAACCTGGCGTTAATCCTCTTAATTCTTGTAATAGATGGCGTCTTTATTAATGATAAATATTGTGAATTCTGATAAGCCAAAGTGTAGCAAAACTCAAAATATAAGTTGAAATCACTTGTTAAACACGGGATTTCCTTATTGATTAATTCTTTTTTTTAGTAATTTTAGTATTCCCCCTCCAAATAATTAGTTGATCCCTGACCCCAGAACATACTTGATATTAAAAGTTTGATGATTGGTTTATAATTGTTGAGCAATATCAAAAATCATGATACCCCCTTATAGTGATCCTGTAAAACACAATAGATTGCACTGGTAAATGACTTATTGATTAGATTTTAACTCAAAATTTTAAAAGATGAAAACAATGCTAAAACCGTTTGGTCCCATCCTGATCTTGTTCTTTGTAATTTCTTTTGGAAATGCCCAAATTAGAAGTGATTACGATAAAGAAGCTGACTTTTCTAAATACAGAACCTATTCATTTGAAGGATGGGAAAAGAATAGTGATAAAATCCTGAACGATTTTGATAAAAAGCGGATCACTGATGCGCTTCAAAATGAATTCTCACTACGCGGTATGCAATTGGTTAATTCAGGTGGAGACGCTGCTATTACCTTATTTGTTGTGGTAAACGCCAAAACCAGTAAAACGGCCTACACTGACTTTAATAATTATTACGGCTATGGAGCCCGATGGGGTTGGCGTTATGGGATGGGCGCCGGCAGTGTATCCGCTACAACTACCATAAGTGAAAATGATTATAACGAGGGTACTTTTGTTGTAGACATGTACGACAGGGAAACAAAAAGACTGATATGGCAAGGCATCATAACAGCGGTTGTACAAGAAAACCCAAGTAAGCGGGAGAAAGCGATACCAAAAAAGATTGGAAAACTAATGAAGAAATATCCGGTTAAACCTACGAAGTATTAATCAATCAAAAATTATAACCATCATGAAAACACATAAAAACCATTTCTTCATCCTCCCATTACTTTTTATCTCCCTATTCTTTACAGGCTGTAAGTCGAACACAGACCCAAAAACTGACGAATCAGTTATTGAAATAACCGAATCTTCAGAAAATGCAATGGACCCGCTACCATCATGGAATGACGGTGCTACCAAAGAAGCTATCATTTCTTATGTTCAAGATGTAACAAATATTAATAGTCCGAACTTTATCGATGTAAATGACCGCATTGCTACTTTCGATAATGACGGCACCCTTTGGAGCGAACAACCAGTATATTTTCAATTCTTTTTTGCTATAGACCGAGTAAAGTCTTTAGCAGCAGACCATCCGGAATGGAAAAATGAACAGCCTTTCAAGGCTGTTTTAGAGAACAATATGGAAGACCTCAAAAAGCAAGGGATGAAAGGACTGATTGAAATAATAATGACAACCCATGCAGGAATGACTACGGATGAATTTGAGGCTATTGTTAAAAACTGGATTACTACTGCAGAACACCCTGTTAAGAAAAGGAAATTCACCGAGATGGTATTCCAACCCATGCTGGAATTGCTTGAATATTTAAGAGCCAATGAATTTAAAACCTTTATCGTTTCAGGAGGAGGTATTGAATTTATGAGACCTTGGACGGAACAGGTATACGGTATTCCAAAAGATCAAGTAGTAGGCAGCAGTATTCAAACGGAATACGATTACAATAATGGAAATCCTGTAATTAAACGCCTGGCTAAAATAGACTTCATTGATGACAAAGAAGGAAAGCCGATTGGCATTAATCGGTTTATAGGCAAAAAACCCGTTTTTGCTGCGGGTAATTCAGATGGTGATCTGCAAATGTTACGGTGGACTGATGCCAATGAGCATAAAAGTTTTCAATTATACATTCACCATACAGACTCTATCCGAGAATGGGCCTATGACCGAAAGTCTCATATAGGTACTTTCGATAAAGGACTGGATGAAGCACAGGAAAAAGGGTGGACCCTTGTTGATATGGAACGTGACTGGAAAGTTGTTTATCCTTTTGAGTTATAACAACAAAAACGGTAACCACTTTGGTAATATGTTAAGAAGAATCTTCCTTTTCACTTCCTTTATGATGTTCGGTTTACAACTAACCCACGGACAAATACTTATTTCATTGTTACTTGGGGACAAACTGAATTCCGGAAAAGTAGAATTCGGCTTGGATGGTGGGCTTGCATTGTCTAATATTTCAGGAATTGACGATACTCAATCGAATTCTTCACTGCATTTGGGGTTCTATTTTGATATTAAAACAAAGGGAAACATGCTCATACATACCGGAGTTATTGTAAAATCTCAAATGGGCGCTCGTAATATTGCATACAATCTTGACGATCCCGAGTTAGATCCTTTATTCATGGAATCTACAGCTAAACGCGAACTAAACTATTTTAGCGTCCCTGTATATATTAAATACAAAATTTACAATCAGTTCTTTATAGAGGCAGGTCCTCAAATTGGGTTGTTGTACAGGGCTAAAGATAAATTTGAAACCCAAACTGGAAGCGGAAAAGCCTTAACCATGCAAAATGATGTAAAAGAACAATATACACTTTTCGATATGGGACTTGCAGGAGGTGTAGGATATAAATTGATGAAAGGTACAGGAATTAACCTTGGAGTACGATATTATCACGGACTTTTAAATATTGCCAAGAAAGGTATTCCTGCTCAACACAACCGTACCTTTTATATTTACGCAGGTATTCCTATTGGTGCGGGGAAAAAAAATGAAATCAACTAACTTATGTTAAAAAACATATTACTTATAATCTGTTGTTGGCTTCTCTCCTTGAATATTGCAGAAGCTCAGGGGTATGGAAAATCTGATAACCCAGCCTATAAAGCCTATTACGACAGTATTCAGCAAATGGAATACGATTACACCTTTCCAATTCTTGGAAAACAAGCCTATAAAAGAGGTTATGACATTCCATTTCCCTGGGGAGTAAGTGCTATTTACTTTACTCAAAAACAAGAAATTAACATCACACAAACAGCCATAGGGTTTAATGGCAGTAATAAAGTTGACATCAGTAACTTTATTAATTTTGGACCCACCATAGCTACAACCAATGCTTATACTGTTAGACCTGACCTATGGATTTTTCCATTTTTGAACATCTATGGGATCTTAGGAGGGGGAACTACTGAGACTGAGGTTACACTTCTGGACCCTATTAGCCTCCAAACAGATCAGCATTTTGGAGCGAAATCGTTTGGGTTGGGCGCAACTTTGGCTGGAGCGGTTGGCCCCATATGGATAGCATGGGACAATAATTATAACTTTGTAGATGTAGATGTTATAGTTGAACCTGTACCCGCTTTTAATAGTAGTTTACGTATCGGACACAGTTTTATGGACCCGATAAAGCCCACCAGATCTTTATCTGTATGGAGTGGCGTATTCTACCAGTCTTTACAAAGTGACACAGAAGGATCTATTGCTATACAAAATATTTTTCCAAACATTGGGGATGGTAACATCATTGAAGATATGTATCGGTGGGCAGAAACCTTACCTCCAGCTCAAAAATTTGTTGTAAATAAGATTATAAACAAGATGGAAGACATCGCTAACGGAATAGATCCTGGTAATGCCAATATAGATTACAAACTCGAAAAAGAAGTGGCTGCTCCATTTAATTTAATTTTGGGTGCACAATACCAATTCAACAAACATTGGCAACTAAGATCTGAATTAGGAGTATTTGGCAAAAGAAGTCAATTCTTGCTCAACTTAAATTACAGGTTTCAAGGATTTTAAACGCTACATCACGACCCATCAGTCTGTTCCAATCCAGGAGTTAATTTAAATCTTCAGACCTCTTCCTCGTAACGCAAAAATTGCTCTGAAACCCTTGTGAACTCCCTTTTTCCATTTTCAGTCATATGGGGCTTAATGAGATTCCAAATATGTGCGACCATTTCCCCTTCCTCTTTGGTGCCTGATTCCGGAAACACTTCCATTTGTGATAGCCAAAAAGTAATTAGAATTCTAATGGTATGTCTTAATCTGGTATAGTCATCAACGGAGGTGCCGTCTATTAAATCCTCATCTAAAAACCCTTGAAACAATTTAACCATTTGGTCACGTCGGAGTAAGAGGGTATCCTGAAGTACCTCGTTAATCTTTGAAAACGTTCGGGATATCTCTAACACATCCAGGTTAAAAAAACGATACTTCAGTTGAAAATGCTCCAGATGCAATAGTAAACGGTGGAAATGTTCAAATGATGTAGCGGAATCTTTACTTAAAATATAGGATTGAGACATTTCAATTCTCATCTGCCCATAAATTGCCAATAACAGATCCTCTTTATTTTTATAATGATAGGTTAAGTTTCCATGTGCAATAGCCATTTCAGATGCTATATTCCTAATGGTCACATTTCGAACTCCGTCTTTATTAAACAGCGCGATTGCCTGATTAATTATTCTTTGTTTGGTCTTTAATTTTTTATTTTTTCCTTTGGAACCTACCGACATGATTTTATTCTATTGTATTATTTTAAATACGCTAATCCTTCTCTGGTTATAAAAGTATACAAAATTTGATTTATCATTGAACTTTTGGAACCAGTACCATCGCAACAAATAAAAACACTCCGCTAACTGAGCGGAGCGTTAAGTCAAACTTAAATGTATATAAAAAGCTGCATCCCGAAATTTTCTACAGGGATACATTTTTTTAAGACCCAATAACAACCCAATATTCGCAGACCCTTAATAAAGAGTTATAATTTTAAATCACTGCTCAGACCGGGTTCCATAGGGGTTATGTATTTACCTCCTTCGATCCGTACCGGATGTTTAAAATAATCTTGTAAATGTGGTATATGTTCTAAAAACACAACAGGATGATTTAGTGTAATATGATTAAAGAGTACTAAATGCTGATGTATTTGTCCCATATCACCAACATGCGGCACCACAGGAATATTATATTTTCTGGACAACAAACTGATTAGTATAAATTCTGAAACACCCCCTACTCTTACTGCATCCACCTGATTAAAAGACATACAGCCTGACTGCAAAAAGTTCTTGAAAATTACCTTATTCGGCACATGTTCACCTAAGGCTATTTTAACAGGAACTTCCTTTGCCAATGTAACATGAGCATTAACATCGTCTGGGTGGGTAGGTTCTTCTACCCATAAAGGATTTAATTTTTCCAACTCTTTACAAATAGCAATGGCCTGAGGTAAATTCCATTGCTGGTTAGCATCGAACATAATGGTCGCCTCATCTCCCGCAAGAGACCTCAGCATTTCGGCCCGTCTGATATCTCTGGCGCTATCTGCACTTCCTACCTTTAGTTTCATCGCTGTGAAGCCATTATCCATTGCTTTCTTAACATTGGCTGCAACCTGCTCATCAGAATAATTAAACCATCCAACAGAAGTGTCATAACCCGGATAGCCTTCACCTACTATTGGAATTCGCTCACTGATCCCCAGATTATTTTGATTGATTAAATCTATAGCCTCCTGCGGAGTTAATACATCTTCACAGTATGAAAAATCAAGTGTTCTCACAATCGCTTCAGGAGATAGGTCAACCAGTAGTTTCCACAATGGAACTCCTTTCGATTTTGCCCAAAGATCAAAACATGCATTTACCACTGATGCCAGTGCTAAATGAACGACTCCTTTATGAGGGCCCAGCCAGCGAAAATTCGGATCGTCTGCCATGGCCTTATAAGTACTGCCAAAATCTGACATTAATTCGTTTATCTCTTTTCCTTCTATATGCTTTGCCAAATAATTGATGGCTTGACAAACAAGGGCATTACCCGTTCCAAGGGTAAAAGCTAATCCTGTGCCTTCAACATTCTTATCGGTATGTATTTTACAAACTGCATAAGCATATACGGGCGTAGTATGTATGGCATCGGAACCTGCCCCATCTTTAAGATTAAATTGCGTATCGACTGCTTCTACCTTTTTTATGTACACGGGTTTATTCATTTTATCATTAATTTTCTTATTTTGATGATCTTAGCCATAGTGCTAATCCTTCCTGTTTTATTGTTTACGAGTTGGCAGGGTTTCTCCTCCATTACCATCGGCACCGAACTTTTTGCTATTTTCCTCGTTATCTTCTTTTACAGATTGAATAGCCACTTTTCTGTAGGGCAAATTCTTAACCTCTCTGGAACATGAAATTCTAAATACATAAGCAAGTTCTTCACCTAAGAATTCTTCAGGTATTTTAATTTCTAAACCTTCAGTGGTTAATTCCCAATTTAACTTTTCTTTAAATCCATATTCCACAGACATAATGTCTTCTGGTTTCCATGAATTTAAAGAACGTATCAACACTTTTTCACCAGGTTTCTTTAAAGCTATTGCAAACAAGCTTTTTGCTTTTGCAGTAAATCGGAATTCGTCTTCTGAAAATGTATGCCATGCGCGGGTACCATAGATGGCTTCTCCATTTCTTTTAAACCACATACCGAAATCTTTAAGAATTTTTAAGGATTGATCATCGAAACTACCATCAGGTCGGGGAGGAATGTTTAACACAAAATTGCAATTCTTCGAAACAACATCGATCATTTCATGTAATAAGCTTTCAGAGCTACGATAACCTGTTTCATCTCCTGTATAAAACCAAGGGCCGGTTGAATTTTCTGTTTCCCGAGGTTCTTCAACAATATTATTTTCCCGGGTTCGCTCTAATACCACTGTGGATATTTTATCATAAAAAAAGCCGTGATTTTTAATGTCTTTTATCACCATTACTCCTTCATTTTCACCATCATGTCTTGAAGCATTATGGTTATAAAAATGAGCAATTACGTCTAATCCTGCCTGACCTTCATCATTCATAAAAGGGCTAGCGCCATCGAAGTACAAATGGTCCGGATGGTAATTATCTATTAGGTCGAACATTCTATTTTTCCAATGCTCCATCCATTCTTTAGAAGGATTCAGCGGATGTCTGATTTGACTATAGTTGGTTCCTATTTGTTCAGGAGTAGCCTTTTCAATGTATAAATCTTCATAATCAGGGTTATTACCATCATACAGAACTCCTTTTTTAGGGCCTATGGTATCTGCTCCTTTATTTGTTTGAAACCAGCTGTAAGATCGTCCCAAATGAGTTCTGGCACCCCATCGGATCCCCTCTCTTAAGCACGCTTCCCGCATTTCTTTACATACGTCAACTTTGGGTCCATAGTTTAACGAATTCCAACGCGGTTGATATTTCGAGTCCCAGAAATCGAAATTATCGTGATGAACCGCCATGGTTAGTACATATTTAGCTCCAGCCTCTTTAAATAGTTTTACCCAACGGTCAGCATCAAATTTATCGGGATTCCAAGCTTCAATAATATCCTTATAGCCCACTTCAGAAGGATGTCCCCAATTCTTTAAATGATCCTTATAGGCAGGACTACCTTGTTCATACATGTGCCTGGCATACCATCCGCTAAATTTACTTTTGGATGCGGATTGGGCGTTCCAGTGGCAGTAAATTCCAAATTTAGCATCAGCATACCAGTCAGGAGTTCTATACTGTTGCAGGGAAGCCACGGTCGGCTCGAATTTAATTTTTCTTTGTTTGTTTTCGGTATTTGAACATCCCGATATTAAGATCAGGATGAATGAACAGCTAACAAATCGCTTAAAAATTTGCATAAAGTTGGTATAATACAATTATTTAATAGTTTCCATTGATATGCCCCCACGGTCACTTGATTGATACACCGCTTCTACCAATCGCATAGTTTCATAAGCATCTTCCAAGCTTACTCCTATATCTCGTTTGTTATCTATAACATGCATTTGCAAGGCTGCCATTGGACCCATAAAAGCATCCGGAAACCATGCGCCATCTAAGGGTAGTTCTTGCCAACCTTTTCCATCATTCGACAAGTTATACTCAAATTTTGGCGGCATTCCCTTTGGGTAATCTAATGACAATCCAATTCTTATTTTTATAGCCCCTTCAGTTCCTTCAATTTTCAAATAAGACTCTTGATGCTTCAAACCCAAATCATGACCATGATTGGTTATAATACGAGCTTGTGTATATTCATCATAATCCAGTATTATGGTCGATCGGGTAGAGGCCAGATCTTTCATCTTAGGATGTTTTAAGGTACTCGCATATACTTTATTGGGGGTTCCTAAAAAGCTCCTTGTTAAATCCAAATAATGTATACTATGGTACAACACTTCCACCCGTGGCAAGGAGAAAAGGAAATCCCATAAATGCCATGGTGTGTAAACACATACTTTCACCTCCATATCATAAACTTCACCTATCATTCCTTCTTCGATCATTTTCTTCGCTGCAAGGCAATAAGGTGCATATCGAAGTTGAAAATTAACAGCTCCTGTTAACTTCTTTCTATTACAAATATCCAAAATAGCATTAGCCTCTTCTAAGTTTTCACCCATGGGTTTCTGTAATAAAACATTCGCCCCATTGGGTAACTTTTCCAGTATTTCGGAATGTAAGTTAGCGGGTACCGCAAGATCGTATACGACTTGTTTATTTTTAGTTTCTGAAATCATCTCTTCGAAAGAAGCATAGACCTTTTGAATTTCGGGAAATTTTTCTCTTAGCACCTGGGCTTTCCGGATATCTATATCGTAAATTCCTTGTATTTTAAACCCTGCCTTAGCGTAGGCTGGTAAGTGCGCATCTTTAACGATACCCCCCGCTCCAATAATAACAATTGGCAGAGAAGGTTGAGGCAATTTTAATGCAATTGGTAAATCCATAAGGAATATTCTTAGATTTCTATTTGTTTGCTGGAACCGTTAATTTTATACCGATTGAGCAACTCCGTCAATTCTCTCACCTTTTCAGGGTATTCAGCATATACATTATCTGTTTCAGAAGGGTCATTCGAAAGGTTGTATAATTGCCCCTCCGTTTTTACCGGAAACTCCGGAAGATTTAAACTTCGGCTAAAACCACCAGGCCCCTTACCTAAAATAAGTTTCCAAGCTCCTTTTCTAATGGCAAAAGTACCATTGATAGCGTGATGTACGATATCAGTTCGAACCGGAGCATCAGACCCCATCAATAAGGATGAAATATCATAACTATCTTCCATGGCATTCTTTTCGTCATATGGTATTTCTACAAGTGAAGCCACTGTTGCTATTATATCTGTCAAACAAACAACCTGATTGTTTATAGAATTCCCTTTTATTTTTTTAGGCCATAAAGCCACAAAAGGCACACGATGGCCACCTTCTAAAATATCAGCCTTCATTCCCTTCCATGGTTTACTTGGGTCGTGCCCATACTTTTTTACCGACCCGGCAACTCCAGCCATATTGGTGCCATCTCTTTGTGGCGACCCATTATCAGAAGTAAAAATAACCAAAGTATTTTCCAGCTGACCAGATGCCTCTAAAGCTTCAACCACCTGACCAACGGTATAATCAACCTGGTAAACGAAATCACCATAGGGACCAGCTTCGGTTGCACCTTTAAATTCTGAAGCCGGGGCAATTGGCGTATGCGGGGCGGTTAGTGCAAAATAAAGGAAGAACGGATTCTCTGTTTTTGATTGTTCTTTTATATAATCAACAGCTTTCTCGGTAATTGTTGGCATCACCTTGTCTAATTCCCATCCTTCAGCCATAGGTCCCGGCGTTCCAAACATATCTGCTGGCTTTAGGCGATCGGGAATTTGGATCAGCTTATTATTTTCAAAGAAGGTATATGGCGCAAAATTTGGCACATCATCTCCAAAATAGTAATCGAAACCAGCCTCAAGCGGACCACCTGCCAAAGCCTTAGAAAAATCCATTTTTTTCCAAAGATCATTTCTTCCCTTGAGTCCATAATCACCTATTTTAATGGTGTCGTTAACAAAGCCATCATCAGTATTCGATGGCCATCGCCAGCCTAAATGCCACTTTCCTATACAGGCAGTGTGGTATTGTTTAGACTTTAAGAGTTTAGGTAAGGTTAATCTGTTTTTTTCAATTAAAGGTTTATCCCATGCCCAAAGAACACTTCTTTTTAAAGGAGTTCGCCAGGCGTATCGTCCGGTTAACAAGCCATAACGCGTTGGAGTACATACACTGCTAGGGGTATGGGCATCGGTAAAACGCATACCGCCTCGTGCCAACTTATCTATATTTGGAGTCGGAATTTTAGAATCGACATTATATATCTGGGGATCGCCATATCCCAGATCGTCTGCTAAAATAATTACTATATTAGGAGACTGCTCGGTACCTTTAGTTTCAGAATTACAAGACATCAATCCCACAAAGATTCCTGCGCAAAAAACAAAACGCTTCAATGTTTTAAACTTCATAATTAGTAATTTTTAAAATAGTACATCCTATCCTTATTTTTCAACTTCCCTCAGAACTACATTTAGCTATCAAAACTTTAAATTAATAGAAAATAGCATAAATGATTAGCATTATAACTACCAGGCATATGCTTAAATAATTTACAATTTTAGAAGATCGGGTTGCTTTCAGATAAAAAGTATCCGGTATATGCTGTTCTGATTTATCAAAAAATGAAATTAGTACATAAATAGAAGAAGAAATAATAAAGTATACATAGGTCTGTCTTAGCCAATTTATTCCTAAACCTTCCGGATTTGATATATAATTTTTAATCCCTCCAATGGTAGCATATTTTTCGATTAAAAATATAACTGCTGCGATAAGACTGCCCCCCAAGAGGGTCCAGAAAGCAGCATTTGCCGTTCCTTTTTTTGACAAAATCCCCCATAAAAACACAGCAACTATAGATGGCGCAAAAATGCTAAACATTTGGTTAATGAGTTCAAATATAGCCCCCAAATCTCCCAGGAAAGGTGACCAGGCTACCGCAAGAATCAAGACAGCAATACTGGTTATTTTTCCAATTTGAATTTTTCGAGCATCAGAAAGATTGGGCTTCAATTTATTGAATACATCATATACAATCAGGGTCGAGCAGCTATTAAGGGCGGCCGCAACACTGCTCATAACAGCCGCCAATAAGGCAGCCACCATAAGTCCTTTTAATCCGATCGGCATTAATTTTAATATCATTACCGGAAGTACACTCTTTGTATTGGCTCCGACATCTTCTTTAAAGAGTGCGAATGCCAGAATACCCGGAATAACCATAATAAATACAGGGAGGATTTTTAGAAAACCTGCAAACAAAGCACCTAATTTCGCTTGTTTTTCAGATCGTGCACCCAGAACGCGCTGAACTATCGTTTGGTCGGTACACCAATACCAAATACCTAATATTAGATGTCCAAAAAGAATATCTAAAAATGAAAAGCCCTTTTTAACCTCATCAAAACTTACAGCTTTAAACCTATCTGGGTCTACGGCTTCTTTCAATGCCTCATAGGAATGAATTCCAACTTCGGGCAATTGATAGATTGCCAGAATGGTTATGGTAAGCGAACCTATAATGAGTATAATGGTTTGAACGGTTTCCGTCACCACCACTGAAACCAAACCTCCAATAACGGTATATATACCTGTTGCAATTGCTATTATTACAATGGAAATAATAATATGTATTCCAAACATTTTTTCAAAAACAACTGCCCCGGCATAAAAACTAACGCCAATATGCATGAATAGTGCTGCTGTAATACTAAAAATAGCTAATAGAACTCTTGATCGACTGTCATATCTTTTTTCAAGAAATTCAGGTAGGGTGGTTATTTTGGTTCTTAAATAGAAAGGCACGAATATGAATGCCAGAATAATAAGTTCAAAAGCTGAAAACCATTCAAAATTGCCCCATACAATTCCATCAACGAAACCTGATTCAGCCAAACCCACCAAATGAACTGTAGAAATGTTTGAAGCAAATAATGAGGCTCCAATAACGCTCCAGGTTAATGATTTTCCTGCCAGAAAATAGCCTTCACTTGTGTTTTTACTTCTACGGCTATACCATAAACCTACAAATAGGATGAGGGCCAAATATAGAATAATAACAACGATGTCTATGGCTGACGCTTTTTGCATATAATTTGAGGCTTTAGACCTTATTTATTAAAATTACAAGCAGCAATATACAAAATTAGTACAAATGCACTATTTTATTTTTATTTTTTATACCTGTTATACACGACCTAAATCACAACGGTATGAGACATGAAGAAAATAGTTTTTTGCATGAAACACCTATAGATTCACCCTTGCCTTTTAAAATGACTGATAAGCTTAACACATGAATATTTAGTGTACGGATGATAATTTACTCCTATCGAAAAACTATTGTCTTATCCTGGAAACTGAGCAATACGAAGTATATACAAATAAGCAGGCGCTCCACCCGCAAAAAATGAAACGCCTGTTCCTCTAAATCTTGTATATGAGAATTCAAACATAAGTAATCTTTTAAAGAATCAATTCTTCCTTAACATTATTTGGGATAAGATTAACAATACCACTCAACAATCTCAACCTCAACAATTAGCAAATTACTAATATTGGATAATCACCTCACCTTCTTTAACACAAATATTACAATGATATTGTCATGAATCACAAAATTATATGTAATTTAAAGGTCGTATTCAGTTGATTAATAGCGCTAACGACGAATTCAATGTCGTATTTTCTTAAATTTTATTATTAATGCATATGGAGATTTTCTTTCTATGTTTTAAGTAATTATTGCGCTATATAGTCAACCTGGATTTGTGGTTGATTATTATTAATTAAGTAACCTTAACCATTAAACCACAAAATAGTTTTATCACCTCATTTTAATCCATTCCGGCTCATATTTAACCCACTCCCCCTTTTATTTTTTCTTCTTAATCAAATTGTTTGAGGGGAATCATTTGGCATATCAAAAGCGTATAAACTCTCAATAAATATGAATCAACTAAAAAAAATCATTATGAAACTACAAAAGCTCAATGTATTAATGGTATTGGCTATATCAGTCTTTATGTGTCTCGAATCATTGGCCCAAGACAAACCTAATATTCTTGTTATTTGGGGTGATGATATAGGAACCTGGAATATTAGTCATAATAATAGGGGAATGATGGGATATAAAACCCCAAATATTGATAGAATCGCTAAAGAAGGAATTGCTTTTACTGATTATTATGCGCAACAAAGTTGTACTGCAGGTAGAGCGGCCTTTATAGGAGGTAATGTCCCTGTTAGAACCGGTATGACAAAAGTTGGATTACCCGGAGCTGCCCAAGGATGGCAAATGACGGATGTTACTATGGCCACTGTACTAAAAAGTCAGGGGTACACTACAGGGCAATTTGGTAAAAACCACCAGGGAGATAGGGATGAACATCTTCCAACGATGCATGGTTTTGATGAATTCATGGGAAATCTATACCACTTAAATGCTGAAGAAGAACCTGAAAATTTTGATTATCCGGGAGATAAGAAGTTACAGAACGGAAAAACCTTCAGAGAGCAATATGGGCCAAGGGGAGTTCTCCATACATGGGCAGATGGCAACGGTGGGCAACGCATAGAAGATACGGGGCCTCTTACTAAAAAACGTATGGAAACTATCGATGATGAAACAGTGGCAGCAGCCAAAAAGTTCATCGAAGCGGCTAATGACGCAGGAACACCCTTTTTTGTGTGGTGGAATGGAACGCGGATGCACTTCAGGACTCATGTTAAAGCCGAACATAAAGGAATTAGTGGGCAGGATGAATACTCTGACGGTATGGTTGAACACGACATGCATGTCGGAGAACTTTTAAAACTATTGGATGATCTTGGTATTGCTGATAACACTGTTGTTATGTATTCAACCGATAATGGTCCTCATTACAACACATGGCCGGATGCAGGAACTACTCCTTTCCGCGGTGAAAAGAACTCAAACTGGGAGGGGGCCTATAGAGTACCGGCCTTTATAAAATGGCCAGAAAAATTTCCGGCAGGTGTAACCTTAAACGGAATTGTTTCTCATGAGGATTGGTTACCTACCTTTGCCGCCATTGCAGGAGCGGATAGTATTAAGGAAAAGCTACGTAACGGTGTATCGCTTAATGGAAGAAACTATAGAAATTACATTGACGGCTACGATTTGACCTCATATCTCATGGGGTCTACAAAGGATTCTCCACGTCATGAATTTTGGTATGTTAATGATGACGGCCAGGTTGTTGCCGCCCGATATGATGATTGGAAAATTGTATTTTATGAAAACAGGGGCAAACAATTTGGGGTATGGATGGAGCCTTTCACAGAGTTACGTGTACCTCTTATTTTCAACTTAAGAAGGGATCCTTTTGAGAAGTCTCAACACAATTCTAACACTTATTACGACTGGTTACTCGATCGCGCCTTCGTTATAGTTCCTATACAGGGGTTGGCCGCTAATTTCTTAAAAACCATGCAAGACTATCCTCCCAGTCAGACTCCAGGGTCTTTTAACCTAAGCGCCATTGAAGAAAAAATTAAATCAATAGGTAGTAATTAACGTAAATAATCATCCATAAAAAAGCTGGCTTTAATAATTAAAGCCAGCTTTTATTCATTTCAGGAACTTATTATTCTAAATAGGAATATCTTATTTATCAAATGAAAATAACGGATTTTCTGTATGAGATGCTGTCATAATCGAATCCATCATTTTTACTACATCCGGATAATCATCAGCTACGTTCTTTTCTTCCGAAGGATCATTCGCCAAATTATATAATTCTATAGGAGCATTACGGTCTTTTTTTACCTTTAAACGAATCGCCTTCCATTCATCCTTTAAGACTGCTTGTTTTCCACCGCCTTCATAGAATTCCCAATACAGGTGATCGTGCTTCTTTTGCTCCGGCTTCCCATAAAGTTCATTAACGAACGAGATGCCTGAGGTGTTTATTCCCTCAGGGTTTCCACCGGAGAGTTCATAGAAGGTAGGCAGAATATCCCAAAAAGCTCCCACATGATCACTTACCTCACTAGCTTTAATTGTGCCAGGCCAATAGGCAATAAACGGTTCTCGAATTCCCCCTTCATAAAGATCTCTTTTAACACCTTTGTAAACACCACTGCTTTTAAAAAAGTCAACATCACTCCTTTGACGGCCACCTTCAATATGGGTTCCATTGTCGCTTGTAAATACAACCAACGTATTTTTATCAAGTCCTTTCTTCTTTAAAGCGTCGACAACTTCACCAACATAATCGTCTATACTGCCAACCATTGCAGCATAGGCAGCTTTAGGAAACGGCTGGCCTCCATAGTGCCTGCCATCGGGCCATGCTTTCTCAGGAGCAAAAATACTATTCCCATCCTCATCCAAATAAGGTTTCATATACTTTTCAGGTACTACCAACTCTGCGTGAGGAACCGTAAATGAAAGATACAGGAAGAATGGCGTTTCTTCCGATTGGTCATTAATAAAGTTCAAAGCTTTTTGGGTAAATATATTATTCCCATAGCTGTCTTCGGGAGTGGCTATCTTAACTGACTTTCCTTCTGTTAAGGTCCAAAGAGAATCAGGCCTCTGAAAATGAGCATCAACATGATGAAGATGGCCTGTAAACTCATCCCAACCCTTTTTCTCCGGAGATCCAGGGGTTCCTTGTACTCCTAATCCCCATTTTCCATACATAGCGGTTCGGTACCCTTGTTTTTTTAGTAATTGAGGAATTATGGTATCCTGCCCTCGTAATGGAAATTCCCCGTTCCCTCTAATATGTGTGACCCCAGTATGTTGTCCGGTCATTAGACTTGCCCTGGAAGGCGCACATACGGTACTTCCTGCATAAAATTGAGTAAACCGCATACCTCCTTGAGCCAATTGATCGAGGTTGGGTGTTTTTATATGTTTTTGCCCGTAACTCCCCAGATCTCCTATACCCATATCATCTGCTATAATAAAAACAATATTGGGTTTAGATACTGACTGATCAGCTGTTTCTTTTGAATTTGTGTTACAGGAAACTCCTGCTATTAAAGTCATCAATACGATTAATCTAACAGGAATACTTAGAATTGATTTCATCTCAGGTTACTATTTTAATTTAGCTATTTTTTCTGCTTCAAACTCGTGGTCATAATCAGGATTTGGATCTACAGGTATGGGTGCTCCCACTTCCTCTCTCCAACGCTCTAATTTTCTTAAAAGTTGTTCTGTTTTTTCCGGATCCTTAGAAGCAAGGTTATGTTGTTCTCCAAGATCTTCATTAAGGTTATAGAGTTCATATTCGTCATCTTCAAAGAAATGATGTAGTTTCCATTCTCCATCAATAATCACAGAACCCGGACGTGTTCTGAATAAAGGATCTCTTCCCTGATCTGTTTTGGGCTTATAAGCCTGAAGGTAGACAGGAAAATGAAAATAAAGTTCACGATCAGGTAATTCACCTCCTTTTAAAGCAGGTAATAAAGAAATTCCGTCCAGAATAGTATTAGAAACCTTTGAACCTGAGATTTCCTTTAAGGTTGGATATATATCCAGGTTTGTTATGGGTTCAATTGATTTCGTGTTAGCCGAAATAACATTTTTCCATTTAAAAATATATGGCACTCTGATGCCTCCTTCGTAATAAGAACCCTTCCCAGCTCGTAATGGGTCCTGAAAGCTGACATCTCTTATACCGCCATTATCGGATGTAAATATAATCAGGGTATTTTCCTCTAATCCTTTTTCTTTTAAAAAGGACATAATTCGTCCTATATTCGTATCAACAGTTTCCACCATGCCGGCATATTTGGCATTATGTTGGAATTCATCCCCTCCTTTTTCCGTGTATTTCTCTTCAAGTTTTTTAAAGGTTTGCAAAGGGGTATGTACTGCATAATATGGCAGGTAAACAAAAAATGGGGATTCCTTTGCGTCTTCCATAAAGCTTATAGCCTCAGTGGTAAGACGTTCAGTAAGGTTTTCTCCATTAGGTCCCTGGCCAATTGACGGCACATTATAGGGCGCAAAATACCCTTTAGCACCAGGGTTCCCCTGCTCGCCACCTCCAATGTTAACATTGAAACCCTGTGTTCGGGGATCTTCACCCAAATGCCACTTACCAAAAGTCCCTGTGTTATAACCTATAGCCTTTAACATTTCAGCTATGGTGATTACAGAGTCTTTTAATACGGTTGTATTCTGAATGGGAATAATTTTTCTTGTTCTGCTATCACCCCGGTCTGAATTTGCCACTGTATAAATTCCATGGCGCGGTGTATTTTGACCACTCATTAAACAAGCCCTGCTAGGGGCACAATTTGCAGCACTGGCATAACCCCGGGTAAAAGTCATTCCTTCTTGCGCCAATTGATTTATATTAGGGGTTTCATAGTATTTACTTCCAAATACTTCGGTATCCTTCCATCCTAAATCATCAACATTAATGTAAATAATATTAGGGAGTTGTTTCCTCTTATTTTGATCCCCTGTTTTTCCATTGCAGGATAAAAGGGCAACAAATATTGGAAGTATCAACAAAAAGTAAACGTAACGCTTAAACATCTTAATTTAATAATTTGCATTAAACCGGGAAAGTTACATAAAATTGAAATCTAAGTATTTTTAATCCAAACAGTTTCTATAATTTACCCATAGCTCTTTGGTAAAACAGAATGAGATCAGGATATTTTGTCTTTTAAACTCAATCCAAACCCCAAAACTCAAAAACACACACTAAACAACTGAATTACCGCCTGTTAAGACGAAAACAATAATCTGAAAAGCCCCCTATATTTTTAATCATTTTTTTTATATCTTTAATACCCCCCTTGTAAATTTGAACTTCATTAAAAACAAATGGTAAAAGAAGTTCTTTCATAATGTAGTAAAAAGTAAAGATTTACCACCCCCTCAATTTAATCTTTAACCTACATTAAAATATAGAATTATTAGCATAGAATGCTATTGTACAGCTTGTAATAAAAGTAAAATTATAACTCCCGGATATGTAACAGGACTAATATAAAATTTACCGACCCTATCATATACATCTGAATATTCAACAACTCATGTTTAATTATAAAACCATTAACCTCATGAAAAACAATTGTTTAGCAATTAGTATTTTAATCCTTCTTGCGGGGATGTTAACACAGGGAATACATGCACAAGATCGACCAAACATTCTGGTGATCATGGTCGATGACGTTGCTCCTAACTCCCTTAGCTGTTACAGCTTAGGTTTACAATACCCTACACCTAATATCGATCGTATTGCAAAGGAAGGGGTTCTATTTACGGACCATTATTCACAACCAAGCTGTACCGCAGGGAGGGCTGCTTTTATTACCGGACAAAAACCTGTAAGAACAGGCCTTACTACCGTGGGACAACCAGGTAATCCATTAGGCCTAAAGAAAGAAGACCCTACATTGGCCGAACTTTTAAAGCCACTAGGTTATATGACCGGACAATTTGGAAAAAACCATTTAGGAGACCGGAACGAACATTTACCAACGGTGCATGGATTTGACGAGTTCTTCGGGAATCTTTATCATTTAAATGTATCAGAAGAGGAAGAACAGGCGGATTACCCAAAAAGCGAAGAGTTTTATAAAAAATATGGTCCTCGCGGGATTATTGAGTCTTATGCAACCGACACCTACGACAGCACTGAGGATCCTCGATTTGGGGTAATCGGCAAGCAAAGGGTAAAAGATATAGGTAAGTTAACCTCTAAACGTATGGAGACCTTTGACGAGGAACTAGTTGACAAAACGAAAGACTTTATGAAGCGCGCGAAGGACGCTAAAAAGCCATTCTTTATCTGGCACGCGACCAGCCGTATGCATGTATATACACACTTAAAAGAAGAATCAAAAAACCTGGCAACCCCTATTAGTACTGATATGGATCTTTTTGGTTCCGGTTTAATGGAGCACGATGGTCATGTAGGAGAAATACTGGATTATTTAGATGAATTAGGGATGGATGAAAACACCATTGTTATCTATACAACCGATAACGGTCCTGAGCAGAGCACATGGCCACATGCAGGGGTTACTATGTTCAGAGGAGAGAAAATGACCACTTATGAAGGTGGGGTTAGAGCCCCGTTTATGGTACGCTGGCCTGATGAAATTCCTGCCGGAACTATAAAAAATGGAATTTCTGCTCATGAAGATGTACTACCTACCATAATGGCCGCCGTTGGGAATGATCGCATTAAAGATGAATTGAAGAATGGCAAAAAAGTAGGCGATATGACCTATAAGGTATATATAGATGGATTTAACAACCTGGACTACTGGACCGGTAAGGCTGACAAATCAGCAAGAAATTATTTTTTTTATTATTATGAATCGGGGTTAACTGCGATGCGTGTCGGTCCGTGGAAAATGCACTTTGCTACCAAAGAACGTTATTTCGATGATATGGTAGCGCATACCATGCCACAATTATTCAATCTGAGAAAAGACCCATTTGAAAAATACGACGATATTACCGGGTTTCATTTAATCATGAATAAATCCTGGGTCATGCAACCCGCCATCGGATTATTGAGTGAGCACTTATCGACATTTAAGGAATTCCCCCCACGTCAGGCTGCTGCTTCGTTAGATATTAACAACGCCATTGATGCAATCTTAAAATCAGATACTCGTCAATAAAACTCAACAGATTTACTTAAAGGGCTTATTGTGTTATAAGCCCTTTAATCAAATAAACTTAACTCGAATTGAAACTACGAAAAATGCAAAAAAGAATAAAAAATCATCTATTCTTGTTCACCATCCTTTTTGGCGTATCGCTTATTTACGGACAAGAAGACGGCCCATCGGCCGACGAATTAGCAAAAAAATTACAAAATCCCGTTGCCAGTCTGATCAGCGTTCCCTTTCAGGGAAATATGGATTTTGGCGTTGGCCCAGATGATGGAACCCGATTCACAATGAATATTCAACCGGTAATTCCCATTAGTATCAGTGAAAACTGGAACTTAATAGGGCGTGCTATTTTACCAGTTATTTCTCAATCGGATGTTTTTGGGAATAGCGGCAATCAAACCGGACTTGGTGATGCTGTGATAAGCGGTTTCTTCTCACCAAAAGAACCGACCAAAGGAGGGATTATCTGGGGAGCAGGTCCAGTAATGCTGGTTCCAACAGCGACTGATGACCTCCTTGGAACCAAGAAATTTGGTTTAGGTCCGACAGGAGTCATATTAAAACAAATTGGGAGTAATACTATTGGGGCTTTAGTTAATCATATATGGTCCATAGCAGGTAATCAGGACAGAGCAGATGTAAATGCCACCTTTTTACAACCTTTTATCGCCCATAACTTTTCAGGTGGTTATGCTTTGGCTTTTAATACAGAGTTTACTCAAAACTGGGAAGCGGATACCTCATCCGGCAGTTTTCATTTAGTAGGATCTAAAGTAATTTCTCTCGGATCACAATTAGCACAAGTTTTTGTCGGTCCGCGAATTCACTATGGTAATGGTAACGCTGCCGACTGGGGAATAAGAGGAGGTTTGACCCTGTTATTCCCTAAATAAGCGAGGTTATAATAGAATAATTCATTATTTAAACGTATTATGAAATTCATCTATATTGTTCTTGCGTTTTGCATTGTATCATGCACAGACACTAAAAAAGAAACTGCTCATTTAGACAGTATATACTTCAATGGTGATATAATCACTATGGAAGGAGATCAACCTGGCTATGTGGAGGCTATTGGTATTAAGGATGGAAGGATTGCTCGTGTGGGGACTCAGGAAGAACTAATGAGCATGGTTGGTGATTCAACGATCCAAAAAGACCTGAATGGTAAAACGCTTTTACCTGCATTTTTAGATGGTCATGGTCATTTTTACAGCGTAGGTTTTGCTTCAATTGTAGCCAACATATTACCTCCTCCGGATGGACCAGGCCATAATTATGAGTCGATCGTAGATGCCTTGAATCAATGGAAAGAAAGCGAAGATGGTAAATATTTCATCGATAAATTCGGCTGGATTATTGGAAACGGCTATGATGACTCTCAACTAGAAGAAAAGGATCACCCCAAAAGCATAGATCTGGATAAAGTAAGTACTGATATCCCTATTATCATTTTACATCAATCAGGACACCTTGGAGTTATTAATTCGAAGGCGAAGGAAATCCTAGGAATTACTAAGGACACCCCTAATCCAAATGGGGGGTCCCTAAGAAGAGATGCCAACGGGAATCCAAATGGAGTTCTCGAAGAAAATGCCATGTACAATGTTTTGGTGCCAATTCTTGGAAAAGCTGATGAAGACTTTGATTCCAAATGCATCAAAAAAGGACAAGAGGAATACGCCAAAAAAGGATATCTCACCGCTCAAGATGGCAGAAGTTCAACCGCACAAATGGCTGCTTTTATCAAAGGAGCCGAAAATGGGCTTTTTTATATTGATGTGGTATCTTACCCTGATATTACCTTAGGACCTGAAAACGTAACTGAAGATTACTACAGTACGGATCACCAATATAAAAACAATTATAGAATAGGAGGAGTTAAATTAACCCTAGATGGTTCACCACAAGGTAAAACTGCGTGGTTAACTCAGCATTATCACGTTCCGCCTCAAGGTCAGGATAAAGATTATAAGGGATACCCGGTCATGCCAGACTCCATGGCGATTAAATATGTAAAAGAAGCATTCCAAAATAAATGGCAGCTGCTTTGTCATACCAATGGGGATGCGGCAATCGATCAATACATAATGGCTGTAAAAGCCGCCGAGGAAGCTTATGGATATGACGATCATAGAACGGTAATGATACATGGACAAACTTTACGAAAGGATCAAATTCCTCAGCTGGTAGATCTGGAAATTATGCCTTCATTGTTCCCGATGCATACCTTTTATTGGGGGGATTGGCATGTTGAATCAGTTCTAGGACATCCTCGGGCTGACTATATTTCACCATGTCGGGATGTTATTGATGCCGGACTAAAAATCACGTCTCATCACGATGCCCCGGTAACTTTTCCTAACTCTTTGAGAGTACTGGATGCCACGGTAAACAGAGTTACAAGGAGTGGTGCCGTTTTAGGTCCGGAACAACGTATTAGCCCATATGAAGGTTTGAAAACATTAACTGAATGGGCTGCTTACCAATATTTTGAGGAAGATCGCAAAGGAACCATTACGGAAGGAAAACTGGCAGACCTGGTGATTTTAGATAAAAACCCATTAAAGATAGATCCCTTAAATATAAAAGACATAGAAATTATAGAAAGTATTAAAGAAGGTAAAACGGTTTATCGGCACCCATAAACAATTCCATTTAAGTTCAACAAATATCCCCATAAGTGAAAATCAGGAAGCGACATATAAGGAACGCGCTAGTAACATTATTTATGGTAATCATTATTATAATGCTAGCCTTTCCTTCTTTCGCTAAAAACTATTTGATAAAAAACAGCAAGGAGTTTCTAGGAAGGCAGATTGATATGGAAAAATTACGTATCAATTACTTTACAAGCACTTTAAAAGTTTATAATTTTAAAATGTATGAAGCCAATGATAAAGACATTTTCACCTCGTTTGACACCTTATTGATAAATGTAGCACCCTTAAAATATCTCAGCAATGTTAAGGCCTTGGAGCAATTTTACCTGGAAGGCTTAAGGGTAAATATCTCCAAAAAAGACAGCGTATTTAATTATGATGATCTCCTTGCCTACCATAAGCCTTCTGATTCAGTTAAGACAGACACTACAGGTAAAGCATCAGTTAAATATTTGCTTGAAAACCTGGAGTTAAAAAATGCTTCATTTCTTTATTATAATGCCAATGTAGACGACGAAACCCGTATTGATAACTTTTCATTTTTAATTCCAAGAATAAGTTGGGATCAGGAACAGGAAAGTAATGCCAAACTAAAATTCAATTTGGATAATGATGGCTACGTTGAATCTGATTTTAATATGTTTCCGCAAACCGGCGAATTTAATGGAACCATACGCTTCAATCAATTACCACTAAATTCTTTTTATAAGTATGTAGCCCAATATGCCCGTATTAATGCATTAGAAGGAACCGTAAATTCTACTATTAACTTTAACGGGAATAGTAAGAATCCTAATGAAACCATTTTATCAGGCACAATAGAAGGTTTGAAATTAATGCTGACTGACCAAAACAATCAAAAAATTCTGGGAGGGGAGAAAGTTACTTGTAAATTAAAGAAAATCGACCCAGCCAAAGCTTCATATATCATAGAATCCCTGAATGTTGAAGAACCTTACATTAAATTCGAGCTTGATACTGTTTCCAACAATCTTTCTCGCATTTTTAATCCCTTTGAAGATCTTAAGGAGAGTGATGAAAAAAATTCAGAAAATTTGTCTGGTGAAAAGAAAATTTATTATGCTATAAATAATGTAGAGGTTAAAAATGGAGTCTTAGATTATACCGATAATCTCACCGGAAAGCCATTTGATTACCATCTTAGCGAAATTCTGATAGACACTGACAGTATTAAAAGTGAAAGTGAATGGGTTGAGTTCACTTCCGACATGCTTCTAAATAATAGGGGGACCCTTAAAGCTGAGGTTGGTTTTAATCCTGCCAATTTGAAGAACATGCATCTCGATATTGCCATTAAAGACTTTTTACTCTCAGACCTCAATATTTATGCGAACTATTATGCCGGACACTCTGTACTGCGTGGTGATATGTTTTATTTTACTGATTCTAAAATTACCAATGGTATTATAGAAAGCAACAACAACTTATTAATAAAAAATGTTTCTGTTGAAAATATTAAAGGTGGACTTTATTCTTTACCGTTGAAATTTGCTGTTTTATTGTTAAAAGACAAGAATGGAGACATTGAGCTTACAGTACCAGTAAGAGGTGATTTGAACAAACCTGAAATAGATGTCTGGAAAATTGTTTGGGCTACCTTAAAAAAGCTCATCTTTAATACCACCAAAAACCCGGTAAAACATTTAGCCCAATTGGTAGATGCAAAACCTAAAGACCTGGAGCAAATTACCTTTAAATATCCCGATACAATTATCAACACCGAGCAACAACGAAAATTAGATCTCTTACTACGATTGGAAAAAATTAAACCCGGATTGCAAATTGAGATGAATTATATCGCGGATAATGATCTGCTCAGAGAAGAAATAGCCAAAGTGAATGGGTTGGACTCTTTAAAAAATGCATCTGAGGACACCATATACGAAAATATTAAAACTAATCTTCCAGCTGACAGCCTTTCAAGAGATAGTGTAAGCGTGGAAATTGGTTTAGAAAAATCAAATCTCTCTCCACAACTAGACTCTATAGCCCAACAATATTCGGATGCTTTAATGTTGAATATAAAAAATTACCTGAAAACAAAACAGCCGGAAACGATCATTAAAGTTCAGAAAGCTGATCAAAAAAAACCGGAAAATGTAGGTGCTGTAACCCAGTTTAAAATGAAATACACTATGAAAGATAGTTCAGCTGGTAACAAGGAAGAGCTACAGGAAACTCCCAACGATAAAAATTAGAGCCTTACGTAATAAATTCCTCTTATCTAAACTCCATTTCGTTGCTTACAACATTTTGAGCAATACCCTGAAATTACACCGTTGAAATTAATGGGTTCATAGCCCTCTGGCAATTGAACTCTAAGCTCATTCTTTATACAAATTACATTCCGACACTCAATACATCTAAAGTGAAAATGATTATGCTGATGCCCATTAGTACAATTACTGCAAAAGGCAAAGTATTGCTTTCCATCATCACCAACAACTTTATGAACGATACCATCCTGACTAAACCTATTCAAAATGCGATAAATTGTCGCTCTATCCGTATTTAGGCTCATTTGTTCCTGTATCATTTCATGATTTAAGGCCAGCCCCGATTGTTTTAAAATATCTAAAACTTCCTGTTGCGATTTCGTATTTCTTCTACTCATAATTAACGCGACTATGTTGCGATAGCAAATATATTATTATCTTTGAAATTCTAAAATCCCATTAAAATAAAACTACGCAAATGGAACTCATCCTCAAAACAACCTTGGTTGGAATTGGCGCTACCATCTTTATGGACCTATACGCCTTAACCCTTCGAAATCTTTTTAAAATCCCTTCATTGAACTACGCCTTACTAGGTAGATGGCTTGGCCATATCCCCAAGGGTAAGTTTTATCATCTGAATATAATTACCTCTACCCCCATTAATAAGGAGCTTGCTCTTGGTTGGATCGCCCACTACAGCATCGGTATAGGTTTCGCTTTTATTTTAAGACATACTTATGGTGAAGCATGGTTAAGTGACCCCACAATTCTGCCAGCTATTATTATTGGTCTTACAACAATCATTGCCCCTTTCTTTATAATGCAACCCGCATTTGGCTTTGGTGTAGCAGGCTCAAAACTTCCTCAACCTAATTTAGTAAGATTAAAAAGTTTACTCACCCATTTAATATATGGTCTTGGATTATATGCAACCGCTAAACTCATTTGGCTACTTACACTTTAAAGCGCTAAGATGAATAGACGACATTGTAATATATAGTAAGTTATATCTTTCAAAAAACAATTATCATTCTTTCTTTAGGACAAAATATTTTTATGTATTTTTATAAAGAGTAACGCAAAACTGCGTGTCTTCATAACTGAAATTCAAAAACATAATTAATCTATGAAATCAAAATTACTACTAGTCATTGGTTTGGTAATGGTTGCCTGTGGAAGTAATACCAAAATCACCGGGGCATGGACCAACAAAGAAAAACTAGAAAACAAATCATTCAGCAGTGTTTTCATCGCCGTGCTGTCCTCAAATACAGCTGCCAAAACCCTTTTAGAAGATCAGCTCGGTTATGAAGCTCAACAGGCCGGCATCAAGGCAATTAAATCGCACAATACCTTTCGCACGACCTTTACTAAGGAAAGTAAGCCTTCAAAGGAAGAGTTGCTTTCAGTTATAAGAGGTACCAACTCCGAAACTATTTTTACGGTTGTTCTTAAGGATCAACAAAGCGAAACTCGTTACGTTCCGGGAACTACAAACTATGCTATGGGCTACGCTCCACTAGGGTATTATGGTTATTATGGCAGTTTCTGGGGATATTATAATAACATTTACCCCTATGCCTACGACCCTGGTTATTATACCACAGATAAGGTTTATTACTTAGAGAGTAACCTATATGATGCTAATACGGAAGAACTTTTATGGTCCGCTCAGTCCAAAACTTACAACCCATCTGATTTAGACAGTTTTGTTGAAGGGTATACCAGGGCTATCATTAAAGAACTTATAAATGATGGCGTGTTAAAATCAAAGAAATAAACACTCATAACTGCTCAAAGAGACACAAAAAAAACATGAAGTTTTATCAACCACATCAAGGCACATTCAAACTCATTTATGTTTTTTTGTGTCTTTTATTCTTCAAAGCCCATGGGCAAAATGACACCATTACATTGAAGAATCAGGATCGACTCATTGGCGAAATCAAACAAATGTCTAAAGGAGTTCTTACAATTGAAACTGATTATAGCGATGATGACTTTAAAGTTACATGGGTTGAAATACAACAAATTATAAGTACTCAGAATTTCCTGGTTACTCTTAAGGACGGACGCCGAATAAACGCTTCCCAGATAAGTCATAAAGAAAGCTCTGATGAGATCATATTAAAAGAAGAAGATAATAAGGTCATCACCATTCATGTGGAAGACATCGTTTTTATACGGTCTGTAAAAAAAGATTTTATTTCTCGTTTGGATGCTTCCCTCTCTTTCGGATTTAACTTCACGAAATCAAAAAACCTCAAACAGTTAACTGTTAGAAGCACCCTGGGTTATACGGCAAATTTTTGGAGTGTAGAAGGCTCATATAACTCGGTGAGAAGTAATCAGGACGATTCGGATGAAATTCATCGAACTGACGCTTATGTTGCCTTTAATTATTTTCTTAAAAAAGATCGTTTCATATTATTTTCATCAGAGTTCCTTGCCAATACAGAACAACAGTTAGACCTGAGACTTACTCATAAATTAGGATTTGGTAAATATTTTGTTCACACCAATAGAATGTATTTAGGAAGTGGAGGAGGAATAGCTCTCAACAATGAAAATTATTTCAATGATGATGATGACCGGAAAAGTGCAGAACTGTTCGGGATGGTCGAGGTTAATATGTTTGATTACGAAAACATCAGTCTACTTTCTAACCTCACTGTCTATCCCAGTTTAACTGAAAGTGGAAGGTGGAGAACCGATTTTAAGGTAGACTTAAAATACGATTTGCCATTGGATTTTTTCATCAAATTAGGTATAACGTATAACTACGACAATAAACCCGTACAGGGATCGGCATATGATGACTACATTTTACAAACCACTTTTGGTTGGGAATTATAATTGAACTCCATTAAAAGGATCGTAAATGAAAAGCTGCAGTAAACTCATAACAATTCTTGTTTTTTTCAGTAACCTGATTGTGTACAGCCAGGATACGCATTATTGGAGTCAGCAGTTCGGAACAGAATCGGCGTTAATGTCAGGCGCTGTTATAGGCGGTGCAAACGATAATACCATGCTCTTTTACAACCCAGGTGCATTAGGATTTCTGGACAACACCTCCATTTCTGTAAATGCCAACGCCTACAGGATTGAAAATATTAGTATCGCGAATGCTTTGGGAGAAAAAGCCAGTTTTAACAGTAAGCAATTAGGCTCTGTTCCATTATTAGCAGGAGGAATGATTGACACCAAAAATGAAGACTGGAAAATCGCTTATGGTTTCATGGCCCCGGTTAATTTTGATTTTAAAGCTATTGCGAGACGTGATGGAAATTTTGACATTATTGCCAATGATGAAAGTCCGGGATTAGAAGAACTTTTTGGCGAATCCAGCATTACCAACAAACTATCTGAAATTCTAGTTGCCTTTGGGGTAGCTCACCGATTTAATGACAACTGGTCATTTGGGGTAAGTAATCTCATAACCGCCAGATCACATACATTTAATCGCAACTATTCGGCATATGTTTTTATGAACGACGCCAATAGCACCCTGGTAGGAGGTAATCTTTCTCAAAATATCGATTACTATAATGTTAGGTATGCGGCAAAATTGGGTTTATCTTATCAAAAAGGAAACTGGAAAACAGGACTAACCATTACGACCCCTTCAATAAGTTTTATGGGAATAGGAACCGTAGCTTCGAATATCGCAGCAAGAAACCTTAAACTTATCGATGATGAAAGAATTAGTGGTGTTGCCACGGATAGACAGGCAGAATTGAAAACCACTTACAAATCGCCATTTTCGATTTCCGGTGGCGTTAATTACAATAAAGATAAATCTAAAATTGGAATTGCTTTTCAATATTACGCCAGTATCGATGTCTACGATATCATGGATGTTGCCCCAAATACATTCGTACGACCAGCCTCACTAGCCCCAGAATTAACAAGCGATTATTTTATGAGGGCACAGGCAGCGGCCAAAGATGTATTTAATATAGCCGTTGGATACGAGTACATGCTCAAAAATGATTTATCCCTCTATTTAAGCGGACGTAGTGATTTAACATATTTTGATAAAAGATTGAATGAATCGAATGGAATTAAAGCCACCATAAGTGATTGGAATCTATATCACTTTGCTTCCGGTATTACCCTAAAGAAACAAAAAAGTCAATTAAGTCTCGGATTACTTTACAGCACTGGCGTTACCAACAATTACGAGCAAAAAGGAAGCTTAAACAATCCGGCTGAAGGAAACCTTTTACAAGGTTCAAGAACCATTACGAAAGCCTCATACAACTCGTTAGGGTTCTTACTTGGCTATACGTTCTATTTTAAAAAGTTTGAACTTCAGAATGATTAAACTTTAGCCTCGAGCTTCAACGAAGCCAAACCAATTCACAATAACTAAACACCTCACAATCACAGGCCCTTCCAATTTAGAGCTCCTTAAATGTATACGCCGCAACAAGCAATTTAAAAAATCTTGAGAAGTTGTAGCCCTGTAGCACTTTCAGCTTTTAATACCTCTAGTTGTCCAGACACCTCCTGGTAGAAACAAATACCCAAAAAAGCAAACTTTATACCTCCCCCTGTCGGGATGTCTTTAGATCTTAACGCAATTGTACTACTATCAAAATCCTTTCCTATCACCCTCGACTTTGCCATATAGGTTGTAGCGCTCAACGTATCAAAGTCCATCCGAACAATCCCAAATCGCAATTCAAAATGTGAGGCATTTCCATAAAATTTAAACTGTTCCATATTAAACTCTGATATACGACAGATATAATTATCCTTATCAAAGGTAATCTTACACATAAGACTGGAGGCAACATCCCTTTTAGGAGTAATTCTAAAATCCAGTAACAACTTGCGTCCGGCATCAGATTTTAACCCATTGCCTACTGTTCGTTTACCACGTTCTGACCAGACATCACAAACCTTTATTTCTTGAAATAACCTCATCATTCTACCATGTAAAGTAGGATCATTATAATGTATTAAAAAAGGATGCAGACTATTTTTAAAAACTTTTTTGGCACGTGAGCAGAAACCAAACTCACTGCTGTTTTCCCGTACTCTTTTCATTTTTGGAGATTTCTTTATAGCCTCCGAGTTAAAGCCTCCACCGGCTTTTCGAGCTACCGGAACACCTTTTCGATAATAAAAATTAATATCGCCAATAGTGCCTGTTAATTTAATAATGCCTTTTTGCTTTGCCATGTCAATAAAGTTTGGTTCAGTCACTATATAAATATACATAGAAAATATTTATAGTATATATACACCGTATTTACGATATGTATATAGCGTATATATAGCGTTTTTTATTTATTTCTAAATCTGACTATCATGTAATCATCTGAGATAGTAGACACGAAAAAGAAAAAACGACTCAAGCCCTCTGAAATTCGCGTTTGGAACAATTCAGACGGACTGGTATTGAGGGGCCTATTCCCATCGGGACTCACTTAGTAAATAAAAAAGTAATAATTAAATAGTTTTATCCGATTTAATGGCGTTACTTTGCACAGCATTAGCAACATAGAGCACAAGGGCTAGCAATTTTTTATTCTTCACACAATAATTTATTCCTAATTTTTGATTCTTTGCTGGATGACTTTTGATGTTTTCGTCAATTGTTCATGAGAAGGCCATTACTTCTTAAAGCAATACGTATGACTATATCATTATAATTAGAACATTTTAAATTTAGTATACAATGAAAGAAGGAACAGTAAAGTTCTTTAACAGAACCAAGGGATTTGGATTTATCACAACAACTGACTCTAACGAAGATATCTTCGTTCATGAAAGTGGTTTGATTGACAACATTAGTGATAATGACAAAGTACAATTTGAGACCGAAAGAGGAAAAAAAGGTCTAAATGCAGTAAACGTTGAAATCATCGATTAACTGATAAACGAAGGGCCATCAATAAGATGGCCTTTTTTAATCATTTTTCTTTAAAAGAACATAAACAGGAAAGTGATCGCTATATCCTCCCAGATATTTTCTTCCGGCATATGTTCTAAATGGGTTTCCCTTAAACCGACCATGCCATTCTCGCAAGAACATTCTATCAAACACATCCGCATGGGCAAATGAATGAGTTCCTGGAGTATCTTCAAAAAAATTATTGGTAAATATAATCTGATCAAACAAATTCCATCTTGAGCGATAACTCAAGCTCCCTTTATTAAATGGATCCACTAGTTTGGACATCGGATTATACAAATCGGGGAGCATTAAATGATCTTTTATACTCGTAGACATCGGATCATCATTAAAATCTCCCATTATAATAACGTTAGGATCAGCTTCTTCTTCTTTAATACCATCCATTACGCTATGAATTGTTTTAGCGGCCTCAATGCGCTTGTAATCAGTTTGAGCAGCCCCATCTCTCCTGGAAGGCCAATGATTTACCAATACATGTACTTCCTGATGGTTTAAAACTCCTTTTACATACAATATATCTCTCGTATAATCGCGGGCACCATCTACATTATCAATCAATAAAGGAATGGCTTCAGAGTTAATTACTTCAAAATCCCTCTTACGGTACAAAAGAGCAGTGTCAATTCCTCTTTCATCCGGAGAATTGAAATGTACATAACCCATATCATATCCGTTCAAATTTTTAGAATCTATCAGATCTTGCAGCACATATTGATTTTCAACCTCTGCAAGCCCCACTATTGAAGGAGCTGTTTTTGCAGCCTGATAACCAATTTCCGATATAGCCTTTCCTAATTTGTAAATTTTATTTTGATAACGCTTGTCATCCCAACGTTTTTCCCCTCCCGGGGTAAAATCATCATCGAGCGTATTTGGATTATTTCTGGTGTCAAATAAATTTTCAAGATTGTAAAATGCAACTGTATATAAATTGCTAGCAGATTTTCCAGAAAATGGCGGTATATGTTTAATATCTTTCATTATTTAAAAATAGTAAATCAAATACTTACCTTTGTACTTTAATCAAATATATGCTTGAAAAGAAAACATTAGACTATGAAAAGGTTGTTCTTATCGGTGTTGTAAACCAAGAACAAGATGAGGAAAAATGTAAAGAATATTTAGACGAACTGGAATTTCTGGCCTATACAGCTGGCGGTGAGGTTATTGAGCGGTTTTGGCAGAAAATAGACACGCCAAATCCCAAAACATTTATCGGAACCGGAAAAATGGAAGATGTCCGTGCTTTTGTAAAAACTCACGACATTGGAACCGTTATTTTTGATGATGAATTAAGTCCGGCGCAACAAAAGAATATTGAAAAAATTCTTCGCTGTAAAATCCTGGATCGTACCAGTTTAATTCTTGATATTTTCGCGCAGCGTGCTCAAACCAGTTATGCACGAACCCAGGTTGAATTAGCTCAATATCAATATTTGTTACCTCGATTAGCCGGGTTATGGACTCACCTTGAAAGACAGCGAGGGGGTATCGGAATGAGAGGTCCGGGGGAAACAGAAATTGAAACTGACCGTCGTATTGTACGTGACCGAATCGCTTTATTAAAAAAGAAGCTGGAGAAAATAGATAAGCAAATGGCTACTCAAAGAGGGAACAGAGGTTCTTTAGTTCGAGTGGCCCTTGTAGGGTATACGAATGTCGGCAAGTCTACTTTAATGAACGTACTCAGTAAAAGTGAAGTTTTTGCCGAAAATAAATTGTTTGCCACCCTGGACACAACCGTTAGAAAAGTTGTTATTGGCAACCTTCCTTTTTTATTAAGCGACACGGTAGGTTTTATAAGAAAATTACCTACACAGTTGGTAGAAAGCTTTAAAAGTACCCTGGACGAAGTTAGGGAAGCTGATTTATTGCTACATGTGGTAGACATCTCTCATCCTAATTTTGAAGAGCATGTAGCCTCTGTAAATAAAGTCTTAGATGAGATAGAAAGTGCAGACAAACCAACCATCATGGTGTTTAACAAGATTGATGCTTACGAACATGAAAGCATTGATGAAGATGATTTGGTGACCGAAAAAACAGCAAAGCACTTTACGCTTAAAGAATGGAAGAACACCTGGATGGGGAAAATAGGCGATTACGCCCTCTTTATCTCTGCCCTGAACAAAGAGAATATGGAAGAGTTTAGAAAAAGGGTTTATCAGGAAGTTCGAAAAATACATATTACCCGCTTCCCGTATAATCATTTTTTATATCCCGAATACGACGAAATGGAAAAAGACTTATAATAAAAAAGCGCCTTGTCAGGCGCTTTTTTATACTATTATATTTTCTTTATTAAAAACCTAAATTCACTCCTAAACCAAAAACTTCTCTCAGCTGTAATGCACTTACAGCATTGTCATCATAAACTGTTTGCACTGTAAGGTTGGTTGAAAGGTATTTATTGATCTTCATTACAATATTCATGGTATAGTCTAAATCGACATTTTGCGGATCTTCAAGATAATTTGAATACAAACTCAAAATATTCTCCATACTCACATTTTCCATGATATTAAACTTGTAATAACCAGAGGCATAAAAACCTAATTCATAACGAAATGTATCACCAGGATCAATTCCATAGGCTTGTAATGCATTTACATTATCAATCCCACTGTGCTGCACAAAGCTTCCTAAATCAGAATCGTATATATACAAATCATCTTTAATAAAAGTCATTTTTGAGGTAGCCGGTGATAAATTAAACTTAAGATTATCACTTTTCTTCCACTCCATACCTGGTCCAAAGGTTAAGTATGCCGGATTGAACAAGCCAGAAGTAGGAAAATCAGAATCCTCATCATTATCATAATCATACCCGTCTGTAAACTGAGTTTTAAAGTTGAGAAAGAATGAGTAATTCCAATTATCGAAGGCCTTTCTACCTACCAGTGAATTCAATTCAAAACGATCATCCGTTTTGCGCGTACCCAGATCTTTGGTATTCGTGAGACCATACGAGGCTATTACCTTGTTGTCCCAAGACCAATCTCCTTTTAAATAATTAAAATCATAATTAACTCCAACAGTTCCAGAAACATTGTTTTGCCCTCCTGCTACCCAGTTCTTAAATGCCGACTGATTGAGTAAAAAAGTAAAGGTTCCTTTCTTTGTCCAACCTTCTTTTTGTTTTTCTTCAGCAGCTTCTTGCGCATAACTAAAAGAAACTCCTGTTAAAATGAATAAGGTGAATAAAACTTTCTTCATAATAGATTCTTTGATGTTTGATAGTATATAAGGTTACTTTTGTTTAAGCCAGTAACTAGATCTTACTTTTTTCTTTTATAAAGCGGCACGGAGGAACAAGCTTCGCCATACATCATACTCTTCACAATTGGCTGGAGCTTTTGAATAAGGAAAAGATACGCATTTTTTGGAACTGGTTTATCAGAACACCCTTTAATAATAACCGGAAGATCCTGATATGCTGAAACATCTAAAGCTGCAATCTGTTCCTGATATAAGACAGACTCCAGCATTTCCAGGTCCCCAACGACTACCTTTCTGGCATATGAGGACAAATAGGTTGTTAGTAACATATAGGCCCATGCAGGAATTATAGCGTCGGTTGAGCAATATAATGCTACATATTTATTGGCATATTGCTCCCATTCGTGCTCCTGGGCCTTGGTACGAAAATCTTTTTCACGAAGTAAGAAACCTTGTTCTAACCAATCAGAAACATCAATTTGAATTCGCGCTCCTTCCGGATAAAAGTCTTCAAGATTAATGGTAACCAGTTTACTTTGGGCTACCCTATTTACAATTTCATCAGCCATTTAAACAATTTTTGATAAGCCGACCTTATAAAAGACCGAGCTCCAGTTTGGCTTCTTCACTCATTAAATCCTGACTCCATGGTGGATCGAAAGTAATCTCAACCACACAGTCTTTCACCATATCAACTGTTTTAACTTTCTCTTCCACCTCAACAGGTAAAGTCTCTGCTACCGGGCAGTTAGGCGTTGTTAACGTCATTAATATTTTTACTTCACTATCCTCATTGACAAAAACATCATATATCAATCCAAGTTCATATATATCTACTGGAATTTCCGGATCATAGATGGTTTTTAAAACCGTTACTATTTTTTCTCCTAACTGTGCTGTATCTATTGTTTGTTGATCGCTCATCGTTTAATTTTTATAATTTTAATTCAGTTGAGTTTGATAGGCCACTGCATACAATTTAAGCTGCTTGATCATGCTCACCAAGCCATTAGCCCGCGTAGGTGATAAATGTTCCTTCAACCCAATTTCATCAATAAAGTCTGTTTCTGCATTTATAATATCTTGTGGCTTTTGATTTGAAAAGGCACGTACCAAAATGGCAATAATCCCTTTGGTGATAATAGCATCACTATCGGCAGTAAACACTAATTTATCATCTTCAAGCTCTGCATGTACCCATACTTTACTTTGACAACCTTTAATCAGGTTTTCATCAATTTTGTATTGGTCATCTATAATAGGTAACGATTTTCCTAGCTCAATCATATACTCATATCGCTGCATCCAATCATCGAACATCGAAAACTCATCCACTATATTATCCTGTATCTCCTGAATAGTCATTTCTATTTCTTTTGAGACAAAAATACAATAAGAATTACTGCTTTTCAACAGTTTCTGCCAATGTTAGGATAGCTTTAACCAATGACTCAATTTCTGTGGGAGGATTTCCATGATCGAATGTACTCGATTTATAGTTTTTATCGGCCGTTAACACCTCCAAAGTGGCATGTGGTGCTGCATCTAATGACCTGCCACTACTTTGAGGTTTATAGGCACTCAGTTCGTCTAATGAAACCTTCCTCACCAATTGCATCAATTCATTCCATTTACTCTCCGGAGTATTAAGTTCCTGCTGAAAGGAATTTAAGCCCGTTTGTCTTACGAGTGTTCTGTTTGAGGTTATTATAATTTTATACTGGGAACCCCTGGTGTAGGTTTCATACTGAAAGCCGGTTACCGATTCCTGATTAGTTTTTAACGAATCACATGTCATTGAAATTGAGGTTATAATCACAAATAGTATTGCTGCTATTTTCATCCTGTGTTTTTTATAAAGGTACAAAAAAAGGCACCCGAAGGTGCCTTTAACAATTCTCATTGCGTATTTTGAATTAGTTCAAGAAACTTTCACGAGCTCCACCAGCTGCAAAAATCGCTCTCATTCTTGCTTTTTGTTAAAAAAAGTAATCACATTAAACCCCAAAATTAGAATAATGAGTAACGCCACTATAGATCTGAACATATTTCCCACTTGAAAACCATATAAAATCAAATAATATATGGTTACCAAAATTAAAAATACATATAAAATGATCCTCGGCGTAGTCATTTTTAGATTCTTCATACTAAAAACTTAAATCTAGTTTCATAAAATTAATACCATTCCATACAAGTTCCAAATTCATACATTGCATAGACAGCTCCTACCCAACATAATGTTCTGCCAACAATTTTTCTAATGGCCTTTTTTGCTAATTGCTTTGTTACTTTACCATTAATAAGTTCAATTACTGTATCTATACCAACCGCCCTTAACAAACAGTAATAAAAATCTGGTTCCATTCGATAATTTGAATTATTATCGGGATGCATTAACTCAATTCTCTTTAAATAATCAGCTGAAGCTACTATGTTAGGATTATTTAAGTTTCCAAACTCAGCTATTAAATCTGATTCGGAGAAACCTCTTGCGTAAAAAAATTGTACACTACTTTCCAAATATGGTGAAATCAAATTTTTGGTCTCTACTTCAGAAATTTGATTATAACTTAAAGATTCCACTTCTGAACTCTCATATTGTATTGCATCAAACTCTTGAGAATCGTTTCCTTCTTCATAGTCCGGTTCTAATCTTGATGTTGAAGAACCAGTGCCATTTTATCTAAATTCTGCTCTCGGCCCTCCAGCCGCAAAAATCGCTCTCATTCTTGCTTTTTGACCTTCAGAGAACATATACATACAGGCATCATCAACATAATCCATATAATTCATGGTCATGTCATTCGATTTACAATTAACGGTTGGATACGATGGACAACCATAATTTGGTCCGTCTGAAGCAGGTGTATCGGCAACAAAATCATCCTGTCTACATCTACCATCACCCCAAATGTGACGAAGATTTAACCAGTGCCCAACCTCATGCGTGGCAGTCCTTCCTTTATCAAATGGAGCAGACACATACCCCTGATCTCCAAAATATTGAGGAGAAATAACCACACCATCAGTAGATGCATTACCTCCAGGGAATTGAGCATATCCCAATATGCCTCCACCAATATTACAAACCCAAATATTCAAATAATTAGATGGATCTACAGCGTCAGAACCTCCTTGCGAAGCATCTTTCATTGCATCTCTGGTCCCCCAGGAAGTCTTCGTTGAAAACTTGCGAATTACCTGATCTAAAGTAAAGGTAACATTAACATCTGCAACTACTGGTTCAAACTCTCCAGGCACTTGATTTAAGTCATTATTTGAAGCTGTGAAATCTTCATTTAATATTTGAATTTGAGAATTAATCTGAGCATCACTAATGTTCTCCTGATCCGTATTATACAGCACATGAACCACAACCGGAATGTTAATCGTTCCTAACCCATCATCAACCGGCGGGTCTCCTCCTCCATCATTTCCTCCATTGCCATTGCCATTTCCATTACCTACACCGTCAGGCTTTTTAGCAGCAATAAACGTTCTAAGATTTTTCTCAATGTTATACATACGATTATAAAGATTTGGATCCTGATCCAACTGTCTTTTTAACACCTGCATGGAATAACAATTTTTTCCTTCATTGGCTGACTTTGAGGCCAAATCATCTTCTTCCGGATACACATAAAAGTCACTCATGTCTATTTCCTGAGCAACCACTGCTTCTGTACTCGTATCAGTTACCTTTTCATTTTCACATGAAAGGGTTAACAGACTGAGTGCAGCCACAGTAAACAATACTTTTTTCATAAAAAATTAGTTTAAAAATTAATAATTAGCTGCACTAAGATATATTATTTTAACAATAATACTCAGTTTTGTTAAATTTTTTAAGTAGTTTTTCGACGAAATACAACATAAAAAAAGGCATCCGCTACGGAATGCCTTCATACTAACTCAAATATTAAATCTTACTGAGCCATAGCTTCTCTAAATCCGCCAGAAGCAAATACACTCATCATTCTGTTTTTCTGACCTTCGGTAAACATATTTAAACAAGGGTCGTCTGAATAATCCATGAAGTTCATAGTCATGTCATTCGTACCACAGTTAACCTGTGGATATGTTGGACATCCTCTACTTGGTCCATCAGAGTCAGGTGTATCGGCAACAAAATCCGAAGCGCCACAACCACCATCTCCCCAGATGTGACGTAGATTTAACCAGTGTCCAACTTCATGAGTAGCAGTTCTACCCGTTGAATACTGCGTTGTTCCGGTAAAACGATGATCTAATACCACACCATCAGTAGACCAGCTACCTCCAGGGAATTGAGCATAACCCAATATATTACCACCTCTATATGGCATATTGTTTACCACCCAGATATTAAGATTCTGTTGAGGGTTTACAACATCAGACCCTCCGCTTGAAGTAAATTTCATAGAATCATCAGGTCTCCACTGACGCTTATTAGACTGCACTCTGATTACATCTTCTAATACAAAGCGAATACCTACATTAGACTCCACCGCAGCAAATTCTGCAGGAATTGTATTTCGCCCTGGGTTGTTAAGATTAAAATCTTCATTTAAAGCATCAATCTGATCTTCCAGTTGAGACAAAGGAATGTTCTCACTCTGCGTTCTGTAAATCACATGAAAAATCACTGGAATTTCAAGAACACCATCGGCAGCAATTCGCTGAGCTAAACCACTTTTAATAGCATTAGCGGTATGCATTTCAATAGCGGCCATGTTGGTTGCTATCGAAGGATCCTTGGCTAAGAGCTCATCCAGAACACCCATTGTTCCACACTGATCATCTGATAATGCAAATTCTTGATCTTCCCCGAGGGTAACCCCCTCATCTTTAACCTCCGACGAGGTATTCTCACACGAAGTCATCAGTATAGCTATAGCAGCCATACTTAACAATACTCTTTTCATAAAAAATTAGTTTTAGTTATAAATTAGCGAAGCGAATATATATATTTTTTTAACAAATCATTAGTAGTCCGTTAAGGATTTTTAACAATTTTTCGATGAAATACACATATCTGTAAGAAACAGCGCTAATTCACGAGCATATAAACTTCAAAAAATAAAAAGAGAAATTGGTCTTAATACAAGGTACCAGACGAGCAATTATCGATAAATAAAAGAATGGGTTATAACAGCATATTTTTAGCCTTTACCACGGCCTCAACGAAACGATCTATTTCTTCTGTAGTATTATAGAAAGCAAAGCTGGCACGGATCGTACCTGGGATATTAAAATAATCCATTATAGGTTGAGCACAGTGGTGCCCGGTACGGACAGCAATACCCAATTTATCTATAATGGTCCCTATATCATAGGGATGTATCCCATCAATATTAAAAGAAATTACAGAGGTCTTATTGGCAGAAGTTCCATAGATTTTGAGCCCATCTATTTGCAGCAATTTTTCTGTAGCATAGGCCAGCAATTTATGCTCGTAATCCTGAATGGCCTGGAAACCAATCTTGTTGATGTAATCTAAAGCAGCTCCAAATGCAATTCCACCACAGATATTAGGTGTCCCAGCCTCAAATTTATGAGGCAAACCCGCATAGGTGGTTTTTTCAAAGGTTACTTCTGCAATCATTTCCCCACCTCCTTGATATGGTGGTAATTTTTGAAGCCATTCCTCCTTACCATATAAAACACCCACACCCGTAGGACCACACATTTTATGAGCAGAAGCTACATAGAAATCAACATCAAGCTCCTTTACATTTGGTTTAACATGCGGACATGCCTGAGCACCATCAATCAAAACAGCAGCTCCAACCATATGTGCTTTTGTAATAATCTCTTCAATAGGGTTTATAGTTCCTAAAGCATTAGATATATGATTACAAAAAACCAATTTGGTCTTTTCAGATAACAAGGCATCATATGCGCTCATTATCAGCGCGCCTTCTTCATTCATAGGTATTACCTTGAGAATGGCACCAGTTCGCTCACATAACATCTGCCAAGGCACTATATTAGAGTGATGCTCTAAGGCAGATACTATGATTTCATCCCCCTCTTGTAAGATGGCAGTAAAACCATTAGCAACCAGGTTAATACCGTGAGTGGTACCTGAGGTAAAAATGATTTCATGAGACTTATCAGCATTAAAATGCTTTTGAATTTTTACGCGTGCCTGCTCATATGCATCCGTAGCTTCCTGAGACAAGGTATGCACTCCTCTGTGGATATTTGCATTGTAGTTACTGTAATAGTCTACAATAACATCGATTACCTGCTGAGGGGTTTGCGATGTAGCAGCATTGTCAAAATACACCAAAGGATATCCATTTACCTCACGTTTAAGGATAGGAAAATCTTTTCTGATTTCATCTACATCAAAGGGCATATTCTGAATTACTGTACTCATAAAATATTATAATTCGAAACCAATATTCACATTAAGCTTCATCGCTATTAGCTTCTTAATTCTCTTTTTTACTTCATCAATCTTAACACTAGCTAATACATTGTTTGCGAAACCATACATTAACAATGCTCTTGCTTCTTTTGAAGGAATCCCTCTTGACTGTAGATAGAACAAAGCTTCTTCATCCAGTTGACCTATAGTACATCCGTGAGAACATTTTACATCATCCGCAAAAATCTCTAACTGTGGCTTAGTGTTAATTACTGCTCTGTCATCGATCAGAATATTATTATTCTGCTGAAATGCGTTCGTCTTCTGAGCAATTTTATCAACTAAAACCTTTCCGTTAAACACACCTGTACTCTTATCCGCATAGATACCTTTGTAGTCTTGATGACTTTCACAATTAGGCTGAGCGTGATGAACCAACGTACTGTGATCTACATGCTGCTTATCTCCAATAATCGTAATTCCTTTTAACGTAGAATCAATTCGCTCGTCTAAATGATAAAAATTAAGATTATTACGAGTGATATTTCCACCTAAAGAAAAAGTATGCACAGAAGCGTGGCTGTGTTTCTTCTGAGCGATATAAGTATTATCTATTAAAGATGCCGTTTGGGCGTCATTCTGAATTTTATAGTAATCAACGATTGAATTTCTATTGGCATGTATCTCGGTTACCGAATTGGTCAACACAGGATTCTCTGTCAAACTTTGATGACGTTCAATAATTTGTACATGGGCATTTTCTCCGACAACCACTAAATTTCTTGGCTGCAACATTAAGGCCGATTCCTTTCCTGTAGAAAAGTGCAATATCTGAATTGGTTTTTCAACAACCTTTCCCTTAGGTATATTAATAAATGCACCCTCGCGGCTAAATGCCGTATTCAAAGCTGTTAAACCATCATCTTTTGGGGCTATTTTATTAAAATAATTATCAATAATTAATCGATACTTTGGTTTTGAAAGTGCAGCACTCATCAAACACACATCAAGTCCTTCATGTGAAGTCTCAGAAAGGTAAGAACTGTATATTCCATCAACAAAAACGATCTTATATGAATCGATTTCATGTAAAAAATATTTCTTAACATCCTGAAATTGAAGTGCTGATTCCTCTTTAGGAAAAACAGTATAGTCGTTTTTCAAAAGCGCATTTAAGGATGTATACTTCCAAGACTCTTCCTTCTTTGTAGGAAAGCCTTTTTGTTCAAAAACCTTAATGGCCTCAGATCTTATTTCATGAACCGGTGCATCTACATCAATCTGACCTTCAAAAGCCATGAAAGATGAAACCAATTTTTCTTTCAAATCCATTTTATACTTTTTGTAATTTCTGTTCACACAGAAACTTCATTCGAAATTTTTTTAAATCCTGAGAACTTATCTTTCCTCAAGAAAATTATACCGATAGCTCTTGCTTCAACCAATCGTAACCTTTCTCCTCTAGTTCTAAAGCAAGTTCTTTTCCTCCAGATTTAACAATCTTACCGTCTAATAATACGTGAACAAAATCCGGAACGATATATTCAAGTAATCGCTGGTAGTGTGTAATTACTACTACCGCATTATCTTTACTTCTAAGTTTATTAACTCCATTAGAAACAATTCTCAAGGCATCAATATCCAATCCTGAATCTGTTTCATCAAGAATGGCAAGTTTTGGCTCTAGCATTGCCATCTGGAAAATTTCATTTCTCTTTTTCTCACCTCCTGAGAATCCCTCATTCAAGGAACGCGAAAGGAATTTTCTATCGATTTCTAATAACTCAGATTTTTCTCGGATAAGCTTTAACATCTCATTTGCAGGCATTTCTTCTAAACCTCTTGCCTTACGCGTTTCGTTAATAGCTGTTTTTATAAAATTGGTAACCGTTACTCCAGGAATTTCTACCGGATATTGAAACGAAAGAAATATTCCGTTATGCGCACGTTCTTCAGGTGCAAATTCGTTAATATTCTCTCCTTCGAAAACGATATCTCCCTCTGTTACTTCATACTCCTCTTTACCTGCTATCACAGACGACAAAGTACTTTTACCAGAACCATTTGGTCCCATAATAGCATGTACTTCACCTGGGTTTACCTGAAGGTTGATACCTTTCAAAATATCTTTCTCTTCTATACCGGCATGTAAATTCTTAATCGTTAACATCTTATCTATTTGAATTTATATCTTTATTTTTAGGGTTGCCCCTTAATCTTCTAAATTTTAATCCTATCCTACTGATCCTTCCAGGGAAATTTCCAATAATTTTTGAGCTTCTACTGCGAACTCCATCGGAAGTTTATTCAACACTTCTTTGCTAAACCCATTAACAATTAACGCAATTGCTTTTTCAGTATCGATCCCTCTCTGATTACAATAGAATATTTGATCTTCACCAATTTTACTGGTAGTGGCCTCATGTTCTATCTGCGCCGTTTTATTTTTTGCCTCTATGTAAGGAAATGTATGTGCTCCACATAAATTACCCATCAACAACGAATCACATTGCGAGAAGTTCCTTGCATTTTCAGCACCTCTGTTAACCTGCACTAATCCACGGTAACTATTTTGTGACTTTCCGGCAGAAATACCTTTTGAGATGATGGTACTCCTGGTATTCTTACCAATGTGAATCATCTTAGTACCGGTATCAGCCTGTTGGTAGTTGTTTGTTACAGCTATCGAGTAAAATTCACCAATCGAATTATCTCCCTTAAGAATACATGAAGGATATTTCCAGGTAACTGCCGAACCAGTTTCTACCTGGGTCCAGCTAATCTTAGCATTCTTTTCACACAGCCCTCTTTTGGTAACGAAGTTAAAAACTCCACCTTTTCCTTCTTTATCTCCCGGAAACCAATTTTGAACAGTCGAATACTTTATCTCTGCATCATCTAAAGCAATAAGCTCTACTACAGCAGCATGTAATTGATTTTCATCTCGCTGAGGAGCTGTACAGCCCTCGAGATAACTCACGTAACTACCTTCGTCAGCAACCACGAGAGTTCTTTCAAACTGTCCGGTTCCCGCCTGATTGATACGGAAATAGGTCGACAGCTCCATCGGACATCTTACACCTTTCGGTATATAGCAAAATGAACCGTCAGAGAAGACCGCTGAATTTAAGGCCGCATAAAAATTATCTCTTTGCGGAACCACGGTACCTATGTACTTTTTAACCAACTCAGGATGTTCCTTGATCGCTTCTGATATCGAGCAAAAAATGATCCCTTTTTCAGCTAATGTCTTTTTAAAAGTTGTAGCAACGGACACTGAATCCATTACAACATCAACAGCTACACCAGCCAATTTTTTCTGTTCTTCAATAGAAATCCCTAATTTCTTGAAAGTTTCCAGCAATTCAGGATCTACCTCATCAAGACTTTCATATTCCGGTTTCTTTTTCGGAGCAGAATAATATGATATATCTTGAAAACTCGGCTTTTTATACGTTACGTTCGCCCATTCAGGCTCTTCCATTTTTTCCCAAGCTCTAAAAGCCTCAAGTCTCCATTCGGTCATCCATTCCGGCTCCTCCTTCTTTTTAGAAATAGCACGCACGATGTCTTCGTTCAGACCATTTGGAAACGTTTCAGCTTCAATATCTGTATAAAACCCGTATTCGTATTCTTTAGTTTCGAGTTCTTTTTTTAATTCTTCTTCAGTATACGCCATCTTTGTCAATTTCAAAATTAGTCAACCAATTTATTAGTCGATTCTTATAACGAAAAGCTTTCACCACACCCACAGGTACGCTGTGCGTTTGGATTGTTAAACACAAAACCTTTTCCGTTTAGTCCGCCAGAATATTCTAAAGTGGTGCCTACGAGATACAAAAAACTCTTTTTGTCTACTACAAGCTTTATATCGTTGTCTTCAAAAAGTTTATCGTCGTCGGTTTTACTCTTATCAAAATTTAAATCGTAAGACAAACCGCTGCAACCGCCACTCTTCACACCTACTCTAACGTAATCCTGTGCGGCGTTGAACCCATCATCTGACATGAGTTCTACTAACTTATTTTTCGCTGTTTCAGAAACCTTTATCATCTTTAAACAGATTAGTTCTAAATAGTAGGCAAAAATAGTATTTTAAAGCCGATTTACCATAAGTTACAACATTATTATAACAAATCGTTCTATAGATTTATATTATAACTATTCTTTATGAAACGAACATAAGTTGAGAAGTCTTTACACATCTAGGTTTAACAGCTCTTTCAACATTTTCTTCCCCTCAGGAAGCAATATGATTTGTCTGGAATTTTTTACTTTTTTAACCCATCCTTTTTGAAGCATATTTTCAAATATTTTTGCACCAAGCGCTCCGGCGATATGATGCCTTCTTTCGCTCCAATCCAGGCATTGATACGCCAAAGATCTCTTTTCATTCCTCAACTGACGTACATCGATCCCAAAAGACAAAAACCATTTTTCTCCATAGGAAGTAACTACATAATCCTTATTTAAGAATTTTAATATACTGTTATCAATTAAAGCTTCTGTAAGTTTCACCCCCAGAGCCCCAGCGAGATGATCATAACATGTTCTGGCCTCAGTAAGCCCTTTAGGACAGGGCCTTTTAACCCTTTTATACCCTTCATGGTTTGGAATCAAGCTAGCTATAGACTCAATAGCCTGAGCAACTGAAGCATTTTGAAAGGTGTAATACCTATGCCTACCTTGCTTTGTAACAGCAAGGATTTCGGAAGCTACCAATTTAGTCAAATGATTGCTGGCTGACTGTGGAGAAACATCAGCGCATACTGCTAGCTCAGAAGCCGTATAGGATCTTCCATCAAGCAAATTCCAAAGCATTATAGCGCGACTTTTATCACCTATCAATACTGCTATTCGACTAAATTGATCTTCTAATTCTTCCATTATTACTTATTAATCCCAAACAAGCGGACGATCGACTCCAAGTGTTCTTAAATAGCTCAATACTTGTCCTGCATGAACAGCTTCATGATACACCATCCGATTTAAATAATCCCCTAATTTTTTGTTCTGCCCTAATTCTTTCCTCACAATTCTTATGCTATCAAGATCAGTATCAGAAAGTTTTTTGATCATTTCAATAAAACTTTCCCTGTATTTTTGGGCAAAGTCAAGTTCGTTTTCCACATTTCCATAACTAAGACTTTCCCAAGGAGATTTATAAACACCTAAAACTCCTTCACCTTCTATAATTTTATGATATAAATACTCCCCTTCTAGTACATGGCGAATTATTTCTATAAAGGAAAACGCATTTTTATCAGGCCTCCAATTTAAATATTCTACAGGAATTCCTCTCCATAATTTAGCACTTCGCCGTCTTGTTTCGGAGAAGTTTAATCTTAACAATTCTGTTGCACTCATAATCTTTCTTGTTTTCAGCAAAACTATATCAACCGAACCTTGAATATTTCATTTTATAATGAAGTGTCTACTTTAGCACCACACAAAGACAACCTACTTTTAATTTTTAACTTCCAACTTTATATTACCTTTGCAACATGTTAGAAGATAAGAATCCAAAGCGCACATCAGTATCAGATCTTGGCGAATTCGGCCTGATCGATCATCTTACGAAATATTTTGATCCCATCCATGAATCTACCATCAAAGGCGTCGGAGACGACGCGGCTGTCTTAGATTTTAAGGGTCATAAAACGGTAATCTCAACAGACCTCCTGGTTGAGGGGGTTCACTTCGACCTCAGCTACACGCCTTTAAAACATTTAGGCTACAAGGCTGTAATGGTTAACATATCTGACATCTATGCAATGAATGCGCTTGCTACCCAAATAACGGTATCCATTGCTGCCTCTAACAGATTCCCTCTTGAGGCTCTTGAAGAACTCTATGCAGGTATTCAATTAGCTTGTAAAAACTATAAGGTGGACCTGATAGGAGGCGATACCACCTCGTCTAACAAAGGGCTTTTAATCTCTATCACTGCAATAGGTAAGGCTACAGACAATGAAATCACCTATAGAAGTGGGGCACAACCCAACGACCTCCTTGTTACCAGTGGAGATATTGGCGGGGCATATATGGGCTTACAAATACTGGAGCGTGAAAAAGAAGTTTTCAAAGTAAACCCTAACAACCAACCTGATCTTTCTCCATATTCATATATTATCGAAAGACAATTAAAGCCAGAGGCTCGCAAAGACATACCACAACTTTTGAAAGATCTTGAGGTAAAACCTACTTCGATGATTGACATTAGCGACGGACTTTCTTCAGAAATCATTCATATCTGCAAGAACTCTAAAGTAGGATGCAATTTGTTTGAGGATAAAATACCTTTGGACCCTCAGGTAATTTCCACATGTGAGGAATTTGATCTCAATAGCACTACAGTTGCACTGAGCGGCGGCGAAGACTATGAATTATTATTCACTATTTCTCAGGATGATTACCCTAAAATTAAGGCAAATCCACACCTTACCGTCATAGGCCACATGACAGCAGAGGGTGAAGGCATTCATCTCATTACACGAGCAAACACAAAAATTCCAATCACATCTATGGGTTGGAATTCATATAGTGAAAACAACAATGAGACGGAAAAAGATTAGTATTCTAAGGCTTGCCTATGCCTTTTACGGTAGAAATGAGCCAATGTATTATTGATTTCTTTTCTTTCGGGGGTCAAGCTCACTATATGACCTCTATCATCGGTAGTTTTTTCACATTTGCAAACAGAGCATTGAAATTCTGTAACATGTGGGGTCACTTTTTTTGAGACTTTGTATCGATGACCAAAAATGCTGCATAAGCAATTAGCCAACGAAAATCCGGGGGTTTGCTTAGATTTTGACATACGTATTTTTGATTTGGGTGGTCTAATTTATTAAAATCTAGCCTTTTATCAAATACTTTTTAAAAAAATAAGCAAGTTTTCCACAAATTCTTCCTGATTTTCTACATAAGACATGTGCCCATCCTCCAACTCAACAGCCTCTACATTGTTGTTTCTGGTCTGCTCTAATAAGTCATTATAGTTCAATACTGGATCCTTTTTTCCAATAATTATCATTTTCCGATAAGGAGAAAAATGCAACAACACTTCTCTGTCATCTCTTATTTTCATCCCCTCTAAAGCGGCCACAATTCCTTGCAAAGGAGTCTGAAGTGCCTGTTTTTTTAACTCCTTAATCTCTTCAGCAAAGATTTTCCTGTTCTTAGGTCTAAATAAATTTGTGATCGCCATTCTAATAAAGCTTTTGTGGTTATATTTTACAGCTTCAATAGCACGATCCCTATTCTTCTTCTTTTCTTCGGAATCAGCTCTCGAAGTAGAATTTAGCAAAACTAAACCCTTCACATTGTCAGGATTTTTCTCAGCGAATGCCAAAGCCACATATCCTCCCATTGAATGCCCAACGAATACAGATTTGCGTATTTTAAGATAATTCAAAACAGCCTCCACTACTTCAGCCATCATCTCCATGGTATGTACATAACCAAAACATCCAGTTTTACCATGCCCGGGAAGATCAATGCTAATCACCCTGTATTTAGAAACAAAATATGACTTCACCTCTTTCCAAATAGTACTATTTTCTAAAAATCCATGCAGAAAAACTACAGCAGTCCCTTTGCCTTCATCTTCAAAATAAACTGAAGTTCCTTTATGCAAAATCTCCATCACCTTCTTTGTTTAAAATTCTTAATTTAGACTTCTATTAAAAACGCGTCAAAGATATTAACTACATGAACAAAACGAAAGAAACTCTGCTAACCGCTTTTGCCTTGTTTTCTTTATTCTTTGGCGCCGGAAATCTTATACTCCCACCATTTTTGGGATACAATAGTGGCGATCAATGGTTTTTAACATCGATTGGGTTTTCAATTTCAGCGGTCCTAATACCAATACTCGGTATCTATGCACACGCAAAGATACAAGGGACTATGATCGACTTCGCAAAAAAAGTGTCTCCTGTTTTTAGTTTTGTATACTGCTCATTAGTATACCTGATAGCCATAGGTCTACCATCCCCGAGAACGGCCTCTGTTACCCACGAAATGGCCATTAGTCCTTATTTTAATGTTTCACCGTTAATCACCAGTACAGTTTATTTTATATTGGTTTTTATAATCGTCATTAATCGCTCCAAACTCATCGAGGTTATCGGTAAATTTATAACACCATTAATTCTATTTATATTAATAAGCATCATGGGTGTATCTATCTTTTCGAATAACAGCCCAGCCGCAAATTCACCTTATCCAAAACCCTTTTCTTCGGGAATTTTAGAAGGATATCAAACTTTTGACGCCATAGGAGCTGTTGTTGTAGGCGCCGTTATCATAATTTCCATTAACATAAGAAGTAATGAGACCTATATAGCAAAAAGAAAGCTAATCAGCAGAGCAGGGATTCTGGCAGGCCTGGGACTATTTATAATTTACACCGGACTTATCTTTACCGGTGCTTTGTATGGCCCTGAATTTTCAGATAATGTTTCGAGAACTAATCTCCTCAACGGAATAGCTGCCAAAACTTTAGGCAGCATTGGTCGTCAGTTTCTAAGTATCCTGGTTACGCTTGCGTGTTTCACGACTGCAGTAGGTATAGTTACGGGAACTTCAGACTACGCAAAACAAATCTTCAACAATTCCAAAACTGCCTTCCTCATTACAGCTATCCTGGGTTGCAGTCTGGGCATACTGGTGGGGCAACTTAATGTTGGTTACATTATTGACATAGCAATTCCTGCGCTGGCATTTATTTACCCAATCACCATCGTACTGATCATACTCAATGCAATTCCTGCGAAATATACTTCTTCTGTTGTTTTCAAAATGGTAGTAATCACCACCATTTTATTCAGCATTCCAGATTTTATACAAACCCTGGGACTTCATCAGGATTTCTCATTATGGCATCAATTTATACCATTTTCGGAACACCAATTGGGTTGGACCGCACCTGCCCTTATTGCTTTAATAGCAACAAACATTTTTTTAAAATATTCTGACAAGCTTAAATCGACAAGCTAATTCATTTCTTTTCCTTTTTAATTCAAGGTGGTTATCCACCAAACACATCCCATTGGGTCTTCGAACCCGGCACTTCTTGTTTCATCATCTTCATTCATCGGAAACATTAGAGGAACTGCACCATTATCCAGCGCCTTGTAAAAGATAGCATCTGCGTCATTGACATAAATATAAAATGCTGATTTTGAAGAAACATCACCCTTAACGGCCTGAGTAATCATCACCGTGGTATCCCCCACTCTTAATTCCGAATACTCTACCCGTTTGTGTCTATCCAATCTCCTCACTCTTTCTTCAGCATTAAATATTTTTCGAGTGAAATCAATAAACATATCGATGTCCTTTAGCATTAAAAAGGGCATCATTTGCTGATGCCCAACGGTTATTTTCGTTCTTTTCATCTTGCACTTGATTTTTGAATTAGTGCAATAACGAATGAAGAGAAATATTATTGAATATGAAAACTATTTCTTGTTGTTCATATATTCTTCGATTTCACCTACTTCAATTGGTATATTCTTCATTAAATTAATTGGTTCACCAGATTCCTGAACCACCACATCATCTTCAAGTCGAATTCCCAAGTTTTCATCTGGAATATAAATCCCAGGTTCTACCGTAAATATCATATTGGATTTAATTGGGGTTTTAAGTTCGCCATAATCATGAGTGTCTAAGCCTAAATGGTGACTTGTTCCATGCATAAAATATTTTTTATATGCCGGCCATTCGGGGTTCTCATTTTGCACATCGGCTTTATCTAACAACCCCAACTCTAACAACTCAAAAGTCATGAATTTACCGACTTCTTTATGGTATTCCTTCAAAATTGTGCCTGGAACCAACATTTTTGTCGCCTCCTTCTTAACCCTCAAAACTGCATTATACACATCCTTTTGCCTTTGCGTAAAACGACCATTCACAGGAATTGTTCTTGTCATGTCACTACTGTAATTAGCATATTCGGCTCCCACATCCATCAAAAGCATGTCACCATCCTTACATTCCTGGTTGTTTTCAATATAATGCAATACACAAGCGTTAAAACCCGAGGCGATTATTGGGGTGTAAGCGAATCCTCGCGATCTATTACGCAAAAATTCATGCATATATTCAGCTTCTATCTCATACTCCATTACTCCGGGCTTTACAAAATTCAGAACCCGTTTAAATCCTTTTTCAGTAATTTCACAGGCATGCTTTAAAATAGCTGTTTCTTCTATCTCCTTCACTCCTCTTAACTGATGCATTACCGGATTACTTTTTTCCCATTTATGGGCTGGGAATTTCTCTTTACACCATTTTATAAATCGATCTTCCCTGGTTTCAGTTTCAACCGCCAATCCTCCACGGTAATGTTCATTAGTGTTGAAATAAACAGTATCTGCTTCAGTCATTAATTCGAAGAAGATCTTTTCAAACTCAGACAACCAATAAACAGTTCTGACCCCACTTATTTCGAATGCCTTTTCTTTACTTAGTTTTTCGCCTTCCCAAATCGCTATATGCTCATTAGTCTCTCTAACAAATAAAACCTCTCTATGCTTCTCCTCATGAGCATCAGGAAATAACAACAATACGGTCTCTTCCTGATCGGCTCCGGTTAAATAAAAGAGATCTCTTGCCTGCTGAAACGGAATAGTTGAGTCAGCTCCAATTGGATAGATGTCATTTGAATTAAAAATTGCGATACTTTTTGGCTTCATAGCAGCCATGAACTTTGTCCTATTTTTTACAAAAAGATTTTTGTCTATCGGAAGGTATTTCATATCAATATATTTAAAAACAAATTTATACATTTGATAATGAATAACATATTAATCGGATGCAAAATATAACTAACTACCTGTTGCTCTTTACAGGATTCATCACGCTCAGCGCCACCGCTCAAATCAAAGATCCATATCGCATTTTTAACCAGAAAGGCAAGCAAGTGTCTTATAAAAAAATGCTTAAAGATCTCTCCAGGTCGGAAGTCATACTTTTTGGCGAACTGCACAACAACCCTATAGCCCATTGGCTTGAATATGAAGTCACTTCTGATTTATTGAAATCCGATTCTTTAATTCTTGGGGCAGAGATGTTTGAAGCAGATGACCAAAACACTCTTAATGATTACCTCATGGGGTTCATAAATGCAAAAACCATGGATTCAATCATCAGTCCCTGGCCAAACTATAAAACGGACTATAAACCATTGGTGGATTTAGCAAAAAGAAACAAGCTTAGTTTTATTGCTACTAATGTACCCCGGAAATACGCCAACCTGGTATTCAAAAAAGGATTCGAAGCCCTCGAACCCCTTACTGATCAGGAAAAAAACTATATAGCTAAACTTCCAATCGTTTATGACCCGAACCTCCCCTCATATAAGGCTATGCTAGAAATGATGCCGGGACATGGAGGAGCAAACCTGCCCAAGGCGCAAGCAATTAAGGATGCTACAATGGCCTTCTTTATATTAAAACATTTAAAACCCAACCACCTCTTCATCCATTACAACGGGTCTTATCATTCTAATAATTTTGAAGGAATTGGTTGGTATTTAAAACGACAACGTTCAGAATTAAACATAAAAACCATTAACATTGTAGAACAAAAAGCACTCAGGAAACCAGAAGCAGAACATATGAATTCGGCTCACTACATTATAGTTGTTGACAAGGATATGACTAAAACGTATTGATAAAACCGTTAAACTTCTTTTAATCTTTTTGAGGTTATTTTAACAATCTCTATTTTCATCCGCTAGTAAAACAATCATTAATATGAAAAAACATATACTCCTAGCTGGTATTATATCAGCCTTCAACCTTATTCAGGCACAACAACCCCCCACCGCTCCAGATCTTGTTGAGAAAAGCGTTTCAGACCATGAAAACATGCGTGAAAAATCAATAGTCAAAAACCTTCCTTTCACCAGTATCGGACCCACTATTATGAGTGGACGGGTAGTGGATTTGGATGTTAACCCCAATGACCCTACGGAGTTTTATGTTGGCTACGCTTCCGGCGGTGTATGGCACACTAATAATAACGGGACAAGCTTCACTTCCATAATGGACCAAGCTCCAACTCAAAATATCGGTGACATAGCAGTTGACTGGAAAAATGGCACCATTTGGGTAGGAACCGGAGAAAACAATTCCTCTCGCTCTTCATATGCAGGTATTGGAGTTTTAAAAACGACTGACCAGGGAAAAACATGGAAAAATGTGGGACTCAATGACTCCCATCATATCGGGAGAATTATCATAAATCCAACAAATCCTAATGAGGTTATAATCGGGGTTACAGGACATTTATATTCAAAAAACAGCGAAAGAGGTGTTTATAAAACTTCGGATGGAGGATTAACCTGGAAGAAAACGCTCTATATTAATGACGAAACAGGTATAATAGACTTAGTACATTCTCCTGATAATTTTAATGTCATGTATGCTGCTGCATGGGAAAGAGACCGTAAAGCATGGAATTTTACAGGTAGTGGTGACAATTCCGGAATCTACAAAAGTACCGATGGTGGAGATAGCTGGTCATTAATTACTTCTAAAAACAGTGGATTTCCTACAGGAGAGGGTGTTGGAAGAATCGGATTGGCCGTATATGACGACAACACCTTATTTGCTGTCCACGACAGTCAATTTCACAGAGAGAAAAAAGACGATACTTCCGACAGTTCAGATAAACTCACCAAAGACGACTTTAAATCCATGCCGACGGAAGAGTTTATGAAGCTTGACAATAAAAAGCTAAATGAGTTCTTAAAAACGAATGGGTTTCACGAAAAATACCGCGCTCAAAATGTAAAACAACTAGTTAGCACCGGAACTGTAAAACCAAATGATTTGGCCAAGTATCTAGAAGACGCCAACGCTTTACTTTTTGACACACCAGTAAAAGGCGCTGAGGTATATAAAAGCACTGATGGTGGAAAATCCTGGCATAAAACACATGAAGAGTACATCGATGGATTATTCTATAGCTATGGTTATTATTTTGGAGAAATCAGGGTCGACCCAAGCAATGCCAATAAACTTTATATAGGCGGAGTTCCACTCGTTAAATCCGATGATGGTGGTAAAAACTGGAAAATCATCAGCAAGGAAAACGTACATGCTGATCATCAGGCATTATGGATCAACCCGAATAAGTCAGGACACTTAATCAATGGAAATGATGGTGGCGTTAACATTTCCTATGATGACGGCGAACACTGGATTAAAAATAACACTCCTGCAGTAGGTCAGTTTTATGCAGTTAATATCGACCATCAAAAGCCTTACAATATATACGGAGGATTACAGGACAATGGGGTATGGACCGCACCTCATAACGCTCGACAAGATCAAAGCTGGAAACAGTATGGTAGCTACCCCTGGAAGGAATTAATGGGCGGTGACGGAATGCAAGTACAGATTGACAACAGAAATCATAACATTATTTATACGGGTTATCAGTTTGGAAATTACTACAGAATAGATCAAGAAAAAAACAAGAGAGTTTATATACAACCAAAACATGAACTTGGCGAAAGCCCTTATCGATTCAACTGGCAAACCCCAATACTGCTCTCTCCGCACAATCAGGACATTTTGTATTTAGGAGGTAATAAGCTAATGCGCTCCATGAATCAGGGCAATGATTGGACTGCGATATCAGAAGATTTAACAAATGGGGGAAAACCAGGTAATGTAGCCTATGGAACACTCACAACCATTTCAGAATCTCCTTTTGAATTTGGTCTGATTTACACAGGAAGTGACGATGGAATGATACATGTAACCAAGAACGCCGGTGCCAGCTGGGAAGTTATCTCCTCAAACCTGCCAAAGGATTTATGGGTATCAAGGGTTATTGCCTCCTCTCACAAGAAAGAAAGAGTTTATGTCACTTTAAACGGTTATCGCTGGGACGATTTTAATACTTATGTTTACATGAGTGACGACTATGGAAAAAACTGGAAAGACATCAGTTCGAATCTTCCAATTTCTCCAGTGAATGTGATTAGAGAAGACCCAACGAATCAAGATCTGTTATACCTTGGAACCGATAATGGTTTGTTTGTTTCATTAAACAGCGGTAATTCGTGGGAGGCATTCGGTAAAAACCTTCCTATGGTAGCAGTGCACGACCTTGTCATTCAGCCCGAAGCTAAGGACCTCGTTGTTGGGACTCATGGAAGGAGTATCTACATTGCTGACATTGCTCAATTACAGCAATTAACGGGAAATTCCATGACACAAGAGGTTATTCTTTTTGATATTAATGATATTAGACATTCTACTCGTTGGGGTAACAAGTGGAACCAGTGGTCTGAAACCTATGAGCCACACATTACCATTCCTTTTTATGTGTCTAGCTCTAAACAATTAAAAGCCAATGTAGTAACCACAAACAACATCGTTGTAAACTCGTTAGCTCTGGATGCAGACCAAGGGTTAAATTATAAGAAATTTGATCTCACTTTTTCGGATAATGGGAGAAAGGCATATGCCAAAAAGAATAAAAACGCCAACCTGAAAAAGGCAGCGAATGGCAAATACTACCTACCTAAAGGGACATATAAAATAATTGCAGGAACCAAAGAAAAACAATTCACTGTAAAGTAATTAAAAATTTAGGTGGCTTGATCAAGCCACCTAAATACTGAAAACCAACGCTTTTTTAAAACTAACTTAAATTAACTTACAAATATCTATGTAGGGTTTTAATTGGTTATCTCAAATATAACCATTCAGTACATTTTAAAACAGGGGTTATTTCCCCATTGTTAATAGTATTCCTCCCGTTTATTGTTAAATTTCAATCGTTTTAGCTGCCATTCTTTGTTAAATTTCAATTTATTTTAAACTCATTCTAAATTGCGCTCAAATTAGAATCTAAAGTTTGTTAATGAATTGCCTGTACAGTATTTTTGTTCATCAATAAAAATCATCTACTAATGAGCGGAATTTTAAATTCATCAATAGCGAGAAAAGTCGCAATGGCTCTTTCTGCTATATTCTTATTAATCTTCCTTTTACAACACTTTTTAATAAATTTCACATCTGTTATCAGTGAAAATCTATTTAATGAGCTTTCTCATTTTATGGGCACAAATATTCTAATTCAGGCTGTCATGCAACCTGTACTGATTTTTGCCGTTGTTTTTCACTTTGTAATGGGCTTTATTTTAGAAGCTAAAAATAAAAGTGCTCGTAAAATCAAGTATGTTAGCTATAATGGTGGCGCAAATTCGTCATGGATGTCAAGGAATATGATATACAGCGGCCTTGTGATCTTAGCTTTTCTTGTGTTACACTTCATTGACTTCTGGATTCCTGAAATGAACTATAAGTACATTCAGTTCAACCCTGAAGACCCAACCCGTTATTATGGTGAGCTAGTTCATAAGTTTGAAAGCCCATTAAGAGTTGGCGCTTATGTTGTGTCTTTTGCCTTGTTATCTCTACACCTTTTGCATGGATTTCAGTCATCTTTTCAATCTGTAGGATGTAATGGCAAATACACACCGGCATTAAAGGCTTTCGGGAAATACTTCGCAATCTTGATCCCTCTTGGGTTTATTTTCATTGCTCTTTTCCATCATTTTAACCATTAAAGATCAATTCAAATGGCAACATTAGAATCAAAAATACCACAGGGGCCAATAGGCGATAAGTGGACAAATCACAAGAACAATATAAACCTGGTAAATCCAGCCAACAAACGAAACATAGATGTTATCGTAGTTGGTACTGGTCTTGCCGGAGGATCGGCTGCAGCTACATTAGCAGAACTTGGATATAATGTAAAGACTTTCTGCTATCAAGACTCACCTCGTCGTGCACACTCGATTGCAGCCCAGGGAGGTATCAACGCTGCTAAAAATTATCAAGGCGATGGTGATTCCACCTATCGTTTGTTTTACGACACCGTTAAAGGTGGTGATTACCGCGCTCGCGAGGCGAATGTTTATCGATTAGCAGAGGTTTCTGCAAACATTATCGACCAATGTGTGGCGCAAGGAGTTCCTTTTGCTCGTGAATATGGTGGGTTATTGGATAATCGCTCTTTCGGTGGTGTTTTAGTATCGCGAACGTTCTATGCTAAGGGTCAAACAGGACAACAGCTTTTATTGGGTGCTTATGCGGCTATGAACCGTCAAATCAACCGAGGTAAAATTGAGTCTTTTAACCGTCATGAGATGCTCGACATCGTAGTTGTAGATGGTAAAGCACGTGGAATCATTGCAAGAAATATGGTTACAGGTGAAATTGAAAGACACGCTGCGCATGCGGTTGTCATTGCTTCAGGAGGATATGGGAACGTATTCTTTCTTTCAACAAACGCAATGGGAAGTAACGTGACAGCTTCATGGAAGATCCATAAGAAAGGTGCGTATTTTGCCAATCCATGCTTCACGCAAATCCACCCGACTTGTATTCCAGTTTCAGGTGATCATCAATCAAAACTAACATTGATGTCTGAATCACTTCGTAACGATGGCCGTATATGGGTGCCAAAGAAAAAGGAAGATGCGATTGCAATTCGTGAAGGAAGACTAAAACCTACTGAATTGGCGGAAGAAGACAGAGATTATTACCTGGAAAGAAGATATCCTTCATTCGGTAACCTGGTACCTCGAGATGTTGCTTCAAGAGCAGCAAAAGAAAGATGTGATGCCGGGTTTGGTGTTAATGCTACCGGTGAGGCCGTATTTTTAGATTTTGAATCTGCTATTATGCGCTACGGTAGAGAACAAGCCGCTATTCACGGTAATCACAATCCAAGCGATGCAGAGGTTCGTAAACTTGGGGAAGAGGTTGTTGAAAATAAATACGGAAACCTTTTCCAGATGTATGAGAAGATCGTTGATGAGAATCCATATAAAACGCCAATGAAAATTTACCCTGCCGTTCACTATACAATGGGTGGTATTTGGGTTGATTATAATTTAATGACTTCTATCGAGGGATGTTATGCCATTGGTGAAGCCAATTTCTCTGACCACGGAGCTAACCGTCTAGGAGCTTCAGCGCTAATGCAAGGATTAGCCGATGGTTATTTTGTACTTCCCTATACTATAGGAGATTATTTATCGCAAGATATCAGAACAGGTAAAATATCTACTGAGACTCCTGAATTTGAGGAAGCTGAAAAGAATGTTCAAGGTCAAATTGACGCTCTAATAAACAATAATGGTTCCAATTCTGTTGATCATTACCACAAAAAACTTGGTAAAATCATGTGGAATAAATGTGGAATGGCAAGGAACGAACAAGGACTTAAGGAAGCTATTAAAGAAATCAAAGAACTACGTGAAGATTTTTACAAAAATGTTCGCGTTACAGGAAGTGCTGACAGTAAAAATGCTGAGTTAGAAAAAGCAATGCGTGTTGCTGACTTTCTGGAATTAGGTGAATTATTCGCCAAGGATGCCCTACACCGAAATGAATCATGCGGTGGACACTTCCGTGAAGAATATCAAACGGAAGAAGGTGAAGCCTTGCGTGACGATGAGAACTTTAAGTATGTAGCCGCATGGGAGTATAAAGGCGAACCAAGTGATGCAGTACTTCACAAGGAGGACTTAGAGTATAAGAACATCGAATTAAAAACAAGAAGTTATAAATAGATATCAGTATTGAGACATGGGATGTTAGACTAACTGCTCAAAACTCAATACTCAATACTAAAATCTAAATATTATGAATCTTACATTAAAAATATGGCGTCAAAAAGACGCAAACACTCAAGGAAAGATCGTTGATTATCCTATCAGCGAGGTATCTCCGGATATGTCTTTTCTTGAAATGTTAGACGTTTTAAATGAACAATTAATCTCAAAAGGGGAAGAGCCCGTTGAGTTTGATCATGACTGTAGAGAGGGTATATGCGGAACTTGTTCATTACAGATAAATGGTGAGCCACACGGTCCGGATCGCGGAGTTACGACTTGTCAATTACACATGCGTATGTTCAAGGATGGTGACACTATTTTTATAGAACCCTTCAGAGCGAACGCCTTTCCTGTAATTAAAGATTTAATTGTAGATCGAAGTTCTTTTGACCGTATTCAACAAGCTGGTGGGTTTATTTCGGTAAACACCTCAGGTAACACCATAGATGCAAACTCAATTCCGGTAAACAAACACGATGCTGATAAGTCATTTGACGCAGCAACCTGTATTGGGTGTGGTGCTTGCGTAGCAGCCTGTAAAAATGCCAGTGCCATGTTATTTACATCTGCAAAAGTTTCTCAATTTGCCTTATTACCACAAGGACAAGTTGAAGCTACGGATCGCGTAATGAACATGGTTCGTCAAATGGATCTTGAAGGATTTGGAAACTGTACGAATACAGGAGCCTGTGAAATAGAATGCCCTAAAGGTATTTCTTTAGAGAATATTGCAAGAATGAACAGAGAATATCTAAAAGCTTCTACAAAGTAATTAATATTTTTTAAAGTCTTTATACGATCCCGAACATAAATTGTTCGGGATTTTTTATTTTTAGACAATGCAAAACAACTTATTAGAAATAGACCAGCTCTCCATTGCTTTTTCCACAGAAAAAAGACACCAGACCGTTGTTAGAAATATTTCCTACAGCCTCAAAACGAATGAAATTTTAGGAATCGTTGGAGAATCCGGAAGCGGAAAGTCTGTAAGTTCACTTGCCATAATGGGGCTTTTACCCAAGAAAATTTCAAAATTGGAATCAGGATACATCCGATTTGAAGACAAAGAATTAACTTCCATAGCCCATAAAGACTTTCGAAAAATCAGAGGAAAAGAAATAAGCATGATATTTCAAGAGCCCATGAGTTCCTTAAATCCTTCTTTGAAATGCGGAACTCAAGTTATGGAAATACTTTTTCAACATTCCTCAATGACTTCAAAAGAGGCAAAAGAAGAAACTCTGGCTCTTTTTAAAAAAGTCAAACTTCCGAGACCAGCCTCTATTTTTGACAGTTATCCTCACCAAATAAGTGGAGGACAGAAACAGCGGGTTATGATTGCCATGGCCATTGCATGCAAACCAAAAATTTTAATTGCAGATGAACCGACCACTGCCCTTGATGTTACCGTTCAAAAGGAAATTATAGCTCTTTTAAGAGATCTTCAGAAAGAAACTGGCATGAGTATCATTTTCATCTCTCATGACCTATCACTGGTCTCTGAAATAGCCGACAGTATTGTAGTTATGTATAAAGGAGAAATTGTGGAGAAAGGAGCAACCAATAAAATCTTTTCCAATCCCCAACACACTTATACGAAAGCACTACTTAATGCGCGTCCACCACTAAACAAAAGACTTGAAAAACTAGCTACCATAAAAGATTTTTTGGATGGAAGTTTTGAACCAAAAATAATATCAGAAGATAAACGAAAAGAAATACAGGCAAAAATCTATGAGCAACCTCCGATACTTGAGGTTATAAATATTGAAAAGACTTATTTTTCAAAGGCAGGATTATTTAAAAAGGATGCTTTAAAAGCCGTTAACAACGTAAGCTTTAAACTCTATGAAGGTGAAACCCTGGGCCTGGTAGGAGAAAGTGGTTGTGGTAAATCAACATTAGGAAACACCATTCTTCAACTGGATAAAGCTACTGCGGGAACCATTCTCTATAAGGGAGAGGACATAACCCTGCTTAATAAAAAAGCGCTCAGAGAACTAAGAAAAGAGGTTCAGATAATTTTTCAGGACCCCTATTCCTCATTAAATCCGAGAATCCCCATTGGAAAAGCAATTTCAGAACCCATGAAGGTGCACAAGATTTATACCTCCGAAAAGGACCGTAAGAAAAAAACAATTGATATTCTAGAACGGGTCGGGCTCTCTGAAGAACATTATAGCCGATATCCTCATGAATTTAGTGGAGGTCAGCGACAACGTGTAGGAATTGCAAGAACAATTGCTCTGAACCCAAAACTCATCGTTTGCGACGAATCGGTATCTGCATTAGATATCTCAGTACAGGCTCAGGTATTGAACTTGTTGAATGAACTAAAAGAAACTTTTGGTTTTACCTATATCTTCATTTCTCATGATTTGGCGGTGGTTAAATTCATGGCGGACCAATTATTAGTCATGAACAATGGTAAAATAGAAGAATTAGGAGACGCAGATTTAATATACTCAAACCCGACATCTTCATACACTAAAAAACTAATCGATGCCATTCCAAAAGGAATTTAGCATCGACGTTTTTTAGCTTCCGCAAATTATACATTTAATTTTTTAATGTTCACAGATTCATCTCAGGCACATCCCCTTCAATGATCAAGGTACCATCAGTAGCGTCCTTTATACTATCAACACTAACACCTGGTGCCCGTTCTAACAATTTAAACCCTTTATTTGTCACCTCTATCACTGCTAAATTAGTGACAATCTTCTTTACGCACTGTACTCCGGTTAAAGGCAAACTACATCTTTTTAGCAATTTAGAATCTCCTCTCTTATTGGTATGCATCATAGCGACGATGATGTTCTCCGCCGAGGCCACCAAATCCATAGCACCTCCCATTCCTTTAACCATTTTGCCAGGGATTTTCCAGTTGGCAATATCCCCATTCTCAGACACCTCCATGGCTCCTAAAATAGTAAGATCAACATGCTTCCCCCGGATCATCCCAAAACTTAATGAAGAATCAAAAAAGCTTGCTCCTGGCAAGGTTGTAATCGTTTGCTTACCAGCATTAATTATATCGGCATCCTCCTCACCTTCAAAAGGGAAGGGCCCCATTCCTAAAACTCCATTTTCACTTTGAAACTCTACCGAAATATCATCTCTAACATAATTAGCGACAAGTGTGGGAATTCCAATTCCGAGATTAACATAGTAGCCATCTTTAACCTCTTTAGCGATTCGCTGGGCAATCTGTTCTTTTGATAAACTCATAATTAATCTCTTTTTCTAACGGTACGCTGTTCGATTCGCTTTTCGAATTTTTCACCTTTAAAAATACGTTGTACAAATATTCCTGGTATATGAATTTGATTTGGATCTAATGACCCTACAGGCAGAAGTTCTTCGACTTCGGCAACCGTTATTTTAGCCGCCCCACACATAACCGGGTTAAAATTCCTGGCAGTTCCTTTGAAAATCAAATTACCGGCTTCATCTCCCTTCCATGCCTTTACAAAAGCAAAGTCAGCTTTGAAGGCATGCTCTAAAACATACATCTTACCATCGAACTCTCTGGTTTCCTTCCCTTCAGCAACTTCAGTTCCAAAACCAGCAGGGGTATAAATTGCAGGTAAGCCAACTTGAGCTGCCCTACAACGCTCTGCTAATGTTCCCTGAGGGATTAATTCAACATCAAGTTCACCACTAAGCATCTGCCGTTCAAATTCATCATTTTCTCCAACATATGAAGAAATCATTTTATTTATCTGATGATTCTGTAAAAGCAAACCAAGACCAAAGTCATCGACCCCGGCATTATTTGAGATACACGTAAGATCTTTTACGCCCAGTTTTACAAGCTCCGATATAGTATTTTCAGGAATACCACATAAACCGAACCCTCCGAGCATAAAGGTCATGCCATTATCGACCCCTAGAAGTGCTTCAGACACCGTACTGACTTTCTTTTTGATCATTCGTAAAATTTTAGCTGAAAATTACGAATATTTCAACGAATTGCAGAATTAATCTTTTAAAATCAAGAATATGTTATCAACAAAATAAATGAAGTAAACTAAGGTCTTAATACTTTAAATTACAGAAGAATCCAACAATATACAACCTGCATTCGCCATAGCTTTTAACGCGATTTCACCATCATCAGGATTTACATTAACAGCTTTGACCGCATCTGTTAAAACAAATGTTTTAAATCCGTTATCCACAGCATCCAAGGCAGTAGATTTAACACAATAATCCGTTGCCAGACCTACTACATAAAGTTCATCTACTCCCTGTTTCCTGAGATATGCAGCCAGATCAACATTACTAGCATCAAAAGCAGAATATCCATCATCAAGAATTCCTGTCCCTTTTAAGAATACCTGCTGTATATTATTGGTGTTTAACGATGGATGAAACTCGGCTCCTTTAGAGAATTGAACGCAATGTTTAGGCCATTTTAAAAAATGATCCGTTTGGTCCGGATGCCAATCTTTAGAAGCAATGACCAAATCAAATCTATGAGCAATATTATTAATAACATCTGTTATTTCTTCACCTCCTTTGGCCTCTAAAACACCTCCAGTGCAAAAATCGTTTTGAACATCGACTATTAACAACGCCTTCATAGTGCTACCCTTAATTAAAAGTCTATTTCAACCTCTTCCGCTTCAACAGGCTTATCTTCTTCCTCCACAGGTTTATCACAATCTACTCTAATGGTAAGCTCCTCAGGTTCCTGAAAAGCCTCTTTAGAAACTCCTAGATCCTCATTATTGTAACACTTCCTCATGTATAGTGCCCAAATAGGAAGTGCCATACTCGCTCCCTGACCATAGGTAATACTAGCAAAGTGAGCTGCACGATCTTCAGCACCTACCCATACACCTGTTACAAGATTAGGCACCATCCCCATAAACCAACCATCACTTTGATTATCAGTTGTTCCGGTTTTACCAGCAATCGGATTGTTGAATTCATATGGATAACCCGTTATGATCTCTTTATAAACAGCTGTACTAGCCCATTTATGTCTAAGACGGGTTCCTGACCCACCTTGAGTTACCCCTTCCATAAGTTTTACAGTGGTATAAGCAACTTCATCACTAACTACATCCCGAGTTTCCGGCACATACTCGTATAACACCGTACCGTTCTTATCTTCAATACGAGTTACCATCACCGGTTTTACGTATACCCCCTGATTGGCAAAAGTTCCATAGGCGCCTACCATTTCATACACTGAAATATCCGGGGTTCCTAACCCTATAGACGGTACTGGTAAAATCTCTGCTTCAACGCCTAGCTTTTTTACCATATTAACCACAGGCTGAGGCCCAACCTTATCCATTAATCTTGCGGTTAAAGAGTTTACTGAGTTTGCCAAGCCATCTTTTAACGACATCATTTCTCCCGTAAACTTACCATCAGCATTTTTCGGACACCACGGCTCAGGATTTCCATATTTATCTTTCTCTATACAAAACTGAACATCCGGTAATGAATCGCAAGGCGACACATGTAATTGATCTATAGCTGCAGCATAAACAAAGGGTTTAAACGTGGATCCTACCTGGCGCGAACCTTGCTTTACCTGATCGTACTGGAAATGCCTGTAATCGATTCCTCCAACCCATGCTTTAACATGACCGGTCTGAGGCTCCATAGACATCATTCCTGTACGCAGGAATTTCTTATAATAACGAATTGAGTCTAGAGGTGTCATTAAGGTGTCTATTTCACCTTCCCAACTAAAAACCGTCATCTCAATTTCCTTATCAAAAGAGTCCCTGATTTCTTTATCATTTTTTTTCAGGTCATATTTCATATGTCTCCAACGTTCAGATTGCTTTATCGAGCGCTCCAAAAGGTTATCAATTTCATCATTTGTAAGTCCTAAAAATGGTGCTGTTGGATTTCTATCAGGGGTATTTTGATGAAAAAATTCAGCTTGCAAACGCGGCATGTGCTCGTTTACAGCTTCTTCTGCATATGCCTGCATTCTAGAATCGATGGTGGTGTATATTTTAAGTCCATCTAAATATATATTATACTTTTCCCCATCCGGTTTAAAGTTTTTAGGGTCTTCAGCCCATTTTTTCAACCAATCTCTTAAGTACTCTCTAAAATACGTGGCGATCCCTTCTCTATGGGATTCCGGATGGAAGTCTATTTCCAATGGTAGCTGCTGGAGAGAATCTTTTAACTCTTCTGAAAGAAAATCGTTTTTCTCCATTTGACTCAATACTGTATTTCGTCTGTCCAAGGTCAGTTTTTCTCTTCGAAAAGGATTATAAAGAGAAGAATTCTTTAGCATACCTACCAACATAGCAGATTCTTGAATGCTCAGGTTTTGAGGTTCTTTCCCGAAATAAATTCTTGCAGCGGAGCGAATCCCGTCTCCATTATAACCGAAATCATACTGATTGAGATACATGGCTATAATCTCCTCTTTGGTATATTGCTTTTCCAGACGCACTGCAATCACCCATTCTTTAACCTTTTGAATAACCCTAGCTACAATATTACTTGAGGCCCTTTCTGTAAATAAAAGTTTAGCCAATTGCTGTGTAATGGTACTGGCACCACCCTTACTTCCCATATATGCAACAGCTCTTAAGGTACCTCTTGCATCTATCCCGGAATGGTCGTAATAACGTTCATCTTCTGTTGCTATCAAAGCTTTCACCAGATGGTCTGGCAATTCACTAAAACTTACAGGTGTTCTATTGGCATCAATATAAAATTTTCCCAAGGTCTCACCATCAGATGAGACAATTTCAGAGGCAAGATCTGTTTGCGGATTTTCTAAGACTTCAAATGTTGGAAGTTTTCCAAAAACTCCCCAAGATGCTAACAAAAACACTAGTACTCCTGCTGCAACACCGCTTGCAAACAACAACCAAAACCACTTAATAAATTTAAGGAAACCTGTATTCCCCTTTTTCTTTTTAGCAACAGACTTCTTTGCCATGTTATTCTTTATTTGCTTTTTCTATTTTAATCCCAATATCCGTAATTCCATCTAATTCCTGAATCCCTTCGACAGATCCAACCTTTCTCATTGCCTGTTCTACGGTAATCTTATATTCTCCATTTCGAGGAAAAACCACATTCTCTTTGTACCAAAGTTTACTTTCCTTTAAAGAACTAAAACCTTTTCCCAGCCATTCACCATTGGGCTCAGCCATCATATATTCTAACGTATCTGTAATTGTTTCATTGTCTGGAAAATCAAGATTTACAATTAAAAACAAGTTACTGTACTTATATTCCTCATTATTTCTGAGGTTCACAAAAATATTATATGGTTGAACTGAATCGGGCGCCTTGAACTGAAAGGTGATTTTTTCGTCTTTTCCCCAACTATTGCTTATTGACTTATACTCTGAGTATATGCTTTTTGAGTCGCAAGAAAACATAATAAACAACACCAGACAATACGCAGAAAACTTAGCCATTCTTCGATTTTTTTCTGTTGTTATTTCTTGGTCGTTTCTTCCTTTTTTTCCCGCGTCCCTTTTTTGGCTTATCAAAACGTGTAAGACTATCTTGCCCTACTACATTTTCGTAGGTAGCGTCCTTCTGATCGTCTTCCAAAAGTTCGGCTGCATATTCTTCTAAACTAGCCACTGGTTTTCGCTTCTTACTCAAATCAATGATTTCATTAACCTGCTGAACAGTTAGCTTATGCCAGGCCGAAGGTTCATCCAGATAACAAAACCACATTAACCCTTTGAATATGTCTATTTTCTGACAAGCGGCAAGTCCTTTTTGCGTTTTAAGTTTAACATCCTGTTCCGGAAACTCCTTTAAAGCATCAAGATATGCATCAAGTTCATAGTTCAGGCAACACTTTAACTTACCACATTGCCCTGCAAGCTTTTGGGGATTAAGTGATAATTGCTGATATCTGGCAGAAGCGGTATTTACCGACCTGAAATCGGTTAACCAAGTTGAACAGCACAATTCACGTCCGCAAGATCCAATTCCTCCCAATCTGGCCGCCTCCTGACGATACCCGATTTGTCGCATCTCAATACGAATTCCAAACTCCCGTGCCATATCCTTAATAAGCTGACGAAAATCAACACGTTCTTCGGCGGTATAATAAAATGTCGCTTTAGATCCATCGCCTTGAAACTCTACATCTGAAAGTTTCATTTGAAGTCCTAATGCTAATGCCAGCTCTCTGGATTTCTTTTGAACGGCAGGTTCTTTATCACGCGAATCATGCCAGATATTTATATCTTTCTGTGAAGCTTTACGGTATACTTTAGGAAGTGTTTCCTCATTCCAATCAACCTTTCTCTTCTTCATTTGTACCTTTACCAATTCTCCGGTAAGAGTAACAATACCTACATCATGTCCTGGAGCAGCTTCTGTAGCTACAACATCACCAATAGAGAGTGTTAAATTATCTGGATTTCTAAAGTATTCTTTTCTACTATTTTTAAATCGAACTTCTACGCAATCGAATCGCTCTTCACCTGCAGGTAACGCCATATTAGACAACCAGTCAAAAACGGTAAGTTTATTACAACCATCAGTACCGCAGGTTCCATTGTTCTTACATCCGCGTGGCAGCCCATCCTTACCGGTGGCACAACTGCTACATCCCATAATTTTATATCGTTGACCTGTTAACTTTCAGTAAATGAGTGCTAACAGGGAAGGTTCATAATTAATTACTCAATGTTGTAAAGATACAATTAATTATAACTGAAGCAAAAACTAGCTTTCAGGAACATTTTTCTTAAATTTTAAGACTTCTGAACGTCCTTTTTTAAAGATAGCATTGCTTTTATATTGTCCTCTTCTAAGTCTTTTTTGCTCTTCATAGGGCAAAGCAGCTATTTCTTTACAGTTATCTGAACAACAATTATTCATTTTTACAGCACATTCCTCGCACTGTATAAACAATAAATGACAAGCCTCATTAGCGCAATTTACATGAGTGTCGCATGGTTTCCCACATTGATGACACTGCGCAATAACATCTTCCGAAATACGCTCTGACCTTCGCTCATCAAAAACAAAATTTTTGCCTATAAATTTATTGTCAAGACCTTTCTCATCGACCTGTCTTACATAATTAATGATTCCCCCTTCTAATTGGTAAACATCTTTGAAACCTTTGTGTTTAAAATAAGCACTTGCCTTTTCACATCGAATTCCTCCGGTACAATACATAACGAGTTTTTTATTTTCCTTATGCTCACTGAGATCGTCTTCAATAATTGGCAGAGAATCTCTAAATGTATCCACATCTGGAGTAACTGCATTTTTAAAATGCCCTATCTCACTCTCATAGTGGTTTCTCATATCAACCAACACAGTGTTAGGGTCCTCTATTAGTTCATTAAATTTTTCAGCATCGACATGGACACCAATATCAGTAACATCGAAAGTATGATCATTCAAACCATCAGCAACAATCTTTTCACGCACCTTCACTTTCAATTTTAAAAAGGAAAAATTATCTTGTTCGACAGCTATATTAAGTCTAACATTTTCAAGAAATGAAATCGTATCAAGATGGCTTTTAAAAGCTTGAAAGTGATCTGCCGGAACCGACAATTGGGCATTAATACCTTCGTTTGCCACATATATTCTACCCAAAACATCTAATTCATTCCAGGTAACAAACAAATGATTTCTAAGAATTTCAGGATTTCCAATCTTGGCGTACTTGTAGAAAGAGATTGTTAAACGATCTTTTCCTGCTTCTTCAATTAAAGCAGCTCTTTCTTCAGCACTTAAATTATTGTACAGTTGCATGCTATACTATTTTTAAGGTTAAAGAATAATTACTCACCAGGTGAGCTTAATTTATTTTATAATTTCTAATTCAAAATTAAAAAATCCCCCATTACTTTATGAGGTAATTTTCAAGATAATCACCCACTATATTTTTTTGGTAGTGATAATCTTTACCGGACAGGCCTTTTGAGCTTCAGAGCACTCTTCAAAAATGGTATCATCATGTGATTTTAATGTGAAAAACCCTTTTTTTTCTGTAGCATGAAGCAATACAGATTTTCCATCTTTTTTCGACATTTGAAATTGTCCCGGCGCCATTTCAACACAATAATTGCACCCAATACATTTTGCACGTTGCAATGTAATTACTACCATTAAGCCTGTACTATTTTATATAACTTGTCTGATAAACGAACTCTGAAACCTGTAGGTATCGTACAGGAATCACCCTTTTTAGCAGTGTTCAATTTCTCATCATTAACCATCATCTCGGTCAACTCAAACTCTTCAACTCCAGTGGTCGGCCCCGTTATTAAGAGTTTATCACCAACTTTAATATCATAGGCTTCAATCTTAAATTCAGCTACATTGGCTTTAGGAAAATAATGCATTCCTTTACCCACATACACTTTCTTCTGTGTAGCCTGTGAACCTGGCCCTTCGCTCCACTCGCCTAATTTCTGACCTAAATAATAGCCACTCCAAAAACCACGATTATATACTTTCTGTAAAGACTCCATCCAATCCGACACTTTTTCTTTGCTGTAATTACCTTCGTAATATGCGTCAATAGCCTCCCTATAAGTCCGAATAACCGTTGCCACATACTCTGGAGCTCTTCCTCTTCCTTCAATTTTCAGGACTTTAGCTCCGGCATCGATTACGTGATCTAAAAAGTCGACAGTACAAAGGTCTTTAGGAGACATCATATACTCATTATCAATCTCCACCTCAAAACCACTTTCCTGATCAATTACGGTATACTTCTTTCTACAGTTTTGTTTACACGCCCCTCTATTAGCTGATGAATTATGTGAATGCAAACTCAAATAACATTTACCGGAAACTGCCATACACAAAGCTCCATGACCAAAAATCTCAATTTCCACTAAATTTCCTGATGGCCCTTTGATTTGCTCTTTTTCTATTTGTTCGGTGATTTTTTTCACCTGTCGAAGACTTAACTCACGACTCATTACCATTGTATCAGCAAACATAGCATAGAATCGAACTGTCTCGATGTTGGTTATGTTTATTTGTGTAGATATGTGCACCTCCAGATTAATCTGTCGGGCATAGGCAATAACAGCCTGATCCATAGCTATTACAGCAGTAATCTCTGCCTGCTTAGCCGCATCTAACACAGTTTTTATAATAGAAAGGTCGTGGTCATACACAATCGTGTTTAAGGTGAGATATGTTCTAACCCTATATTCCTTACAACGTCGTGCAATTTCAGGCAAATCATCAAGTGTAAAGTTGATACTGGCTCTCGCCCTCATATTCAACTGCTCCACTCCAAAATAAACAGAATCAGCACCGTTTACAATCGCGGCTTGTAACGATTCAAAGTTCCCCGCAGGCGCCATTAGCTCAATCCTTCCAGAATCAGTCATTTCGTTGATTATTAAAATCTTACTATCATTTTGCGCGGCAAAGATAATCATTTAGAAACAAAAAGCGCCTCATATACATGAAGCGCTTTTCACAACCGGCCTGTTACAATAAAACCATCTTACCTAACCATCAAACATCTTAGCCTTAAAAGCAACCTGACCGGTTAATATTTTACAAAGACTTAGTCGTAGAAAACAACACCACCTAACACCTGTTTTTTATAATTTTAACTGATTTAATCTTAACTCACTCAGCCTATTATAAAGATAAGAAAAACAAAGGTTAAAAGAATGGCAAAACATGTTAATGTTTTTACAAACTGCGTAATATTAATCGTTAATTTAAAACTGAAAGCTAAGCACTTACAGGCTACATTCTAAATTTATTCAACTTGAATACTCTTTACCGATAATTCAAGTTAAATATTTATAGGTATAAAAAGAAAATAGTATTTTAGCACGATTCATTAATTCACAGAAAAACACAATCATGAGTTCAGATAAAGAAGCGAAATTAAAAGCACTGAAACTAACCCTAGACAAGCTAGATAAAGCATACGGGAAAGGTGCTGTTATGAAGATGGGAGATAGTGCAGTTGAAGAAGTTGAAGCTATACAAACAGGATCCCTTGCCCTTGACATTGCCTTAGGTGTTGGTGGTTATCCGCGAGGAAGAGTTATTGAGATATTTGGACCAGAATCTTCTGGTAAAACAACATTAACACTCCATGCAATTGCCGAAGCTCAAAAAGCGGGAGGTATTGCTGCTTTCATTGATGCAGAGCATGCTTTTGACAGGTTTTATGCAGAAAAACTAGGTGTAGACATTGACAACCTTATTATATCTCAGCCTGACCATGGAGAGCAAGCTCTAGAAATAGCCGACAATTTAATTCGTTCCGGAGCTATTGATATTGTTATTATCGACTCAGTTGCTGCTCTTACTCCTAAAAGCGAAATTGAAGGAGAAATGGGAGATTCTAAAATGGGACTCCATGCCCGATTAATGTCTCAGGCTTTAAGAAAACTAACTTCTACCATCAGTAAAACGAAATGTACGGTTATATTCATTAACCAGTTACGGGAGAAGATTGGTGTAATGTTTGGTAATCCAGAGACCACTACTGGAGGTAATGCTCTTAAATTCTACGCTTCTGTTCGATTAGATATAAGACGTTCGACTCAAATAAAAGGAAATGATGGAGACGCATCAGGACATAAAACCCGAGTGAAAGTAGTTAAAAATAAAGTTGCTCCTCCATTTAGATCAGCGGAATTCGACATCATGTTTGGTGAAGGGATCTCTAGAGTAGGTGAGATCCTAGATATGGGAGTAGAATACGAAATCGTAAAGAAAAGTGGTTCATGGTTCAGCTATGGTGACACCAAATTAGGCCAGGGAAGAGATGCTGTTAAATCTTTACTACAGGATAATCCTGAACTAATGGAAGAACTGGAACAAAAAATACGAGAAGCCTTAAAAACTCTTCAAAATTAAAATCCCGATTACCTCGGGATTTTTTTTTGCTCAAAACGCAACCTTTTCAAACAACTATCATCTATAAATAAAAGATTAATTTAAACTAGTTGTTTACAAAAGATGAAAAAGATTAAGTTTTTGGTTTTTACCTTTACTGCGTTGGTTTTAACTTCATGTTCCTTAGATGATGATGAATCTAACTTTCATTTCGAAGCCATGTCGATTACTGAGGTAGATTTACCTGAAAGCTTTGTGTATGGTGAAACTTATGATTTCAACATAACTTATGAAAAGCCGTCATCATGCTATGTATTTCAAGGTTTCGATTATGTTCATAGTGGAAACTTAGAAAGAACAGTAACTGCAGTTGCTTCTGTTTATGACGATAGAGCCTGTACTGAAGGTATTACGTTTGAAACAAAGATTCTGCCATTTGAGGTGAGGTTTAAGGGCACCTATACTTTTAGATTTTGGACAGGAATTAACGAAGAAACTCAACAAGATGAGTATATTATAGTAGAAATTCCTGTTGAGGAAGAGCAAACAACAGCAATAAAGCCTTAATGAAACAGTAAATCTTTATTAACAAAATATATAACACCTCGATATTTGAGTTTAGAAGAACTCATAGACCAATGCAAACGTCGTGACCGGAAGGCACAAGAACAGCTATACAGATTATTTTGTAATAAGCTATATTCATTATGTCTAAAATACTCACGTAATGAAGCTCAGGCGCAGGATAATCTTCAAGATAGTTTTGTGACTATTTTTAACAAAATAGACCAATATAGCTATAAAGGTTCCTTTGAAGGCTGGTTAAAACGAATAACTATCAACACTTCACTTCAAAAATACAGAAGTGACGGTGTTTTTGATATTATAAATGAAGTACCCGACGAGAATGAAAGTATTGAGGTGGAAGATAACGACATCAGTCTGGATTACTTATTATCAATAATTCAAGAACTCCCGGACCGTTATCGAATTACTTTTAGTTTGTATGTACTAGATGGGTATTCTCATAAAGAGATTTCCAGTATGCTAAAAATAACCGAGGGCACATCTAAATCAAATTTAGCCAGGGCCCGGGCATCTCTTAAGGAAAGAATAGAACTGGATCATTTAAAAAAAAAGGTGAATTGAATATAAAGAATGAGCGATAAAAGAAATATAGATCGATTGTTTCAAGAAAAGTTCAAAGATTTTGAGGCCTCGCCTTCAAAAGACTTATGGAATACTATTGAAGCCCAACTCGAGACTAAAAAGAAAGATCGAAAGGTGATTCCTTTCTGGTGGAAGTTTGGAGGTATTGCCGCAGGACTCGCTATATTATTTTCGATTGGTTACAACCTAATTGACAATGATACTTCAACAAACTCCATTGAGGTAACTAACAGCATAAAAGAAAATTCCAACCCGTCATTCAGTAACCCTGAAAACAAGGATGAGGCTGTTGTAGAAGCAAACCCCAATAAAAACCAAATAAACACATCCTCCAACCCTAAAAAAGACAAAAGCGCCACCATAACTAGTGCCAGCACTGTAAGTTCAAAGCAAAGAAATACAGATACAGCCACCAAAATTAATAGTAAAGCATACTCAGAAAGCAGCAAGCAAAAGAATTATGAATCTTTAGCTAACAACAAAAAAGGCGGTTTATCAATTGCGCAAAACGAATCAAATAATCCACTTGATAAAAACAATAAAATAGGAGTACAGCAAGACAACTCCCTCACCAACCGTAGTACCCTACTAAATTCATTAAAAGAAGAAGAAGAGGTTGTTGCCGCAAAGAATTCTCGTGATGGGAAAATATCAATTTTTGATGCTATTGAAAAAGAAAAAGAATTAGCCGTAAACAAGAAACCAAATAAATGGAGTTTAAACCCTACGGTAGCTCCCGTTTATTATAGTACTTTATCCGGCGGTTCCCCGATACATTCTCAATTTGACGGCAACAACAAATCGGGCAACATAAATATGAGCTATGGCCTTAATTTAGCTTATCAAATTAATGATAAACTTAGCGTGCGTTCTGGAGTCAATAAGGTCGCCATGGGCTATAACACTAATAATGTTGAATTTTCTCCTTCAAGTTTTAATGCGGAAGTGATTACAAATGTAGCTTTCTCAAACGAATCATCAAGGCTCATGGTGAGTAACGACCTAAATAAAGGAACCTTAGCTACTATCGCAGAAACACCTGCGGAAAGTAACATTATATATGATGGAGCCATGAATCAACAGCTAGGTTATATAGAGGTTCCATTAGAATTAAAGTATCGAATTTTAGATGATAAATTCGGCATCAACCTTATAGGGGGTATGAGCTCATTATTCCTAACGCACAACAACATCACCTTAGAGACCATTGATGGACTGAAAACTAGAATGGGAGAAGCCACAAATCTTAACAGCACTAATTTCAGTACCAATTTTGGCATAGGTTTTGATTATAATTTTTCAGACAGGTTCCTCATTAACATGGAACCCATGTTTAAATATCAATTGAATACATTTTCTAGTGGAAACAATGGCTTTAAGCCATATACACTAGGTGTTTATACAGGTTTTAGTTTTAGGTTTTAGTTGGTTAGGTTTTATTCATTGCTCAAAAGCAATAATATGCCTCAAAAAACGCCTCGTGGTTGGGGCGTTTTTTATTTTACGTGACAAGCTAAGCTTCATTTTATTGGTCGGAAAAGTATTAAATATCGTTATCATGAAAAATGAAGCTCATTTTACTATGCTACTGCAATTACTTTTTTAATTTTCTTCCCTGGGTTGTAAAAGACAAGCCTTGTTGCCCCTTCATTGATATCATGACCGCTTCAAATAATGGCTCATTTACGGCATCATCGTCTATTGCCCATTCAAATATAAAATTACCTCCGACACCTCCCAAATCATCTTCTTCATCTATAATGATTTCAACTGTTTCTATAGGATTTAAAGCAATTGGTTCTTTAAAATAATTCCTTATCAGATCTCCATGAGTATCGTAATAGTCCGCTGAAGTTATATAAACAGGACTATCCATATCAATATTCCTCAAACTAACAGTTACCGTTAAAAAGGTAGTTTGTGATTCGGAAAAACTATATATTTCTGAATATACAGGTAAATATGTTTTTCCATATAAAAGACTATCTTTTCCTTCTAAAGATACACTACGCTGCTTCCAACTCTCCGAATTGACAGAACTAATCTTTTTCGTTTCAGTGCAAGCACATAAGACCAAAAAGACCCATAATATAATAAAGCTACTCCTCATAATTAGATGCTTAATGAATAAAGATATAAAAAACGAATCTTTATCTGGATAATTCATCATGAATTACACTCCAGCACTTCTCTCTGATATGATTTTTATCGATAGTAGCATGTCCATTTGTTTCTATAAAACGTAACTTCTTAACCCGCATCAGCCCTAAACTTCCTTCAAAAAAATCATATGGAAAGCGTCTTTTATTATCATAAAAGACCATAGGTACAATTGGAATCCGATGCTGAATTGCTAGACGAAAAGCTCCATCTTTAAACTTATCCAATAAGATATCCTCATCAGGAACTCCACCTTCCGGAAAAATACAAACACTCAATCCTTGATGTAACCTTTTTTGGGCTCTTTTATACACCGCTGTTCGACTCCCTGCACTATTCCTGTCAACCATTATACAGACCCTTTTATAGAAAAAGCCAAACACAGGAATCTTCACCAATTCTTTTTTTCCCACAAAAACAAATGGATTAGGAGACGCTTTCAACATAAGCATTATATCTGTCATGCTGGTATGATTAGCAATTAACATATAACTCTTACCTTTTTCCATTTTCTGCTGACGATCGATTCGCGGAATAAACCCCATGCCATACAGGATAATATTTGCCCATACATTTCTTGCTACCCAAAAAAACTGCGGGTATAATCTGTCTGAAGAGGACAGGACCAATAGTACAGGAAACATTATAATAATTGGTACTGCTACAAGCACATAGAACCATATGCGCCACACTAAAATCAAAAATTTCTTAAGTAGTACGATCATGGTCCCAAAAATACATAATTTGTCAGGTAGTTTAACACAAACCTTTTACCTTTGTGCTTCGTTGAAAATATATAAGATGGCGAGAATATTAACAGGAATTCAAAGTACCGGTACTCCACATTTAGGAAATATTTTAGGAGCAATTTTACCAGCTATTGAGATGGCTCAACAAAAAGAAAATGACTCTTTTCTTTTTATTGCCAATATGCACTCACTTACCCAAATCAAAGATGCGGAAACACTCAGAAACAATACCTATGCCGTAGCGGCGACTTGGTTAGCATGTGGGTTAGATATTAATAGAGTAGTTTTTTACCGTCAAAGTGATGTACCCCAAACAGCTGAACTCACCTGGTACTTAAGTTGCTTTTTTCCATTTCAGCGCCTGACACTTGCACACTCTTTTAAAGATAAAGCAGATCGTCTTGAGGATGTTAACGCAGGCCTGTTCACTTACCCAATGCTTATGGCTGCGGATATCTTATTATATGATGCCGAAATTGTACCTGTAGGAAAGGATCAGTTACAACACCTGGAAATCACCAGGGATGTTGCTTCGCGTATTCATAGTAAAATGGAAAAGGAGATATTTGTATTGCCTGAAGGCAAAGTTCGAGAAGAGTCAATGTATGTCCCTGGAACCGATGGCGGAAAGATGAGTAAGTCAAGAGGAAACATTATTAATATTTTTCTTCCGGACAAGAAGTTACGTAAACAAATTATGGGAATAGCTACGGATAGCACTCCTCTTGAAGAGCCCAAGGACCCTGACACCTGTAATGTATTTGCCTTATACAAAATTTTAGGAACTACAGCACAGGTTGAGCAAATGAGGGCTAATTATTTAGGTGGCAATTATGGATATGGACATGCCAAGCAAGCCTTATATGAATTAATTCTGGATCGTTTTGGCGAGACTCGTGAAAAGTTCAACTATTATATGGAGAATCTTCAAGAAATTGATGAGGCTCTGGCTATAGGTGCTAAAAAAGCTGCAGGCGTAGCGAATGCCACCCTTAACAGAGTTAGAGAAACTTTGGGATACTAAAACTCTATGTCATATATAATCATCTTTATAATCCTGATGATTTTTAATATATGAATGAACTACAAAATAAATTAAGTGCCAACGCATCGATGTAAAATGCGATGCAATATAAACGAAGACTGTCTCAATTGATTTTTGCTAAGCTTCTAGTTTAATCATTTGAGACAGTTTTTGTATTATTTATACTTTGTTATACGCTAAAAATTTATAACATAATTCAATTGTTCAAGCATTCCCTCTTCACTGATCGTTACCTCTTTCCTAGCAACTGTTTCTCCATCTAAAGTAATATACATCGTTATACCATAAGGTTCAAAAATAGTACCGTCGGCACTAGTATCATCTTTAAAACTCAATTCCATTACGGTTTCAGAAGCCACATTCTGGTCGGTAAAAGCCTTTGAATATGGTAAATGTTCATTACTATAGGATTGATCACCTACGATAATACCTTTACCTTCGATTGCACATGAAATATCAGAGACCCGGCTGTTATCAGATGAGATAATATTAAAGGCAATATCGACATTCTCTATTGCCCAGGATTCGCCATCATCATCTGAGGAACAGGCAGAAATTAATAAAACGCACACGAGTAATGTTAAGATTTTTTTCATTTTTTTAAATTTTTTAATCTCCTGATGGTCCAAAACATTTGAACACATTCAGGAACTAACAAAAGCATCAATTATTTCCTTGAAGTAATTTGAAATAATGACACCCTATATTAGTTTCATGATTTTGGGGTTAAAAATTCACTTTCGAGTATTAATGGTAAAAATAGGAAAAAGTTTACTCATCCAATGACAGAATGTACAACTATTGGAATAGCAAAGATGAATAAATGTTATAGTTCTGGTCATCATAGCACACGAAAACAACTTTTTTAACATGGTTAAAAACAAAGCCATACACTGTTTTTACAGCAACCTCGGCAGCCTGCTGTTTAGGATATCCGTAAACCCCTGTACTTATATTAGGAAAGGCAATAGATGACACCTCAGCTATTTCAGCAAGCTTCAAGCTGTTGTAATAACAATTAGCCAAAGCTTGTGCTTCTTTAAATTGACCTCCTTTCCAAACTGGCCCAACCGTGTGAATGACTTTTAGAGCTTTAAGATTTCCAGCATTGGTCATAACAGCCTCTCCCGTGGGGCAATTCCCTTGTTCGTCGACTATTTCCTTACACTCTTTTAAGATGGATGGCCCACCTGCCCTGTGAATAGCACCATCAACTCCTCCTCCACCTAAAAGTGAACTATTAGCTGCATTAACAATAATATCAACCTCGAGTGTTGTAATATCACCCTTAAGGAGTTCAAATTTCATTTCACTAACCTTTGTTATATACAAATTTAGTGAATTTTACCCCCCATATAAACCATTTTTAAAATCCCCGTCGCATGCCAAGAGCATCATTTCTTTAAGTGCTTTAAACTTTTCGGGATATTGTTCAGAAAGGTCTTTTTCTTCCTTAAAATCTTCCGGAAGATAAAATAATTCGAAAGCATTCTTCCTTAAATGTGTCCTAATTTTCCAACCATCTTTGGTGATAAGGGTCGGTCCTGTAAACGAAGAATAAACCACATATTCATGTTCTTCAACATTGTCATCCCCAAATATCTCCTTAAAATACGACACCCCATCTACCTCTATTGGTTTATTATACCCCACTATTTCAGCAATTGTTGGTAAAAGGTCATAACTTGCAATTAACCTATCGCTAGTTATATTTTCATTAATTTTATCCGGCCATCTCATGATTAAGGGCACATTAATCCCTCCCTGTAAATTACTTCTTTTCATTCCTGCTCTACCACCATTTCCATCAAAAATATCTCCCGCTAAATCACTGTAATATTTTCTTCCAAGATCATCGAAACGTTCTCCTGTTTTAATATTTGAATAAGGTTTAGTAACTCTTCCTTCCTGAGCATAATAGATTTCATGGCCGTTATCGGCCGTAAAAATTATCAAAGTGTTATCATCAATACCTAAATCCACAAGCTTATCCATTATTTGCCCAACATTATCGTCCAACAATTTAACCATAGAGGCATACTCTTTTTCTATAGGCGTTAAACGGTCGTCATTTATAAAATCAGGATGGACTTCGGGAATCGCTACCGGACCATGCGGCAATTGTGTCGGAAAGTACAAGAAGAAAGGCTGATCGCTATTCGATTCGAGAAAACTGAGAATCCCTTCCATAAAAATATCTTGGGAATATACCTCCTTACCTTCCATATTCCAACGCTCCTTGTAGATAGCCTCTGTTTCGGGCTCTCCGGTTTTACCTGCATTAATTAAAGTATTCCCTTCATACATTTTAATGGCTCCATTTTCAAATAAAAATGGCGGATAAAACCCATGAGCTCTTACATGATCTAAATACCCTAAATAATAATCCCAACCATGTCGCTTCATCTGGTGGTCAGTGGCAGAAAATCCCCATTCAAGCTTACCAAATTGAGCAGTTTTATATCCTGATTCTTTCGCTACCTGCCCCAAAAAGACCTGATTTTCCGGAATAGGATCCAACGCTTCATTCAGTCGTTTATCGACCTCCTCTAAACTAGCCTTTTCTGTATGAACATACTTATAGGCTCCACCGCCAGTAACTTGAAACCCATTTTCATGACAATCATGTAAACCCGTAATCAATGAAGCACGTGCCGGAGCACACAACATATTAGAATAAGCATTGGTAAATCGGATTCCTTCTGAGGCTAATCGGTCTATATTTGGAGTTTTTATTATCTCCTGACCCTCATGACCCAACAAACCAATCCCCAGGTCATCAGTATAAATTAATATTATATTAGGTCTTTTATTCTCTTTTTTCTCATTCTTAACACATGAGACAAACACTAGTAAAACACAACTAACAAAAGCAATCAAAACTCTCATACTTTCTTTTTCTATTGATTTAAAGGGGCAATATAACATAAATAGCACCAACTCCTCGTCTAAACCGACCAGTTGAAATTGAGTTTGACGTAAATCAATTATACGTTCAACTCATATAAAAATGGGCACACTTCAATAGAAATAGTAGGTCGATGAACATGTACTTATCTATTAAGAGTGTTTTCAAACAAGTTATATATTCGACGATATTCATCCGACCAACTTGAAGCTTCTATAAAACCATGATCTTCCATAGGAAAAACAGCAAGGTCCCAATTTTCTTTTTTCAATTCAATTAAACGTTGAGACAATCTTACCACATCCTGAAACTGAACATTCCGATCAACCATTCCGTGAAGCATCAACAATTCACCTTTCAATCCATCGGCAAAATAAATAGGAGAACTTCGTTTATACGCCACAGGGTCTTCTACAGGGGTATTTAATATATTGGCTGTATATCCATGATTATAATGAGCCCAGTCAGTAACTGAACGCAACGCTGCACCACTTTTAAAGGTGTCAGGGGCTTTAAACATAGCCATTAAAGTCATAAAGCCTCCATAAGAACCTCCATAAATTCCTAATCGATCTTTATCGATATTCTGCTTTTCTATCAGATATTTTGCTCCATCTAATTGATCTTCGAGATCTTTACCTCCCATGTGACGATAAATTGCCGTACGCCAATCACGACCATATCCTTCACTGGCCCTATAATCTATTGCTAAAACTGTATACCCATTATCGGCAAGAAAATTATGAAACATATATTCACGGTAATAAGATGGCCACCAATAATGAACGTTTTGGGTATAACCCGCACCGTGAACAAAGATAACGGCGGCTCCATTCTTTTTATGAGCTGCAGGTTTATATAGCGTGGCCGGTACTTTAACACCATCTCTGGCTGTAAAATGAATGATTTCTGAATCCATCCAATCGTAGGCTTCAAAATCCTCAGTGGTAGATTTTGTTAATTGTACCATCTTCGCACCTGGTTTATTAGGCATCAAATATAGCTCCCAAGGTTTATTGGTATATGAATAGCGAATTGCCAACTGCTTTTCATCCGGCGACAAAGTAACCTCATGTCCGCCTTTTCTAGAGGTAATCTTAACCATTTCTCCCCCTTTTACAGGCAAATGATAAAAATGATGTTCATGAGGACTTACCCTATTACTCGTTATGTAGAATGTTTTCTTATTCCTGGATATACTTACATCGAGTATCTCAAATTCACCCTTTGTTAACGCAATTATTTCACCCGTATTTACATTCGCTTTATATAAATGAGAATACCCTGTTTTTTCTGATTGGAACCATATATTGGAATTATCAATCCAACCTATTTCCGGTCTTGAAAACCATCCGACGCCAGGACCTCCTATCCAGGCATCATCATGTTGTCGATCAATAAGCTTTAACTTTCCATCTGAAAGATCTAAAAGCATGATCCAACGATCTTTATAATCTGCAGAGGTAATATTAACAACGGCTTTTCCATCATCTGAAAAAACCGGGGAACTTATAGATACTTTTCGGGGAGCATCAAACACTTCCTTATAGTTTTGAGCATCCTCAGCATACTCTTTTAAATAAAATGGCTTATCAAAAATTCCTTCAATTTCATCCGTTTTAATTTGATAGTACTTTCCGGATTTCAAATTATAAATCCAAGTCTCTGAATTAGCTTGTGGACTTCCCACCTTACTTCTTGAGTGTAAATCTGTAGTATAACCATTTTGTGTTACAAAATTTGGAACAATGGTCTTTTTATCGTTTGGCGATGTGTATAAATGATAGACAACATAGTTCAGATCTGGTGAAATACCTCCTATCCTTAATCGTCTACTACCAAAATAAATAGACTCCGGTCGGTCGAATTTGGTTTGATCGCGCCTGTATTCCCCAGCATCGCTTTCATTTTTCCTTTTTTTAAGAATATCAAAATGAGCTAACTGATCGTTTTCCAACCACTGATCCTGCTCACTTAGTTCGGGTTCTTTTTTATCATTCCCTTTTTTAAAATCAGTTAACTGTCTGGTAGTACCATTTTTAATGCTCCACGCGAAAATGTTATTATCCTTATAGAACACAATGAATTTTTGATCCCCCGAAAACTGAGGGTTTGATTCCCATGACAGCGTATTGGTTATACGTTTAACGGTATAATTATCCAAATTTTTTAAAAAAAGATCTCCTCCTTTTTCATAAACTTTCCATTTAAAATCGCTTGAATAATGACCGGAATTTGATTTTAATTTAAGCTCATCAAACGTCAGTTTCTCAATTTTTTTTGATCCAAGATCAACGCCATAGGTTGATCGAATTGTATCATTATCAGGATTCCAACTGAAATATATACGTTCACTATCATCTTTCCATTCTATTCTTGTCGGTAAGTATCCCACAAAATCTTCACCTTTCATAACCTGATCTATTGTAAGTTGGGACTGATTCTGACTTTGTGCATTAAACAACACTATTACACAGAGAAACAGAAATAAAGAAGAATGCTTCATGGATTTTATGGTTTTTTGGTAAAAAAATTAGAATGGGGCAATTTAATGGTTTTTATACACTCCCACCAGAATGCTCCTTTAAAAACTTTCAAAGCAAACAATTCCTGTATTTATGAGTAATTTCAAAAACTATACGCATGCATCCTAGTGGATTCCATAATCTAATGGTAATAGCTCCGAAACACCACTCATGGAAATATGCCCTCCAAATATTATTACATTAGGCGGACTGTGATTACCAAAAGTGTCTATAAAAAAAGAGTCTTTAGTCATGAATTCCGATTGCTCAAAATCTTGGTACAAGACACTCACCTGGTCTACCAAAAGGGTTACTTTGGTAAAATTAGTGGTCTTTTTCATTTCAAAATATTTATAAGCAGGAACTTGCCAACTATTATAAAAAATTTTGAAACCATTCTCTTCAAGATTATGCGCTGCTAAAGATCTCATAAAATGCAAACTTGAACCTAAATAACTAATGTTTCGGTTCTTTATAATCTTCTTCGAGGCTTTTTTTCGTAATTCATTAAAAAAACATACCCCTTCATAATAAACCCTATTTGTTAACCTAAGACCTTGAAGGTTTGTTATGAATTCTGCTTCAAATTCCTGAAGCGTATAATATACCTTATACCCCAAATATTTATTTTCTATGATCAAAGGACTATCGGCATAAGCTATGAGGGTTTGAGAAGATGGGAAGTATCTCAGTTTCAACACCTCTTCATTTTTTATCTTACAGTGAATTGTGGCTTCAGTTCTCCCCAAAAATTCCCTTCGAAATACCGCTAATTTCTTTTTCCTTGTCCACGGGTCATCCTCCAAATAAACGGCCTCTAATTCTTCCGGTTTTTCATGCAAATAAATTACAGGAACCAATCCTTTATAGGTAGCATAATTATCTACTATAACAGGTTCATAGCCGACATAACTTATTACCATGGGAGAATTAATACCCGCCTCAAAATTTAATTCAAACCTTCCTTTCTGATCAGTAGATACTCCTATACTTGTTCCATCGAAATAAACAGAAACTCCAATAAGTGGGATAGAATCTTTAGCGCTTAAGACTACACCTTTGATTTCGTTTTGATTATTTTGTGCAGTTGAACTGATAACAGGAATAACACACAGTATCAGCAGTCTAAAAAAACATTTTTTAGCTAACATATGATTGATTGTTTAATGATTGATGAGATACACTTATGGAAGTCGTATCAAGTGCAAGATAACCAAAAGAATACAATAAACATCAGCTAATTATTTCACCACCTCGAACATACGCTCATCTTCATATGCTTCCCATTTCAAATCATTATTGTACCAAACTTTGGTTACAATAACATTTGGCTGGCTGTTGTCTATCATTGTTCTTATGACATCCGATTCTTCTGAAGAAAGCTCAATTTAGTTTCTGAATAACCATCGGTAACAATATCAATGCTTGGGGTTAATCGTAGGTAAGTTTCTTCTCCGCGTTGAATCAAACTAATTCCTTTAGGTAAATCTAAATTATAGCTGTAATGAAGTTCCCATTCATTCTCAATTTTATAATACACTTTTATTTCTTCAATATCCAATCCATTTTCTATATCAAATAGATTTTCTCCTGCCTGATTAACATACTTTATATCCATTCCTATATCGATCACCGTGCAACAATCTGAGTTATCTGAAGAACACGCGCATACAATAAGGCCAATAATAATTGTGGTGATTAATTTATTCATTTTTAAAGTTTTCTATAAGATCCCTTTTAGGTTAAAAGGTTGCGTGAAGAGACAATACAACAACTGAAATACAACCTTTTACAACCCTATCCATTGATTAAAAGCAGCCGTCTTTTGCTGACTTGTTTTTAATTTAAACATCCCTTTATTTAAATTTACTAAAAGTGTGTTTTTATCATACCTCTCAATACGCTCTATATATTTACGATGTATTAATTCTCCTCTGTTAATGCTAAAAAACAAATCTGGATCCAGCAATTCTATAACTTCTTTTAATGTACGTTGCGACATTATATGCTTTTTATTTATGCGATCGAAAGCAAAAACCAAACCATCCTCTGCTTTAAAATAAACAATTTCCGCCACCTTCAAGAAGTAAATTCCTCTTGCGGATCTAATTGGAAACATTTCCTTATATCCGGTAAAACCTGCATGCCTTTTAAGAAGTAATTCATTTAGCGTATTTATTACATCTTGATAATTTTTTTGAGATTGATCTTTCAGTTTTAAAAATTTTTCCCAAGCTTTAGAAAATCGATCTTTAGAGTATGGTTTTAATAGATAAGCTATTCCATTTGTTTCAAAAGCCTCCATCAAAAATTTATTATAGGCAGTAACGAAAATTATCGGACAAGGAACACTAAGCTCTTTGTACACACCAAAAATATTTCCGTCTCTTAATTCAATATCTGAGAAAATAACATCAATTTCCCTTGGAGAACTGAAAAAGGACATAGCATCCTTTACGGTTGGAATCTCCCCGACAATTTGATAATCAGAACAAATTTCATCAATAAATCTAATTAGTTTCTTTTTTGCTGGTACCTCATCTTCAACAATTAATATTTTATGCATTTGTTTCTAGATTTATCAGGGGAAGAATTACTTCATAACTATCACTGGTTTCCTTAATTTGAATATCATTTCCACTTAATAACTTAAATTGAGCCGATAAATTTTTCAATGCCCTCCCGTTTGTTGATTTATTATTTAGTTTCATTACCCTGGTATTAAGAACACTTATCTTATCTGAAATTCGAATTATAATTTTCACAGGATCTGTATCCGTTCCAAGATTATGCTGTATTGCATTTTCTACCAAAAGCTGTAACGCGAATGGAGGAATTAAACTATTTTCCAGGTTGTTATTTGTAATAATATTCATTTTATAACAGTTAACATACTTCATATTTAAGATTTCGAAATAGTCTTTCACAAAGTTCAACTCCTCCTCGAGATGAATCAAGTCCTTTTCTAACGTTTCTAATGAATATCGGTAAAGATCGGCAAACCTGTTTAAAAAGTTACTCGCTTCTTCTTTGTCTTCTTCTATAAGCTGATCTAAGGTGTTTAAACTATTGAACAAGAAGTGAGGGTTTAACTGTGCCTTTAAATTTTTAATTCTATTATGATCCAGAGCTTGGCTATACTTATCAATTTTGAGTTTATACTTGGTGTTTTCTCTGGAATATAAGGTCGCCAAATAGATACTACCAAACATGATAAACTGCACCCCTCTTGAAATATTATTAACCGTAATAGTATAGTTATTAAAATTTCTGGAAACCGTTTCAAATAGTAAGGCTACAATAAAAGTAAGAAAGTTTGAGATTGCCAAATAAACAAGAAAGGAAACACCAAAATATTTTAAATATGACTTAAAATTTAAACGAGGAGCGTCATGGTTTCTCTCCAAATAATTTATTGATATTCGTATTATAAATATAATAAACAAAGCTGCAAGAAACTGTGCAATAGGGGCATCGGGTAAAAACACTTCAGCCAATTTATCATCAGCTCTGACTCGTGATTCAACGACAAGCAAATAACTCATCAAAAAAATAAAAAATATAAAACCCGGAGAGATTTGCAGATAGTTTAAAAGTTTTTTCATGACCGGAAAAATACAAAACATCCTTAAAACTTATCTACGTTTTAAGGATGCTTTCAGTTAAATTATTTAGGAAAGGAAGCTGTTATTTCTCCATTGTCATCATAAAATTCCAGCTTGGCATTATTGTTTCCATCAACATAAAACATAGCCTTGGCTTTACCATCCTGATCAAAGAGGAAAAGTCCGTTATTATTACTTTTACTTTTTCCCAGCATAATTCTGGGCTTCGATCCGATAAACTGCTTTTGTTCATATTCCTTATACCGCGCTCTTCTCAATTTTGGATCAGTTATGCTGTTTAACTCATTCATAATCTCTCGCATCCCTTCTTGACTTTCATTTACTGCCCTATCCTGAAACATTAAGGTGCTTGACACAGTTCTTTTATCGCCCTTTTTAGTATCAGTGGTAAGTAATTGCATTACCTGATCTCCATCATATTGATCATACGTTAAGGAAAGTCCCGAACTATGACCATTTTCATTTTTACTACCATCATAAATAAACCCACCACATTCAATTCCATCTTCATTAAAGAACAACATTCCTGATCGTTTCTTTCTATTCACATTAGTCGATCTTCCATTAATGGTATCCATACCATTAGGAAACTGGTCTAGGTTGGTAATAATCATTTTTACTGTACCATCAGGCTCAACAATATTAATTCTTTGAACGTCTATGGTATTGAATGTGGGATTACCTGATTTATTGAATCCATAAATCGTAATTAAAACGAATATCGTCATTGAACAAAGGGTCCATATTCTTAAAAAATTCAATTCGCGTTTTGTGTTTTCCATTTTATCGAGATTTAAATAATTACCTGATACAATATTAAAATGGTTCAGGATCTTTTGAAACGGAAAAACAATGGAATAAGGATAATGGTACATGAACTAATGAAAAACCGGATTGACCTATACCGTTTCAAACATTTTACCTGGTAATGGGCGCACAAGGCCCTTCATTTCCATTCCAAATAAAGTTGAAGATAAAGTAGGGATAGGAAGCTTACATTCTAAAGCGATTACATCTAAAAGTTGTTTTCCATTTAATTCGAGATAATCATAAATAATTCTTTCCACCTCAGACAACTCTACAAAAAGCTGCTTCTGAACTAATTGGGGAGGCTTCGTATTTACCTCCCATCCTAAGTTATACACCAAGTCTGCAACCGAAGTTAATGCGTGGGCTTTATGCTGTTTGATAAGGTTATTACAACCGACACTGTATTTATCCATAGCTCTTCCTGGAACTGCAAAAACCTCTCTGTTGTATGAATTTGCAATATCTGCGGTAACCAGACTACCACCCTTTTCTGCAGACTCTATAACCACTGTAGCTTCTGAAAGGCCAGCTATAATACGGTTTCGTTTTAAAAAATTATTTCGTTCTGGCATGTCAGTACTCCAAAAATCAGTGAAAAAACCGCCATGCTGTTCGATCTGTGAGACATATTTTTTATGAGCCTTGGGGTAAACTTGATTTAACCCATGTGCCAAACAACCTATTGTTTGTAAATTACACTCAAGTGCTACCCTTTGAGCACATATATCGACGCCATAGGCAAAACCACTTACAATTACCGGGTTTAAAGGGGCTAACTCCGCTACCAGTTCCTCACAGAATGTCCTACCATATGCGGTTATCTGTCGCGTTCCAACAATACTTATAATGCGTTTTTGCCTGAGGTCAATACTCCCCGAAGAGAATAGGAGTATGGGGGCATCTATGCAGTTTTTTAATCTATGAGGATAGGATTCTTCCGTAAAATAATGATAATTTACGCGTTCTTGTTTTATAAAATCCAACTCCTTTTCAGCAGCAATTAAATGTTTTGAATCTCTCAACTCTTTTAAAGCATTTTTTCTAACTCCTTCAAGCATTAATAAGTGATGTTCCTTTTCTTTGAATAAAGCCTCAGCGCATCCAAATTTTTTAATCAACTTCTTGGCTGAAATATCACCTATTCCAGGACAGTGTTGCAAAGCCAATACATAAAGCAATACATCTTCATTCATTTTATAAGAATTTTCTTCATAAAAATAAGTAAAAATATTTAACTAGTATGGATTAGGGAATACATCGAATTGTATAAATTAAAATCTATTTAAAAATATTTTTTTGTTAACTTGTTGGAGTACAAACACAAAAAAGACGACCTCCAAAAACTGTTAATAAAATGTTTAATAACTATCCCGGTCTTGGCACTTTTTTTACAATCTTTGTTCTATGAGATTAGAAAAATATATCAGCGATTTACTTTACAGGTATCAGTGTGTAACGGTACCAGGCTTTGGCTCTTTTCTAACCCAAAATCAGTCAGCCGCGGTAGACACCAATACAAATACCTTCTATCCGCCAACGAAGTTACTTTCGTTTAATGCACAGCTCAAATCTAATGATGGGTTATTAACAAAATATGTCTCTGAAGCTGAGGACATTTCATATGAGATTGCGGCTCACCAAATAGAGGAGGTTGTTCTGCGATGGAAAAAATCTCTTAACAATAAAGAAAAAATCAATTTAAAAAACATAGGAGATCTTACCTTATCTGAAGACAGTAAATTTATTTTTGATCCTGTTGATAATATCAACTATCTTACTTCTTCATTTGGATTATCTTCCATGGTAACACCTACCATAACAAGAGAAGTTTTAAAGCAAGAAGTTGAAGCTTTAGAAGAAAACACTCCAATCTTATTTACGCCGGAGAAAAGAGCTCGAAGATCATATCTGAAATACGCAGCCATTTTTCTATTAGCTATATCATCTGGAGCAGTTGGATACCAGATGCTTAACAAGCAACAAGTTAAAAATTATCAGGTTGTAGAACAAGAAGCCCAAAAAGAAGTTCAAAAGAATATACAGGAAGCTACTTTTTTTGACACCACCCCTATTGAAATGCCTTCTATAACGCTTGACCTGGCAAAGGAGCCTTTGAAATATCATATTGTTGCCGGTGCATTTAGAGTAGAGACCAATGCAGATAAAAGAATCAAACAATTGCAAGCTAAGGGCTATAAAAGTGCTGATAAAATTGGGGTTAACAAATATGGATTACACCAAGTTTCTTATGCTAGTTTTGCCGAGGTTAATGAGGCTTTGCAGTTTTTAAGAGAAATCAAAACAAAAGAATCTTCAGAGGCATGGCTTTTAGTCTCTGAATAACTCTAAACAATATCAATTTGGTTGAAATCCTTCCTTATTTAAGCGAAGGATTTTTTATTTCCCATTGTTTTTTACAGAAAAGTTTAATGACTTAACACTATTTTTCTGCAAACACCTATATCCTTTTAAAGGTAAAAATTCGAACATTAAGAATTATTCATTTTTAATGGGTTAACCTTAAAATGCTTTTTGCTTTAACAAACAGCACGTATCTTTGCTCAAAACATATAAAAATGGACGCAAAGACGCCAAGTGAATCGAGAACAACCATGACAGATTTGGTTTTACCTAGTGAAACCAATCCTCTTAATAACCTTTTTGGTGGTGAATTATTAGCAAGAATGGATCGAGCCGCAAGTATTGCCGCCCGAAGACACAGCCGAAGAATTACCGTTACAGCTTCTGTAAATCACGTTGCTTTTAACAGGGCAATCCCTTTAGGTAGTGTTGTAACTGTAGAGGCTGCCGTTTCCCGAGCATTTAAAAGTTCTATGGAAATCTATCTTGATGTATGGATTGAAGATAGGGAAAGTGGAAAAAGAACGAAGGCGAATGAAGCTATCTATACTTTCGTTGCTGTCGACGAAACCGGAAGGCCCGTTGCAGTACCTCCTTTAAACCCGGAAACTGAACTCGAGCAAGAGCGTTTCGAAGCTGCTTTGAGGAGAAAACAGCTAAGTTTAGTTTTGGCAGGTAAAATGAAACCTAATGATGCTACTGAATTAAAGGCATTATTCACAGACAAATAAAAAAAGAGGCAATCGCCTCTTTTTACATTTTATACACCCAACTGGATGGATTCTGGATCTTGGAGTTTTCGTAGATCATAAACTTCAGAATACTTTTATTATCATTTCCTGTAAACACCTGACCTATTTCCTGCTTTGTTTTTACTGTCTGACCTTCTTTTACATATACTTTATCCAGGTTATTATATACAGAAATGTAGTTTCCGTGTTGTATAAGCACAGCTTTATTCCCTCCTCGGATCACCATTACTTTTAGCACCTTTCCATCAAAAACTGTTCTTGCTGTAGCATCTTTATCCGTTGCAATACGCACCCCATTACTCTGTATCATTACAGACTTAACCACCGGGTGACGCTGCTTACCAAATCCCATTATTACAACGCCTTTTTCAACTGGCCATGGTAATCTTCCTTTATTAGCCTGAAAATTATTCCCAACAAGCTTGGCTTCTGCAGTTAGTGTGAAATTTGTAGATCTGGCGGTGGCAGGCTTTCCTTCCGATTTTGAGGTACTACTTTTTGCTGCTTTAGCTTTTGATCGGGCAATAGCCTCTCGAATTATTTTATCAATTTGAGCATCTATCGCATCCGCCTCTCGTTGCTTCTTGCGTATTTGTGCGGCATATTGACTTTCTTTCTTTTTAATGCTTGCGATTAACGCTTGCTGATTCTCTTTTTCCTGTTTTAATTTCTTTTGTTCTTCTCTATTTGCTGCCACCAATTGTTCCTTTTGCTTGCGCTGTACAACCAGTTCTTTATTCAGCTTTTGAAGCTCTTCTGTTTTAGCCTGAATTTGCTCACCCTGTTCTTTACGGTAATCTGTATATTGCTTCATATACATCAATCGCTTATATCCCTGAAGAAAGTTATCTGATGATAACAAGAACATCAATCTGCTTTCCTGAGACTTACTTTTGTAAGACTTTTGAATCATCGCTGCATAATCCTCTTTTAATGAAGTCAATTCATCCCTTAATCTCGTAATATTGTTAAGATTGGTATTTATTTGCTGATTTAAAAGATTCGCCTGACTATTCGTAACGCGGATTAATTGTTCTCTAACCTTAATCTTTTGGTCAAGTCCCTCAACCTCTTCCAAGACATTTGCTCTTTCCTTCTTTTGTTGAGAAAGCAACGAATTGATTTGTTTTATCTGTTGTTCAAGGCGTTTTTTTTGAGCCTCCAGCTCTTTTTGCTTCTGGTTTTGGGCTTGCCCCCCTAAAACAACAAAAAACACTGTTAAAAGCGTTAAAAAAAAGTTTGCGCGATATTTAGTAGGCATATTATTTAACGGTAATCTGTTTAAATCCCTTTGGGATCTTATAAGGGAATGAAACACTTTGGTTAAACTCTATATTTTTATATTCAAGGTCTATTTTAGTCTGGTTACTACCCTCTGTGGCTAATATAGCAATCTGTTCCGGAAATAACTTACCACTTATTTGATAATATTTATCATAGGTAATCATCAACACACGATTTTGTCCAGGTTGGTTTAAACGCTGTCCGGCCATTTTAAAGTTTAATGGGTCTATTAAAAATAATTTTTCAAACAAGGCTATATCCTGTTTTGGCTTTAACTGATATTTATTCTGCACAACGGTTGCATCATATTTGTCATTCTTTAAATCAAACAGGGCCTGTCCTAATAACATGTTCTGCACCTTTTGATAATCTAATGTCGTTCCCAACAACTCACTTAAATAGGAGAAATCACCATCGAAGTAGGTATTATCTAATTTATTATAAAAGCTTACCCGCTCTGGAGTAATTAACACTTTTACAACACCAAGTGTAGCACTCAACCATATGGCTTTATCCTTCTCCATTCGTAAAGAAACAGAATTTGACATTGACGTTTCTTCATTCTCGAAGCCAATTTTTATCCTACCTCTAAGGGTATTAAAATCAAGTTCGTTTTTATAATGGTTTTTTATAATGGTTTTTGCAGACAGCCCTTCAATAGCATCTTTAGAGGCCACCGCTCTTTTACTACCACATGATTGCAAAATCATCAACATGGGCAAAATCACAAAAACGATATATGTTTTTAGGTTCATTTTCATTTCTATAGCTTTATCCTTTTAGCTTATTTTGATATTCACTTTCTTTCTTCGTATTTCCCATACCTTTATATGCTAACACTAATTGCCTGTAAATATTGTCTTGAAGCTTTCTATCATCAATAATATAATTCAAGCCTATTTCTAAAAATTCAGCCGCATCCTTATACTTTTTCAACCCGTTTAGCGCAACTCCCTTACAATAATACACCTCGGGATGTGAAGGATAGTTCTCTAAGGTTTGAGTTGACATTGAAAGAAGTTCCGGATAAGCATTGACTTTAATTAAACCACGCATTTCTGACAAGGCCTGATCTATATCGTCAGGTGCTGATACCATTTCATCATCTGGCTCAACCTCGGCCAATTCCTGACTTTTTAAAACGGCGTTTAAATGACCTCTAAGGCTGTCTAAAAGATAACTCTCCCCATACAATAGCTCAAGTTCCTCTATAAGCTTCAGAGCCTCCTCATACCTGCCTACCCGAGCGTACAACAAAACTAAATTTTGCTTAAAATAAGGGCGTTTATCAGAGAGCTTCTCTGCTAATTCGATTGCTCGATCCGTATCGTGTTGCCTTTCATACACATTGAGAAGCGCCTCTAAATACCATACATTGCCGGGATCTTTTTTAACTATTGGTTGTAAATAAGAAACCGCTTTTTGGTATTCTTTTAAATCAGTATAGTTTTTAGCTAATTCAAAGTCCACTACGCGAATTTCGGGCGATATTTCTTTACATTTTAACAGGTGTTGTACCGCTCTATCATAATTTTCAATGCCTCGCTGTTTTAAGGCTTCATAAAAATGTTCTTGAAAAGCATCCTGAACAATCTCGTTTGTGGTATCTGCATTCACCTCTTCTTGAGCAATACTAGCCTGCGGATAAATAATTAATCCGGTAAATATTAATAATATTTTCAGGCATTGCTTCATCTATACACTATTCCAAAACCGAATAGTCACCAATACTAACATCGGTGAACTCTCCGTTAAACTTCGCATGATTACCAATCATAGCATTATCTAAGTTAGCATTTTTTATACTAGCATTGGTTTGTATAAGACTGTTTTTTATAGTTGAATTTTCTACAGTACAACCATCGCCCAGCGACACATTTGGACCAACAGTAGCATTTATAAGCTTTACATTACTCCCTATATAACAAGGCTCAATAATATTGGCGTTTTCTAAAGTGATATCGTTTGCAATTAAATCTTCACCATCCTTATAAATAAAACCAAGCACCTTTCCATTGGTTTCTACGGTAACATCTTTGTTCCCACAATCCATCCATTCATCTACCTTACCCGGAACAAACTTCATGCCTTTTTCTATCATTGCCTTAATACCATCATTAATTTGATATTCTCCCCCATGGATTATATTTTGATCTAATACATTTTGCAATTCGTTCTTTAAAACTTCCGCATCTTTAAAATAGTAGATTCCTATTACAGCTAAATCAGAAACAAACTCTTTAGGCTTTTCAACCAGCCCCATGATATTGCTGTCGTCATTCAGACTAACCACCCCATATGCCTCAGGGTTTGCAACCTGTTTTACCCAAATAACACTATCAGCTGACTGGTCTAAATTAAAATCTGCCTTAAACAGGGTGTCTGCATAGGCTATTACGCAAGGACCCGATAAGGAATCTTTCGCACACATAATTGCATGCCCTGTCCCTAATGGTTCATCCTGGTAATAGATAATTCCTTTAGCATCAAGCCTTTTAGCAATTTCCAAGAGATCTTGTTCTACTTCTTTACCAAAACTACGATGGATAATAAATGCTACTTCATCCAAGTCTTGATTTAAAACTTTTGCAATATCCTCTACTAACCGTTGCACTATTGGTTTTCCGGCGATAGGTATTAAAGGTTTAGGAACAGTTAAGGTATGGGGACGTAGTCGAGAACCTCTTCCCGCCATCGGTACAATAATTTTCATTACAAGGTGGTATTAATTAGTTTAGTTTTTTATTTTTCACTCCAATATGCTAAGCGATATTTCACTATTAGTCATTATTAATAAACGCTATGCAAGCATATTTTAAATAGATTCCTGCATGAGCAGGAATTTAATTATTTAACTCCTGTACTTCCAAAACCACCAGCTCCTCTGGAAGTTTCATTCAAGACTTGCACCTCTTCCCATACGGCTCGTTCATGTTTAGCTATAACCAACTGAGCAACGCGTTCCCCATTTTCAACAATAAAAGGTTCGTTTGAAAGATTCACCAATATTACACCGATTTCTCCCCTATAATCTGCATCAACTGTTCCCGGAGCGTTCAACACGGTAATTCCTTTTTTAGCGGCGAGCCCACTTCTAGGTCTAACCTGAGCTTCATAACCAACAGGCAACTCTATGAATAACCCGGTTTTTACAATGGTTCTTTCAAGTGGTTTTAGTGTTATGGATTGATCGAGATTGGCCCTTAAATCCATTCCGGCTGAAGCCTCCGTTTCGTAATTCGGCAAGTCGTGTTGCGATTTGTTAATAATCTTTATTGTCATGCTCTTTTCAGTATTTTTTTAAGTTCGTTTTTTTCTAAAATGAATATCATCAGCAAAAATAACAAAACAAATAGGGTTCCTACATAAAGGTTTCGGTCAAACACGTAGAATGACAAGACAGATAACACTATAGAAACTAATAAATACGATCCTATTTTTTTAAGGTTGTATGGAATTGGATAATGCTTTTTACCATAGTAGTACGACAACAGCATCATAGTACCGTATGCAGCTAAGGTGGCGATTGCCGATCCTTTATAACTGATTATTGGTATGAGCAAAAAGTTTAACACTAAAGTTATTACTGCTCCGGTTACTGATATATAGGCCCCGTATTTTGTGCGGTCTGTTATTTTATACCACACGGACAAGTTATGATAAATACCCAAACAAAAATTAGCCAACAAAATCAACGGTACAATCCATAGCGCTTCCCAATACTCACTCTGAGGGATTAAAAGATACTTTAAAACATCTGTATAAGCCACCACAAATAAAAAAATAAAAGCACCAAAAATGGTAAAATAAAGGGTGATGTTAGCATATATTCTTTGTGCATCTTTCTTACTAGCATTTTGAAAAAAGAAAGGTTCAACACCCAATTTAAAAGCCGTTACAAAGAGCGTCATAAAAACGCCTAGCTTATAACAAGCCCCGTAAACTCCAACTACAGCATCTGAAGTATTAGAAGGAAGTAAATATCTAAGTAATAGCTTGTCAAAACCTTCATTAATTGAGAATGCCAAACCTGCAATTAATACGGGAAAACCGTATTGAATCATTCGTATCCAGATAGACCTGTTAAACTTAATTCCAATCTTAACATAAAGGGGTAATACGATTATTAATGTAATAAAACTGGCAATTAAATTTGAAATGAATATGTAATGTACCTTATCATCAAAGGTTAATGCCTGAACCAGCTCATTACTTTTACCTATTTTAGGTAAAATCAAAAAGAAAAATAAGTTTAAAGAAAGGTTTACAATTACATTGAATATTTTAATTGCAGAGTATTTTTTAGGCATTTGCATATTCCTATACCATGCAAAAGGTATAACCACAAGTGCATCCAGGCACAAAATAAAAATAGCATAAACAATAAATTCGATCTTATATTCTAACCAATCAGCTATTTGGTTTCTTAAAAGCAATGAAACCGCCAAAACTAAAATAGTTGAAATCAAAATAGAAATCAACGCTGTAGATTGCACTTCTTCAGCTTTCTTCTCCTTATTTATAAAACGAAAAAAAGCTGTTTCCATCCCATAAGAGAGCAATACATTTCCCAGAATTAAATACACCATTAAGCTGACATATATTCCATAGTCCGCTTTTGGTAAAAAAGAAATATAAAGAGGGGTTAATATCAAACCCAGGATACGAGGCAGCACGGTTGCAATACCATAGATGAAAGTATGTTTAAAAAGCTTTTTAAGTGCGCTCAACTAGTAAATATTTATTTGGGTTAAAAGTAATGTTTTAACAACGAGCTACAAAGTTTTAATTTTTTGATTTGTGGGGGTAAACAACGGGAGTTGTTTCTTTAATACCCGAAACCTTATAATACTTTGTTTCTCCTTCCTGAACATAACTAATAACAACTTCATCTGTATCTAACTCAAAAGGACTTTGTTTTATTATAATAGGTGGCGCATTCGCTGCTTCTTTACTTGGATCAGCATGCATAATAATATCTCCCGGAGACATTTTATTTCTAAATCGGGCAATATATACCAAATATGTGCCTCGCTTTATCCTTTCAGGCTTGACCACCTGACCCCTAAAATGAACACTATCGATAGCTGTATCTACCTTATTTTCAACAGGAAAAAACACATTAACCCCAGTATCGCTGCTATTTTCTATGGTCCAATTTTCTACCAGCACTTCTCCAAATTGAAAAGGGACGTCCTCCTGACTCACAAATTTCTGTGAACTGCCACATTGCGCAAAACTCAGGATTGTAATACCTCCTAATATATATTTATACAACTGTTTCATATGCTAATCTATTAGATGCTAAAGATATCAGTTTCAAAATTAATGCCATTTTAATTTATGGGGTTGAATTTGTTACGATAAAAATAACTGTTATGATGTTATAGGGTATAAGTTGATTTGGATTTATATTTGTTTCATTAATCCAAATCTTACAATAAATGAAATTATTTTACAAACTTTTCGTATGCATTTTACTAATTGTATCATGTAGCGAGAAAGAATCAATTCCCGATGTAGCACTTAAAGATTATGCATTTGATTCAGAAGTTAACTCTACCCTTATGTATCAGGATGGAGAGAATTCAGAAATCATGACATCAGAATGGAGAGCCTACGAAATAAGTAAAGTTATCAGGGTGAAGGCTATTGACCATAAAACGATAGAAGTTGCTAATTTCGCACCAATTGCCTTAGAAGATGTAACCATCACAGCTACTATTGAAGGTTATCAAACACCGATTAAACTTTTCGAAATTTCCAGGATCAGGGCACATGCGGTACAAACTATTAATTATCCCTTTATAGAAGGCACGACCCAATATTTAACGGTTAATCATAAAGAAATAGACCTCACGGAATATAAAGAATCCGGGATAGCTCCTGAAAATATCACATTTGATTACACTGGAGAAACAGATATCATACAACAATTGAAAAAACTGAGCTCTCTTAAATGGGTCATTAAGTATCATGATTTTGATCCTAATAATGACACTGGTAACAATTGGGCCGAAGATATTAGTGCAAAAGATATTCGACGTTTTTCCGGGTTAATGATTAACCTAGGAATCGTATTTGCCTCAGACACCTTCAAGAATGAGTTTATGAAAGAAACAATTATTGGAAACGACGGCATTACAGTTTTAACCACGAATGAAAAAGAGGCTGCATATAATGCAATCATAAACAAAACTCGTTATAACTGTGGTAAAGTAGTTAATGTGTCAGGATTGGGCGGGGGTGCTACCCTGGGTTTTGCAGAACACATACTCAGAGACTATATCAAAAAAGAGACTGGTTTCATTACGGCACATGAAATAGGACACACCATAGGTTATAATCATTCTTCCAACATGACATACCCGCATGAAATTGACGGGAGTAATACAGGAATTAGTCCGGTAACTACCAGAGTTATGAACAACTTTTTTGAAGCTGGGCTATTCCCGGTAACACCAGATTCTTACTATTTACCTTCAGACTTTGAATAACCCCAATAAAAAAAGGTTGTCTAAAAAGACAACCTTTTTTTATTATAATATAATAATCTATTCTTAACTATTCAATGCTTCTGCACCTCCAACAATTTCCAGAATCTCGGCAGTAATTGCAGCCTGACGTGCTTTGTTATAGGTTAGCGTAAGCTCAGATTTCAGCTCTCCAGCGTTATCTGTTGCTTTGTGCATTGCAGTCATTCGCGCACCATGTTCTGAAGCGAAAGAGTCTCTAATTGCTTTGTAAAGCTGAGTTTTAAGCGATTTAGGAATTAAAGTTTCCACAATCTCAGCTTTATTTGGCTCATAGATATAATCTAATGCCACATCTTCATCAAATTCAGCAGGAACAATTGGCAAGAAGTCTTCGGCAGTTACAATTTGAGTTGCAGCATTCTTAAAGTGGTTATACAATAAAACTATCTTATCATAAGCACCTTCAGCATAAAGACCCATTAATTGCTCAGCTACATCTGAAACATTTTCAAAAGTAAGGTCGTCGAATATAGCATTATTGTTTTCTATAACCTTATAACGCTTGCTTAGTATATCGTTTCCTTTTTTACCAATGGTAACCAATTCCACTTCCTTACCAGCATAATCTTCTGTAGCTAATTTAACCGCACCTTTAATGATGTTTGAGTTAAAACCACCACAAAGCCCTCTGTTAGATGTAATAGCAACAACCAACACTTTATTCACATCGCGCTTTTCAGCAAATACACTTCCAGAATCCCCTTCTAATGTAGCACTTAAGCTTTGAAGAAGTTCGGTAAGTTTATCTGCATATGGACGCATAGCAGTAATCGCATCCTGGGCTTTCTTCAACTTAGCAGCAGATACCATTTTCATAGCACTGGTAATTTGCATGGTTGATGAAACCGAAGATATTCTACCGCGTATTTCTTTTAAGTTTGCCATTTATATGATAGTATTTAGTATTGAGTATTCAGTAGTGAGAAAAACACCCACTACTCAATACTAAAATCTAATTTATCCTTTATATTTCTCAGACAATTCCTTCGCCACAGACGCTAATGTATCTGTAACTTCGTCTGTTAGTTTCCCTGCTTTAAGCGTATCTAAGATATCTCTGTGCTTAGCATTCAAGTACTCGATATAATCTCTTTCGAATTCTTTTACCTTTTCAACAGGTACATCTTTTAACAAGTTCTTAGAACCAGCGTAGATGATTGCCACCTGATCTTCAACAGTGTAAGGATCGTTTTGAGCTTGTTTTAAGATCTCAACGTTACGCTTACCTTTCTCAATCACGTTCATTGTAGCAGCATCAAGGTCAGATCCGAATTTAGCAAAGGCCTCTAATTCGCGATACTGTGCCTGGTCTAACTTCAATGTACCAGCAACTTTCTTCATTGATTTAATCTGAGCCGAACCACCTACACGTGATACCGAAATACCAACGTTAATTGCCGGACGAACACCAGAGTTAAATAAATCCGACTCTAAGAATATCTGTCCATCAGTAATTGAAATTACGTTAGTCGGGATATAAGCAGAAACGTCACCAGCCTGTGTTTCGATAATTGGAAGTGCCGTTAATGATCCACCACCCTTTACAACAGACTTTAAAGAATCTGGTAAGTCATTCATGTTTTTAGCGATATCATCATCTGCAATTACTTTAGCAGCACGCTCTAATAAACGAGAGTGAAGGAAGAATACATCCCCAGGATATGCTTCACGACCTGGAGGACGACGTAATAACAATGATAATTCACGGTATGCCACAGCTTGCTTTGACAAATCATCATATATGATTAATGCCGGACGACCTGTGTCACGGAAATACTCTCCGATAGCAGCACCTGCAAAAGGAGCATAAACCTGCATTGGAGCAGGATCAGAAGCGTTTGCTGCAACTATAGTAGTGTAAGCCAAAGCACCTTTTTCTTCTAAGGTCTTAGCAATAGCTGCTACTGTTGAAGCTTTCTGCCCTACTGCAACATATATACAATATACAGGCTCACCTGCATCGTAAAATTCTTTCTGATTTAAGATGGTGTCAATACAAACTGTTGTTTTACCAGTCTGTCGGTCTCCAATCACCAACTCACGTTGCCCTCTACCTACAGGAATCATCGCATCGATTGCTTTTACACCTGTCTGTAATGGTTCGTTCACCGGCTGACGGAAAATAACCCCAGGAGCTTTACGCTCTAATGGCATCTCATACAATTCACCTTCAATTGGTCCTTTACCATCAATCGGGTTTCCTAAAGTATCAACTACACGCCCTACGATTCCTTCACCTGTTTTGATAGAAGCAATACGCTCAGTACGTTTTACTGTATCACCTTCTCTAATTTCTTTAGAAGGCCCTAGTAATACGATACCTACGTTATCCTCTTCCAGGTTAAGAACGATTCCCTGCATTCCGGTTTCAAATTCCACTAATTCACCATACTGTGCATTAGAAAGACCGAAAACACGGGCAACACCATCCCCTACCTGCAAAACAGTTCCTACCTCATCTAATTTAGCGGTAGCATCAAAATTTGATAGTTGCTTTTTTAATATTGCTGATACTTCAGCAGCTTTAACTTCTGCCATCTTAATTAAGTATTTAGATTAAAGGCGTTTTACTTAATTCGCCTATATTTTTTTATAATGTTATTATAAACTGTTTGAAAACGATCTTCTCAAAGAATTCAATTTATTGGCTACACTGGCATTGTACTGAACATCGCCAAGACGTAAAATGAATCCACCGATAATGCTTTCATCTATTTTATTTTCAAGTGTAATTTCTTTTCCGCTTAATTCTTTAACCTTTGCTAAAACTTTCTGCTCAAGTTCTGCGGTTAAAGGAACGGCCGTAGTAACTACTGCTACTTGTTTTCCCTTTTGTTCATCGTAAAGGATAATATACTTTTCTGCGATATCTCCCAAAATATCAACTCTTTTATAATCGGCTAATAAATCGAATAAGCCTTCACTAATAGTGTTGATTCCTTTAAAGATCTCTTTTAAAGCTGTAACCTTTACATTAGATTTTACAATAGGATTTTCTAGTAACGCTTTAAGATCACTACTTCCGGCAATGGTATTTTTGATTAGCCCCATATCTTCGTTTACAGCTGCTGCTGCATTCTGATCGGTTGCCAATCCTAAAATTGCTTTTGCGTAACGTATTGCTGCTCTAGATCCTGCCATCTGTTTCTTAATTATTTAAGGTAGTTACCTCTCCTAACATGTTTTCTACTAATGTCAACTGCTTATCTTTATCAGACAATTCAGTCCTTACAACCTTCTCTGCGATCTCAACAGATAAAGAAGCCACCTGATCTTTTAATTCAGCAAGTGCAGTTTGCTTTTCGCTTTCGATTGCTGCCTGTGCCTGCTTGATCATTTTGTCAGCTTCCACCTGAGCTTGCTCCTTAGCATCTGCTATCATCTTCTCTTTAACTTCACGAGCTTCTTTAAGGATCACTTCTCTCTCAGCACGCGCTTCTTTTAAAAGCTTTTCGTTATCAGCTTTTAAATTCTGCATTTCTTTCTTAGCCTCTTCAGCTGAAGCCAATGCACTGTTAATAGATTCTTCTCTGCCTTTTACTGCGCCTAAAATTGGTTTCCAGGCATATTTACGCAATAACACAAAAAGAATCACAAAAACGATAAGCGACCAGAAGATCAAACTTTCAGGATGTGTAATATTCATTATAATAGATATTAAATAACGTTTCTTTACTTTCTACTTTAAAATCACGCTATAACCAACCGTCACAGCGTGATCTTTCTTTTTTCAAAAATTATTTTGCGATCAACGCAACTACTACTGCGAAAAGTGCAACACCCTCGATAAGTGCAGCAGCAATAATCATAGCAGTTTGAATTTTTGAAGCTGCTTCTGGTTGACGTGCAATTGCATCCATTGCAGAACCACCAATTTTACCGATACCTAATCCTGCACCGATTGCAGCTAATCCAGCTCCTATTCCAGCTAAAATCATAATAAAAGAATTTATAATAGTTATTAAATAAAACTCAATTCTAATGGTGATCTTCTACTGCCTGTCCTATAAAAAGAGCAGATAATAACGTGAACACATACGCTTGTAAAGCAGCTACTAACAATTCAAGTCCGTACATAAATAATGAGAACCCTATTGATATTGGCGAAACCGCTGCTGATTCAAAAATAAATATCAATGATACTAAACTCAGGATGATGATGTGACCTGCAGTTATGTTTGCGAATAAACGAATCATTAACGCGAAAGGCTTTGTAAACATCCCTAACACCTCAACTGGTATCATAATTGGCAACAACCATTTTGGAACTCCCGGAGTTGCGAAAATGTGACCCCAGTAATGTTTATTACCATTAAATATTGTAATAAGGAATGTAATAGTTGCTAACACTCCAGTAAAAAGAATATCATTCGTTAAAGTTCCCTGAAAAGGGAAGAAAGGAATCAAACCAAAAAGGTTACCAATCCAAATCAAGAAGAATACCGTTAATAAATAAGGCATAAACTTCTCATATTTTTTTTCACCGATATTTGGTCTTGCAATATCATCACGCACGAAAACAACAAGTGGCTCCATAAAACCAGCTAATCCTTTTGGTGCTTTATCATTCTTCTTGTAAGAACGCGCTACAGGAATAAAGATCAACAACATAATTGCTGATGTTAGAAATAATGTAAACACGTTTTTAGTAATTGAAAAGTTTAAAGGTCTGCTATTGGTAGGGTGATGTTCAGCATCATAAGTAACCCCTCCTTCTGCATTCGCATAATATATTTCATCATGCACACGAACAAATTGTTGTCCATTACGCTCTACAACAACTTTTCCTTCTTCATCATGATGAAACGCACTTGACATAAAGGTTACTAAACCATTATCTGTCCATAAAATAACCGGAAGCGGCATTGAAATAGCATGTCCATTCCAGTCGGCAATATGAAATTCATGCGAATCTTTTGTGTGGTGGTTAATTAGCTCTGTCGCGTCAAACGCTTCTTCTTCCTGAGCTTTTTCCTCATGTGTTTCATTTTCATGCTGAGCAAAACCCGCTAGCGAAACAAACATTAATGCTAAAAGTGACAAACTCTTGATAGATTTCTGTGCTATCATCATACCTTTTCTTGATAAAAATAAATGGTCTCCAAAAATTTGGTGCAAAGGTACATTTTTTATTCACATTTTGAAGTTAACAACTATATTTTTTTAATCATTAACAAAAATATCCTGAATTACTGATAGCTAAATAGTTAGTTGATCTATTTCAACAACTTAACCGCAAAGACTGTTTCGAAAAATAAAAATAAAAAATACGGTATAAAGAAAGCTGCTACATCGGCAATAGGCTCCGGGGCTTTTCCCTGGATAATCGGAATTAAAAAAACAACGGCAGCGAACATTTTTAAACCACTGCAGGCCAAAAAAGCAAAACCTGTTTTATCAGGCAGATTATTACTAACCGATAAAACAGCCAAATAGATAAAGAAGGTAATTGTAAAATGAAAAAGGTAGATACTCCAGGTGCTATAATAAAAAGTATACTGATCAGACAGTGCTCTAATGGCTAAATGATGCAATACAAATAACACCAAGGTAAACGGAATAAGAATCTTTAAAAAGTTGAGTAGTTTTTGCTTCATTAATGTGCGTATGTATGGATAAGGATTTAATTTTTATCGGGAGTTTCATCTTCATTTTCACTAATGTTTTTTACCTGCCTTATAACGTTATATAACGCAGCAAAAACACTTAACAGCGAGAATATTATAGTAAATGCCGAAAAATTATTTGGATATTTTTCATCGAGCCAGACCCCAAAATAGGTTCCGGCTCCGATAATAATAGCCATTTGAAGGCCTATATTTGAAAACTTTATCCAGTTATTAAGCTGATTTTTCCGCTTTTCCTGATTCATTCTTTAATGATTTCACAGCATGTCCCTTCATGGTACAGGTTGCATTGAATGCAGCACCTGGTTCTACAGCAAGTTTACCAATTACTACCTCACCTTCTATAAAAGCAGTAGCCTTTAGACTTAAAACCTCATCAACTTTCAGGGTTCCATTAAACTTACCCTCGATGTCTGCATTTGCACTCTCTGCCTTACCAGAAATATATCCGGTTTTACCTATTACTAATTTTCCTTTAGTATTCACACTTCCTTCTAACTCTCCATCAATACGGATATCAGATTCTGAAATAATATCTCCTTTTAATTTAGTATTAGGTAAAATTCTATTTGTAAGTCCTGTTGGTTGTTCGGTTCTTCCTTTTTTAGATTCTGCAAACATGGCTAATATGGGGTTTGATTATTATTATAGATTTGGGTTAAATACTTTTCTAAACTCTTATGAATTTGTATGCTTTTATAATTGGAGGCGGAAATTACAAAATTTTCGTTTTCTATTAAATATAATTTGTTGATTTTTAGCAACTCGGCAAATCCTTCTGCTCTAAGTTTCGAAATTAGTCCGTGAACTACTACAAAAGTTTGATTACTATCATAAAGGTCTGTAGAAAGTTTTAATTCATCATACTCCAGGTCTATCAGCGACTTTGAAATAACCTTATAAAGCTCATTTATTCCACTGGTATCTCTTGAGGCAAAAGGATAAACCAGTTTCCACTTGGTGGCTGTATCCAGGTCGTTCACTAAAGTGTCTTTTTTCAATCTTGGTACTAATGTCTCCAAAAGCTCTTTAGCCTTTTTACCTTCACCATTGTTCGGATAGTTAAGCGCTATGGCATTCAAGGCTTGTTCATAAGCATCAACTCCAATTAAACGTGCCTCTGTGGTAGCCTTTAACATGGCTAGTTTAGGAACTATTTCGTCACCATTAAACTCCGTTATATACTTATCAGTACCTGCTAAAACCTCATCATACCGTTCTTTTTCAAATGCGCTATACAACTTAGCATAAATAGCCTTCGGACTGTTTGGGCCTTCTTTTAAGACAGCCTTCGGATTCTCCAATATACGGGCGTACCTGGATTCAGGATAGTTAAGAATTATATCGTTTTTTAGGCGCTGAGCCAATGGTGAATCGTTTATTTCATAGATTTTATAAAGATTATACTTTGCAGGTAAGACTAATTTATCTTCAGGGTTATTTCCCAACAAGGATTCAAGACGATTAACCGCTAATCCATATTCCCTGAACTTTTCTTTATAGATCAAACCTAATTGGTAATATGCAAAATTTTGTTCTGAATGGATGCTATCGAGTTCGTTATCTTCCTTAGGTAAATGATCTGTATAATATGCAATTGAATATATATCCAAAGAGTCAGAACTTCGATTTTGAGTATTGACCACTACTTCATTCGTGGCTATAGCTCTGTCACTTAAACGCCAATTATCCTCAAGTCCTCTTGCTCCCCACCTTTTTCTGAATTCATTTCTACCATAACTTACAGTAAGATCGTTATAGAAATAAAAGGTATTGGCATCAGAACTTTTAAAGGTGCGCCCTGCGAGCCCCATGGCTTTGTTTTGGGCTTCTCTTAAGGCTGCAATTCTTTCTTGCTCCTCTTTCTCAATTTCAATAGCCTTTAAAGAATCGATATGTTTTTGGTAGTAGGCATCACGTTCTTCCTGGGGTAAATTAACCACATACAGAATACTGTCATTTCTAGCTAAAATCCCTTCATACTTGATAACATCATCGAGATTTTCGCGCTTTTTAGATAGTATCCTAAATTTTTTACTGGTTGCTTCAATATTCGTAAGTGTACTGTCATAATAGGCTCCTGCCTCGGCAAATTCATGATTATCAAAATTTATTTCAGCCAGCGTTTCATAATTAATGGCGTTTAAAATTTTGTCAGGACTATCAGTGCGTAGAGATTTATTAAAATAATACTCCGCTACTTCCGGAGCCTCCCGATCGAGGTAATACATCGCTAATTGATGATAAATTTTGTCTAAATACGGCCTGTTCTCCCTGTTTTTCTCCAAATCTTTTAGCAACTCTAAAACCGCCTCTTCGTTTTCGGGAGTCACTTCGATATTCTTAATTTTTTCTATAAAAGCATTGATATAATAGTCACGGGAAGTTCTTCTATTTAAGTCGATTACCTTATCAAAGGCCAGGTTTGCACTATCTTTATACCCCATGGCATTATACAACTGACCAATAATAAAATTATACCGTCCTCTTTCTTCATTACTTCGTGTATAATTAGACGCCAATTTTAATTTTTGAACAGCGCTATCCTTCTGTTCTATATTAATATAAGCCTGCCCCATGATGGCATAGATATCGGCGTAATCCTGATCTTTTATGTTAACACTTCTGAGCAATCGTTTAAAGTTTTTTAATGCTAACTCTTCATACTCCATTCTGATATTGGTCTTTTCTCTCCATATCTTGGCCTGGTTTATGATGTCGCTACGGGTGTATTTAGACAGGATATAATTAAAGGCTTCCAGGGCCGGTACAAAACGCTGATCGTAATATCTGGCTTTTCCAAGTAAAAGATATGCTTCATCAGACTGGGTGTTCTTTTCTTGTCCATCGATGTACATTCCGTGCTTCTGAATCGCTTTTACAGCTTTCTCTTCTGCTCTTTCAAAATTTGGATTAATTGGCGAACCGGATAATCTCACCTCCTCAATTATCTCCATACGCTCTACAGGCAATATTTCCCAGTAATTATCGCGATAATTCTCCTTGAGTAATTCTACTCCTTTATCTAACGCTAACTGTCCATTATAAATCGTGTTAAATTCTGCATTTAACGCATGCCAGTTTCGGTTTACAAAAGCGTCTTTTTTTGTCGAACATCCGAATGTACATAAAAGCAGGAGCGATAAGGGATATATGATGTATTTGTACTTCAAGCGTAGGTGGTTTAGTTGATTAACTTATTATTAAACCAAATATTGTTAGGCATGTAAAAATACATTTCTTTTTTATATAAATAAAAAAAGCCCGTAAAACGGGCTCTGATTAGAAATAGATATTTAAAAACTTGGTTGATTTCTATACTGAACTCATCCCAATCCAGATGAGGCTAACACCTAAAAACAAAATATTCAGATGCATGAGTTGCAAAATTTAAAGTTCGATTATCGGGTAAAATAGGTTTCGAGTTCTTGCAATGTTTCTGTCGAGGTCTGGATGTCTTTTACCATTTCTCCCTTATCCAAAACAACAACACGCTCACATACCTCTGTTACGTGCATCAGGTCATGACTCGAAATTAGAATAGTAACATCATTACCATCAGCTAACTCTTTAATAAGTCTTTTAAGTCTTATCTGAGTGGTGGGATCCAAATTAGCGAATGGTTCATCTAAAATAATCACCTCAGGATTGCCTATAAATGAAGCTACGATACCAGCTTTCTTCTGATTACCTTTAGATAAGTCCCTCAAATACTTTTTTCCTCCTAAAATTTCCCCATTAAAGAAATCTTCAAAGGGAGCTAAAAAGCTATCGACATCAGCTTTATTCTGACCTCTTAATTCGCCGATAAAATAAAAGTATTCCTCTGGTGTCAGGTAGCCTATCAAAAAGCTTTCATCTATGAATGCTGCGGTATAAGGTTTCCAGGCTTCACTCTCACTAACCTTAATCTGGTTGTTTTCAATGGCCCCAGTTGTTGGCCTGATTAAATCGAGTAACAAGCTGAAAAAGGTAGTTTTTCCCGCACCGTTATTTCCGACCAACCCAAAACTTTGACCTTTAGGGATTTCAAGCGAATCGATATTTAACACCGTTGTGCCCGAGTATTTTTTTGTTAGGTTATTGACTGTTATCATGACTGCTAAAAATTTTAATTCTTTTGTTTATATGCTGCTATCGTTTTGTATTTCTCTGTTTTATAGACCTTTTCAATAATGTCAAACACCTTTTCTTTAAACGCAAACCCAAGCAAACCTGCCAGCGTCACCAAGGCATACCCAAGCATCGGTCCAATAGTGTAATGTCCGACGGCATATAAAGCCATAGGCAACAAAAGTTTTGGAATGGTCAGCAATAGGGTTTTAACATTAAAAGCCTGTTTATCGCCAAAGGCTTTTTTATTGGAGGTTAGGTCAATAGGTGTTTTTACATAGGCACCCCCCCATAAAACCATATGACTATTCACGCCAACATTGTAAATCGCTGCGACCAAAATAGCCAGATATACTTCAAGGCCGAAGTAGGCATAAAAAGATGCCACTAATGTAGTGAGAATGGTGGCAATTACAATCAACCACCATTTGGCATTCAGATAATCCCGATACATTATGTTCTGACTCATCATTAGCTGGTAATACGAGCTATCCCAACTAGGCACATACTGTCCGAAGGTGAATAAAAACCCTCCTGTGACAAATAAACCAGCAAAAATTCTCCAAACCGGTCCTTCATAGGCTTCTACAGCCCCGGTAAAAAACAACATCCCATAAAAAATAAAGACCAGGCTCATGATTACTGCAGTTCTCGAGCGTTTATTACGCTTAATAAGTTTTAGATCATTTTTTAAAAACACGGAAATACCTCCAAATCGATTTAACCAATCAAAACTTTCTGTTTTAGCTTCTTGCTGCTTCTGTTGTAATCCTCCATCTAAATACAAGATGTTTTTGAAATATCTAAAAGCAAGGATATACATTGAAATCATTAATAATATCGGAATGATCACCAAATACGGTTGATTGAATAGCGCATCAAAAATGGGAGCGGTATACACGGTTACATCAAATATTTGATAGTAATGCAACCCGAATAAAATAACCAAGGCTCCTAGAAATGAATAGAAAACAGCGTCCACATCGTTTAAAAAAACATTAATGAAGTTATTGCAATATATCAATGCAAGAGCTCCCATCGTCCATCCGATAACATGTCCCGGGGGGTAGCCTTCTATAATGAGTACAACCGCAAACGGAATAAAAAAGAAATAGTGTATAAAGTTAAAGAAGGATAATATGGTTTTCCACAAACTAAAATGTACGATCTTCGATTTGCTGAATGGTAAATACAACAAAGGTTTAATATTTACTACTGGCATTTTTTGCATCATGTATTTAAAGACCAGATCTATAAATAAATAAAAGATCAGGAACTGATTAATAATCAACAAAGGGTCCTTCTGTACCTTTTCTTCAAGTATAAAATAAATCCCCCCTCCAAGTAAAGTAAACATTGCAATGAGGTACAAGGCAAAGAATATGGTTAATATCTTAAAAAAAAGATTAGAACTTAGGGAAGCAGACCGAAAAAAGGACTTCCACTGAAGTGAAATAAATTGTTTAAGCATTGTTATTTGGTTAGTTGTTTTGTACGTATTAGTAGGTCTAATTCGTAATATGTTACATAAAAGTAGGGGTTTTATTTTCTTTTAAAGTCTAATTTGATTTTTGTAATCAAATAATATTAATAATTATATGCGGTTTACTTATTGAATTAAGTTCAATGGGATTTATTATTTTTACCAAAAATTTAAAGTTATGAGTCATTTTCACCCACTAAGGGTTAAACATATAGAACGCATTACACCAAATTCAGTTACGGTAGCATTTGAGATCCCGAATGACCTTGAAAGCGAGTTTAAGTTTACACCTGGACAATATATCAATGTTAAAAAGGAAATAGAAGGACAAGATCTACGTCGTTCCTATTCGATCTGTTCTTCGCCTAATAATGGCGAACTAACTATAGGGATTAAAAAGGTAGCATCGGGTTTGTTTTCTCGCTATGCGAACAACGAATTAAAGGCTGGTGATGTTTTAGAGATTTACCCCCCTTTAGGTCACTTCACTTTTGACCCTGCAGAAAGCAACAATAAAAATATAGCCGCTTTTGCAGCCGGTAGTGGTATTACTCCTATAATGAGTATCATGAAAACCGTACTGGAAGAAACCAATAGTAATTTTGTATTGGTTTTTGGTAATAAAAGTGTTGCTGAAACCATGTTTCACAAGGAGATTTTAGACCTTGTAGCCAAATATCCTGATCGTCTAAGTGTATACTTTATTTACAGCCAGGAGCAAGATGGTGATAGCATGTTCGGGAGGATAGAGCGCTCAACCGTTAATTTTGTGCTTAATAACAAGCATAAGGAGATCGACTTCGATGCTTTTTATTTATGTGGTCCGGAGGCTATGATTCATACAGTTTCTGACACTTTAACTGAAAAGGGTATTGCCAAAGAGCATATTAAGTTTGAATTATTCACCACCTCTGATGAAGGAGAAGAAGACCTTTCATCCATTCCGGAAGGAAAAACCAAGGTGAAAGTGATTGTTGACGATGAAGAATTTGAATTCGTCATGGATCACAAAGAACGTGTTTTGGATGCAGCCTTAAAAGAAGATATTGATGCGCCATATTCCTGTCAGGGAGGTATTTGCAGTAGCTGTATGGCTAAATTGAAAGAAGGGAAAGTTGAAATGGTGAAAAACCAGATCTTAACCGATAGCGAATTGGAGGAAGGGTTAATATTAACCTGCCAATCGCACCCTCTTACAGATACTATTGTAGTAGACTACGATGATATATAACAATAAAAAGGGCTCTTCTCAGAGCCCTTCTTGTTGAACTCTTTTTAAAATTCAATTTCAACATTGATGGCAGACGCCCCCGGGAGTTTTTCCCATTTTCCTTGACTACTTCTCCTACTGAAGCCTTTACCTTTACTGAGTATGGCTCCCATATATACGCTCTGAGTATTTTTAAAATCCGGAAGGAATTCTATTCCAATAAAAAAGTCTTCCTTAATATAAACATTAAATTCGGTAAGATCAATTTGTAACCATCCTGGTTCCATTTTCTTCTTTTTAACTATATTCTCAAATAATATTCTTTCTCCAGGTAAATCATTTAAGTTTTTATAAAAATTAACTCTTATAAAGCTACTTTCCGTATCAATCCCCCTCCGCAAGTATATATTTACATAATTTATCTTTACAATAGATTTGTTTGGAATATTAATTTTTTGAGCATTTTCTATGATATCATTATCCTCTGAAATAGCTGTTAACCACAATAAAGGATTATAGCTTTTTACTCCAATTTTTCGATTTTTTTTCTTTTTGTTACTAATAACTACTACCTCAGATAATTGATTTGCTTTTGGCTGTAGCGTAAAGAAGATATTATTAGCCCTTTGAACAGGGATTTTCAGAGTTTTGTAACCTACATGACTTATGGTTAGACTATCATTTAAAAATTCTTTCGAGAGTACAATGGTAAACCTGCCTTTCTGATCGGTAACTGTCCCCTTGTTCTTATTAAAAACACCAATATTTACAAATTCAATTGGTTCATTTGTTTTTGAGCAGGTGATTATTCCACTCATTTTAATTTCTTGTGCGACAACATTATTGTTAATAAATATTGCGAGAAAGGTTGTAGCCAGGATTAATTTATTCATCTATTTTAAAATTTGGAGTTCTTTCAAATCTTGAAACTATATTAAAGAAATCAATACCTTAACTATCACTTTTCTTTTGCGTCTAAAATTTCTAATACTGAAGGTTTATTATCATTGCTTTTAAAAAGGGCTAAGTTTTTACCCAAAATCTTTCCATTTTTATCAATTAAAAATGAGGTTGGAATCCCACTGATAAAGTATTTTTTAAGCATTACTCTATTTGTATCAATAACATTAATCCAATCTAAGCTATCCTTTTTAACAGCCTCTTGCCAGGCTTTTTTATCTTTATCAATTGAAACACTTACAATTTCAAAGTTCTTACCACGATTCGTTCTATAAAAAGAAACCATCTCAGGGTGGTTAATTCTACAGGGCATACACCAAGACGCCCAAAAATCTATTAAAATATAATCTGCTTTTAGTTGAGCACTATTAAACATTTCTCCATTTATTTTCTGTAGTTTAAAATGAGGAGCCTGCTTACCAATACCCAATTTTTTTCTCTGCTGGATTAAAAGTTCAATCTTTTGCATAACCTTCTTTTCCTGATATGATGTGTCCAGCAGTTCAAAAAGTGCTTCTAAATTTTCTGTAGATAAATAGCTTTCATTTTTATACGCTCTAAAAATCAATTCATCTCCACTCTTTTTTAATCGTGGGTTCTTACTAAGAAATTTATTTAGGCTCCTAAATAAATTTACTTCTTTAAGACTGTCATTTTTTTCTTTATGAAAGGCTTTAATTAAATCCTCATTATAATTATCGAATGCAAGTTGAGAATTAGATCCTTTAATATCTATAAGATGTAAATCTTCAAGAACTTTATCTTTTTTAACTTCTGTTGAGTAATGAAGAGTTATAAAAATGGTACTGTTCTCAAGAATAAATTCTGTGCCAATAGCCCATGGAGTATCAGTATTATTAGGTAAACTTATGAATGCACTGGTAGGGGAATCTACCCCACCCTTAAATTCAAATGAGTTATTTTTAATTAAAGTGCTATCCTTTTTACCTTCATATTTTATAAAAATGTATTTACCATTTTGATCATTTATACTTCCTTTCAACACAAACCTCCTTTGGTTACCTTTAAAAGTTGTTGATGAAAACACGAGTAAAATTGATCCAAGTAGGACATATAGAAACTTTATTAGCATTGTTTTTCAAGATTTAATTTGCTCTATTTTGAAAGTAAAATAAAACAATACGTAGGGGTTTATAATGTTAAAAAATAATAATTAACATATCTTTAATCCGCCATAACCAATTTATTCAGGTTGGAATAACCACAAAAAAAGGGCTCTGAGAAGAGCCCTTTTTTTATGTATATTTTTATTACAGTTTTTATTTCCAATAATCAGCAATCCATTTAGCAGGTCGCACATAGCGATACCATTTGCCTCTTCCGCCTTTAATAGCTTTAGGCGGATTGATCTCTCCGTGAAAAATAATAATTTTTGCTCCTTCCGGAATGGTAGGTTTTTTCCAAACCGCTAATGGAAATTTAGAAATACAATCATATTTATAGCTAGGACACCAAGGTTTTGGCCAATAGTTCAGCATTCCTTTCTCGTGAACCGCCCAGGTTAAATATTCCTGCTCATTTCTATGTTGCTTTCTGATGGTATCAAAGTTCGCTACAAAATAGTCAAATACATAACCGTGTTTCCCGATTTCGAATCTGTAAACAGAAGAGTTTCCCGTAATACGCCATTGCTTTCGATAATCTTTGATGATCATAAACGGATTATCATCTTCGAAGAAGCAATCGATATTGTCGACAATTACCACATCCAGATCTAAAAACAAGGCCGTCCCTTCTAAACCATAGAGATCTGATTTTAATGTGGTTAGCTTTTTCCACATGCGCTCTGGCAGGTTGCCGGGAATATCAATTTCAGGAATTGGAAAACATTTAATATGATCGTCTATTCCCTTTTCATCATCGGTAAAACATACCATAGTAAAAGGCAAGTTTAAATTGCGTTTTACCATGCTGTACAATCGGTTTACATAAGTAGCATCGTAGAGGGTACCCCACTTCATGCAAAATATGTGGATATCTTTATGCATTAGAATCTTTTTTAGTGTATTGTATCATTCCTGATACTTTGAATGCAAATATACCTTTTATTACTTATTTTTGAGGGAGATTCTTCTCATTCTAAAACAAACGGTTTATGGAAACGCATCATCTTGCTAAAAACAATTCGGTATTAAAACACTTTCTTTCTGACCTTAGAGATATTAATATTCAACAAGATCGGATGCGGTTTCGAAAGAACATGGAACGCATAGGTGAGTTGCTTGCGTATGAGATGAGTAAAACCTTTGTATATAAAACCCTGGAGGTTCAAACACCTTTAGGCATAAAACACACACATCAAATCAATGAGGAATTAGTGATTTGTGGTATTTTCAGAGCGGGACTGGCATTACACCAGGGATTCTTAAATTATTTCGACCAGGCAGATAATGCTTTTATTTCTGCGTACCGAAAGCATCGCGATCATAGTAATGCTTTTGACATTGAAATCGAATACTTAGCATGCCCATCTCTGGAAAATAAAACGTTGATTCTTGTCGACCCCATGCTTGCAACCGGACGATCTTTTGAAGCTGCCTACAAAGCTATTGAAAGTGTTGGAGCTCCTAAGAATATCCATGTAGCAGCAGTGGTAGGGACTCCGGAGGGTATTAAACATCTGGAAAACACCTTACGCCCTGATACTAAATTATGGGTAGCCGACATTGATGAAAAGTTAAACGAAAAAGACTATATCGTACCGGGTTTGGGCGATGCGGGAGACCTTTCTTATGGAGCTAAATTACAACACTAGCGCCAGGAAGGGCAACAAGACAAATATCCATAATACGGTTTCTTTAACCCATTTAACCTTGGTTATCTGAAGGTAATTAGCGATAATCATCGCCAAAGGAAATGCGATAAAGATAAGTTCTGCAACGTTTACATCTTCCGAAAAGGTTGAGATGCCCAAACCAATAAACAAACTTGCCACAACCAATGCCATAGCTTTTTGGGCTTTTGCAGAGCGTATTTTAATATTCACCAGATATGCCAGCAACGCAAAGACTCCAATAATCAGGGTAGTTACGATTGGAATGGAGAAGCTTAAATCTTTATACTTTTGAATATTAAATTCAACATGAAAGGTAAAAACCTCAATCAACCCGGAAATGTTATCGGTTATATAATAATACGTAACCACAAAGAATAACACCGCACCAATTCCAATAACAGGAACCAGCCAATTTCGGTAATCTTTTGCATCGTAAAACAAAACTCCGGTATATACCAGCAATACGAATAGTAAACTCCACTGATACCATAAAAACGAAAAACCAATCAAAAGTGAAGCATCAAAAAGCTTCTGTTTGATCGCCATGTTCGTCCGTAAGCTCATCAGCCTCCTGACTGCCAGAAGAACAAAGAAATTAGCAATAATAAATTTACTCGATTTTAAAATCGGCGGGTACATGCACATAAGTAAAACAAACAGGAGGATAGGATAGGAGTTACTTTGCGATAGATCGTTCTTTTTGCTGATAAAATCCACCAAAAGAGCACTTAAAATAAGCAATAAACACAATCCGAATTTTTCAAGCCATTCAGTACCTTTAAAAGCACTGTCAAACACAAAAAACTGTACACTCCAAAAGTACAGAAACAAAAAAAATCCAATAAAAATGAAATTTATGGGTTTTGTTTTACCAAAAATGCTTGAAATCATGATGTGTTTTTATACTTTTGTAGCGTAAAATTAATATAACTTTTTACTGATGAAAGATTTTTTTGAAGGTATTCAATATTTATTTGAAGATATTTTATTTGTTCCTTTAAACAGTTTACGCTTTATGCATAGCTGGTGGGGATCTAACGCGATTAACTGGATCTTTATAATTATCGGTATCGTAGCCTTGGTATACTGGGTACTTCAGTTAAAGAAATTTAACGATAATAACGAGGAACGTAAGGATGTTTCAGCACATTCATACATTTAATCCGATTACTTACAGCGTCTATTAACTGAAGGTTTTTACTTCAGCTAAAATATAATTGATACCCTTTCAAAATTGAAAGGGTATTTTTTTGTGTCTCATTAACAGAGTTTTACGGAAAACTTCCACTATTAGCGTTGAATAATGGGTATAGAAATAAAAAAAGCCTGCATTTAGCAGGCTTTTTTATTATTTAATGATACTACAAATCAAACCCTAAGTCTGTTCTGTAATACATTTTATCAAAGTTTAATTTTTTGACATTCACATATGATTTGTCAAGGGCTTCCTTAAAATCGGAACCATAAGAGGTAATAGCAATCACGCGACCTCCTGAGGTTACTACTTTACCGTCATCCAGTTTGGTTCCTGCATGAAAAACGACAGAATCTTCAATCGCCTCAATTCCCGTAATCTCTTTTCCTTTTTCATACGCTTCCGGATATCCTCCCGAAACCACCATTACCGTAGTAGCAGTACGCTCATCTATATCGAGCTCAACTTCACCTAGTTTCTGATCAGCAACAGCCTGGAACAGGTCAACGAAGTCATTTTTAACTCTTGGAAGTACTACCTCAGTTTCAGGATCTCCCATTCGGACGTTATATTCAATAACGAAAGGATCATTATCCACTTTCATCAAGCCAATAAAGACAAAACCTTTATAAGGGATGCCATCTTTATGAAAACCGCCTACGGTAGGTTTTACAATACGATCTTCAACTTTCTGCATAAACTCGTCGTTTGCAAAAGGAACCGGCGAAATAGCCCCCATTCCTCCAGTATTCAACCCTGTATCTCCCTCGCCAATACGTTTATAGTCTTTTGCATTTGGAAGAATCACATAATCTTTACCATCGGTAAGCACAAAAACACTTAATTCTATTCCTTTCAGGAACTCTTCAATAACCACTTTAGTGCTGGCAGCACCAAACTTAGCATCCACCAACATGTTTTTAAGCTCCGTCTTAGCCTCTTCCAGGTTATCGATAATCAATACACCTTTACCAGCAGCCAATCCATCTGCTTTTAAAACATAAGGAGGGTTCAAAGATGCTAAAAACTCGTACCCCTCTTCGAGATTATCAGCTGTGAAGCTTTTATAGGCCGCAGTAGGCACTTTATGACGTGACATAAACTCTTTGGCTACCTCTTTACTGCCTTCTAAGGCAGCACCTGCCTTTTGCGGTCCAATTACCGGAATATGTTTCAATGCATCATCTTCTAAAAAGAAATCAGCCACTCCCAGAACTAATGGATCTTCGGGTCCTACGATCACCATATTTACGTCTTCCCCTACAACAAACTCTTTTATTGCCTCAAAATCTGTAACGCCAATATTTACATTGGTTGCAATTTTAGCGGTACCAGCATTACCAGGAGCTACAAATAAATTACCAACTTTAGGGCTTTGAGCTATTTTCCAAGTAAACGTGTGTTCTCTTCCTCCAGAACCTAGAATAAGGATATTCATGATTTTCTTACTATTTAAAAAATGAAAATGATTCGGCAAAATTAAGGCTTTATGCGCTGATAGTGCAATTTAATTTAGTCGAATTGACGGAAACCTTATTTTTTGTTATGATTAGAAAAGTCTTTATGTGCCTTTTTATACAATTCCTCTGAAGGTAAGGATTTAAAATATTGATAGGTGACACGCATTCCTTCCTGACGACTCACCTGAGGTTCCCAATCTAATATTTCCTTGGCCTTCGAAATATCAGGCTGTCGCTGAAGCGGATCATCTTGAGGCAATGGTTTATATACTACCTTCTGGTCGGTATTGGTTAATTTAATGATTTCTTCTGCAAAATCCTTTATGGTTATTTCATCGGGGTTCCCAATATTAACCGGCAAGTGGTAATCACTCATTAACAACCTATAGATTCCTTCGATCTGATCGTCTACATAACAAAAGGATCTCGTTTGCATACCATCACCGAATATCGTCAGATTCTCTCCTCGGAGCGCTTGTCCTATAAAGGCAGGAATTACCCGACCGTCGTTCAATCGCATTCGAGGGCCATAAGTATTAAAAATACGAACAATACGGGTGTCTAATCCATGAAAACGATGGTAGGCCATGGTAATCGACTCCATAAATCTTTTGGCTTCATCATATACACCTCTTGGACCAATCGTACTTACATTGCCATAGTAATCTTCTGATTGCGGGTGTACTAGAGGGTCCCCGTAGACTTCAGAGGTGGATGCAATTAAAATTCTGGCATTCTTCTCTTTCGCCAAACCCAAAAGGTTATGGGTTCCTAATGCTCCCACTTTCAAGGTTTGTATTGGAATTTTTAAATAATCTATAGGGCTTGCAGGAGATGCGAAATGTAAAATGTAATCAAGTTGTCCGGGTACATGCACAAACTTAGTCACATCGTGATGGTAAAACTCAAAATTCTCTAATTTGAAAAGATGCTCAATATTTTTTAAATCTCCTGTAATTAAATTATCCATTCCAATTACATAACACCCTTCTTTGATAAATCTATCACACAGATGCGATCCTAAAAATCCGGCTGCACCGGTTATCAATACTCTTTTCAAATGTTTAAATTTTGTCGTTCTATTAATATAACCTGTTTTTATCAATCTGAGCTTGTCGAAGACCCATGCTGAGTATAATTTTCAGAAAACCGAACTAACTTATCCAAATTTTTTTCTATTAAAGCTTTTTTCTTCCTTTTACTCCAGCCTTTTAATTGTTTTTCAACTTTAATAGCTTCTCTAGGATCTGTAAAAACGCTCATACCACTTTAAAATACAGGCCTTCTTTTAAATGTATATGCCAAATTATCTATACCTGGGTTGTGCTCACTTATTCGTCTTTCAATATCAGATGTAATTCCTGTGTAAAAGGAACCATCAGCACTTTCTACAATATAAACCATTCTGGTTTATTCTCCTTCTCCGATTTTGTAATATACAAATCCTATTTCTTTTAATTGCTCCTTATCCAGAATTCCCCGACCATCAAAAACAAAAGCAGGTTTTTGCATTTGATCATAGATCTTTTTCCAATCGTAGGTTTTAAACTCATCCCACTCCGTAAGCACTGCAATGGCATGTGCCCCTTCACAGGCCTGATAAGAATCTTTGCAAACCTCTAAGCCTTCTCTGTTTTCTTCTGCCGTGCGGGTGTTTAAATAATCCAGATCCGCATACATACGTTCTGCCACTACCTTCGGGTCGTACACACTCACTTTGGCCTGTTCGTTCAACAGGTCGTCAGCTACATAGATCGCTGCAGACTCTCTCGTATCGTTGGTATCTTTCTTAAATGCCCATCCTAAAAAGGCTATCTTTTTTCCTGAAACGGTATTATAAAGCGTACTTACGATATTATCCGCAAAACGTCTTTTCTGGTGGTCGTTCATTATAATTACCTGTTCCCAGTAATCAGCCACCTCATCCAAACCATACGTCTTAGCGATATATACCAGGTTTAAGATGTCTTTCTGAAAACAAGAACCTCCAAAACCTACAGAGGCTTTCAGGAACTTAGGTCCGATACGACTATCCATTCCGATGGCTTTAGCCACTTCATTAACATCAGCCCCTGTCTTTTCACATAGCTCAGACATGGCGTTGATCGAGGATACACGTTGTGCCAGAAAGGCATTAGCTGTTAGTTTTGACAGCTCAGACGACCATACATTGGTTGTGAGTATTTGTTCTTCAGGCACCCAGTTGGCATATACATCTACCAAGGCCTGAATGGCCTCCTGTCCTTCCGGGGTGGTATCACCTCCGATCAGGACTCTGTCAGGGTTCATTAAATCAGCTATGGCTGTACCTTCAGCTAAGAATTCCGGATTTGATAAGATCTGAAATTTAATTCCGTTTCCGTTTCCGGTATTATCCAGAATATTTTTAATGGCCGATGCAGTACGCACCGGTAAAGTAGATTTCTCAACAACGATCTTATCGTCTTTAGCCACGCGTGCTATCTGACGGGCACACAATTCAATATATTTAAGATCGGCCGCCATCCCTTTTCCTTTACCATAGGTTTTGGTTGGGGTGTTTACCGACATAAAGATCATTTCTGCCTCGTCGATCGCTTTATCGACATCGGTAGAGAAGAAGAGGTTTCGCCCTCGTGCTTCAGCTACTACAGCATCTAATCCCGGTTCATATACCGGCAACTTGCTTACGTCTTCATCGTTCCATGCAGCGATACGGTCGGCATTGATATCAACTACGGTTACATTTATGTGTGGACATTTTTGTGCGATCACCGCCATGGTGGGGCCTCCAACATATCCGGCTCCAATACAACAAATGTTTTTTATTTTCATCTGTTTTATAATTTATCAATTCTATTAACGAAATAAAGCGCTAAACCCTAAGTTATATTCAGAGATTTACCAATTAAATTTAATCGATTCAACCCTTCAATTGATATCTGATTAAATTTAAAAACGCTTATTTCATCCCTTAAGTATAATGCTTGATTTGCTTTAAAGTTTACGGCTGATAAAAGTACTATATTTATGTTTCTCCACAAACAAAGCTGACTAAGGGCTTTTATTTTCTATGAATAGTTTTAAATACCAGCATTTTAGGCTTAGCCCTCGAATATTTGTTCCAGAATTTTTTTAGTGATCAGGTAGGTAGGTTTGACACCGGTAATACCCAGACCTCCGGATGCAAGGGTACTACCTGTTTCTAATGGATTATCCGATGCATAGTAGGCATAACGGACTTTAACATCCTCCCGGATACTCCTTCGTATTTTTGAAGCAGATTGAACAGCCTTTTGATAGTGTGCTCCTTCCATTTCCAAACCAATCACATTCCAGGTACTGTCATGGAAGAACTTTAAAAGATCTCTGTTCTGTAAAGAAGTACCCAACACAGTAACCATGGCACCTTCGAATACTTTTAGTTCACTTTCTTCAAAATCGGAAACTTTGAGTTCATTATGGAAAGGGTAGTTGTCTGCAGTTCCTTCGAAGATGTGAGAGGTTGGAATCATTAAATCACCTTTACCTCCTTCTAAAATTCCAGCTTTACCCATGATGGATACTGATACTACATTTAAGTATTCTTCTTTATGCTTCCCTTCTTTATAAGGTTTAAGCAATTCATCAATGGTTTCGTAAGCCTGTTCTCCAAAGGCGTAATCCATGACAAACAGCACCGGCTTTTCTTGGTTGTTCAGATGCTCTTTTAATTTAAGATCTGCTTTGGCATAATTTATTTTGGAAGTGTCGAATATCTGAACATCTATGTTAGTACCTGATGTATCCGGAATACTAATCATCCCGTTCTTTTCAGCATATTGTTTCACTTTTTCCCTAAGCTCCTCATTATTAGGGTCGCTTAGCATCTCGTACACCTTGTATTCTCCTTTAGATTTAATTTCCTTATTGATTACTATTGGTGCATAAATAGAATTCATAACACTGTGCATATTGGCACTTATAATATGAATAGGACGACCTAGCAGTTCTTCCTTTTTAAGCGTTTTTTTAATAGTGTTTGCCCAAATCTCCCCGTGAATGTGGTGACCCAGACGTTCGCGCAGTATCGGGCTAAAGGTGATACTTCTTTTATTTTCATCCACCACCTCTTCGATACCTAATTTTCCTAACCAGTACATAATGGATAGAAAGCGTTCAGGATTCTCTTTGGTGGCAAAAGTTTTATGGGCTTGAAGCAGTTCATCGAATGTCCTTCCCAAGATATTCGATAAATGAATTAAGGCATTTTCCCGTTCTGCCAGGGTTAATTTCTTTTTACCTACGATATTTTCAATCTTGGTCCAATCTCTGGTTACCTCACCTGACTTATTGACCAGAACATTTTTACTGATTTTATGCGATTCGATGAACAAAAAGGTAAGATGCGTTAAGATATCATAGATATCTGACCGTCCTCGGGTGATTTCAATATTCATCTGTTCCTCATCTACACGGTAGCAGTTTCTACGTCTTTTAGGAGGGACGATCACCTTAAAATGAGACTCTTTATACCCTTCATCAGAAATAAGATTAATATAACGACATTCTTCTATTCCTATAGGCAATCGATCCAGCACATACATCAATCCGTTAAGCTCTGCTTTATCCTCAGCTACAGATCCGTATATTTCTGGTCTTAACTCTAGTAATGCTTCTCTTAAAGTATCTCCGGAGACTCCTGTCGGTTTGTAAAATCCCCTGTTAAACAGATGTCTCATAGTTATATACATCCGTTCGATGGCGTTCGTAGATTCCTGCGCCCTGGTTCTTCCTTTAATTGTATTCATAAAGATTTTTACTAAACAAAAGTACGAGAACTTTTTCTAAACATAGTTATTTTATACATAGAATCGGGGGTTTCTATGTATTAAACTGCAAATTATTAGCCTGTTTGATAGGTGTTTAATCGTCCTTGCCTTGTTTTCCTAATATTTCAACTTTTGCTTTTTTTGTTAAGACTACATTTCCTTTCGAGTCATACTCCAGCTCTATGTGCTTGATTTTTTCATCTTTTCCAGGCACGTCAAAGCTTCGAGATGACATTCCTTTGGTAAGAACACCACCAGCTTTGGCATCGTATTCCTTTTTGGTGCCATTACTCATCACAATGGTCACTTTCTTTAGTTGCAGAGTTCCCTGCGTGCATTTTATTTTAATCCTATCTACGCGTTGCTCTTTCCCTACTAAGGTTACTTTGTCTGTTTCACTTTTAAAAGCTACGGTCTTTTCAGCCAATTTAATCCAGGAGTTACTTTGTGCATTTACTCCAAGGATCCCTACGAAAAGTAAAAGCATTACCAAACGAATTCTCATAATGTGATAGTTTAATAGTTTATAATCTATTGATACCTATAAATTTAAATAAAAATATCATATTAGGAAATAGATTACATAGGCTTAACTTTTAAGTAAACTGTTAACAACTGAAGAAGAAGTATAAAAAAAGCACCTTAAAAAGGTGCTTTTCTGTTGAGGCATCGAGCGGATTCGAACCGCTGTACAAGGTTTTGCAGACCTCTGCCTAGCCACTCGGCCACGATGCCGTTATTTTGGGCGACAAATATAAGAGTTTATTTTATTTATTTACAAAAATTATCGCTTCAATGTCATTTCAATGGTAACCATTTCTACATTACCCCCGATAGGCGGATTGATCTTGGATACCTGAACTGTGGTTTCATTCGCAATTGCTATTTCATCAAAGATCCTGTCTATGATTCTTTTAGCCACATGTTCAAGGAGCTTCGAACGAATAGCCATTTCTTCCTTGACAATGCGGTTTACATGAACATAATCTACCGTGTCTGCCAGGGCATCACTAACTGCTGAGGGTTGCAGATTGGCTTTTACCTCCACATCAACTCTGTAATCACTACCAATTTTTCCTTCTTCTACAAGGCATCCGTGATAAGCATATACCTGAATGTTTGTTACTCTAATTATTCCCACGCTTAATTTTTAAGCAAAATTAGCCTTTTTATTGGTTTCTTTTTAATCGTATATTATGATTTTATCTGCCATTTAAATATCTACTTCCTTTAGTTTGGTACACCTTAACTATGGCTTATCTATGCTTTAGCACCGGGCCTAGAGGGTTTTAAGTTACCTGAATATATCCTTCTGCACTACTTTGTCATTCCGTATTTTTTTGCCATTCCGCACTTGTTGCGGAATCTGTTATTCCACTGTTTGATCTGTTTTTTCCTGATTGGGAATTGTCGAACTGAATTAATAAAGCATGTTTATTCTTTATTCATTTTCTTTATTCACCAATTTGCTTATTGTTTTATAGGGAGTTCATGATGTGCTACGCAATTATTCACCTAAAGAAAACGAATCAAAAGAAAGGGTGCCCGTCGAGAGGTATTTTTGCTATCGCAAAACCATGAATTCAATCCTAAATGGTCTCCAAGGCTTCGACCATTTTTAACGGATTCAATTCATATATACTGCCGACGGGGGTACTCTTATATCAAAATTTCTAATCGGATATATATGAAGGTTTTCATGAAATAGCTGTGGCTCAAGTGGAAGTGCGTTAGCGATAGCTAACAAAGCATGTAACGCTAGAGACAACAGCAGTTTTGCGCTAGCAAAAATTTCCTATAAACCTTCTTGATCTTTTGGTTCGTTTTGCATCAAGGCAAAATGAACAAGGAATATAATATTATAAACGAATGGTTATGGCAATGACGTAACACAATTTCTTACCCCTGCACCCCTAAAGGGGGAAATTGTTTTCTTCCTTTTGTCATTCCGTGTTTTTTTGTCATTCCGCACTTGTTGCGGAATCCAATTTTCCTGGTAGGGATATAAATGATACCTGATAAGAGAATGCCTATTTAACTCCTATAGGCATAAAAAAATAACTTCTCCAAAGCGCAAGGCTCAGGAGAAGTTATCAGGCTATGTTATGTTTTGTATTGAGTGCTTGTTTAAAAAATCTTTGGCGCACTACTTTTCTTCTGGGTACATGGACATTCACTCATTCCCTGGAAGAAATCGAAGCCAATAGTTATCATATGGGTTCCTGAATTGTATCCTATTAATTCGTTTAAAGTTACCTGATATCCGTAGGCAAAAAAGAAGTTTTTAATATTAAAGCCCACCATAGGGGTAATATTCAAAGGATCGAAGAACTGATCATTCAAAAAACGGTATGAAATGGCAGCCCAATAGCTGTTTTCAAGATCGTATTGTCTAAAGCGCACATTCATGTCGGTATTCGAACGTTGGTCACTTTCATAAAGTTGAAAAAATACTGATGGCTCGATCTCAAAATTACTTGTTCTGGTAGCTCTCCACTTATATCCTGTATAGATATAATAGTTTCTTAGTGAATTAGGCTCATTAATGGCGAATAAGTCCAGATCTTTGTTTAAAAGGTTCGAGGCATTCAAACTAAAATAAAAGTCCTGTAAACGGTATAAAAAGCCCACGTCGAAGTTGTGGTTGTTCGTTCTTCTGTCATTTACACTTGGGTCATTCGGATCAAAGCTTTCCGTATCTATTCGAAACTGATTGTAATTATAGGAAAGTCCGAAGGACATATAATGATTATCAAAAGCATCGAAGGTAAGGTGATGAGCAAAAGATACTCGTGCCCCTCGTGTATGGGTATACCCGTTTCGGTCATTGAAAAGGATAGCTCCAAGACCAGAGCGATTACCTACCCTCATATCTATCGCCAACGACTGAGTATCCGGAGCATCTTTAACACCTACCCACTGGGTGACTCCATTTAGCCGGGTTCGAATATGATCTCCAATACCAGCGAATGTCGGCGATAAGATAAAGGGGTTATCTGCTAAATATTGTGTGTATGGCGGTAAGGTTAATTCCTGTGCATTAGTTTGCCACACTGACATTAAAACACATATAATACCGCATAAATAGGTTACAACTTGTTTCACTAGCTTTTAATTTTTCTATTCAACACTTAAGTTATGGTTAAAACAAAGGGCTTTACCAGCCCTTTGTTTAATTGGGGTTATCTCATTAGGGTGAAGTGACCCATGAACTCGCGTTCATCGTTTCCTTCTAATTTTATTACATACCAGTAATCTCCTGTAGGTAACTCCTGGCCTTTATAGCGACCATCCCATTTTTCACCTACACGTATCTCAGCTACCATTCTACCATAACGATCGTAAATTCTTGTTCGTATTTCAGGGAATCCTTCGTCATTGTCTGGCCCCCAGGTATCATTATAGCTATCTCCATCCGGAGTGAAATAATCTGGTATATCGATGTCAATAAATTCTTTTTCTACTACAATTTCATGACTACATCCTAGGGCATCGGTTACAACTACGGTAATCTGCTTGATTTCTGCACCCGAAGCGTCTGTGTAACCAGGATCCGAACTACTTAAATAGTAGGTGTTATCACTGCCCTGATACTTATCATTAAAGTAATATGAATACGGTGGTACTCCGCCCGATGCATTTACTTCAATCAAGTTCATTGTATTTGGATCTGAAGCATCTACCACTGTTACCGGATCAATTTCATTGATGGTAAAGCGTTGATCGTCCGGAATCATTTGTTGACAACCTTCGTAGAAGATCGTAATAAACTGATCTGCTCCCGGTGCCAGATTCTCTACAATACCTGCATCTCCATCTACATAATCGAACATAGTCGCGTCGTTGATATCCGTTGAATTCAATGCATATAATACATCATTCACCGTAATCTCTGCGGTAACCAGGGTTACACGAATTCTATTGGTTGCTGAATTATCTACACATTCTTCGATCACCTCTACTTGTGCGGTTAAATCCGGACCTTCAGGAATCATGAATGGTAATACTTGCTCACAACCATTGCTATCCACAACAGTAATCTGGTAATTCACATCACCACTCAATGAATTGAATAGTATATCTGAGTCATCAGGGACGTTGGTTTGCGTTTCTACTACATCTCCTGTATCTACATTCGTTAAGGTCGCTGTGTATGGTGCAATTCCACCACTTACATGGGCCTGGTAGTAACCATTACTCTCACCATAACAGATCAGGGCTGGTTTGTCAACCTCAACGATCTCAACAAGATTAGGCTGTCCAACGGTGATTGGCTCTGTTTCGAAATAACAACTCCAAGAATCGTCGATGATGATACTATAGGTTCCAACTGGAAGATCACTAAATGTTCCGTTATCCTGAGGCTCTGATAATTCTCCTGTATCGTGATTCTTTAATACAAAGAACCAACCTTCAGGACCCGTACCTCCTGTAACATTTACTGCTCTAACTTCCCCTGTATTTGTATCAAAACAAAGTACATCTGTTTTCTCAATCTCAGCCTGAATAAATTCCGGTCTTACCAACGTTACCTGATCGGTAATTTCACAACCACCATCATCAATTACTGAGATATCATAGGTTCCTTCACCGAGACCGATAAAAACAAATCCATTAACATCTGTTGCTGTTTCAGTATATCCGGTCAGATTATTTACGATGGTTATATCATATGGTGCATATCCGCCATCAGGATTCACATAAATCTCACCCTTGTCATTTGTACATGTCACATTAGCCACCTCTTCAGATACCACTGAAAGCGGAGCTAAAGATTGTGAAATATTGAACGATGTCGGGTTCATCAAACAATTCTGGTTATTATCGGTTAGAATCGCTGAAGCTGTATACGTGCCTGCCGGAAGACCATTCACTACAATTGAATTGCCCGTGCTGGTACCACTGAAGCTTATAGAAGCATCATTTATGTTCACAATGCTATAGCTAAAGCTACCTGACTGATCTCCATCCGCCAAATATGTATCAACAACCGTAAGTTCTACACTTCCTGAAGGGGTATCATAACAAGCTACTCTGCTTTCTTGTCTGGCTGTTAATGCGAAAGTGTTTGGTTCTAACACATTATGAACAGTATTCACCTCACATCCAGTATCTGTGTTTAATACGGTTATATAATATCCGCCTTTAACCAGATCAAAGAAGGTATAAGAAGTCGTATTCTGAATTCCTGAGTCATGTACTACATTTCCACTGGAGTCTTCTATGATGTATTGCAAGTTAGGCGTAGCTGTAGCTGGCGTAACGGTAACATCGACACGGATACTTTCTCCGGTATCACAAGTTACTGCTGTTTCTACCGTTACCACAGGATCAGAAATACCTGTAAACGGATCTATAACAGCATCAATACTATCCATACATCCATTGCTGTCATATACATTAACAGTTATAGTACCTCCGTTAAGGTCTGTATAGATCAACTGCGGATTGCTTCCATCTTGAAGTACCGTGCCATTTTGAATAAATTCAAATCGCGTATAGGTACCACTACCTCCGGTAATCTGAGCCGTATCAACTTCAATCAATGCATACTCGGTAATGTTCCCCACTGTACACAAGAATTGAGATACATTTACATCTGTGATATCAACAGGATCCGGTTCGGTGATTACCTGATCTTCACTAACCACACAGCTATTCGCTGCAGTTGCCGTTATGGTATAGATCGTTCCGGTAGTTGTTCCGGTTAATCCATCAAATATTGCGGTATAGCCTGTTGAAGAAGTAGGAGCTATGGTTGCTGCACTTCCATCAACCGCGGTGATTTCGAAGATGAATGGTCCGATACCATTGTCGATCGCTCGAACGTGGATGGTTCCATCACTACCTCCGGCACAGGTTACGTCATCTACATAGGTAATCTCCATTTCCGGCTCTAATCGTTCCGGAACAGTTACCGTTTTACTCACTGAACAGTTACCGTTCAAGTCGTATACAGTAACGATATAATCACCTGCTACATCAGCACCATTCCAGGTAGCTCCCGCAGGATCAAGACTTGTTCTTGTAAGTCCTGAAGGACCTGTAATTTCATATTCATAAGATCCCGAACCTGATATATCGCTGATAGTGATTTCAGCATTACCTGCAGGATCCGGAGTTTCACAATCTAATAATTCAGTTACCTGAGCATTGAAATCAAGTGGAATGATTTCAATATTGTTATTGGCTGTATCACCACAATTATTAGCATCTAATATTTGTATGTCGTAACTGCCAGCTGTTAATCCGGTAATTACATATTGATTGTTGGTGTCGAAAGTTATATTTCTGATCGCCCCGTTTACACTTAGATTATAAGGAGCAATACCCGCCTGATCTAATGTAACGGTAATATCGTATCCACCTGCAGGATCACAATTATCGGTAACCGATAGTGAGATCTGCGGTGTAGGATCGGTTCCGATAGTAGCGGTACCCGTAACCTCACAGCCTAAGGCAGAGGTAACCGTCACATCATAGGTGCCTGCATCCAATCCTGTAAAGATTCCATCAGTGTTCGTTTGAACGACAGCACCTCCCTGACTCAACTCATAGGTATATGGAGGATCAGTTTCAGTTGCAGGATCGAGGTTTACTGTTATTGTACCATCGCTACCCACGCAAGTTACATTGGTAGTTTCAATGGTGTCAATAATTGGGATCACAGGATCATCAAGGATCACTTCGATCGTTTCGATACATCCGGTATCAAGATCTTCTACCGTAAAGGTATAAGTGCCTGCCTGGTCTAATCCGCTAAACACATTGTTATTTCCATTATCGACCGTAGTTGCATCAGGTAGCTCAACACTGTAATTAAAGTTTCCTGAGCCACCAGCTGTCGTAATTGTTATCTGACCTCCCACCGGAGCCTCACAAGATATTTGTTTATCTATGTTATAGCTTAGCGTAAAGGCATCATATAATGTTACCGGTGCGGTCAGCGTTGTTTGACAACTCCACTGATCATTGATCTCAGCAGTATATTCGCCGGCACCAAGACCTGTAAATACTGCACTCATTCCGGTTTGCGGCGCTCCGTAAGGCACCCCGTCTTTAATGAGTTGAATGGTATAATTACTTCCTTGTCCGCCAAGAATATTATTAACCGTGATCTCACCGTTGTTACCATCACAATTTGCATTGCTGGCAATGATATCGGCCGTAATTGGTTGTGGGTCTTCCAATACTTCTGTACCAAGATCAACATAACAACCATTGGCATCCATTACATAGATGTAGTAAGTACCTGGTATTAATCCTTCCCATCGTGCCTGACCTGCAGTATATAAAGTTGCATCTGTTGGATCTGCAATGTTCGTAGTGGATACGTAATAGCTATAGTCTCCCCAACCACCAGTGGCAGTGATTTCGATAACGCCATCATTACCTAAACAGGTAATATCAGTTACGATAGCGGTAGCCGTTAATGCTGCCTCAGGTCCGAGGATATTAAATGTATCAGTTACTGAACACTCAGGAACTCCCGTTAAAGTAGCCGTTACTGTGTATTCACCCTCAGGCAAACTATTAACCTGAGCATTGATTCCGGAACTGGTTCCTGAAGCAGTGAAGCCTGGATCCGTAATGCCGGTTATGGTGTAGGTAAACTGTCCTGCTTGATCTCCATTAGATGTATCGGTATCGACAATGGTGATATCTACAACACCTGTAGTCGTATTAAAGCAATCTACATCGCTTACGATATCAATATCAAGATCGAAAGTATCCGGATCTCTTAACTGGGTGGTGGTTTCTATAAAGCAACCTGTGTCGTCGTTAGTTACTCTGATCACATAATCACCTACGCCTACGCCTGTAAATGTTTCCTGAATATTCGTAGATGAAGCAATAGGATTCACAGCCGCCGTAGCTACACTCATATCCGTTGCATTAAACAACTCATAAGTAAGATTGGCAGTGCCGGTAGATGGATTCAATGTAACATCTACAACGATGGTTCCATCAGTCGTACAAGTTGGATCTGTTGGTGTTACATCAACTGAATCTAACTCTATAAATGGCTCAATAGTAGCATTGGTAGTAGCAGGACAATTGTTCTGATCATACACATTGATAGTGAAATCACCACCGGCAGGATCAGACCATACCAATTCATTGCTTGGTCCTTTTTGAACAACCGTACTAGTAGCATCATTAATGAACTCGTAGATATAACTTCCAGTACCTCCGGTTACACCCGTAACGACAATCCTTGCCGTGTTTACGGTGTTTCCTGCAGTACAGGTAAAGTCAGTTACCGTAGCGGTTAAGCCGGTGATTTCTGTAGGTTGGGTAATAATTTGAGATACCACTGCAGAACAATCATTAACCGTTGAGGTCACTGTAATTGTATATTCAATATCCGGCGCAAATCCTCCGGCTAAATTGCTAAAAGTGGCACTGTATCCCGGAGTCGTGTTATCTGCTGGAATTGGTGTAACAACTGATCCGTCAGAAGCACTTGTAATTTCAAAGGTATAAGGCCCGTAGCCATTGTCGTTTACACCCACGGTAATTGATCCGTCAGCCACACCGAAGCAAGTAGCATTGGTATATGAGTCAATATACGGGTCAGGTTCTACCAATGGTGGTACTGTAACTGTGGTCATCACGGAACATCCTGTCACCGTATCATTGATGGTGATAGTATAAATTCCTTCTACATTAGCATTGGTTATGGTAAGTGGGTTCGCTGTTAAAGTAACACCACTAACATCTATAAACCCAGCAGGACCGTCAATACTATAAGTAATATTAGAAGGGGTTGCTGAAGAACCTCCATTAACTTCGATTTGGATTTCAGCATCTTCATCACCAACCTGACAATCGAGTCCTTCCATTAATTGAGCATTAAGCTCCAGTGGAGGATAGATGTCAAAGTTAGCGGTAGTTAAACATCCATTCGAATCTCTAACAGTTACACTCTGATTTAATCCTGAATTTAATCCTGTTAATTGATAGGTTCCTGATGCAAATGATGCACTTTGGAAAACCCCTCCATTAAGACTTATACTATATGGAGGTATGCCAGCTGTTGTTATATTAACATCAACGGCAAAACTTCCTTCGTTCACACAGTCATCGACTACAATCGCAGAAATAATTGGTGAAGGATCTAAAATTATCGTAACATCTAATACATCAGTACATCCGTTACTATCTTTAACCCAAACATCCCATTCGGTATTTACGGCCGGATCTAATTCTGATGTAGCATTTGTGATATAGTCTGTAACCGTTGGTGCTACCCCATTTTCAACAAAAGCATATTCATAAGGACCGGTTCCGCCAGATCCTCTAACGGTTACAAAAGCACCATCATTACAGTTGGCATTTGTTTGATCAATTAAACTTATATCAACCGGAGTTGGTTCCGTAATTCTAAATGTTTCTGTTACCGTACATTGCAATCCATCAACTTCCTCAATTAACAATACATAATCGCCCGGAGGAAGATTTCCAACGGTAACATCACTCGTTGGACCTGGTTGCGGTATTGATGGAATATTACCTTCATACGCCGCACCTAAGGAGGTGTTGGTAACACTGTTAAGAATTGTATATTTTAATTCTGTTGTTGTTGCATCGTACTGATCAACCGAAAAGGTCACAGTTCCATCATCTGCAGCAGTACACAATACATCAGTAGTAGAAAGTGTTAAGGTCATGCTTGAAATTGAAGGTATGTCAACCTCAACGTAACTTATACAACCATTTACATTATCTGTTGCCTTAAATATATAGGTCAATCCAGGAATTAAGCCATTAAATACAGCATATTCTTCATCTACCGTAGATCCTGCATATTCACTATCTGGAGTAACAAGAGGTGATGAACCATAAATTTCAAAATCATAATCTCCCGAACCTGTTGAGGCCAATAGTGTAACGGAACCACCTGTTACACAATCAGGAGCTGTTACATTCGCTTCTAGTGTTAAGAAAGGATCTGCAATTACATTTATGGAACCTTCTTCACCGGCGCAACCATTTGCATCTACAATTTGAACATAATAAAATCCATAATCGATATTACTAAAAGTATAACTTGTAGAAGAAGTTGTCACCTGGTCGATCTGTGTATGGCTGCTATCAAATAAGGTATAAGTAAAGTCAGCAACCCCACCAGAAGTAATGGTTGCCGTAACGCTTCCGGGGTCTACACCTGTCCCATTACAAGTCACATCTGTTTTGGTTAATGTTGCCTCAATAGGATCTACAGGGTCTATTGTTACATCATCGGTATAGGTACAACCATTTGCATCCTGTACTATGTAACTGTAAGTGCCAGCTGCTAACCCAGAATATGTTGTTTGATTTGAGAACCCTAACCCATTAAAATTAACCTGATATGGAGGGGTTCCAAAACTGTTATTAATGTTAATATTAACAACACCATCATCATTTCCACTACAGCTAATAGGGGTAACATTGTGTGTTGCTTGTGGTACAGAAATAGGTTCTATGGTAATTACACCTGTTTCAGCGGTACAACCTTGACTATCCGTAATTTGAAATTGATATGTAGTAGTTACCGCCGGATTCGGGAATGTATAAACAAAAGAGGTGTTCCCTGCTCCAACCGCTGTGGTTGTTCCTGAATAACCTGAACCATTAATGTTTACATCATAAACATAGTCAGGATTTCCCCCACTAATGTTCACAGTGATTTCTCCATCAGCATTCACACTACAGTCTAGTCCTTTAGTTAAAATCGCATTCGCTGATAACTGACTTTGAATCGTCACTGATTTGGTTACATCACAACCAAAACCATCTCTAACGGTAATATTATAAGTTCCAGGGGTTAAACCTGTATACTGATGGTGGGTATCATCAACATTAGTAGGCACAAATGGACCTCCATTCAAGCTTACTGAATAATTTCCATTTCCGCTAGTAATTTCGATATCGATGGTACCGTCATTATTACCACTATAGCATAACGTTGGATCGAAAGTAAAATCAACCAACTCTGGTTCGTCTACTGCGATTGGAGCAGGCGTTGAAGCAGTACATCCAGGATTATCCACATCCCGTACAGTAATCGTATAATTACCCGCTGTAGTCACAGTAAATGTATTGTCAGATAGGAAAGTAGTTCCATCTATACTGAACTCATAATTTCCAGAACCTCCGGTTGCGGTTGCTGTAATCACAGCCGTATTCCCATTATTACAAGTCATTTCAGTAGTTACCTCAGCAGCTACCGTAAGTGCAGCTGATTCTGAAATAGTCTGTGTCAGGGTAATCGAACAAGCGCTATCGCTTGGATCTGTAATGATAATTTCATAGTCTCCGGCAGCCAATCCGTTAATAGTAACAGAAGGATTTGTTTCTGTCGTTCCACTGGCTACTGTAGATCCTCCGGTAGTTTCAATTACCTGGTAATCATATCCTGCAGCAGGATCAAAGTTATCTACACTGAAAGTGATACTTCCATCAACACCACCATTACAAGTTACATGTGAAACTGCAGTGATATCGGCTGCTAAAGCCTCTCCAGGTTGAACACTAACCGGCACTGTAGTTGTACATTCACTACCATAATCAACTGTAATCACATAACTTCCGGCAGCTACATCTGTAAATACATTGGAAGCCTGAGGTGTTCCGGCACCTAATTGATAAGTATAGGTCGGATCGTTCGGTAATACCGTTATTGTCCCAGTACCATCACAGCTATAATCAACTGTTGCCGTTAAACTTGGTACTGGCGGTAATGGATCTATCGTATGTGTTAATGTAATAAAACAATCCGTTGCAGCAGCATCTCTTACTCTTATGGTATGAGTACCATCCTGTAAACCTGCAAAAACATTATTGCTATCCCACGCACTTCCGTTTAAGCTATATTCAAAGCTTCCGCTACCGCCTGTTGCATTAACTGTTATTGTGGCATCGTTAACACAAGTATAAGGAGTAGCATCTATAGTTGCATTAATTTCAGCTGGTTCCGTGATCGTAATGGTTCCGACATCGGTACATCCATTGTTATCAGTAACCGTAACATTATAATCACCTGCCGGCAGGTTAACGAATTGACCTGTAGTATTAGTAATGTCGATGCCATCAGCTGTATTTTCAATCTGATAGGTATATGGTGCTGTTCCTCCACTGCCTGTTAACGTAATGGTTCCATTCGTACCATCAAAACAGGTAACATCGGTATGATTTTCAGTAAAATCAACGGCATTGTCTTGTGTAATGGTAACCTGGGTGGTTGCCTCACAGTATACTGGATTTCCGTTATTATCTCTTACATAAACAGTATAGGTACCTGAGGTTGATACTGCAAATGTATTTCCGGATTGGAAATTCGTGCCGTCGATACTATACACATAATTTCCATCGCCACCAGCAGCCGTAATTATTATATCAGTACTTGCAGTAGCTCCACACGCTGGTAATATTCCTGCGGTAGCAGTAACTGTTAATTCTTCATCAATAGTAATTTGCTCCTGATCCGTACAATTAAGCGCATCTCTCACGGTTACTGTATAAGTTCCCGGTGCAACACTAAATGTATTTGAACTACCAAATGCACCTCCATTAAGGCTGTATTCGTATGGAGCGGTTCCATTACTTGCATTTGCTGTAATGGTTACATTGGAAGAACCATCGTAACAACCACTATCGCTAAGTGTTAATGTTGGTGGGGTAGCAGGTTCCAGGCTAAAGGTATCTGTAATTGTACATCCTCCGGCATCTGTTACTGCCACTGAATAAGTTCCTGTTTGGGTTAGACCGGTAAACACATTTGTTGATTGAGGTCCGGCTGTAGTTCCGTCAGGATACGTTAGGGTATATTCATAACCTCCCCATCCATCGGCCGCTGTAACCGTTACACTTCCGGAAGGAGTTGCCGAACAACTCATCGGGGTAACATCCAGGCTCATTGTTAAGGTTGCCGGCGGCCCTTCAATCGTTACTGAAGCATCAGCAGTACAGCCATTTCCATCAGTTACTTCAACATTATAAGTTCCCGGAGCCAGATTATCCAAATTGATTGTTCCGCTTGTTTGACCACTTGCGGTTGGTGTACCATTTACACTGTAACTGTATGGTGGAATAAAATCATTCACAGTTATTACTGCCGACCCATTATTGGATCCGAAACAGTCTACATTACTTTGTGAAGTTGCAGAAAGCGTCAGCGTTTCATTTATGGTAACATCTATAGGTGTACCCTGACAACTCGAAGCATCTTTAACATTAACCGTATAAGTACCAGGTGTTAAATTGGTAAAGGTATATGTGTTAGGGGTAGTGGCATCTGCATTGAACCAGGTGGTACCTCCATCGATACTAAACTGGTAGTCTCCATTTCCATTGGTTACGGTTACCACGATCTCCCCGTTAGTTCCATCATAACATACGGTTGGAACCGCAGTAAATTCAACAGGGTTTGGATCTTCGAGCGTAATCGTATTTAAAGCGTTCGCCTGACATCCGTTGGCATCTCTTACATAAATGGTATAAGTCCCAGCAGTAATGTTTTCAAAAACATTATTTGACTGCCAAACCAGTGGTGTTCCGGCACCGTCGTCAAGAGCATATTCATACGCCGGCGTGCCCCCATCTGCGGTTGCAACGATTGTTGCACCAGGGGTCGTATCACAAGTTATATCTTTCGTAACATCAGCAGTAACGGTAAGCATTGTCGGCTCGGTAATGGTAGCCGTAATTGGCTCAGTTACACAAGCCTCATCACGTAAATCTCTCACAATAACTTCCACATCACCCGCAGGCAAGTTTTCAATAACTATAGGAGAAGAAAATTGCGGAGCAGACCAGGTTGTTCCACCATCCGTGCTATATACGAAACCTGTTGAAGCATCAAAATTCGTTACTTCGAAGGTTGCACTACCATCATTTCCGCCAAAACAAGAAACGTCATCAGTTCCGATAAGTTGAGCCTGAATCCCTTGTGCTTCTTCAACGTCAATAACAATCTCACCAAACTGGGTACAAATAATTGGAGTCTGGTATACTTTTAATCCGTCAATAGCGATATCATTTCCAGAGAATACCGTAGAGTAACTACGTATTCTAAAGGTAAGGTTGGTAGCGTCTACTGAAGGTAACGTAAGTTTTAGATGATGCCATTGTTCGTCATTATTGATAGAGCCGGTATCGTCATAACTCACTACATTACCTGATGCATCCACCAATTCTACTCTAATATTTGGATCTGCCTGATTAGATGAAGAATAAAGGATATTGTAAAGACTAATATCTACCTCAACATCGAGACCTGGAATAATATCAAAAATTTCCTTTTCATAGATAGCTCCTCCTTCACCTGCGGTTCCACCGATATTTACTGCTAAATAACGGCCGTCGGTTACTCCTTGAGCATCTGTTGGGCTGTACCATTGCTGACCTCCAAGCACTTGTAAATCTGAGGTAACAACATATTCTCCATCATCCAACATATTATCTGAATCTCCATCGACATTATCATTTTCCTGTCCCATTTGGGATTCATAAATATAGTCTTGGTTTACATTATCGTTGGTAGTATTTCCACCAACGCCAAAGTCTTCTGCCAACAGGATTCCCGGTGTTGGCATATCAGGGGTTACATTTTCGTAATATACCGTAACGGTATGTTGTCCGGGAGCTAAATTATCAAAGACATTACTGTCCTGTGGTATACCACCATTCAGACTGTACTGATATTCATAAACCAGGTCCGGATCGGTTACTGAAGGGTTGATGGTTACCGTTCCTGTTCCGCTACAATCGTATACCGTATCGTAATCTAAAGCTGGTATTTCGGTAGCGTCATTAACGTCTACAAACATTTCATGTAAACAATCGTTCGCATCTCTGATGTACACATAGCCATCGCTCGCCATGGTACCTACGTTATTACCGCTCCAGGTATTACCTCCATCAAAACTGTACTGATAAGGAGGAGTCCCTCCACTGGCATTGGTAATACGCACTTCAGATACGTTATCTTCAGGATTACAGGAAACATCAGATGACACCCCGGCAAAAGCCACTAGAGCGGCATCCGGTTGTGTGATCGTAAAGTTCCTTCTGAACGTACAGGTTGCATTCCCTTGTTGCAGGGTAATGGTAACATCCAATAAGTAGTCACCAGCAATAAGGTTAGGATAGGTTCCATCAACATTTTCTCCAAGAAGGGTATAAGTGCCATCTTCATTTTCTATATACAGCGCTATACTCGAATCTTTAATATCATCTTCGTGAACGAAATCTACGGAAACCGAACCATCATTCCCACCGTAACAAGAAACGTTTTCAGTAGAAAGGCTGAACTGGTAAGCAGGGTCAAGCTCAACTAATGCTGAATTTGATAAAGCATAGTTTCCTGAATCATCTTTCATTACAAAGACATAGTACCCTTGTTCCTGCACAGGCACTTCAAATACACGTGCTTGAGAACCTCCGGTACCATCACTTTCTTCATTCGAAAACTCTGAATCAGGTATTTCACTAAAATCATCATATAGTGCTTCCCCATTGATACTCCAGATCGCAAATCGATAAGGAGAATCACCTCCACCTCTGTGTACCTGTACTTTAGCACGGTTACAATCCTTCGTTTCGTATACTTTTCTAGCCTCGAAATAAAGTGGGTTATTATCGGAAATAGTTATACTCTCGGTATAAGAACAACCTGAATCGGTTGTAATTTCAAGGTTATAGGTTCCTGTATTAAGTCCGGTAAAAGTATAGTTATTATCAGTTGTCGGCCCATAAGTTGTAGTAAGGCCGTTTCCATCGGTTAAGTTATAGGTATAAATTGGTCCGTCTCCGGCTCCTGTTATACTAATAGTACCCAGAGATTGAGAGTTATAATCTGTAGAACTCGTCTGAACGTTATTTAATCCTGTATAGGCTTTGAAATAATAGGTTTTAAAACATCCTCCATCGGTGGTAAGTACCAAACGGTATTCACCAGCTGCAGCAACTGTAAAATCATTTGATGTAGAAACCGTTGTCCAGCAAGAACTATTGGTATTCGGGCAATTGAATGAGCCTGCAGAGCAACTTCCACTGAGGGTTTGCCATTGAATGCTCTGTATATCTTGAAATTCAGTTTGAATGGTTTTACTAGTAGTTCCTCCGCAAAGTAAAATGTTCGGCATATCGGAACCATCATTCACACATTCAGATACAGCATCTGCATAAGCAAGGATAGGGTTCGTAAGACTGTTAAAAGATCGCATATGAACCGTTTCTTTATAACTCACGGTAGTACCATTACAATCTTTTGTTTTCACCACTTCATAGGTTCCAATATTGTTTACTGTAATCGTTTGGGTATTCCCTACAAAAGATCCGTTTTGTGTCCACTGATAGGTATCAAATCCATCACCGGCAGAAATAGAGGTATCACCACATAATATCTCTGTTCTTTCTGTTGAAACCGCTGTAGGATTCAGCGTAAAAACGGATGGAGCAGGGGTAGTAGCCCCAACACTTGGGTAACTACCTTCTTGCAGTCCATTATAATTTGAAATCGCCTGATTACTGAATGCTGTTGTACAAGCATCTCTGTAAAGTTCTATATCACTTGCAACCTGAACGGTAATATTAACCTCACCAACTTCATCAGCTGCCAGGTTACCCACATTTATGGTAACTGTTCTGGTATTGGCATCGTAAGAGGTAATTCCCGGAGCGTCATTACTAACATAAGTCAGGTTGTCTGGCAGAACGTCAGTAATTATATAATTAGAGATCGTTGCTGCAGATGAATTGTGGTAATTCAGGGAATATACAAGCTGTTGCCCTGGATTTACATTCGTATTTAATGTATTACCACTGGTATCTTCAATTAGTTTAACTAATTCAATTTCGTTCGCAAATGAAGCAGTTTCAAAAAGTCCCTTATCCGACGAAGCTTTGGATTCAAACACTTCTTCCACAACGGACGCTTTGGTCTCTTCAATAAAAGTGAATAATTTTTCAACATTCTCATAAAGCACCTTTTCGGCTGAATTTCCCGAGTACATATATATGAAGAACCCGGAAAAAAGGAGCGTTATTAGAATATTAGAGTAGTTTTTTTTCATGATTGCTGGGGCTAATTGAGTTTTTTGAGTCTTTTGAGTTTGTTATGTTTTTACATGCATGATCCACAAATCAAAAGCATGTTCTTTATTCTTATTTTGGTTGTATAAAGCTTTTGCACTTTGCCATGTTGTATCCGCATTCAGGTACACATAGCTATAATTGTTATTAGGGTTAATAAAATATCGGGCGTCAATACCCATCGATTTCAACTGATCAATAAACTTTGATGCATTATTTTGATCTGAAAACACATTTGCGATCAGGTAATACCCTTTCTGCATTTTATCATCTAACATTTTTTGCATACCCGCATTTCCTCTGAATCCGGAAAAACTGGTTGCATTTAAACGTTCGATATCTTCTTTTGTACATTCCAGAAGCCCGGCATTGGTCCATCCATCTCTTGCCCCACCATATTTACCGGATTCATACCCATTTACTCGTTCTCTCATCACCCACGTATCATTATTGTATTGTCCGTTCAAGCCATTATTAGAAGCCACTGCTGCTTCACCCCAATTTCTATATTCATCGAGGTACACATAGTGTAATCCATTTTTAGAAAAAGTTTTCGCATTAATTCCCTGCGAACGCATTTCATTCATAAAACCATCCAGGTTTTTCTGTTCTTTAAAAACATTTGCGATTACTAAATATCTACTGTTCTTGTTGTTCTTGTTATAACTTTTTCTTACAGGAGCTTTGCTCGCGGCATTATTAGTTCCAGCTATATTATTATCTTCTTTCCTAGTCACCACAGGTTTCGTGTCATTCGCGACAGCAATAGCTGTTTCCGGCTGATCTTCGATGCCCATTTCATCTTTCAACTGAGCAACCTGTTGTTGTGTCTGTGGGTTTTGTTGTGCTTTTTCAGCTAACTCACCCATATATTTTTCTACATACTGACGTTTCCTGTCTTCGCTTGCCATTATTTTCTTTTCCAGGGTAGTATCTCTACTACGCATAATAGCATCCTGTTCTTTTTCAATTAATGATGCAATAGCCATTTCATCGTTTTTATAAACAATGATTGTATCATTTTCAACTACCACCGTATCACCTTCTTCCAGTTCCTGACTTTCAGTTAATGCGGCAAGTTTTTCCTCTAATTCTGCATCTTCATCTTCCTCATTTTGAACCATGTCATCCGTTAAGTGTGGTTGGAATGAATAGGCAAAATTAATTTCGTGAGTAGATCCAAAGTTAGAAATCGGATTCTTCAAACCTTTTTCATATACGTATCCAATCGAGATTCGGTTTGAAATATTAAACCCAACTCCGACACTTCCTCCATAGTAATCGTCGTAACCTGTTTGAAACCAACCCGCTGGAAGATCTAGAATAAAACTTGCAGATGGTGAAATATTTTCGTCGCCTCTTTTTCGTGCGCGTGTAAGAACACTGTAACGGCCATTTTTCATCAAACCGGTTCCGTTAGCAATATTTCTGGTATACATTAAATGTCCGGAGAAGGTTTTTTCTCCAAATTCGGTAAGTGCATCACCTGTATCCAAATTGAAATCAACCAGGTTTTCTGCATAAACACCAAAATCGAAATTACCAATTGATATATTGATTCCGGGTTGTACTGAAATTAATGAGTTTCCACTCAGTTCTTGAATAATAGGATCTACATCTACAGTTTGGGCTTCACTTTGATCAAAGCCACTATTATAATATGATAAGTTAACCCCCATGTGCATGTTTACGGTTTCGCTTAGACGAACCCCATAGGTATAATTCCCCATCAATCCGAAATTAGATATCACTCCGAATTTTTGATGATATACACTCAACCCAAGTCCCATTCGGTCGTTAATTCTCCCTGAATAACTCCCTAAGTAGGTTTTATTACTATTATCCCATTCATTACGATGGTATAGGTTAAAATATGACTTGGTCTCTTTCACAGTTGAAAAAGTTGGGTTGATTAAAAATCTATTAAACTTTAACATGTTTTGCGACGGTATATCAATAGAGATATACGGATCTTCTTCCTGTGCATTTACAAAATGCAGACCGAGAAACATCATTACAATGCCGAGAAGGAGGGGGGATCGTCGCATAGTTTATTTAATTATGGTTATTGTTCCTTTTTTAATGGTTGCACCATTCTTTATAATCCTGTAATAATACACAGGATTTCTGCCAGAGTAATTGATAGTACTCTCAGGCCAATTGTTCTGATAATTCGCGCCGGAAAACACTAGTTCTCCGCTCGATGTATATATATTTATTTGTATTTCAGGATTGTTCAGATAAGTAACCGGAATTGCCCAGGTATCATTTATTCCATCTCCATTCGGACTAATAACATTTGGAATAATGGTACTTTCTTGTAACACTGCTTCAATAGTTTTAACAAACTCGCATCCTCCGATGGAAGCAACCAGGGTATACACTCCTTCTGTGCTGATTAATAAACTTGCAGTTGTGCCTACTACTTGCTGGGCATTATCATACCATACATAGGTATCGGCACCACTGGCTATAACTTCTTGTGCTTGACCCTTTTGAAGGTATATCACCCCTTCTTTATTCAATGTTATCTGGTCGTCGGTATATGGTTCAATCGTAACAGTATTGGAAGCTACTTCACAATCATTATTTTTTACTTTAAGCTGATACGTCCCTGACTTTAAGGTTTTAAGTGTTGCGCTGGTTTCATCTAAAAGTATGTTGTCTCTATACCAAGAATAGGTATATGTAGTTGCTGTAATTGAGGATGAAATTGTTACCTGATCTACATCCTCGCAAATCTTCATGAGGTCAGCCGTAATTGCAGGAGTACCAATACCAATTTTAATGGCTATAGCATTCGAGGTTGAATTAAACGATTCCAAAGTACCTTTAAGCGTATAGTTACCATTCGCTGCGGTGTTGTTCACAGTAATTTGTCGGGTTGTTGCTCCCGAAACAGCAGAACCATTCAGGTACCATTGGAAGCTGAATTGCTCGACGATGGATTCATCTACCGCAATCACAGTACCGTCATTGGTTAGTGCTTTAAGTTCACTTAAACTTAAGACAGCTTGAGAGGAAGCACATGCAGTATAATCCCCTACAGCAATTTTAATTTCAAAATCTGAAGGATACGAAACGGTTATTGGTGTTGATTTTTTAGCGATCCCACATCCGGCACTTTCTTTTACTTCAACATAATAAGAGCCAGGACCATTGATTGACAGGGTTGCTGTGGTTGCATCTGCGATCGCTACATCGTCCTTATACCATTGATACACCGGATTTGAAGCGGTGGTGGTAGCTTGAATCGTTTTTGATTGGGAAGGCATTAAAACAATGTCTGTTGCCAGATTGGTTGTTACCTCAAAATCATTGATGGATAATACTACAGAAGATGACAGTGCAGGACAACCTGAACCGGGATCTACTTCCACAAAATACTCTCCAGCAGCATCACCGTTACGGTCTGTAACGGTGTATGAATTAGAAGCTGTTGAAGACAGTAATGTTTCACCTCTATACCAATGATAGGTAAAGTTTTCATCAGGTGTAATATCGGTTGACGCTGTTAGTGTGTATGAGCCGTTTGGGCAAAGCTCCACATTCGCATCTCCCGAAATAGTAACACTTAACTGATCGTTTTGGGTAACGCTTACCAGGTTCGACGAGGTTTCACTCGAGCAGTAAAAACCGTAGTCCACTTCTACAAAATATAGGCCGGGTTCTGTAACTTCTAGGTAAGCGTTTTTTTCGCCTGGTATCAGATTAAAATCTTTATACCAGTTATAATAGGCCTCGCCTGGGTAATTATTAACTTCAAGTAAAATAGGGTCACTACATAGTGTGGCATCCTGAAAGTTATTCAATACCAGGCTTTCATTGACTGTTCTGTAATATGCAGGAAAGCTTCCTGATGCCGAACTGGTTTTTGAAGGACTTGTGCTTCTAACCCTGATTCGATATTTTTCACCATAAGTCGTTTCCGGAAATGCAAACTTGAAAGAAAAAGTTAGCACTGTATTTTTATCGGTAACCGTACTAAGAGTAGTAGCATTGTCGAAACTGCCATTCGCATCAGATAATTCAAGAATAAATTTGTTATCCTCATTAACTAATGGGATTTGCCATGCAAAATCTACTGTAAAAGAATTAAAACCTTCTGAAGGGCAGGGATTTGAAAAACCTAAAACCGGCTGACTTAATGTTTGGGCACTAGCGATCTGCGCGCTAAAGAAAAGCACCAAAAGCATAATAGCATGAATAGCGTTGGGGTAAAACTTTCTATCCATAATTCGGTTAGGTTCAATTAGTTAATCAAGGAACTTGTAGTACTTAACAAAGTGTTTGGGGTGACTTATATTAGGCGTAACAGTCCTTTTAACAAAACTAAAATAAGACTTTTTATTTAATTATTAATAAAATGCTTACAATTTTCGATAAAAAAATCCGTTTCCAAAGGTTTGAAACAAATTAGCTTTTTAAAAAATAGCCATTGATTACCTCGTGGATTTCACTAATTTTGCAATCTTAAATAAGCTGTAAAATGTCAGAAGAGAGATCATTAAACTTTATTGAACATATTATTGAAGACGATTTAAAAGCGGGGTTTCAAAAGAATAAACTCCGTTTTCGTTTTCCACCGGAGCCAAACGGTTATTTGCATATTGGACATGCGAGTTCTATTTGTCTTAATTTTGGATTAGGCGAGCGATATGATGCTCCTGTTAATTTGCGTTTTGACGACACGAATCCTGCCAAGGAAGAACAAGCTTATGTTGATGCTATCAAACGCGATGTAGAATGGCTGGGATTTGAGTGGGAAAAAGAATGTTATGCGTCTGATTACTTTCAACAATTATACGACTGGGCGATTAACTTGATAAAAAAGGGAAAGGCCTATGTTGACAGTCAGGATTCCGAAACAATTGCTGAACAAAAGGGTACCCCTACAAAACCTGGTACTCCAAGCCCATACAGGGATAGATCAATAGAGGAGAACCTCGAACTTTTTGAGGGCATGAAAAATGGTGACTTTAAAGAGGGTGCGCATGTATTAAGAGCCAAAATTGATATGAGCTCAACCAACATGTTAATGCGCGATCCGGTAATGTATCGTATCCTGAACAAGTCACATCACAGAACTGGTAATGACTGGCATATTTATCCTATGTACGACTGGGCGCATGGCGAAAGTGATTACATAGAACAGGTTTCACATTCCCTATGTACGCTCGAGTTTTTACCGCATAGAGAACTGTATGACTGGTTTTTAGACCAGGTTTATGAGGAACAAAATGTAAGATCGAAACAGCGAGAATTTGCGAGAAGAAATTTAAGTCACACGGTTGTAAGTAAACGTAAGCTATTGCGATTGGTTGAGGAGGGTGTTGTTACAGGTTGGGATGATCCTCGAATGCCTACCATATCAGGATTAAGAAGGCGTGGATATACGGCTGAGTCTATAAGAAAATTCGCAGATACTATTGGTATCGCTAAAAGAGAAAATCTTATTGATGTTTCGTTGCTTGAATTTTGTATTCGTGAAGATTTAAATAAAAAGGCCAACCGTGTTATGGCTGTGTTAGATCCGGTAAAAGTAGTTATTACTAATTATCCGGAAGGTCAGGAAGAGTGGCTCGAAGCAGAGAATAATCCTGAAGAGGAAGAGATGACCTATAGAAAGGTTCCGTTTTCTCGTGAAATCTATATTGAAAGGGAAGATTTCAGGGAAGAAGCCAACCGTAAATTTTTCCGCTTAAAACTTGGTAAGGAAGTTCGATTAAAGAACGCTTACATCATTAAAGCTGAAAGTGTTGTAAAAGATGATGAGGGGAACATAACTGAAATTCATTGTACCTATGATGAAGAAAGTAGAAGTGGAAGTGGTACTGAAGCCAGCATGAGAAAAGTGAAAGGAACCCTGCATTGGGTTTCGGTAGCGCATGCGGAAGAAGTAGAGGTTCGTGTTTATGACCGATTATTCAATGATGCGGAGCCTGACGGACATGATAATAAAGATTTTATGGAATTTATCAATCCTGAATCCCTCACTGTGGTAAAAGGATACGCCGAACCAAGTTTAAAGGAAAGTAAACCAGGCGAACAATATCAATTTCAACGTTTGGGATATTTTTGTGTAGATACAGAGTCTTCAAAAGATGCAATCGTCTTTAACAAAACTGTTGGTTTAAGAGATACCTGGGCAAAACTTCAGGATAAAAAATAAAGCACTAAAACAGGAATTCACCTGTTGCGGTTCGACATATTTAAATAAAAAACCCGAGACCAATATCTTGGGTTTTTTTATGGTTATTCATGTTTTAATAGTCTTAATCTATTATTGAAGAAAACTATATATAATCCTGAAATAATTAATCAAATCTATTAAAAGTGGCTTTGTTAACTGTCATTTAACCCACAAAACGGTCGATCTATATCGTTATACCAGGCCCTTATTATAAAGAGCTCTTAAAAGTGCTTAAAATGGGTTTTTGCTACTTAGAATCGTCATCTTTTTTGTCTTGTTGCTTTTTCATGGCTTCACCAATCTGATTACTTGCAACGAAGCTGGCCACCATATCATTTAGCATATTACTTCCTGCCTGGGGCGAATTCGGTAATAATATTAAATTACTATTTGTTTCCTCACCAACCGCCTGAAGGGTATCGTAATGCTGGGTAACAACAATTAGGGCAGAGGCTTCTTGCGAATTAATTCCGACCCGGTTCAATACTTCTACCGATTCTTCCAGTCCTCTTGCAATTTCACGTCGTTGATCGGCGATCCCTTGACCTTGCAATCTTTTACTCTCTGCTTCGGCTTTGGCTTTTTCTACAATTAAAATTCGTTGTGCATCTCCTTCAAACTGGGCTGCTATCTTTTCTCGTTCTGAGGCATTAATTCGATTCATTGCAGCTTTAACCTGAGCATCCGGATCAATATCAGTGACCAGGGTTTTAATGATATCATACCCGTAATCCAGCATTGCTTCCTGCAATTCACGTTTCACTGCAATAGCAATATCATCCTTTTTAACGAATACATCATCTAATTTCATTTTAGGTACTTCAGCACGAACCACATCAAAAACATAGGAGGTTATCTGATCGTGTGGATATTCCAGTTTATAAAACGCTTCATAAACTTTATCTCTAATAACCACATATTGCACTGACACTTTAAGCTTTACAAAAACATCATCTTTGGTTTTTGTTTCAACAATAACATCTAATTGCTGAATCTTTAAGCTCAGACGTCCTGATTTACGATCGACAATAGGAATCTTCATTTGCAGTCCGGAATTTCGGATACTTTGAAAACGCCCAAAACGTTCAATAACTACAGCTGTTTGCTGTTTTACAATAAAAAACGAGCTAAATAGAATGACCAATCCCACAAAAATAATGGGATACATTAAAAAATCCATCATGGAAAAATAGGTTTAAGAATTTGTAAGAGTGAATTTACAAAAAAGAATAATCTTACTTAGATAAAATCGAAAATAAAGGCATAAAAAAAGCCGCTCATAGCGGCTTTATAAACATTCGAAATATATTAAAGTGTTTCTATAGCGTATTTTATACGGCTTAGTGTTTCTTGTTTTCCTAACAATGTAGCTATATCAAATACATGCGGGCCTTTCATTTCGCCAACCAGCGATAATCTAAACGGCGGTATTACTTGTCCGAAGCCTAATTCCTTTTCCGCAATCCACGCCTTAACTATCGTCTCGACGTTTGAAGAAGAAAAATCTTCAATATTTTCAACAACTCCAATCAGCTCAGTTAGAATTTCAGGAGTTTGTTCTTTCCATTGCTTTTTGGCGGCTTTGGCCTCAAAATTTTCAGGAGCCTTGAAAAAGTATCCACCTAAACTCCAGAAATCAGCAACGAATGCAGCCCGTTCTTTAATCAAACGAACAACTTCAGTAACATAGGTAATGGATAGAGAAGTATCTGATTTCTCTATTGAATTCGCTATGACCGGATCAGCTGCGATATAATTTATGAAAAGCTCTGCCAGCTCGGCATTATCTTTTTGTTGCAAGTACTGCTGGTTATACCATTTTATCTTTTCGGGATCAAAGCGGGCACCAGATTTATTGACTCTTTTAAGATCAAAAGCTTCGATAAGTTCAGTAAGGTTAAATAATTCCTGCTCGGTTCCAGGGTTCCAGCCCAAAAACGCCAGAAAGTTCATCAAGGCATCAGGGAAGTAACCATCTTCTTTGTATCCACGTGAAACATCATTGGTTTTTGGATCTGTCCACATCATTGGGAAAACCGGAAAACCTAATTTATCACCATCTCGCTTACTTAATTTTCCTTTTCCTACTGGCTTTAAGATTAAAGGCAAGTGGGCAAATTCCGGTGAATCCCATCCAAAAGCACGGTATAATAAAACATGCAATGCCAGGGACGGCAACCATTCTTCACCACGAATAACATGGCTTATTTCCATTAAATGGTCATCAACAATATTGGCTAAATGATAGGTTGGCATGCCATCACTCTTAAATAATACCTTGTCATCCAGTAAATTGGTGTCTATTTTAATGTCGCCACGAATTATATCCTTTAGATGAAGTGTTTCATCCTGAGGCGACTTAAATCGAACCACATAATCTTCACCCGCATCTATTTTAGCCTTTACTTCTTCTGCAGTTAAAGCAAGTGAGTTCTTGAGCTTTAAACGATTGTGCCAGTTGTAAATAAACGTTTTGCCATTAGCTTCATGGTCTTTACGGTGCGCATCAAGTTCCTCAGAGGTATCAAATGCATAATAGGCCCAACCACTTTCAATTAACTGATCGGCATATTCCTTATAAAGTGCTTTACGCTCACTTTGTCTGTACGGACCAAAGCTTCCTTCATTACCCGGACCTTCATCAAATGGAATACCGCACCAATTTAAAGCATCTATTATATATTGTTCTGCGCCTTCTACATAACGATTCTGATCCGTATCTTCAATACGAAGTACAAAATCACCATCATGTTTTTTTGCAAATAAATAATTAAAAAGGGCTGTACGAACACCACCTATGTGTAATGGCCCGGTAGGGCTGGGAGCAAATCGAACACGTACTTTCTTCGTCATTTTTTTAAATTTTATGCAAAAGTATGAATTATTACACAGGAATAAGGCAATCAGTTTTAACAATCTATTCGCTTTAATCTTTCTTTATAATTCCGAATTAATTGTAAATTTATTAGTTATAACCATTGTAAATGAACGATTACAAGCACATACAACAGAAACTAGGACAGTTTATAAAGCGATATCACACCAATGAGTTGATAAAAGGTGCCATCCTTTTTGCAACGATATTCTTATTATACGGTATAATAACTTTACTGTTGGAATATTTCTTATGGCTTAATGAACTGGGGCGCAGTATTTTATTTTGGCTGTTTATCAGTATCTCTTTTTTGTTGCTTATACGATTTATAGGAATCCCTCTTTTTAAACTATTTAAATTTAAAAAGGGTCTCGATGAAAAAGAGGCTTCCAGTATTATTGGCGCTTATTTTCCTGAAGTAGGCGATAAGCTTACCAATCTCCTGCAATTGGCTAAAAATGAACAAAAGTCTGATTTACTTCTCGCCAGTATCGAACAAAAATCATTGGAAATCAATCCAATACCTTTTCATCTGGCCGTTAATTTCAAAGCTAATCTCAAATACATTAAATATGTTTTTATTCCAATCGGCATCATCTTGTTGTTCTGGGTAAGTGGAAAAATAACATGGTTTTCAGATAGTTACAACCGCGTAATTCATTATCAAACTGCCTATGTGCCTCCAGCACCTTTTCAGTTTGTAATTCTAAATGATGAACTCACCGCTATAGAGAATGAAACCTTTAATCTTCGGATTCAAACCGTTGGGGAGCTGGTTCCTGAAGACGCATCGATAGTCATTGATGATGAATCTTACTACCTTCAAAAAAAAGCAGATCATACTTTTCAATACACTTTCAATCAGCCCAAAGAAGACCTGACTTTTAAAATTCAGTCTTCTGATGTCGTATCAACCCCCTACAAACTGAAAGTAATAAAAGCTCCAAAAATTTTAAATTTTAAATTAAACATCGATTATCCGGCTTATACTAACAAAACTGATGAAACCCTGGAAAGTACCGGAAATATTACGGTTCCTGAAGGCAGCCGAATTTCCTGGGAAATTAATGCAGCGAATACAAAAAGCATTCAGTTCATAACAAAAGATACAGTGGTCTCCTTCGCTGCAAAAGAGAAGTTGTTCACTTATAATAAAACGGTGTTTTCTAATTTTGATTACAAACTAAGCACCAACAACGAGTCCTTAAAAAACTATGAAGAACTGGGTTTTTCTGTAAAATCTGAAGCAGATCAGTATCCCAAAATAAACTTAAAAGAGGTGGTTGATTCAACCAATACGGAGACGATTTATTATCTGGGTCAGGTTTCCGATGATTATGGACTAAAAAAACTGGAAATTGTCTACTATCCAACCAACCAGGAAGAAGCTAAAAAGGCATTGATATTACCAGTAAAAAAAGCCAATTTCGATCAATTCTACTATACATTTCCGAGCGGCCTCACCCTGGACGATGGTGTTTCTTATAGCTATTATTTTAGTATTACCGACAATGATCCATTCAGGGGAGGAAAGAAAACGAAGAGTAAAATTTTCAGTTATAATCGCCTATTGCAAAGCGAAAGAGAACAACAACAATTAGATCAACAACGCAATAGTATCAATAATCTTGACAAAACTATTAAATCGACTGAGGAACAAAAGGAAGAGTTAAACAAAATGCTTCGGTTGAATAAAGAAAAGAACAACCTGAACTACTCCGATAAAAAGAAATTAGAAAATTTTATCAAGCGTCAAAAACAACAAGACGAACTCATGAAAAAGTTTTCCAAAAACCTGGAGGACAACTTGAACGATTTTGAAAAAGAAGCGGATAAAAATGAAATGAATGAATTGTTACAAGAGCGCCTGGAACGTCAACAAAAGGAACTAGAAAAAAACGAAAAGTTAATGGAGGAGATAGAAAAGCTTTCCGAAAAAATAAACAAGGAAGAGCTTACCAAAAAGTTAGAGGAGCTTTCTAAGAACAATACCAATAATAAAAGAAATCTGGAACAACTTTTAGAATTGACAAAGCGATATTATGTTTCCTCTAAAACGGAAAAAATAAGTAAGGATCTTAATGAATTGGCTAAAAAACAAGAGGAACTTTCTAAAGAAAAAATTGATTCTTTATCTAAGAATAAACAGCAAGATATAGAAGAAAAATATGATAATATCAAAAAACAATTAGATGAACTTGAAAAAGAGAACGGTGCTTTAAAAAAGCCATTTGAATTGGAGCGAGACAAAAACCTGGAGCAGCAAACTTCTGATGACTTAAAAAATGCCGGAGACGAAATACAAAAACAAAACAATGAAAACGCAAAGAAATCTCAGCAAAATGCTTCCCAGAAAATGAAAAAAATGGCAAAACAATTATCGATGTCTATGCAGGGAAGTAGTACAGAATCTCTTAATGAAGATGTTGAAATGCTCAGACAGATTCTCGATAATCTACTTCAGTTTTCTTTAGATCAAGAAAGTTTAATGGATCGATTTTACAATATTGAAGATGACAATCCTAATATTGCTAATTACCTAAAAAGACAAAATGACCTTCGTGCCCTCTTTAAACATGTAGATGATAGTTTGTTTTCTCTTTCGCTAAGACAACCAAAAATGTCTGAGGTAATTAATAAAAACATTACTGATGTTTATTATAACATCGACAAAAGTCTTGAAGCCTTTGCGGAAACCAATTATTATATTGGTGTATCCAATCAACAATATGCTATTACAGCCACCAATGAACTATCTGATTTTTTAAGTGATATCCTAGACAATTTACAGCAATCTATGTCTCAAGGTGGAGGCCAGGGATCTGGTCAGGAAATGCAACTTCCCGACATCATCCAATCTCAGGAACAATTAAATCAACAAATGCAAGAGGGTATGCAACAACAAAAAGAAGGGGAGCAAGGTAAAGAAGGAGAGCAGGAAAAAGGAGGGTCCAAACAACAAAACGGAAACACGCTTGATGAGCAAATGAGTGAGGAGCTTTATAATTTATTCCAGCAGCAACAGGAATTACGACAAGCTTTAGAAAAGCAATTAAACAATAAAAAAGGTGAAGGAAAGTCTGGTAACGAGGAGCAATTACTAAGACAAATGGAACGAATTGAAAATGATCTTTTGGAAAAGGGTTTTAATAATGAAACCTTGCAACGTATGATTCGATTAAAGCATCAACTTTTAAAACTAGACGACGCTACATTTCAGCAAGGCGAAAATAAAGAGCGAAAAAGTGAAACAAACACTAAAAATTACACCAATAACCTTCAAAATCAAACACCTGATATACAACAATATTTCAATCAAGTTGAAATTTTAAATAGACAAAGCTTACCTTTGCGGCAAATTTACAAACGTAAGGTTCAACAGTATTTTAAGACAGATGATTAATTTTCATTACGAAACAGAATTTCAACTAGAAGCAACAGCAGCATATAATGACTGGATCAAACGCTGTGTTGATTCTGAAAACCTTTTAATCGGAGAATTGAATTATATTTTTTGCGACGATGATTATCTCCATAAAATAAACGTTGAATATCTAAACCATGATACTTTAACTGATATCATCAGTTTTGATTACACGGAAGGACAAACCATAGGAGGAGATGTATTTATATCGATCGAAAGAGTCAAAGACAATGCGGCAGATTTAAATATAGATTTCGAAGAAGAATTAAAAAGAGTTATGATTCATGGGGTTTTACATTATTGCGGTTACAAGGATAAAACATCAGAAGAAAAAGCATTAATGAGACAAAAAGAGAATGAAAAAATCTCAATGTTCCACGTGAAACACTCTTAATAAAAAACAAGAAAAAAACAGACTTATGTTTTATAATGAATATGATGTAATTGTTGTTGGAGCAGGCCATGCAGGTTCTGAAGCTGCTGCTGCAGCTGCCAATATGGGATCTAAAACTTTATTGATCACCATGAACCTACAGAACATTGCACAAATGTCTTGCAACCCGGCAATGGGAGGAATAGCTAAAGGACAAATTGTTCGTGAAATAGATGCGCTTGGGGGTTATAGCGGTATTGTTACCGATAAAACTGCTATTCAATTTAAAATGCTTAACAAATCTAAAGGGCCAGCAATGTGGTCTCCAAGAGCACAAAGTGACCGTATGCGATTTGCTGAAGAGTGGAGAAACATGTTAGAACAAACAGAAAATCTCGATTTCTATCAGGAAATGGTTTCTGGTCTCATCATAGAAAACAACAAAATAAAAGGGGTGAAAACAAGCCTCGGTTTACACATCTACGCCAAAACTGTTGTACTCACCAATGGAACATTTTTAAATGGATTAATACATATCGGTGATAAACAATTCGGCGGAGGTAGAGCAGGAGAAAAAGCAGCTACGGGAATCACTGCAGATTTAGTTGAAATTGGGTTTGAGGCCGGCAGAATGAAAACAGGTACCCCGCCAAGAGTAGATGGAAGATCTTTAGATTATTCTAAAATGACTCCTCAACCGGGTGATGAACACCCAGAAAAATTCTCGTATTCAAACATTACAAAACCTCTAACGCATCAACGCGATTGTCACATGACCTACACTAGCGAACATGTGCATGAATTACTTAAAGAAGGATTTGAAAGATCACCAATGTTTAATGGAAGAATTAAAAGTATTGGTCCTAGATATTGCCCATCAATAGAAGATAAAATCAATCGATTTGCCGACAAAAACCGTCATCAACTATTTGTAGAACCTGAAGGATGGAATACTGTTGAAGTGTATGTAAACGGATTTTCAACTTCATTACCAGAAGATGTTCAGTTCAAAGCATTACGTGCAGTAGAAGGATTTGAAAATGTAAAATTCTTTAGACCCGGTTATGCTATAGAATATGATTATTTCCCGCCTACACAATTAAAGCACACTTTGGAAACAAAACTTGTTGATGGACTTTATTTCGCCGGACAAATTAATGGTACCACAGGATATGAAGAAGCGGCAAGTCAAGGATTAATGGCAGGACTAAACGCAAGCTTAAAAGTTCAGGAAAAAGAGGCATTCATACTAAAACGCAATGAGGCATACATTGGTGTATTAATTGATGATCTAATAACAAAAGGAACTGAAGAACCTTACAGAATGTTTACTTCCAGAGCTGAATACCGTACACTTTTAAGACAGGATAATGCAGATATTAGACTAACGCATAAAGCCTATGAAATTGGATTAGCAAAAGAAGATCGCATGCGTAGGGTAGAAGAGAAATTGAACAAAACCGAAACACTGGTTAAATTCTTTAAAGAAACAAGCGTTAAACCAAAAGACGCAAATCCTATATTAGAAGATATCCATTCTTCAACCATGAAACAACCTGATAAAATGTATAAGTTGTTTTCGCGACCAAAAATCACCTTGGACCACATGCGTCAATTACCAGGAGTGAATGATTTTATTATCGATCAAAATCTAGATAACGAAGTACTGGAACAAGCGGAAATAAAAGTTAAATACGCGGGATATATTCAAAAAGAAAAAAACAATGCGGACAAACTAAACCGGTTAGAAGACATTCGCATTCCAAATAATTTTGATTACGATAAACTTAAATCTTTATCGTATGAAGCAAGAGAAAAATTGAAAAACATAAAACCCACAACGCTATCACAAGCATCTAGAATAAGCGGAGTTTCACCAAGTGATATTAGTGTAATGTTGGTTTATATGGGAAGATAAACATGACATGTTCCACGTGGAACATTTTGTAAAAGCAGGTCAATGACCTGCTTTTTTTATACCATAAAAAAATAAATAGTACCTTCGAAGGTTTAAAAAAAATATCACCTATGACTAAAACAAAATATTTATCATGTAAGGATTATACCGTTACCGGTGAAAATTTTGATTTGGTATATGATGAGGATTACGACATGTTGATTACACATCCTCAACCAGACCCAGAAAAATTACCTGCGTATTATCAGAGCGATGAATATATTTCACATACCGATGCTGCCAAAACGATCTTGGATAAGCTTTACCAACGCGTTAAAAAAATAAACCTCAATAAAAAAGTTCAATACATTAATACGACCAATCCAAAGAAAGGGTTGCTACTTGATATAGGAGCGGGCACTGGTGACTTTTTACTTTATGCTCAAAAACTAGGTTGGGAGGTGCAAGGTATTGAACCCAATAAAAAGGCACGCATACTTGCAAAAGAAAAAGGCATAAGCATAGCCGAAAAACTCACCATTGAAAAAACAAAATACGATGTCATAACCATGTGGCATGTACTGGAACATGTTCCAAATTTGAAAGAACAAATACAACAACTATCAGCACTATTATCAGATGACGGAACCATCTTTATAGCAGTACCAAATTACAAATCATATGACGCAAAATACTATGAAGAACATTGGGCCGCATATGATGTTCCCAGACACCTTTGGCACTTTTCAAGAAAATCCATTTCAAAGCTTTTCAAGGAGCAAAATATGCGTGTAGTAAAAATCCTACCTATGGTTTTTGATTCCTTTTATGTTAGTCTGCTATCAGAAAAGTACAAAGGATCTAAAATGAGATTTATTAAAGCATTTACACGTGGAACTATTTCAAATCTTAAAGCTAAACAGACAGGTGAATACTCATCACTCATTTACGTGATAAAAAAAGCCCATTAAGCAATATTAGCCCTTTAGAGCGGTTTTCATTGCAAAACCTATACAAAGACCTTTATAAAATTTAATAATGTTATACACGCAAAATAAAAGGCCTGATTATTATAAGTAAATCTTATAGTTTGTTTAATATTGATAACAAATACAAATAGATAAATTTTTTATTGATATGACCACAACTTTTCTATTTTTGCTGTTCAACTGAAAGAAAAAAAGAAGACCGAAAAATTAGAATCAAATGAAAAAAATTATTTTAGGAATTATTGCAGCGACGAGTTTCGTTTCTTGTCAACAAGATAAAATTGCTTTTGTAGACAACACAAAAGTAATAAACGACTATCAAGAGAAAATTGATATCGAAACCAAGTTTAAAGGTAAGATCGAAATTTTCGATAAAAAAGCAGACAGTTTAGGAAGAGCATTCCAGGGAGAAGCACAAGCTTTTGAGGCTGAAGCTAAAAAACTATCTCAACAAGCTGCCCAGGAAAAATACAATGCTCTTTTACAGAAAAGACAAGCAATGGGGCAGCAGTTGCAAATGGAAGAACAACAACTATCTCAAGAGAGCCAAAAAGAAATAGATAGCTTAATAAAGAAAGTTAGAACGTTTGTAAAGGACTATGGAAAGAAAAACGGTTATACCTTTATCTTAGGTGCTAACGAAGCTGGTAGCGTACTATATGGCGCAGAATCTAAGGATATTACTGAAGAAGTGTTAAACGCTTTAAATGATAGTTACAAAAAGTAATTACAATCTTAACATTTTAGAAGCGCTGAGTCATCAGCGCTTTTTTTATTTTTCATAATTAAAAATACTTTATGAACTCGGTATTACAAATGCCATTTAACTATCTGGCCTCCAGTAAAAGTAAGCTAACCTACGTTATAACCTCTTCGTTATTTACCCAAGTATTCTTACTACTATTTCAGCCCTACGGACTGCATACCGAGATTATAAATCCTGAAAATACTACCCTAAGTATCATATTATTTTTCCAGGGCATTATGGTAAGTACCTTTTTGGGTTTATCATTATCCCAATTTATTTTACGCCCTCTGTTTAACTTCATACAGGTAAGTATAAAAAAGTATGCGTTATGGTTTCTTTTCGAAGCAGTACTGATAACAATGATGTATTTTGCATTATCATTCTTCATACCCGATTTAGGAAATGATTTTGAACGAGAATTAGACGTTCTTTTTCAACTTAAAAACATTTTCAGGGCGATAGTGCTTCTACTGTTCCCATTTATGTTTTGCATAGTTTACGAAAACATTCAGAACCTATCAAAGGAAATACGTGAACTGGAAAGTCAACTAATACATTACAAAAAAAATATTCGTAAAAACTTGTCTGTTGAAACACTAAATATCGAAGACGAAAATAAGAACACAGAATTGTCAATTAGGTTAGAACAGTTTCTTTATGCCGAAGCGAGTAATCAATATGTATTGATACATTACGTTTTAAATAACGAACTTAAAAAAAGAATCATCAGAACTCGTCTTAAAAACCTTGAAGAAAGCTTCGAAATGCTTCCAATAAAACGTTGCCATAGATCCTATCTTGTGAATCTTATGAACGTAAATTATTTACAAAAAAAAGGAAGCGCGTATGTAATAATTATTGAAAATATACAGAAAATAAGCATCCCCGTATCTAAATCATATTTGGCTCTAATCAAAGGAGAAATAAATTTATAAATCGTCCACTCCAAAATCTATATAATTCACTCCATTTTACAGTAAACATGCCCTATACCAGAGGAAAGCACTATTATTTTGCCATGTAAATAATTTAACATCAATCTGATAATAACATGCGAAAACTCTTTTATTTAATCATTATTTGTGCCAGCAACCATTTGTTAGCACAAGAATATACCCTTAGTGGTACTATTAAAGATGGTGAAAACGGAGAAACATTATTAGGGGCTAATTTGTTTCTACTAAACACAAACTACGGGGTTACAACAAACGAATATGGATTTTATTCCCTAACAGCTCCGGCAGGTAACTATACCCTGGTAGTTTCATATATAGGTTTTAAGGAAACTCAGATACCAATAATTCTCAATGCCAATAAAAAACTAAATTTCGAACTGGAGATTTCCTCAACTCAACTCAAGGAGGTTGAAGTGATAGCCAAAGAAACAGAAAACATAAGTTTACGTTCACCAAAACTTAGTGTTAGTAAACTGAACACAAAAACCATTAAACAAATACCAGCAGTGTTGGGTGAGGTAGATGTGTTAAAATCTATTCAGTTGCTTCCCGGTGTAACAAATAGCGGAGAAGGAACAGTAGGTTTTAATGTGCGGGGAGGCGCTGTTGATCAAAATCTGGTGTTATTAGATGAAGCCATCATATATAATACATCACATCTTTTTGGATTCTTTTCAGTCTTTAATGCGGATGCCATTAAAAATTTAAATCTCTACAAAGGAAACATCCCGTCACAGTATGGAGGAAGAGTATCTTCTGTTTTAGATATCTATCAAAAGGAAGGAAATAACAAGCGTTTTCAGCTTGATGGTGGGATAGGGCTTATCTCTAGCAGATTGACGGCACAAGGGCCTTTAAAAAGTGAAAAAAGCTCATTTCTCGTTGCCGGGCGAAGCTCATATGCACACCTCTTTTTAAAAGCCGCCGATCAGGATAATTTAGCTGGTTTTTATGATATAAACTTTAAAACCAATTATCAGTTAAATAAAAACAATAAACTGTTTTTATCAGGTTACTTTGGCAGGGATTTCTTAGAAATAAACAATGCTATTGAAAACAATTATGGTAATCTCTCAGGTAACTTGCGGTGGAATCATATCTTTAATGAAAAACTATTTGCCAACCTATCACTTATATACAGCAAATACGACTATCAGGTGGTGTTAGATTTTATAGGCTTAGACTGGGTTTCCAGCATAAATAATTATAACATTAAATACGATCTTAAATACTATGCTACTCCCAATGTGAAACTTAATTTTGGCTTGAGTAGTATTCATTATAACTTCGACACTGGCGAGGTTAAACCTACTGATGAAAACTCTGAAATAAATTATCTTAAACTAGATGAAAAAAGGGCTATGGAAAGTGCTGTATATGTCAGCGCCGACCACACCCTAGTCGAAAATCTAACCCTTTCATACGGACTACGAACAAGCTTTTTTAATCGTATGGGGGGTCAGACACTAACCAATTATGCTAACAATCAACCTGTTGTATACAATGAGGAACTGGAAATTTATGAAGAAGGCACTCCCGTTTCTGAAACACCCTATAAAAAGGGTGATCGTATTAAAAACTTCACCAATTTTGAACCCAGATTCGGACTCTCGTATCAACTTAATGAAGCTACAGCCATAAAGGCCGGTTATTCAAGAGCATCACAATACTTACACCTGATTTCGAATACCACCTCTGTCACCCCGGTAGATATATGGGCACCTAGTGGAAAGTATATAAAGCCACAAATGTCTAATCAATGGGCAATAGGATTATTTAAAGAAATTAATAACAATACCTATAGCTTTGAATTTGAGGCTTACTACAAAAACGTAAAGAATAGGATTGATTATATAGACGGATCAAATTTAATAGGAAATAATACCATAGAAACAGAAATACTAAATGGTAAATCGAGAGCATACGGTATAGAAATATTACTTAAAAAGAATCAAGGCCCTCTAACAGGATGGATCGCGTACACCCTTTCGAAATCTGAACAACAAACGCCAGGAGGCAGTGCAGGTGGACCAGGTATAAATAATGGCCAATGGTATTATACCGGATACGACAGAACACATGATATTTCGATAACAACTAATTACAAGCTAAGTGATAAATGGAGTTTTGGAACGAACTTTATTTTTCAAACAGGACGTCCGGTAACATATCCGAATAGCCAATACCAATACGAAGGCTTATCGATTGCCAATTACGGACTTAGAAATAAAAATCGACTACCATCATATCACAGGGTTGATATCTCCGCAACCTATATTCCAAACAGAAAACCAGCAAAAAGATGGAAAGGTGAATGGGTGTTCGGCATTTACAACATCTATAATCGCAAAAATGCCGCTTCTATCACCTTTGGTCAGAACAGAAAGAACGGAGCCAATGAAGCCACCAGGACAGCAATCTTTGGTATTGTACCTTCAGTTACTTATAATTTTAAATTTTAAAGCAGAATTCTAATGAAATCGATATATAAAATACTTATGAATATGGTTCTTGTGATTATAGTATTAACCGCTTGCACAGACGTAATCGAGGTCGAGGTACCCGAGGCAAAACCCAAATTAGTAGTGGAGGCTTCAATTGATTGGGAAAAAGGGACGGCAGGTAATCAACAAACAATACTATTGAGTACCACTACTCCTTATTTTGCAGAAAATAAATTTGAACCTGTTATTGGTGCCTCTGTAACATTGACAAAGAATAACACAAATCAAACCATTACATTTACCGATAATAACGACGGTTCCTATAGTACAACTGAATTTACACCTGAACTAGATACGTCATACACCCTGGAAATTATGAATCAAAATGAGGTTTATACCGCAACCGAAACGATGACAAAAGGAATTGATATTACATCTATATACCAGAGCAAAGAAGGGGGGTTTGACGATGAGCATTTAGAAGTCAACATTAGCTTTCAAGATCCGGAAGATGAAACAAACTATTACCTCATAAAATACCTGGAAGAAGGCGATTTATTTCCGGTATTAGAGGTTGATAATGATGAATTTTCTAATGGAAATTTGAAAAATGATTTCTTTGAAAAAGAAGATGATGAAGATATCAACCAGCAGCCATTCGTTCCTGGAGATAAAGTCTTTATTTCCTTATACGGAATCTCCAAACGTTATTATAATTACATGGCTATCCTTATCGAACAAAGCGAAGTAGGAGGAGATCCATTTTCAGCTATACCCACTACCTTACAAGGAAACGTTATAAATAACACGAATCCCAAAAATAATGCACTTGGTTATTTCAGACTTACCCAGGTAAGTAAAGCAACCTATACCTTTAACTAAGAAAGTTATAAAAAAAGCGGCTTTAAAGCCGCTTTTTTATTTTGATAACATATATACTGTAAAAATCGCTACCATAAAGTAAATCGCTATGGTGCGAGCTCCGTCATAGTCCTTGGCTACCCGCTGCCCAAATAACAAGGCCAACAATGCAATACAAGAAATCACAGCGCCCCATAAGGCATAAACCGGATCATTATTGCTCATAAGTTCAACAATACCCCAAATACATAATACTGCTGCAATTAATTCTATTACAAGAATAGCAAAAACAGATAAAGGAACGAGGTTTTTAAACATCGTATTTGCAAAATGTTCTTTCAACCAACTCACATTTCCTTTCCAATCTGCAATTTTATCATAACCACTTTGTCCGAAAGTGATAATTAAAAATAATAACAATAAAATCTCGGTAATATTAGTAGTTAGGTTATGCATAAATAATTGTGTTAAAGGTTTATTTCTTATGTAATAATCGGGTTAGTTTGATACTAAGGTCCGTAAAAATGATCTTGGCATTACCATTCCTCTCTATATGATAGATCGCATCTTGTATTTCCTTCGAAATTTCCACGATGTTACTTCCATTTACAAAAGGGGCAAACTTCTCCAGTTTAAAGCCTTCAGTTTCCATTTCCATATACACCAATGAATCGGCCTTATAGTTCAATAACAAGGCTTGTCTGAATACATCGAGGCAATAACCCAGAAATTTCTTTTGGGTTTCCCGACCCGTTTTGGCAACCTCCTCACTCCAGTTTATAAGATCGTGAATTACCTTCTTATTTCCCTTAGCACGAAATGCGCTCCTTACCCAGGCTACAAACCAACGTTCAAAGACTAAATCTTCAGAATCCCTGTTCATTAAATCAATAGCCTTGTTAAAGTTACCGTTGGCGCGGTGTGCAATTTTAACGGCCTCATTACTATTCATATTCCTACGTTCCAGTGCTTCGACAATATCCTTCTCTGCCAACGGTGGAAAATGCAATATTTGGCAACGAGATTTAATGGTTTGTATGATCTGCTCCTCATCCTCAGCAATCAGTAAAAAAACCGTTTTATTAGGTGGTTCTTCAATAAGTTTTAATAGCTTATTTGAAGCAGATGTATTCAACTTATCCGCCATCCAGATAATCATCACCTTATAACCTCCTTCAAATGACTTCAGAGAAAGTGATTTTACAATATCCTGCGCTTCATCAACACCAATTTGACCTTGCTTATTTTCAATTCCCAACACCTGATACCAATCAAATAAATTACCATAGGGTTGTTCTTTTACAAAAGATCGCCACTCCTCCAGAAAATGATTACTTACCGGATGTTGCTTTATCTTGCTGGTGGTTGCCACCGGAAATGCAAAATGTAGATCAGGATGGGTTAACGCATTAAACTTAGCATTACACGCAGCATTTCCACTGTCATTTTCTCCATCCTTATTACCGCATAAAATATATTGAGCAAAGGCAATTGCCAATGGTAAGGTTCCGGAACCTTCCGGACCTATAAACAATTGTGCGTGAGGAATACGACCATTATCAGCACTGAACACTAAATGCTTTTTAATATGAGACTGTCCTAATATTTCAGAAAATAACATGTAATATTGATAAACTAGAATACAGCAAAGATGAAGAATTTTATAAGAATAGAATAATGCTATAAAACTTTTTGAAAACGATTTCGGTCCATAAAATGTATTAACCAGTTGTTTATTACAACAAATAACTCCAATATTTAACGATTTATAAAGAATTCTAATTTCTCTACAAACAATAAATAACTACCTTTGGGCTTCAATAACATTATGTGTATGAAGACAATTGACAATTTTAACTTTTCAGGTAAAAAGGCTCTTATAAGAGTAGATTTTAATGTTCCTTTAAATGCTGATTTTAATGTAACGGATACCACTAGAATAGAAGCAGCTAAACCTACAATCATAAAGGTTTTAGAAGATGGCGGAAGCGCTGTTTTAATGAGTCATTTAGGACGTCCGAAAGGACAGGTAAACCCGGATATGTCTATGACCCATATCGTTAACACTGTTTCTGAAATTCTGGGTGTAAAAGTAAAATTTGTTGAAGATTGTGTTGGGCAAAAAGCTGAAGAAGCACTTGCTAATCTAAAATCAGGTGAAATCCTTTTGTTGGAAAACCTGCGTTTTCATGCTGAAGAAGAAAAAGGTGATAAAGATTTTGCCGCTCAACTTTCGAAACTAGGTGATATTTATATTAACGATGCTTTCGGAACAGCACACAGAGCACACGCATCTACTGCTATTATAGCTCAGTTTTTTGATGATAATAAATGCTTTGGATATCTAATGGCTAAGGAAATAGAAGCTATCGACAAGGTATTACAAAGTGGTGAAAAACCAATTACAGCTATTCTTGGAGGTGCAAAAGTATCTTCGAAAATTACCATTATAGAAAACATTTTAGATAAAGTAGATCATTTAATAATCGGCGGTGGTATGACCTATACTTTCGTGAAAGCTCAGGGAGGTAAAATCGGTGATTCTATTTGTGAAGATGATAAACAAGAACTTGCCTTAAACATATTAGCCGAAGCTAAAAAGAAAGGGGTAGAAGTACATATTCCTGTCGATGTAATTGCTGCAGATGACTTTAGTAATACCGCTAACACTCAAACGGTAGACGTAGATAAAATCCCGGATGGATGGCAAGGACTGGATGCCGGACCGCTTACCCTGGAAAACTTTAAAAAGGTTATCTATCAATCGAAAACTATTCTTTGGAATGGTCCTGTAGGAGTATTTGAGATGGAAAACTTTTCTAAAGGAACAATCGCCATTGGTAATTTTATAGACGAAGCCACAAAGAATGGAGCTTTTTCATTAGTTGGTGGAGGAGATTCAGTTGCTGCAGTTAAACAATTTGGTTTTGAAGATAAAGTAAGTTATGTATCTACCGGTGGTGGGGCCATGCTTGAAAGTTTAGAAGGTAAAAAATTACCTGGTATAGCGGCTATTCTAGATTAAGGATACCACAAATTCGTATAAAAAAAGCGATATCAAATCTGATATCGCTTTTTTATTAAAGCCACTATAAAGGCTACTTTACGTGTATTTTAACATTTCTAAACGGTTAAATAACCAAAAAAATACGATTTTTGGCGAATTCGTGTTATTTTCTAAATAAATTAATTTGATGATGAAAAGGATTTTGATACTGATAACCTTCATTGTTCCGTTTTTAACGGCTGCTCAGCTACCTGCAAAACCAGAACAATCGAACGATTCAATCATAAAGAATCAGCAAGAAATTACCATCGAAACTTCAAAAGATTCTATTTCTAACGATCTCAAAAAACTATTAAAAGCAGAAGGTCGATACAATCTCAAAGATAATGAGATGGCGGCTAAATATGATAGTTTGTGGTTACAGGAACTCTATGAATCTGAACTTTTTGACACCCTTTATAACGACATAACAAGTTTAGATTATGAAGAGGTAGAATATCAGGAGCTTCCTACCGATACCCTTAAAAAGCGATTAGAGAAATTAAATCAAAAAACACCATTTAATGTTGCGTACAATCCATCATTAGAAAGTGTTATTAAAATGTTCCTGAAAAACAGGAGGGGCTTCGTTCAACGAATGATCAATAAAAGTAGTTTCTACTTTCCAATGTTCGAAGAAGAATTAGATCGTAATGATATTCCGTTAGAAATGAAATATCTGGCAGTTATAGAATCAGCATTGAATCCTAAAGCCAGATCCAGGGTTGGTGCAACAGGTCTATGGCAATTTATGTTTCAAACGGGTAGAATGTATGGCTTAGAAGTTAATAGCTATGTAGATGAAAGAAGAGATCCTATTCAATCGACCCAGGCAGCTTCTAAATATCTGTCAAAACTGTATGATATCTTTGGTGACTGGGACCTGGCACTGGCAGCATATAATTCAGGTCCGGGTAATGTATCCAAGGCGATAAGACGAAGTGGTGGTTACGAAAATTATTGGAATCTACGACCATTTTTACCAAGAGAGACCGCCGGATATGTTCCTGCATTTTTAACTATGATGTATATTTTTGAATATGCTGAAGAACATGGCTTTAAAACAGATCCAAGAGGAGAAGTAGCCTACTTTGAAACCGATACGATTCAGGTTAAAAAAATGATCACCTTTGATCAGATTTCAGAACTGATAAACATAGATGTTGAAGAAGTTCAATTCTTCAATCCCTCATATAAAATAGATGTTATTCCTTATATCGAAGACGAGGTACATATCTTAAGACTGCCTAATAAGGATATTGGCAGATTTGTAGCCAATGAAGCTGCAATCTATAAACATATTGATGAAGAACTAGCCAAAAAAGAGAAACCGCTTCCTCAACTCTTTAAAATGGATTCTCAGGTTACTCACAGAGTAAGAAGTGGAGATGTATTAGGTAAAATAGCCGAACGTTACGGCGTACGGGTTAGTGATATAAAAAGATGGAATGGCCTTAGAGGTAATACCATACGAATTGGTCAACGTTTAAAAATTTATCCTAAAAAACCTGTTGCAGTTAAGAAGTCATCTGGCAGCTCAAGTACTGTAAACACTAAGGGTTTAAAAGAATACGTGGTTCGAAGTGGTGACACACTATGGGGTATTGCAAATAAATTTCCTGGAATTTCTGTTAAAAACTTACAAGAATGGAACGATATTAGCGGTAGAAGTTTAAAACCTGGCATGAAAATTAAATTATGCAAATGTTAGAAACACAGCTAAATCAAAAATAAAATGAAAAAAATTCTTGTTTTAATAACCCTTGGTGTGCTTATTTTCTCTTGTAATGAGAAGGATTCGAAAAGAGTTTTACCTAATTCAGTAGGTGCTATAAATACACTATCTGTGGTTATCGACAATAACCTTTGGAATGGTAAGGTAGGGGATGAGATCAGAGATCATTTTGCTGCACCGGTAGATGGATTACCTTGGGAAGAGCCACTTTTTACCATTCATCAGATGCCTCCTGAAGTCTTTACCGATTTTGCTCGTAATAGTCGTAACATTCTTTATGTAGCTCAAGATTCTTCTAATGTAGCAGCTATTAAAGACGATGTATACGCAAGACCACAAAAGGTAGCCTTTATTAAAGGAAGTACAGCAGAAAGCCTGATAGAAGCTATCAAGGCCAATTCTGATGAAATTATAAGTACCTTCAAAAAACATGACATCAAAGAAACTCAAAACAGGTTTAAACTGTCCCTGAATAAGGAGAATGAATTAAAGAATAAGTTAGGAGTTTCATTAACGATGCCTTCTGTTTATAAGATCGTAAAAGAAGATCATAATTTCTTTTGGATCGAAAGACAAATTCCGAAAGGAACCATGAACATTATCGTTTATGAAATGCCTAAAGATTATTATCCCACAGATAGTACCCGTGTAGATCAAATTATTAAAATGAGAGATTCTATCGGTAAAAAATATGTTCCTGGAAGAAATCCGGAAACGATGTGGATGGTAACTGAGAAAGCCTATGCGCCTTATATCTTTGATTCCAATATTAATGGATACGAAGCCATTGAAACAAAAGGTATGTGGGAGGTTAAAAACTTCTTTATGGCAGGTCCGTTTATAAATTATATCGTAAAGGATCCTATTAACGACCGTACATTGGTTCTTGAAGGATTTACCTTTGCCCCTTCAACCGATAAACGCGATTATATGTTTCAGTTAGAATCTATACTGAAAACACTTAGAATAGAAAAGAAGAATACTATATAAACAAAAAAAACCTCGCTAATAGCGAGGTTTTTTTTTATTGATAACTTATTTCTTTTCTTCAATCTGGTTATCTTCATCTTCATTTTTAGTGGCATCTTTAAATTCTTTTATACCACTACCAAGGCCTCTCATTAATTCTGGTATTTTCTTTCCACCAAATAATAATAGCACTAGAACAACGATAATTGCAATTTGCCATGGGCCAATCATTCCTAGAAAAATATGTAATCCAAACATTTGATTCTTAATTTTATTGAAACAAAGGTAATAAGAAAACTTTAATACCCACGTTATTTCATAAGTTTATATTATAAATATTCCAATTAAAAGTGTGATGAAATTCACTTATATAAAAGAAACTACACTATAAACATAACTACAATTTATAGGGATTTCAGAATATTTTAGGATAAATAAAAAGTTTAAAAACTATATTTGTTTTTCCATGGAGAAAAAGAAAAGTAAAAGAAAGCAATTAAAGAAAAAGTTACTGCATAAATACAGGTTAGTAGTTTTAAATGAAGATACGTTCGAAGAACGCTTTTCTCTTAAACTCAACAGGCTGAATGTATTTGTAATAGGCACCCTATTCGCTATTTTCCTCATTGCTATTACTACGGTACTTATTGCTTTTACTCCATTGAGGGAATACATACCAGGATATGCCTCTACCGCACTTAAGCAGAAAGCCACCAGACTAGCCTATGAAGTAGATTCACTGGAAACTAAATTAGCAACCAATGAATTGTATTTTGATAGAATTCAACAGGTTTTAAGAGGTGATATCAAAATGGAAAAGATGGATAAAGATTCCCTCTTTGACGAATTTAAGAAGGATACTACCCAGTTAAATCTACTTCCTAATAAACAAGATTCTTTACTACGTGCCGAAGTAGCACATGAAGACAAATACAATGTCTTTGAAACAGCATCATCCAGCATGGATTTTGTGTTGTTTCCCCCTATAAAAGGAACCATTACCAATACCTACAACGCAAAAGAAAAGCATTTTGCGGTAGATATTGTTGCCCCCGAGGGAAGTCCTGTTAAATCGGTTGCAGATGGTACGGTAATATTTTCAGAATGGACTGCAGAAACAGGGCATGTCATAATCATTGAACATGGTTATGGCCTTATATCTGTCTATAAACACAACGCTTCATTAACTAAAAAGCAAGGAGATTTAGTTAAATCAGGTGAAGTCATTGCCAATGTTGGCAATACCGGAGAACTCACTACCGGTCCGCATTTACATTTTGAATTGTGGAGTGAGGGTAACCCGGTAAACCCAGAAGAGTATATTGATTTTGAATAAATACCTATGTCGATAAAAGCATTTGCTGCGAGAATATTTGCCAGAAACGTTTATAAAAAAATACAAAAATGGGCTCAACATCCGGTTGAAGCTCAGGAAAAGGTATTTCAGGAATTAATAGCCAGTGCTGCAGGGACAGCTTTTGGTAAAGATCATGACTTTATAAGTATTAACAATCATGAAGACTTTCTTCAGCGCGTTCCTATAAGAGACTACGAAGCTTTAAGATCGTATGTTGATAAAGTTGTAGAAGGGAAAGAAGATATTCTTTGGCCTGGTAAACCCCTCTATTTTGCCAAAACCTCAGGAACCACCTCCGGAGCTAAATACATTCCAATTACAAAAGCATCCATGCCATATCATATAGAAGCAGCCAGAAATGCTATTCTATGTTACATTCATGAAACTAAAAATGCAGCTTTTGTCGATGGTAAAATGATCTTTTTACAAGGGAGCCCGGTTCTTAATGAAAAGCATGGTATAAAACTCGGTCGCCTTTCAGGAATCGTGGCACATTATATTCCGAAGTATCTCCAAAAAAACAGAATGCCCACTTGGGAAACCAATTGTATTGAGGATTGGGAAACAAAAGTAGATGCCATTGTAGAAGAAACCATAAAGGAAGATATGACTGTGATTAGCGGTATACCTTCATGGGTACAAATGTATTTTGAACGCTTACATGATAAAACCAATAAAAAAGTAGGTGATATTTTTAAAAACTTTCAGTTGTTTATTTACGGCGGTGTTAATTACGAACCCTACAGATCTAAATTTGAAAATCTTATTGGCAGAAAAGTAGATAGTATTGAATTATTTCCGGCAAGTGAAGGATTTTTTGCATATCAGGATTCACAAAAAGAAAACGGTATGCTGCTACTTTTGGATGCCGGTATTTTTTATGAATTTGTAAAAGCCGATGAATTCTTTGATGAGAATCCAAAACGTCTTACCATTAAAGATGTTGAGGTTGGTGTTAATTATGTAATGATCATCTCTACGAATGCCGGACTCTGGGCATACAATCTAGGAGATACTATTCAATTCACTTCGACAGACCCATATCGCATTATCGTTAGCGGACGTATTAAACACTTTATTTCTGCCTTTGGTGAACATGTTATTGCCAAGGAAGTAGAAGAGGCCTTAAATGAAGCGATAAAAGCTTCTAATGCCTCAATAAATGAATTTACGGTGGCACCTCAGATCAATCCGGAAGGTGATGAATTACCCTACCATGAATGGTTTATAGAATTTGAAGAAGAACCTCAGGATCTCGCATCCTTTGCTCAAACAATAGATGCGTCATTACAACAACAAAATAGTTATTATTACGATCTAATTCAAGGTAGGATATTGCAAACCTTAAAAATAAGTAAAATCGAAAATGGCGGTTTTACCTCGTATATGAAATCAATTGGTAAACTCGGAGGACAAAATAAAATTCAAAGGTTATCTAACGATCGAAAATTAGCAGAAGGTTTAAAAGATTTTGTTATTCGCTAAACCTCTTCAATAACCGAAGTCCCTTCAGATAAATCGCCCGAAGTCCACTGCCAGGTCTCATGAAGCCTTATTTTTCCATTAGGCATTAATTCAGGTATTGAATGGCATTGACCAGTCAGTAATTCACCCTGTTTATTTATCTGATGATACTTCATGGTGATACTACTATCTTCATGTACAATTCCCAATAAATGTCCATAAACAATACGACCTCCTTTATAAACAGAAGTTAAAATATTGCCCTCCTGCTGATAACGAAATTCAGTTTCAGAAGAGGTTTCGCCGTTATCGGAATTACGAACAGTTTTAAAAATTTTATTATGGTAGTTAATCATCGGTTTCGTATGTCTTCTATAGCATCCTTGAGTTTTTCCTTTTCATTCGGAAAGAAACCCTGAATGATTAAAGCAAATCCAAAAAACATCAAGACAATACTAATCACCCGTTTAATCTTAAATATCCGGTAAGGAGTAAGCTTACTTTTTAATTGCTTAGCAAGTAAAATTTTAATACAGTCAACCAATAAATAGGTCACAAGGATGGTTGCTATAAAAACAAAAATCCTATTTGGATTCATATCTAATTTAGGTCCGAAAACAATAATAACTCCCAACCAAAACCCAAGTACACCAATATTAATAAAATTGAGCACAAAACCTTTTAACGCCAGATTCAGGTAATTCTTTTTGGGTAAGAAATCTTCCAGTTCATCATCCTTAACTCTTCGATAATTACGTCTGTTTCTTATAAAAGAGATAACTCCATAAACCAATAGAATAAGTCCACCGAATATAAACAATGCCGGTTCATCCTTAAGACGCTCTAAAATTTTATTGGTACTGAAATAAGCAATCAGAATAAAGAATATATCCCCTAATACCACACCAACATCTAAAGCCAAACCAGCTCTGAATCCCTTTAATGCACTGGTTTCTAACAAAACAAAAAATACCGGTCCTATGGTAAATGCTAATAATATACCCCACGGAATGGCAGAAAGAATGTCTTGAGTCATTTAGAAACGGTTAAAAAATGTAATAATTAAGGTTTACATTTTCAAAAATAGTGAGATAAAACAAAAAAATCAGCATATAATATGGAATATGCTGATTTTTTAAAGATATATTTTAACAATATTTATTGTTCTATAATCTTACCTCCGATAAGTTTTTGCTGATCAATTACCTTAGGTTTACCAAATATTCGAATCGTACCTCCGGCCCTAACTTTAGCTTCAACCAATTCAGAAGCCTTTACATAAGCGGTACCTCCTGCATTGACATCTACATCGGTTTGTTCGGTTTGCAAGCGGTCACCCTCGTACTGTCCGCCGGTATTGATACGAACCACCTGATTCTTGGCAGTACCACTGGTTTCAATAATACCACCGGTAATAGATTTTACATTCAGTCGGAGTACTTCGAGTTTCAAATCAATTTCTCCACCTTCCTGTGCTTTTAGCTCTAAAGTTTCCTGTTTAATAAGATCTTTAGAAGTTACAAAGGCATTCTCATTAACATCTACAGTTTCTATTCTTCCTTTGTAATGTACCTCTACAAAAGTTTCAAAACCACTGAATACTTTATCGATCTCCATCCTGATCTTTAACTTTCCACCATTGTTAACAAATACTACTTTATGAACATCATCTCCGGTAACAATAGCCTTATTTTCATCAGATTTAACCAGGTTAACAGAGATCCCATCAAAGGCTTTTATTTCTGAAAACTCACCTAACTCCTTAACAACTTTATCTTGCGCCAAGAGCGTAAAGCTTGATACAAACATGAGTATTGAAAATACTTTCTTCATACGTAAATACATTTTAGATTTAATTGTTAACGATCCTTCCAACAATTATTGTGCCTTTGTGATCCTAAAATCTAAAAATAATCAGCTCAATAGGTCTTCTTTCTTTCCTAACAATTCAAAATCGAGATGACGTTTAATCAAATCTGTATTCTTAACAGTCACCATGACTTCATCACCTAACTGATACATATTTTTGGTAACCTCTCCAACAAGCGCGTATTGTTGTTCATCAAAAACATAATAATCGTCCTTTATGTCCCTGATGCGCACCATGCCCTCACATTTATTTTCAATGATTTCTACGTAAATTCCCCATTCGGTAACTCCCGAAATAACACCAATAAAATCCTGATCCTTATGATCTTCCATAAATTTGATCTGCATGTATTTCACAGAGTCACGTTCCGCACTGGCAGCAAGACCTTCCATTTGAGAAGAATGTCTGCATTTTTCCTGATACTCTTCTTCCTTTGCAGATTCACCACCATCCAGATAATGCTGCAATAAACGATGTACCATAACGTCAGGATACCTTCTTATCGGAGATGTAAAGTGGGTATAATAATCAAACGCCAATCCGTAATGACCAATATTCTCAGTAGTATACTCAGCTTTACTCATACTTCGGATAGCAAGGGTATCCACAAGGTTTTGTTCCTTTTTACCCTGCACTTCATCCAATAACTGATTTAGAGAGCTTGTAATGGTTTTTCTACTCTTAAGGTTAACACTATATCCAAAACGAGATATAACGCCATTTAACTGTATTAATTTTTCGTCATCAGGTTCATCATGCACCCTGTAAACAAAAGTCTTTTTTTGTTTACCAATAAATTCAGCTACCCGGCGATTGGCTAATAACATAAACTCTTCAATAAGTTTATTGGCATCCTTAGCTTCCTTAAAGTAAACTCCCATCGGATCGTTTTCTTCATTCAATCGAAATTTAACCTCCACTTTATCAAATGAAATAGCCCCGGCATCCATTCTTCTGTGACGCATAACTTTTGCCAGTTTATCCAAAACCAAAATTGCTTCTGCAATGGTATCGCTAACCTCGTATTCTTTTTCACTTAACGATAATTCCTGAGGAATAGCCACAGCATCAGCTTTTCCTGTTTCCTTGTGAAGAATTTTAGGGTTATCAACACCATCCTCAAGTTCATAATTCTCAATAATGTGTTGTGCTTCTTCATAAGCAAAACGCTGATCAGAATAGGTCACGGTTCTTCCAAACCATTGATTTTTAATCCCTGCGTTTTGATCGATTTCAAAGACCGCCGAAAAGGTATACTTTTCTTCATTTGGTCTTAGGGAACAAGCATTATTCGATAATACCTCAGGTAACATCGGCACCACCCTGTCAACTAAATAAACCGAAGTTGCACGATTATAAGCTTCATCATCCAGTATAGAACCAGGTTGAACATAATGCGATACATCAGCAATATGAATTCCTATTTCATAATTACCATTATCAAGTACCTGAAAAGACAAGGCATCATCAAAATCCTTTGCATCCTTAGGATCGATGGTAAAAGTGGTAACCCCACGCATATCGCGCCTTTTCTTAATTTCACTCTCCTGAATAGAAGTATCGAGTTTATTGGCAAAATGTTCCACATCCCCTGGAAATTCATATGGAAGACCATATTCGGCTAGAATCGCATGCATTTCAGTCTGATGCTCTCCTGGCTTTCCAAGAACTTTAATGATTTTACCATATGGCGATTCAGCCTTATCCGGCCAATCGGTTATTTCTACCAACACCTTATCGCCATCTTCTGCTTCGTTAATTTTGTTTTTAGCAACAAAAATATCTGTATACATTCTAAAATCTCCAGGTACGACAAAGGCAAAATTCTTCTGCATTTGTACAATCCCAACAAAGGTCGTTCGCTTTCTGTTGATAACCTTGGTGATCTCACCTTCCAAACGCTTGGATCCCCTTCTTCGTGGAAAAACATATACTTCCACTTCATCGCCATGAAGTGCTTTACTTAAAAGGGATGAGGGAATAAAAACGTCCTTTTCCAGGTCGTCGCAAATTACATAAGCATTTCCTCTGCCGGTAATATCTACAATTCCGGTATAATAATTTTGAGAAGGAATAACTTTATATTTTCCTCTTTCAACCTCTTCAATCTTATTTTTAGCTTTTAACTGACCTAAACGTTTAATCAATAAATTTCTTCCGCTGGTATCTTTAATACCAAGTTTAGAAGCTATTTGTTTATAGTTTAGTGGTTGATTTTTGTTCTTTTCAAGTACGGAAAAAATTCCTTTAGTTATTTCTATCTTCCGCTGCTTTTCAGCTCTTTTCTTTCTTTTCGTCATATATAAATTAATAATTGCTGTAAAATACAAATAAAAGATTTGAATCTACAGGCTTTAAAAAAAGTTAAAATTTTATTAAAAAAACTGTAACATTATGGATTTATCTTCGTCTATAAAGTACAAAGTCTTAGAATCTGTGAAACGAGTTTATAAAATAATCATATTTTTTGCCTCCATTTTTATAATGGGTTTAATCTCTTTTACAGTATACATCAACTACTCTTTAGAGAAAAAGGAGGTCTTACATGCAGTAGACAGTAGCAAAACTAAGCAAAAAGATCATATCAGAACCATTTACAAGTATTAATTTTCTGTAAGCTTCCTGGTTTCCTATCCAGAAAATCGCTATTTAACAACCATTAATTGTTCTAAATTTAATCTTCGATCTTAAACATCGTACAATCCATAAAGTACTTGAATTCAAGCAAAACAAATAATTTTACTGAATATCAAATTAATATTAAAAAGTTCTTGGTATCTTTATTATAAGCCCAAAAAACAGGTGCTTATGAAAAATTTCATTACCGTAGCTACATTTACGTATCCTCACGAATACATCGTTTTAAAATCTGTATTAACCGAAGAGGAAGTACCCTTTTTTTTTGAGAATGAAACCATTGTTTCCGTATCTCCCTTCTATTCATTCGCCCTCGGAGGCATTAAATTAAAAGTACACAAGGCATACGTAGATTTCGTAAAGGAAATCATAAACGATTTAAATCAACCTAACTCACATCTAAAATTAGTTTAACCTTATTCACATTTTAAACATTATACATTATATACTTTTTCTTTTTTAAAAAATTTTAAATCTATTATGATTGTTATTATTGCTTGTGAATATGTAGAAAAACTTTTCGTTGATTTTCTTTTTTGTTGAAGTTATGGAGCGTTATAAACAGTAATTAACAATTCTATTTGGCGTTAAATAATTGTAAATAAGACAGTTTTTATATTTAATTAACAACCGTTGATAATTGTTAACTGGATTTAAATTTTAATAAATCGACTGTTAATTTATGTTGATAACTGTTGAATTCGGTATTGATAAAAAAGAAACAAATCCAAAAAACTTTAGTTGCACAATTCAATTAAAAAATCATTATTCGATTATAATTGTATTCACCAAATTTTTAATTCCTTTTTTAAGCATTAGTTATTAACGATTGTGTTAATAAAGAACCTCTTTATTTATAAGGCTTTTACCTTTTGAATAAACACCATTGTTAATAACTGTTTAATTACGATATAAACCCTTTAAATACAATACATTATCGTGTTGAATACCTCGATTATTAGGTAATCCACCTTATAATTATATTGTTTAGGTTTAAAAATAGGAAGCAAAATAATTTTATTTTCATCTTAACGATTCTAAACTAGGCTATTTACTACCTTTGTACCAGTTTAAACAACACAATTATAACAAATGAAAATTGCAATAGGAAACGATCACGCTGGTACAGATTATAAATTTGCCATCGTTGAGTATTTAAAATCTAAAGGGATAGAAGTAACCAACTATGGAACTGATGAGACTTCTAGTGTTGATTATCCTGACTTTGTTCATCCCGTAGCTAATGATGTAGAGAATAACAAAGCTGATTTTGGTATTTTAGTATGTGGAAGTGCTAATGGGGTAGCGATGACTGCTAATAAACATCAGGGAATCAGAGCTGGTCTTTCCTGGAATAAGGAAATAGCGGAGTTAACCAGAGCTCACAATAATGCTAATATCTTATGTATTCCTGCAAGATTTACGGCGATTCCACAAGCTATTGAAATTGTTGAAACCTTTTTAAATACTGAATTTGAAGGTGGAAGACATCAAAACCGAATTAATAAGATACCTATGGGTTGCTAAATTAAATGGGGAAGGTAAATCATCAATCGCATCAACATAACGCAATAAGTGGTAAAAACCTTTTAATATCTATCATATTAAATATAGTAATTACCCTTTCTCAGGTTATTGGTGGTTTTATTTCCGGTAGTTTAGCATTACTTTCAGATGCCTTACATAATTTTACCGATGTTGTTTCGCTGGTCATTAGTTATATAGCGAATCGACTTTCAAAACAAAAGGCATCTACCCATCGTACTTTTGGATATAAGAGAGCAGAAATAATAGCTGCGTTTATAAATGGCGTTACCTTAGTGGTAATCGCCATTTTACTTATTATAGAATCTGTAAAAAGGTTTTTAGAACCCCACGAAATTGCTTCAGAATTAGTTATTTGGTTATCCCTTTTGGGGATTATAGCGAATGGCTTAAGTGTTTTTATTCTTAAGAAAGACGCTGATAAAAACATCAATATGCGTTCGGCATATTTACACTTATTAACAGATATGTTAGCAAGTGTTGCCGTATTCATTGGAGGATTACTAATGAAGTATTATCAGGTATATTGGGTAGATAGTCTTCTCACCTTTATAATTGCTGTGTACCTGGTTTATGTAGGTTTTGACCTTTTAAAAGAATCTACAAAAATGTTAATGCTTTTTACGCCTGATAGTGTAGATGTAAAAGCGGTGGCACGAGCTGTTCATCAAATACCAAAAGTTAATAAATTACATCATATTCATATCTGGTGTTTAAATGATGATGAAATGCACCTGGAAGCCCATCTTGATTTTAAAGAGAACATAGATCTATATGAATTTAATCATATACTACACCAAATAGAAGAACTTCTTAAAACAGACTTCGGAATTAACCACGTCAATATTCAACCGGAGTTTAAAAAAGACGATCCAAAAGATTTTATTGTTCAAGATTAAAAGTTAAACCGAATGATCGATATCACTGTTAAAACCTATAATGAATTAACTACTAATGAATTGTATGAACTACTTCAGTTAAGAAGTGAAGTTTTTGTGGTAGAACAGGATTGCGTTTATCAGGATATTGATGGTAAAGATCAAAAAGCACTTCATGTATTGGGTATAAAAGATGGAAAGATCGTAGCATATACCCGCCTTTTTAATGCTGGGGATTATTTTGAATTTCCTAGTATCGGACGTGTAGTTGTTAAAGAAACTGAGCGTCAATTCGGCTATGGCCATGATATAATTAAAGCTTCCATAGAAGCGATAAAAAAACACTATCAACAATCCAGAATTAAAATATCAGCGCAAACCTATTTGATTAAATTCTATCAAATGCATGGTTTTGAACCTGTTGGTGAAGAATACCTGGAAGATGGTATTCCTCATGTTGCCATGATCCGTGAATAACTTCAATTTTTATAGCTTATTTTCATTACCCTTCACACCCATGAATTAAAGTCCTTTCAGGACTTTTTGAGCATATTTTCTTGCCAGAAACAGATTAACATAACTTTACTTTCATTTATTTATTAAAAAACTGAATTCGTAAGACTTCAAAATATTTCATTGGTTAATAATTTTTCAATATATTACTTTTTCTTACATTAAATTAAGATTTAATTAATAATAAAATTGTTTATTTGTAAAAATAGATACATGTTTTTTTATATTAGTAAACTATGAATTAATCTTCCAGATATGCGATCTCTTGATGAAACAAAGAATGCGGTTAAAACAGATCCAATAAAAGGAGATACCTTGTTTGATACCTTATATGAACTTCACGCATCAAAGCTGTTTGAAATTATAAGACAGTATGTGGTTTCTAAAGAGGACGCCGAAGAACTTTTACAAGACGTTTTTTTAAAGGTTTGGAAAAATAAAAATTCACTAGACTTTACTAATAATGTAACAGGGTACTTATACAGAATAACCCGTAATACGTGTCTTGATTATTTAAGAGCAAAAAAGAATAGACTATCTGTTGAATCTAATACACTGCAACAAATACACCTTTTAAACTATCATGCATTATCGAACGATACCGCATCTGGTATTATAGAAAGAGAACTTCAAAAACAAGTGGAAAAAAGTCTGGAACAACTTCCTGATAAATGTAAAACTGTCTTTATTAAAAGCAGGTTCGAAGGAAAGAAACACAAAGAAATTTCAGAAGAACTGCAAATTGCTCCAAAGACGGTAGAGAACCATATAACAAAGGTATTGAAGCATTTAAGAACTACCCTGTCAGAGTACTTTAATTAATAAAAACAGATTTTTATTTGGGGGGTAGTAAACTCTTTTCTCGTATATAATAATAAAGGGTTTCTTGAATGAATAAAAAAACAATATTAAAGCTTATTAAAAATGAACTTCCGGAAAAAAAGGAAAAGGAAGTTATTGCATGGTTGTTTAAAAACCCAAAAAGGCAAAGACAATATGAATTGTTAAAAGCAAAGCATATTGCTCAATCCTTAAGTACTGACCCAGGTACTTCATCTCCCAAAAGAAAACCTTTCACGAAGAATGTTTATAAGTATGCCATTGTTTTATTAGCTATTATAACCTCCTCTGTGGTTTATTGGAACTATAAATCTGACATACTGCCAATTAAAAATTCGAATGCAAAAATTCAGATAATTGCAGAGAAAGGTGAAAAGAAAGAATTCTATTTATCCGATAGCACCAAAGTTATTCTCAACAGCAATAGTTCCCTAACCTATCAAAAACATTTTGAAGGCTCTAAACGCAAGGTAATACTTGAAGGAGAAGCCTTTTTTGATGTAACTGAGAATAAAGAAAAACCGTTTATTGTTTATACCACCAGCGGAATGAAAATAAAGGTTTTAGGTACCAGCTTTAATATAAAATCATATCGGGAAGATCAATATATAGAAACCACATTAGTGGAAGGGAAGGTTAAGATTATAGAAGATTCTACTTTTAAAACAGTTGAATTAAATCCTTCTCAAAAGGCAACCTATATAAAGACAAAAGATCAAATCATTATTGAAGATGTAGATCCTCATCATTATACCTCCTGGAGAAAAGGAAAACTTATTTATAACGAAACTCCAATGGACCAGGTTTTAAAAGATCTGGAAAGAACCTACGACGTTGTATTCAAAGTACAATCAAGTAAAATTTTAGAACATAAATACAATGGCATTTTCGATAATCTTTCATTGAATCAAATATTAGAATTATTTGAATTATCGTCGCCAATAACCTTTAAAATCAATGATAAAACCGAAATAGAAGTATTAATGAAAAAATAAAAGGCAAGTGTTGCAGCACTTACCTTTTCAGGCTAATTATTTAGTTACAGACAATAAGTAAAACAAACAATTAAAACCCGACCAAAGTTATGAAAAAAAGAAGACTTCTTTTTTCAAAAATCCACATGCTTCGGATTATGAAAATTTATGCCATTTTACTTTGTGTTACGCTTTCTAAAATTTTTGCATCTGAAGCCTTTGCACAGAGCATATCATTAAGTGTCAACAACGAAGAATTAAAAACTGTTCTTTCTTCTATTGAAGAAAAGAGTGGTTACAGTTTTTTCTATAATAGTAGTATTATAGATGTGAAAAAGCGAATTTCAATTTCTGTAGAGAATACGGAGTTAGAAGAAGTAATGAATCTTCTTTTTACAAAAAGTCCTATCGACTATAGTTTTGTTAGAAATCAGATTATTTTGTTTCCAAAGGGTAAACCTGAACTCAAGCAAAAATTCACTGATTTATTAACATCGCGATATTCTGAATTATCAAGCCTGGCTCCACAAAAAATAAACGATCAGATTGTGGCGCGTATGCAACAGTCTATAACAGGTGTGGTAACGGATAGCGAAGGATTACCTTTGGCCGGAGTTACCATTATGGTAAAGGGAACCACCAACGGAACCTCAACAGATTTTAATGGTAAATTTGCTATTAATACTTCTGCATCAAACCCTGTATTGGTCTTTTCATATGTCGGATTTGCTACGCAAGAGGTTGCTGTTAATAACCAGACGGAAATTAATATTAGCCTGGTAGAAAATACTTCAGAATTAGATGAGGTGGTAGTTGTAGGGTATGGTACCAAGAAAAAAATCAACTTAACAGATGCGGTTGCCGATGTAAATATGGATAAGGAAATCGGGGAACGACCTGTAGCATCAGTAAATCAAATGCTTCAAGGAGCCATTGCCAACTTTAATGTTTCTACAAATAGTAGTGGTGGTGAACCCGGATCTACAACCAATTTAAATATTCGTGGTGCAGGAACTTTAACCGGTAACGGAGGTACCCCATACATATTATTAGACGGTGTGCCAATTACTGTGGGTCAAATGAATAGTATCAACCCATATGATGTAGAATCTGTTTCCGTTCTTAAAGATGCAGCTTCAGCTTCTATTTATGGTTCACGTGGTGCATATGGAGTTATTTTAATTACAACTAAAAGAGGTAAAGCGGGTAGAATTTCTGTTGAGTATTCAGGTAATATTGCATTTGCATCCCCTACCAGCCTTCCTGAATCAAGTAACAGTTTAGACTTTGCAAGAGCCTATAATGATGCAGCAACAAACGGAGGGGCTACCCCGTTATTTGATGACGAAGAAATACAACGTATTCAGGACTATCTTGCCGGAAATATTACCGATGAAACACAACCAAATGTTTCAGGAACCAACTGGATGTATTATACAGACGGATATGCCAATAATGATTGGTATGATATAATGTACAAAGATTATGCTCCGAGACAGCAGCATAAACTAGGGGTAAATGGAGGAACAGAAAAAACAACGTTCTATCTATCCGGAAACTATTACAATCAATTAGGTAATTTAGAATACGCCGACGACGAGTACGATCGTTATAACTTTACGTTAAACCTCAACACAGAAGCTATCGATTGGTTGCGATTTGATATTTCCTCTAAGTATACGCGTGAACATACCTTATTGCCTAGTGGTGGATTTGGAAATTATGACAAAAACATCATCTATCACCAGATTTCAAGAATGTGGCCGGTTAATCCATTGTACGCTCCTGACGGAACTATTGTAAATAGTGATGTAAAAAGAATCCAGGATTCAGGGAATACAAATAATTATACCAACAACACCATTCTTCAAGGTGCGGTAGAATTAGAGCCTATCACCGACTGGGTAACCAGAATGAGTTATAACTATCATCTTACGAACGCCAATTCCGAACGAATCGAGTTGAGAAATTATATTCCTCTACCAGACGGAACCTCTAACAATGTAGGGTACAATCCGGATGAAATTATTCGTAGTTTCAGTGAAAACACCAATAAGTTATTCAACATCACCACCAACTATAAAAAGTCTATAGGGAATCATAACATAGACCTTTTATTAGGTTATGAACAACGCGAAGTAAAGTATACCGGCTTAACCGGACGTAAATCTGAATTGGTAACTGAAAATGTACCAACGATCAGTACGGCAGTGGGTGATGACATTGCTGACGATGCTTTAAGTCAGTATTCAACAAGAGGTTTCTTCTACAGCCTTTCTTATAACTATAAAGACAAGTTTTTACTTTCAGGTAAAACAAGAATTGATGAAAGTTCATTCTTTAGAGAAGGAAAGCGTCGTGGAGTATTCCCATCGGTTTCTGCCGGTTATGTGATATCTCAGGAAGATTTTTGGTCAAGCATAAAAAATACGGTTAATACCTTAAAGTTCAGAGGATCATGGGGTCAATTAGGAAATCACGATCCGGCTTTAGCTAACAGATTCCAAGAGTTCTTAAATGTTGGAAACGGTTCTTATTTGTTAAACGGAGCCAGACCAAATGTGGTGTATTTAGGTTCTTTGGTAAGCCCAAACCTTACCTGGGAAACCGTTACCAGTATCGATTTTGGTTTAGATGCAGCTTTATTTAACAATAAATTGAACATGACCTTCGACTGGTTTAGCAGAACTACCAGCGATATGATCGGACCGGTAGAAGCATTACCTTCTTTATTAGGAGCTTCTGCACCGCAGGAAAACAATGCTGAATTAAGAACGGAAGGATGGGAATTAAGCCTGAAGTGGAGAGATCAAATCGGACAAGTATCATACCGTATAGGAGTGAACATTGGAGATAACAAAACCAAAGTGGTTTCGTTTAACAACCCTACCAATATCTTTTCTACTTATAGAGAAGGACAAATGTTAGGAGAGATCTGGGGTCATGAAACAGTGGGTTATTTCCAATCAGATGAAGACGTAGCAAATGCAGCAGACCAATCTTACTATTTTTCTACCTGGGGACCTGGTGATATTCAGTATGCCGATCTAAACGGTGATGGAGTAATTAACATAGGTGATAATACCACCGATAATCCTGGCGACAGAAAAATTATAGGTAACAGCACACCTCGTTATAACTACGGTATCAATGCCGGACTTACATGGAAAGGCTTTGACCTGTCTGTTCTATTCCAGGGAGTTGGAAAAAGAGACTATATGTTCGGAACCGGAGCTAACCTTTTCTGGGGATTCAGAGGAAACCAGTGGCAGAACTCAATTACCAAAACATCTCTTGATTACTGGACACCGGAAAATACCGATGCATATTACCCGAAACCTTATATGGGAGGTCAACATGTTAAGAACACGCGTTCGCAAACTAAATATTTACAAGACGCATCTTATATAAGATTGAAGAACGTACAATTAAGCTATTCATTACCTACCAGCTTAATTAATGAAATTGGTTTAACAAGAGCACAAGTTTACTTCAGTGGTGAGAACCTGTTTACCATTACTGATTTACACGAGAACTTTGACCCGGAAGCGCTGGGAGGTGCCTGGGGTAATGGTAAGATATATCCATTACAACGTGTATTGTCTTTTGGAGTAAACCTAGGTCTATAAACAAAAAAAAATAACTATGAAATCAATAAGAATAGTATCATTTATAGCATCTATCATGCTACTGGTAGGATGCAATGAAGATTTTTTAGATCGCCCGGATCTGGATAATATAACCACCGATAATTATTGGCAAACCCCGAATGACTTAAACTTATTTGTCATTCAGTTTTACACCTCATTTCCAGGATGGAGTCCGGGAGAGTGGAGTGGAGGAATTTACTGGTATGACGCCAGTAGTGACAATATGCTTAGAACCAATGTCAATAACAGGCTATCCGGAAGAAATACCATCAACTCAGGTAATGGTAACTGGAACTATAGTAACATCCGTTCTGTAAATACCATGTTATCAAAATACCAGGAAATAGATGCACCCTTTGAAGAGATGTCACAATACGTTGGTGAAGGGTATTTTTTCAGAGCTTATTACTATTTTAATCTTGTAAGAAGCTACGGAGATGTGCCATGGATCACAGATCCTTTAAGCCCGGATTCAGAAGAATTATACAGTGAAAGAACCCCTAGAAATGAAGTAATTAACAATATCCTCGCAGATCTTGATAAGGCTATAGAATATATGCCTTCCGGAGAAGTAAGCAATGGGAACAGATTAAACAAAGAGATTGCTTTATTGTTTAAATCAAGAGTAGCATTGTATGAAGGTACCTGGGAAAAGTATCATTCAGGAACCCCTTTCGGAGTTAGTGGATCTGACGGAACACAATATTTACAAATTGCTGCTAATACAGCTAAACAATTAATAGATAACCCTGCAGGTTATGGTGTTTATAATACCGGAGCCACAGATAACGACTACTGGGTATTATTCAATCAAACCGATTTTTCAGGCCATCCTGAGGTAATGCTTTGGAGAGCTTTCGATCGCGATTTGGGAATTGCCCACAACGGACAACGTTATTTACCGAGAATCGGAGGAGATGTAGGATTAACGAAAGACCTTGTAGATCAGTATCTATGTGCCGACGGCCTACCAATTTCACTCTCTGGTCAATACCAGGGCGATCAGGGATTGGAAAACGTGTCAGCAAACAGAGATCCACGTTTCGCCCAAACAGTATATTTACCAGGAGATCCTATGGAGGAAGTAAATGGTGAAATAATTACCGCTTTCGAACAAGCTCCGTTAGGTCAGAGCGGATCTGCCGGTTGCCCTTCAGGATATATGGTGTTTAAAGGTGCAAATCCCGATCCTGCGCAATATTCTTCAGGAGGTGTAGGTACAACGTCATCACCGATCTTTAGATTCGCCGAAGTGCTTTTAAACTACGCAGAAGCAAAAGCGGAATTAGGAACTATTACCCAAACGGATATCGATATGACCATTAATGCGCTGAGAGATCGTGTAGGAATGCCTCATTTAACCTTAAACAGCATCCCTGCAGATCCGAATTGGAATTTCCCTGGGCTATCTCCAATTATTAATGAAGTGCGAAGAGAACGCCATGTAGAGTTCGCTGCTGAAGGATATCGATTTGATGATATCATGCGTTGGCAAGCTGCAGATGAGTTAATTGTAAATAAAAGATTCAAAGGAGTTTATTTTGTACAGGAAGATTTTCCAAACCTTACCCCTGGGGTAGATGTTTTGGTAGATGCTGACGGATATGTAGATCCGCATCAAAATCAAATCGCATCAGGAAATCAATTTAATGTGAACAGAGATTACTTACTTCCTGTGCCTTTAAATGAAATTACATTAAATCCTAAACTGGAGCAAAATCCTGGTTGGGAGTAAAAAAAATCTATTATCTACACATAGAAATAGATTAATTTGGTTGATTAATTCAGGCCATTGTATCATACAATGGCCTGATTATTTTATAAGAGGCGGTCAGTTTCTTGCCGGGTAAAATGAGGTCCCGTTACCACAAATACCTTCCGAGCCCGATTTTATATTAGTGCCTTTTGTTGCACCCATCACCAGCAATACTACTATCCGATCGTTATAGCCCTTTATCCATCACGAAATCTTCCATTAAATACCCGTTTCCGATATCAATATCTTCCGAATACATGGTTTTAAAACCCAGTTTTTCATAAAACCCAGTTGCTTTATTGTAACGGTTTACATTCAGGGTTAAGGTATTATTACGATGTTTCTTAGCCTCCTCAGCTATAAAGTTTATTAAAATCCTGCCGACACCCTTACCCTGACTTTTAGGGTGAATATAGATTTTATGAATCTTGGTTTTAGCTTCGTTCTTATAATTAAACTCGTAAGCCGCAAAGCCGAAATAGTCGTCGTTTTCTTCTGCGAGTATAAATTTAATGCCTCCCTTATATTGATCCTTCAGCGAAGCAGCACTATACATCCAATCCAGCATATAATCAATTTGTTCAGGCGATAGAATATCTTTAAAGGTAGCAGGCCATGTCTCTAACGCCAAAGCACGTACAATGCCTAATTGCGCCTCGTTTGCATAAATAACATTCATGATTCCCTTCTTAGTGTTTAAATTAAATACTAATCCTGTTATATTTCATCCATTCATTGACGGTATGTATCCAGAACTTCAAAAAATCATTACTGAGAAAATGATTCGTAAAATCGTTAAATCTTTGCACATGAATACCGGTATAATGAAGCCAAATGGCTAATCCGCCAAAAGGCACCAGCTCTTTTTCTTCTTCTGAAATACCGGTTATAGATTCATACCCCTCGTAGAAAGCAGCCATTTTTCTTTTAAACAGCTCCTTGTCAGGTTCATTTTTAAAAATCAGCATCAGGCTATACCCGATATCTAAAAACAACCAACCATTGCCGGTATTATCAAAATCAAAGAACGTTATTCGATCCTCATTTTGAACCGCCATATTATCATACCAGAGGTCCAGATGAACGATCCCCGATCGCAATTTAGTAGGATCTGCACTGGTGAACCTTTCGTGAATCAATTCTTTAGCACGCTTAAAATAATGCATTTCAGGATTAGATTCCGGAAAAAAGCTCAGAGCGGTGTCATAAGCCCAGGCAACTAAAGTATCGGAAGTATAGGTTTTTCGATCGATCGATTTATGCGCTGTCAACTGATGCATTTCAGCCATAGACTTACCCAACAATCTACACACCTTTTCTGAAGGATTCTTAATGTTTTCTCCCTCCGCATAAGAAAACAACACAGCATATCTTAGCCCTTCAGGAGCTTCAATTTGTTGAATATATTGCTGTTCCAGGTCCTTTATCGGATAAGAAACACCAACATTATTTTCATTTAAATAATGGAGCAGTTTTAATTCTTCTGCTATCTCCTCTTCTGTTTTCCAGTCTTTAAAATAAACCCTGAGCACATAGTTACCATTCGTAGTTTGAATGCTGTAATTATGGTTGATACCCGTTTTTAAAATACCCGTTTGTGTACAAGTTGACAGGCCATATTTCGTCTCCGCCCAGGTTGCCAGATGTTCCGGGCAAAGGATGGAACTTAACGCAGGAATATGATTCATTGAAATAGATACTAAGCGTTTAAAACTTTTTCAATGGCATGCAATTCCTCCTTACTGAAGTTCAGGTTTTGAGCAGCCTCAATATTATTTTTCAATTGCTCGGTTTTACTCACCCCTACCAATACGGTAGTAATTCTTTCATCTTTCAATAACCACGAAATAGCCATTTGTGCCAGCGATTGACCGCGTTGTTGAGCAATTTCGTTGAGTTTCTTAACCTTTTCAATAATTTCAGGGGTAATCTTATCACGCTGTAGGTAACGACCGTCTTTAATCGCCCTCGAATCTTCAGGAATGCCGTTAATATACTTATCGGTCAATATACCCTGTTCCAGTGGAGAAAAAGCAATAGCCCCGATCCCTTCATTTCCCAGTACATCCAATAACCCGTTTTCTACCCAGCGGTCGAACATATTGTATCGCGGCTGGTGGATCAGGCATGGAGTTCCCAGGTCTTTTAAGATTTTAGCCGCCTTGGCTGTGTCTTCGGCATTGTATTGTGAAATACCTACATACAAAGCTTTTCCCTGTCTTACAATGTGATCCAAAGCACCCATGGTCTCTTCCAGCGGCGTATCAGGATCCGGACGGTGATGATAAAAGATATCGACATAGTCTAAGCCCATACGCTTTAAACTCTGGTCGAGACTGGCAATAAGATATTTTCTCGAACCAAGATTACCATAAGGACCCGGCCACATATCCCATCCGGCCTTGGTTGAAATAATGAGTTCGTCGCGGTAAGTACCAAGATCTTTTTGAAGGATGCGGCCAAAGGTTTCTTCAGCAGAACCATATGGCGGACCGTAATTATTCGCGAGATCGAAATGAGTAATACCATGATCAAAAGCAGTTCTTACCATTGATCGCGCATTTTTAAAATCGTTTGAGTGTCCAAAATTATGCCAGAGCCCAAGTGAAATTAAAGGCAGTAATATCCCGCTTTGCCCACACCTTCGGTAAGGAATGGTTTCATAACGGTTCGCATTTGGTACATATAAGGGTAATGGATTATGATCGTTTGTGTTCATTGGGGTGTTTATTGTAATATGCTGTTAAATTTTGCTGAATCAGCTAATAGTTTTGATGAGGTTACTATCGCTTCATCATTTTTCAAATAGTAATTATAAAGTCCTTCCTGATAGAAATAACGCTTAATAAGCTCATCTTCTAACTCTTTAATAATATTCTTCTTAAACGTATCTATCGAGCTTATTTTACTTTGCTGAATATCCTTTAATAGCTTTTCATAATCAGCTTGTACCTCGGCGCCAAAATCTTTGGTCTCCCCTGAGCTCATTAAATCCTTGAGTTCCCTTTCTGTTTTGGTTTCATATTCAAAACCTGCCGCTGCCACAAAAGATTTAAAGTCACTGTAATCAGACTCGGTTAGTTCAAAGTCAGCCATATCCGAAATCGGATGATTGTAATAATAGTTGGTGGCGTAATCAAAAACCACATTATTTTGAATCAATGCACGCGTGATAGCATTGTTTTGAAGCGCTTCAATTTTAAGATCCGGAATAACCCCTCCACCGTCGTATACCTTACGGCCGTTTTTGGTTTTAAACTCGTTGAATTGCGTGTTTTTAACCGCATTTCCCTGTTCATCTCTATGCCAATAGTCCAACGACTGAATACACCTTCCACTTGGCGTGTAATAACGCGAGATCGTTACTTTTAACTGTGTTCCATACACCAGTTTAAGCGGACGTTGCACCAGTCCTTTTCCAAAGCTCTGTGATCCTATAATCACCGCTCTGTCCAGATCCTGAAGAGCTCCACTAACAATTTCACTCGCCGAGGCACTTCTTCCATTAATCAATACCACCAAAGGAATATTTTCATCCAAAGGCTTACGTTTGGTATAATACGCCTGATTGAACTTTTTAACTTTCGATTTAGTGCTCACAATAAGTTCGCCTTTAGGAACAAACAAATTGCAAACCTCAATCGCCTCACTTAAAAGTCCTCCCGGATTCCCTCTCAGATCAAGAACCAAACGCTCTATGCCCTGGGCTTTTAAAGCCTCAATAGCCTCCTGGGTTTGTTTGGAAGCCTTTCTGTTAAATCGCGATAAAACAACATACCCGGTTTTATCGTCGATCTTTCCATAAAACGGTACCGCATCAATTTCAATTTCTTCACGCTCTATAGTGGCCGTCTCAGTGGCTCCCTGTCGCTTGTAAGTAAGCTTAATTTGACTGTTATTGGCTCCTTTTAGGAGTTCTGAGGCATCTTCATTGTATTCTGATACATCGACATCATCTATTTTAATAATTTCGTCTCCTGCCTTTAAACCAGCCTTATCTGCAGGCGAATCTTTATAAGGTTCTACAATAAGAATTTTGTCAGGATAGTTGCGCACCACAGCACCAATACCCGAGTATTCACCATTTTTACGAATCCTGAATTCTTCCACATCCTGTTCATTCATAAACTGCGTATACGGATCGAGATCATCGAGCATATTCTTAATGGCAGTATCCATCAGTTCTGCAGGATTGGTTTCATCCACATAATTCATGTTCAACTCCTTGAACATCGTAGTGAATATCTCTATCTGCTTGGCAATTTCAAAGAAATCGTTTTTAAACGAACTTGCCGAAATTAAAACGAAGACCGCTAAAACAGGGATTAGCACTCTTTTTCTTAATAGCTTCTTCATAACAATCGTATTTTATGAGTTCGATTCTTGCTGAATCTTACTTATGAATTTATTTAAAAGTTTTTGCATGGCGGTATTTAATTCCTGAAAATCCGGAATTTCCTTTCCAAGGTACAAAAACATAAAGGCATGACTTGTTTCCAGATTGTTAAAAATGAGCTCTTTGTTCAGACGGTAGGCTTCACGCATCAACCTTTTTACCTTATTCCGGTCTACAGCTTTTTTAAACTTGCGTTTAGGAACCGAAAAACCCGCCTGAATCGTAAACGCTTCAAACCAATCATCATTTTTAATATAAACAACCCTTAAAGGGTATTTAGAAACCGACGAACCCTCAGTAAACATGCGTTCTATCAGTTTCTTACTTTTTAATTTCTCTTTTTTAGGAAATGTGTAATCCATGCAGCAAAATATCATTCTGTGTAAAAATAGAAAAACCTATTCACATAAGTCTCAAAAACCCGAGGCTCTTGTTTTATGAATAGATATTGTATCTTTCAGAAGTTAATAACCATGACAAAAATAGTGTGAAGAAATTACTTATTACCAGCCTTACGCTTATGCTTATTGTAAGTTGTAAAAAGGAAAAAGAAAAACAAGATACCACCGAAGAAAAAAAGGAAAACGTTACCTATTTCTACGTCGGAACCTATACGGATAAAGAAAGCCGTGGAATTTATCGCTACGCACTCTCTGAAGACGGATCCCTCGAAAAACAAAAACTGCTGGCTGCTACCGAAAATCCATCTTTTCTGTCGTATACCGCAGACAAAGCCTATTTATTGGCGGTTAATGAAAATGAAACAGGCACGGTAGAATCCTACCAAATTACTCCGGATAGCCTGGTGTTTATAAACAGAAGTTCCTCCGGGGGGGCACATCCCTGTTTTGTTACCACCACACCCGATAATTATGTGCTAACAGCAAATTATACAGGAGGAAATACCGGACTCTTAAAACTGGATGCCAATGGAAAACTATCAGACTTACTCGATATACATCAACACCATGGCGATACCTTAAACGCAAGACAAACAGGACCTCATGCACATTCCGTTTGGGTACAACCCGACCGTTCTTTGGTGGAAGTCGACCTCGGCACCAATCAATTGTGGTTCTCTGAAATTAAAAATGACAGCCTCATAGCCAAAGCACCGGCAACCCTCGATATGAATCCTGGCGACGGTCCGCGGCACATGACCTTTCACCCAAATGGCACCTATGCCTATGTGATTAATGAATTAAGCAGCAGCATTGTAACCCTAAAGAAAAACGCTGAAGGCGAGTGGGAAAAACAATCAACCATCAGTACCCTGCCAGCCGATTTTAAAGGCGACAGCTATTGCGCAGATATACACATATCCTCAGATGGTCAATATGTATATGGCTCTAATCGCGGACATAATTCCATAGCCATTTTTAAGGTGGAAGAGAATGGAGAGCTAATGAATATAGGTTTTGATTCGGTAAGAGGCGACTGGCCCAGAAACTTTGCGTTATCACCCGATGAAGACTTTTTATTGGTTGCCAACCAAAACAGCAACAATATTATTGCATTTAAAAGAGATCAAACAACAGGACTGCTAACATATGTAAGCGAAGTAGCGGCACCTTCTCCGGTGTGTATCCTGTTTTAAATCGGTACTAATTCGAAAAAAAGAGTTTATAATTAACCACATAAAAAATGCCGACCTCAATAATTAAGGTCGGCATTTTTATCAGAAATAATATAACACTTAAAATATTATTCCGAATAAGTATTGTTATCCTTATTAATATCAGCCATAAAGCCGTTAGGGTCTATAACGATACTTTTAATTTCAGACTTCGATTTATCAATAGTGAAATCGTAAGTAGGATACGCCCATGCCCAGTCAGGCAATACAGTGCGTTTTGTATTTGTATACGGGTTCGTAGGCTTCTTACCACGCATCATTCGTAGCGGGGCATAGAAATACTCCTGAGAACCATCATTATAGGTAACGATAACATCTATAGGCATTGGCATTAAACCGATACGCTCCATAGTTACTTTGGTTTTATTCCCCTCAGCAGTAACCCCTTTAATACCATAGTCAATAGTATTGGTAGTTTGAGTCCAATCCGTTAAATACCAGTCTAAATGAATTCCCGAAACCTTTTCAGCAACACGCTTAAAGTCGTTAGGCGTCGGATGTTTAAACTTAAAATCGTTGTAATAACGCTTAATCGTTTCTTTTAAATTATCCTGTCCGATTACATATCCCAACTGAGATAAGAACACAGCCCCTTTGCTATAAGCAGCAATACTGTATGCAGCATTGTAGTTATACCTGTCAGCATGCGTAGTTTGCGGTTGCTCTACTCCCGATTTAACGATATAATAGTAACCTTTGTAAGAACCAATACTCGGGTTCACAGGGTTTTTGTTTTCAACGTGATTTTCCGCCAGAGTAGAGATATAAGAAGTAAACCCTTCATCCATCCACTCGTACTTAGACTCGTTGGTAGCCAATAAATGCTGGAACCAGGCATGAGCCATTTCGTGTGCCGTAGTACCGAAAAGACTACCATATCTTTTACCTCCCGCAATAAGCGTACACATAGCGTACTCCATGCCACCGTCACCACCTTGAATCACAGAGTACTGCTTCCATGGGTAAGGTCCGATGTGCTCATTAAAGTAAGCTAAAAGCTCAGCAGTAGGCCCTTGAACCTTTTTCCAGTTAGCTACAATCTCAGGATCATTTTTATAAAGGAAGTGTAAGGTAACCCCACTTTCAGTCTCCAGTTTGTCGTGAATGTATTCCGGATCAGCAGCCCAGGTAAAATCGTGTACCATAGGCGCCTTAAAATGCCAGGTTAATTTTTTTCCGCGCGGACGCTTAACTTGCGTACCCTCTTTTTCGTAGTTGTAACCAATCTCATTAGGGTTTTGCAGGTAACCCGTACCACCAACTACATAATCCTTGTCGATAGTCAGTTTCACGTCAAAATCACCCCAAACACCTTGGAACTCACGAGCGATATACGGACTGGTATGCCATCCCTGGAAATCATATTCAGCCATTTTAGGATACCATTGCGTCATCGATAATGCAACCCCATCCTTACTATTTCTACCACTTCTTCGGATCTGAACAGGCACCTGCCCGTCAAACTCCATAGTAAAAGTAGCAGACTCACCAGGAAGGATACCCTTATTAAGACTAACTTCCAGTACCGTTCCCTCAACATTATAAGTTACAGCCTTTCCGTTTTGCTTAAGACTTTTTACCTTGATATAACCAATCTCAGAAGGCGATAACTTCGCAATACGACTTTCGTATTTAGGATTTTCCTTAGTCCCCAGGTTGTTAACCATACGACCATCAGGGTCAGGAATATTTTGTAAACGGCTATCCATTTCGCTTCCCGGCTGGAAAGCATTAAAATATAAATGATAATAAACGCTGTTTAGCGTATCTGGAGAATTATTGGTATAAGTTAACACCTGACGCCCCTCATACCGATAATTTTCAACATCCATATCGATATCCATCTTATAATCGACATGCTGTTGCCAATACGAAGTGTTGTTTTGAGCAGTAGCTAAAGCAATACCAAACAACATCAAGACACCAGACAAGTTCATGTATAATTGCGTTCGTTTCATAATAAGTTAGTTTAGAAAAAAAGAGCATGTCTAAAAAGCTTGTTTTTATAAAAATTGTCAGTCTGAGCCTGTCGAAGACAATTTGATCTCCAACAGATTACACTTCGACAAGCTCAGTGTGACATAAATTTTCACCACTTTTTAGACAACCTCTTGAATAATATTTATAAATTGATTTCTCCTCTCGAAACCTTATCAGCAAGGATGATGGCATTGTATAAGTTTACCATTTTCCCTGATTTAGAGATCGTTGCAAACGACTCCTTATCCGCAGGATTACCACCTAAGATCACATTAGATTTAGCCGCAAGACCAGAGTTCATAATAACCTGCTTCACCTGTGCAGCACTTAGCTTAGGATAGTAAGATCTGATTGTAGCAGCTACCCCGGCAACCGCAGGTGCAGCCATAGAAGTACCCTGTAGGTATTCATAAGTATTTTCAGGAGTAGTAGCCCATATCTTGGTACCCGGAGCAAAAACATCCACATTAACCTCACCGTAGTTAGAGAACGTAGCGATCATTTCAGGACCGTATTTGTAGTGTAAAGCACCAACCGTTAAAAAGTTGTCAGCGATCTCCGGACTGTTATCCTTAGCGTCGTTAGGATATACATTTGTTTTATCAAGATCCTCACCTTCGTTTCCGGCAGCATTAACGATCAGTACATCCTTTTCAGCAGCATACTTAATAGCATCCCATACCCACTCCGGGTTAGGAGAGTAATACTTACCAAAACTCGTGTTAATCACCTTAGCACCATTATCAACCGCATAACGAATAGCCAAAGCAATATCCTTATCGTACTCATCACCGTTAGGTACCGCTCTAACCGCCATAATTTCTACGTTCTGAGCAACACCATCCATTCCGATATTGTTATTTCTGGTAGCAGCAATAATTCCTGCAACGTGTGTACCGTGCTTTGCAAGCTCGCTATCCGTAATAACATCACCGTTACCGTAATCAGTATCATTGATATCATAAGGGTTGTCACCAACAACAGCTCTTCCGTCAAATTCAAGGTTTAGGTTGTATTTAAGTTGATCCGTGTAATAATCAACCCCACCTTTAATTTGATCTTTTAAATCCGCAACACCATCAGTTCTGCTTAAAAACTGAGACATCATCCCTTTTGCTTGTAAAAGAGCCTGATCGTCAGTTTCAATGGCATTGACATCCTCTTTAGTGTATTCCTTTTTACCCAGGTGTTTAGCGATGGCTTCATCTGCATCTAAAACCACCTGGTATATTTGTTCATAACGCTGTGCATTCTGTGAGGCCTCCTGCTTCTTCTTATCAAATTCAGCTTTTGCCTTTTGATAAGCTGCCGAACCATCATCCCCTTTTTTTACGATTCTGGTCAATTCGAGGTTTTCATCAACAGCCTCCCCTAAGAAATTCCATCCGTAAACATCATCGATATAACCATTCTTATCGTCATCGATTCCATTATTTGGAACCTCATCCTTATTGATCCAGATCACATCTTTCAGATCTTCGTGGTTAATATCCACACCCGAATCAATAACCCCAACGATCACAGGTTGTCCCTTACGAGCATTTAAGATTTCGTTATAGGCTTTTTCAACCGACATTCCCGGGATGGTATCCTGAACCAGGTCAAGATGACCCCAGTGCTTCATTTCAGTATCTGTAAGTTCAGTTACTTTTAAAGGAGTATTATCTATGTTTTCTATTGGGGTAGAAACTAATTTTGGCGATCCACATGCAGCCAAAATAAGAGCCATAGAGGCCGTACTTAAAATAGGTTTAACAATTCTCATTTTCAATATCAATTATAGTTCAATTTTTAGTGATTCATTTTTTTGAAAGCTTATTTAAAAACTTCATCAAAGGTGAAGGTGTCTTTTAAACGAACGCCTTTTTCAGTATGCTGCAAGGTACAGATCTCATGATGGGCGTCGTGCTCCAACATGATGTAGTACTCCTGATCAACAGCGGTTTCAAGAAAAGTCTCTTTTTCGTCTAAAGTGAGTAATGGCCTGGTGTCGTAGCCCATTACATAAGGCAAAGGAATATGCCCGGTGGTTGGTAAAAGGTCAGCGGCAAACACAAGAGTTTTGCCTTGGTATGTAATATGAGGAATCATCTGTTTGTCCGTATGGCCGTCGACATATAAAATGTCAAAGCCCATTTCAGCAGACCTTTCGTATGAATCCCCATTATTATCGATAAAATTTAATTGTCCGCTTTCTTCCATCGGCTTTATGTTTTCAGGAAGAAAAGAAGCTTTTTCACGAGCATTCGGCTTTACGGCCCAATCCCAATGATCTTTATTGGTCCAGAACTTCGCATTTTTAAATGCCGGCTCATAGCCGGTTCTGTCCTTGTTCCATTGAACACTCCCTCCGCAATGATCGAAATGCAAATGAGTCATAAACACATCCGTTATATCATCCCGATGAAAACCTGCCTTTTTCAAAGAAGTGTCAAGATCGTGATTGCCCCATAAATAATAATAACCAAAGAATTTATCCGATTGCTTATTGCCCATTCCGGTATCGATTAGTGTAAGTCGATTACCATCTTCAATCAGCAGGCATCGGGCAGCCATATCTATCATATTATTTGCATCTGCCGGATTGGTTCTTTGCCAGATAGACTTTGGTACTACACCAAACATAGCGCCACCATCAAGCTTAAAATTTCCGGATTCAATGGGGTAAAGTGTCATAAAATCAATTTTCTATATTCAGAAATTAGTCTTGCAAATTAATAAAAGCATTGCTGAAAAGTCATTATTACCTTATTTTATTAGGCGTTTTTTAACATTTTCCTATATTTAGGAACTCAAATAATGTAATATTCGACGCTTATGTTAGAGCTTGCAGGAATTGTTATACTTGGTATTTTGGCTCAATGGGTGGCATGGAGATTGAAAATTCCTGCGATACTACCATTGATACTCATAGGGTTATTCGTTGGACCGGTGTCAACCTTGTTTACCGAAGATGGTAGCAAATGGATAGAACCCGTGTGGAATGGGAACCACGGATTGTTCCCGGAAGATAGCTTGTATTACTTTGTTTCCCTCGCCATGGGGATCATTTTATTCGAAGGAGGCCTTACCCTGAAGAAGAATGAAATCTCGAAGGTCGGACCCGTGATTCTGAAGCTGATTAGTATCGGAGCCCTTATCACCTTTATCGGTGCTGCCGTTGCTACACACTATATTTTCGACCTAACCTGGCAGATCTCATTTCTTTTTGCCGCTTTGATCATCGTTACCGGACCTACGGTAATTTCACCAATCCTACGAAACATCCCGCTAAAGAAAGATGTTTCCGCCGTTTTAAAATGGGAGGGAATATTGATAGACCCTTTGGGAGCACTAGTAGCCGTATTGGTATTCGAGTTTATTAACGTAGGCGGATCCGCAGGCTTCACCAAGCAAGCCTTTATGGAGTTTGGAAAAATAGCCATCGTCGGCTTCTCTTTCGGGGTATCAGCGGCCTACGCCCTGTACTTCGCCATGAAGAAGAAGTTAATTCCGCATTACTTACTGAATGTAACAGCCTTATCAGTAGTGTTACTAGTCTTTGTAGAATCGGATGTCTTTGCACACGAATCAGGCTTATTATCAGTGGTGGTTATGGGAATGGTATTAGGAAACAGTAACCTTCCTAACCTCAAAGAACTATTGTACTTTAAAGAATCATTGAGTGTATTGTTGATTTCAATACTATTTATACTCCTGGCCGCTAACATCAATATCAGCGACCTGTTGTTGGTTTATAACTGGCAAACCGCAGCCTTAATGGCAGTAATTGTATTTATCTTAAGACCGTTGTCGGTGTTTTTCAGTACCTATAACTCAAGCCTGAAAACAAACGAAAAACTCTTTATTAGCTGGGTAGGCCCACGAGGTATCGTAGCGGTAGGTATCGCTTCTTTATTGGGTACTAAACTAACCCTGAACGAAGTGCCGAATGCAGAATATATAACCCCCTTGGTAGTTACCTTGGTGTTGGTGACCGTACTCCTGAACGGAACAACCGCAAGGATGTTTGCCAAACTGATCGGGGTATTCTTAAAAGAATCAAACGGTATTTTAATCGTTGGAGCTTCCAAAGCTTCGCGATTGATTGCTAAATACCTGAAAAATAACGATCGTCACGTAGTGCTGATCGATAGTAACAGCGACAATGTAGCCAAGGCGAAAGCGATCGACCTGGATGCAATGGAATCAAATATCTATTCAGAAGATATATCAACCGATGTGGAGTTGAGTGATATTGGGTATTTATTAGCCTTAACGGGTAGTGATGATGTAAACAAGCATGCCCTGGCCAGGTTCAAGAACTACCTGGGAGAAAATGGAGCCTTCAGGCTAATCACTTCCGAAGAATTAAGGAATCCGAACAAATTACCGGTAGAGGATCTGTTTTCTAAGAAGGACGACTATATTAACCTGAGTGAGGTGGCAAGAGATTACCCGACCATTAATGAATTGGAATTAGAGTCTACGCAACAATATTTAGAGCAGATTGCCGATTTGAATAAAGAACAAAAAGCAGTTCCTTTATTTGTAAAAGACCTTACCGGAGAGTTGCATATCATTTGTTCCCTTGACGAAGATTTTGAAATCGAAAAAGGATCTAAACTCGTCTATATGGGAAAACCGGTGGTAAAAGAAACCAAAAAGAAGGTATCAGCCCCGTCTGAGGAGGCCAAGAGCGAGGCCTAATCCGGCACCAGTGATTGAACCAAGTACAAAATCGATCCAATTGATATCTGAAGAAGCAGAATGATATACGGTAGAGGCGATCATTCCGAACATGAATATAATGATTCCGAATAGCCTTAGGAACTTCATTTTTATAGGTTTTGAATCCGCCATAAGTAAGGTAAATTGTTTGTTGTGAATTACTTAAAGATATAAAAACTTAAGGTTTTTACAAGAAAATCACCTACAAAAGAAAGAATATAGCATTAAAAAAGCCTTCCCGAATGGTACTTCAGGAAGGCTTTCATTATAATATATCGGCCGTATTAATCGTTCAGCTTGAGCACTGCCATAAATGCCTGTTGAGGGATCTCTACATTACCCACCTGACGCATACGTTTTTTACCTTTTTTCTGCTTTTCAAGAAGCTTACGCTTACGAGAGATATCACCACCATAACATTTAGCCGTTACATCCTTACGCAAGGCTTTAATCGTTTCTCTTGAAATGATCTTAGCTCCAATAGCCGCCTGGATCGGAATATCGAACTGCTGACGCGGGATAAGCTCTCTTAACTTTTCACACATCTTTTTACCGATGGTATGAGCGTTATCCATGTGTACCAGGGCAGACAATGCATCTACAGAGTTCGCATTGATAAGGATATCTACCTTCACCAATTTCGAAGGACGCATCCCGATAGGAGAGTAATCAAATGAAGCATACCCTTTTGAAACCGTTTTTAAACGATCGTAGAAATCAAATACGATTTCTGCCAGTGGCATGTCGAAACTCAATTCAACACGCTCCGGAGTCAGGTAAGTCTGATTCGTGATAACCCCTCTCTTCTCAATACACAATGACATAACCGGACCGATAAAATCAGCTTTGGTAATGATCGTTGCTTTGATAAAAGGCTCTTCAACCCTTTCTAATTTAGAAGGATCAGGAAGGTCAGAAGGGTTATTAACAATAATGATCTCGTCCGGATTTTTTTTAGTGTAAGCGTGGTAACTAACGTTAGGAACGGTAGTGATCACAGTCATGTCAAACTCACGCTCTAAACGTTCCTGGATGATCTCCAGGTGTAACATCCCTAAGAATCCACATCGGAAACCAAACCCTAATGCTGCCGAACTTTCAGGAGCAAATACAAGAGAAGCATCATTCAGCTGTAGCTTTTCCATAGCCCCGCGAAGCTCTTCATAATCTTCCGTATCAACAGGGTAGATCCCCGCAAATACCATTGGCTTTACGTTTTCAAAACCTTCAATAGGCTTGTCACATGGATTTTCAGTACTGGTTACCGTATCACCCACTTTGACCTCGCGGGCATCTTTAATACCCGTAATCAGGTATCCTACATCACCAGTCTTTATAATAGTTTTCGGTTGCTGCTTTAGTTTAAGCGTTCCGATCTCATCAGCGAAATAAGACTTATCAGTAGCCATAAACTTAATCTTCTGGCCCTTTTTGATCTCACCGTTAAGTACTCTGAAGTAAGTTTCAACCCCTCTGAACGGATTGTAAACCGAATCGAAGATCAAGGCCTGTAAAGGAGCATCCGGCTCTCCTTTAGGAGCAGGAACACGCTCGATAATCGCCTCTAAAATCTCTTCGATTCCGAGTCCTGTTTTAGCACTGGCAGGAATTACATCCTCAGGGTCACAACCCAATAAGTCTACGATATCATCGGTCACCTCTTCAGGATTCGCACTCGGAAGATCAATTTTATTAAGAACAGGAATAATTTCTAAATCGTTTTCAAGTGCCAGGTACAAGTTAGAAATGGTTTGCGCCTGTATACTTTGTGCAGCATCAACAATTAACAGGGCTCCTTCACATGCCGCGATCGAACGAGAAACCTCATAAGAGAAGTCGACGTGCCCGGGAGTATCGATAAGGTTCAATATGTATTGCTCCCCCTTGTAAGTGTACTCCATCTGAATGGCGTGACTCTTAATGGTTATCCCGCGCTCGCGTTCAAGATCCATATTATCGAGTAATTGATCCTGCTTTTCACGATCAGTAACTGAACCTGTAAAGTCCAGCAAGCGATCTGCTAACGTACTTTTACCGTGGTCTATATGCGCAATAATGCAAAAATTCCTGATATTTTTCATTTGTACAATTTAGTTGCCGCTTCTTTCCAGTGTTTGGTTTATACAAACAATCCCGTCGTTTTCAATTTCATCAATTAGAGCGCTTTAGGCCTAAAAAGATTCAGCAATCGTTGAATCTGCAAATATACATTATTTTCAAGAGGTAAAATAGTTGAAATTGAACTTTGGAAAGGATTTAAAATAACAGATTTACAGAAAATACTCTATATAAAATTTGCGGCATTTGCAGATATTCTTAAATTTAACCTCAAATAAACACGCCTCAACTAAAAACATGCTAACTAAACTAACCAAATTACTTGGCTTGGTCTTTGTTTTTATTGCTTATTCAGGGAATGCCCAGAAATATTCAGTTCAGGGAAAAGTGGTTTCCGACGAGCAAAAAGCCTTAATCTACGCCAATGTTTTTTTACTAAAAAACTCAGATTCGACTTTGGTGAAAGCCGTTTCTTCCAACGAGCATGGGGCGTTTGAGTTTACCCATATCGAAGCCGGTACCTATATTCTTAAATCGAGTTACGTAGGTTATACCGATTATGCCCAACCTTTGGTGATCGCCAATTCCATTCAAGACATACAATTGGTGTTAACCAAAAATGTGCAAGAGTTAGAAGGCGTTGTTGTTAACCAACCGACCATAGAACGCAAGTCCGATCGCCTGGTCTTTAATGTAGAAAACACCTCCCTTTCAGAATTATCTTCCTATGACATTCTGAAACAAACCCCGGGAGTCATCATTACCAATGGTTCCATCCTGGTAAAAAACTCTTCTGCAGAAGTGTATATCAACGACCGATCTGTGTACCTAACAGGGTCGGAGCTCAATAGCTTACTCACCAACTATTCAGGTTCTAACATAAAATCGGTGGAGGTCATTACCAATCCTTCCGCCAAATACGATGCCGAAGCCAGCACGATCATTAATATCACCACCGCAAAAAGCATTTCTATTGGCTACAAAGGAAGCGTTGAAGGCCGATGGACCCAGGCCGTTTTTCCAAAATACACACTCGGAACCAGTCACTACTACAAAAACGATTTTGTAAATGCCTTTCTTAACTATAGCTACAACCCTAAAAAACAATACAAACACGATAACAGCTATGTCAACTGGTTCGACGGGAATACCCCAAACGGACAATGGGAATCAGACTTTAGAAAAGTAACCCGTTCGTATGCACATCAGCTAAGTACCATTTTAGATTTCACCCTGAGTGCTAAAAGTGATATCAGCCTCAGCTCGAATATCCTGCACTCACCAAACACGAAATTAGCCAACGACATCAGAACCGATGTATACGATGCCAACGAGCAGTTAGCCTCTTACTTCAATACCGATAGCGATCTGGACAACGACCGTTCCAACGTATCTGTAACCCTCGACTATGAATTGAAAATAGGTGAGAAAGGAGCAACCATGAATCTGGTATCGGACTATATCTATTACAAAGACGCTCAAAATCAGTTTCTGGAAACCAACTATTACGCGGTCGATAATACGTCCACCGGTAGCGATAGTTTCGATTTTTATGCAGAACAAAAGAATGATATCTATACGCAGGGATTAGACTTCTCGATCCCTTCAGAAGCCTCTTCTTTTGAAACAGGGGTTAAGTACAGTGCCATCAAAAGCAATAGTTTGGTTAATTATTCCGGCGATGTGGTACCCTTAAACACGGTCGACGACCAGTTTAAGTATACCGAGAATGTATATGCCGGTTATGCTCAGTTCAACAAAGAATGGGAAAAATGGTCATTGTCCACCGGACTAAGAGGGGAGTATACCGATGTGGAAGCGAATTCAATCGCTTTGGGCGACATCAATACCCAAAAGTATTTCGAACTGTTTCCAACGTCTATCATTACGTATGCACCTTCAGAGAATCATCAGTATAGCATGTCGTACAAACGAAGCCTGGAGCGCCCGAAGTACGGGAGTCTAAATCCATATCGCTATTACTATAACGAAGATCAGTACATCGGAGGAAACCCAAGCTTAACCAGGGCCATTGAAAATAAAATAGCCTTCGACTATACCTACAAAGGGCAGTTCATTTTTTCACTCTATTACCAGCATGTAAATAACAATCTCTCCAAGCTCGTATTCCAGGAGAATGAGAATCAGATCCTATACGAATCCTTCTATAATATCGATCATGAATTTCAATACAGCCTCGACTTTACCTATTACGGGTATGTAAACTCATGGTGGTATTTATATACCTATATGTCCGGATTCTATTTGGAAAATGAATTTGTGGCCTTAGAAAGTGGAGGTGTCAGGGAACAGAACCATACCGTGGGCTACCTCGGACAAGCATATAACCAATTCAGCCTGGCAAAAGACGGAACGCTGAATGCGAATATGACCCTGTATTACCTCTCTAATTTTATCCAGGGGTCGTACCATTTTAAGAATCAGTTCTACGTAGACCTCGGACTCACGAAATCGCTGTGGAATAAGAGAGCCACGATCAGTTTAAACATCGCGGATATCTTCAATACCAACCGGGTGTGGATTCGCTCGCAGTACTTAAACCAGGATAACGCCTATAAATCGATGGCTGAAAACAGAAACATCACCCTTGGATTTAAATACAAGTTTGGAAACTTCCGACTAGCCGATAACAACAGAGAAACCAAATCCGAAGAGCAGGAGCGATTGGAAGAGAAACCGGTGATGTAAATCTGAGAACTAACATACAGATAATCAATTTTTTACATTTTGAAATAATCCTTTATCTTTGCACCTCGAAATTTTGAAGCAATTATACTGTGGCTAAGATAGGTAACATAGAATTAGGAGATTTTCCTTTGTTGTTAGCACCGATGGAAGACGTGAGTGATCCACCATTTCGTGCATTGTGTAAAGAGAATGGTGCCGATGTGGTGTATACCGAATTTATTTCTTCGGAAGGATTAATACGCGATGCAGCCAAGAGTGTGCAGAAACTCGATATCTACGAAAAGGAACGCCCTGTAGGGATCCAGATTTTTGGAGCCGAAATGGATTCTATGCTCGAAGCTATCGATATCGTGGAACAATCCAAACCTGATATTATTGATATCAACTTCGGATGCCCGGTTAAAAAGGTAGTCTGTAAAAATGCCGGAGCCGGAATCCTTAAAGATATCCCGCTAATGGTAAAACTTACCGAAGCCATGGTAAAACGCACCAACCTCCCTGTTACCGTGAAAACGCGTTTAGGTTGGGACAGCGATTCCATCAAAATTGTAGAAGTTGCCGAGCAACTGCAGGATGTAGGTATTCAGGGAATTTCCATCCACGGAAGAACCCGCGTACAGATGTACAAAGGAAATGCCGACTGGAAACCCATAGCCGCCGTAAAAAACAATCCGCGTATGCACATTCCCGTTTTCGGAAATGGTGATGTAAACTGTCCCGAAAAAGCAGTAGAAATGCGTGATGAATATGGTCTCGACGGAGCGATGATCGGAAGAGCCAGTATCGGATACCCTTGGTTTTTTAACGAAGTAAAACACTATTTTAAAACCGGAGAATATTTAGCACCCCCATCGATGGAAGAACGCGTACGAGTGGCACGTCGCCATTTGGAAATGTCTATCGACTGGAAAGGTGAAAAATTAGGAGTATTGGAAATGCGCAGACACTATGCCAACTACTTCAAAGGCATCCCGAATTTTAAACCGTACCGTCAGCAATTGGTAACCACAGACGATGCAGCAGATATATTTGCTGTTCTGGATGAGGTAATCGAGAAGTTTACGGATGTAGAGTTTATGGTATAGCCTGATCTTAATCGATCAGCTTCCTGTTAATTCTTAGGGAAGCTATTTTAGCGGCCAGATACCCAAGGATAAGAATGGTGAATAATACCACCACAAAATTCATAACCGTCAGATCCATCGGATAAGGTAGTGATGGTGTGATCATAAACCACCCGAAGGTTTTCTGAGTCCACGTCAACACAAATCCGATCAGAATACCGATGATACCCCCTACGGCAGAAACGATGAGTCCCTGGTAGAAATAGATTTGTCTCAAGCCTTTTATCGTAATACCCAGGCTGTATAAGGTTTTCAGGTTCGACTTTTTATCCAGTACCATCATTATAATCGCCCCCACAAGATTGAAGAGCGCAATGATAAGAACCAGGGTAAAGATCAGGTAAATAGCCAGGTTTTCCGTATTGAGCATTTTGTACAAGGTAGCATTCAGTTCAGCACGCGTTTTAACGTCCACCTGATTATCGAAGGCCGTAGCGATCTCCTCGCTCACAACAGCCGTATCGGCCCCTTCTTTAAGTTTAATATTGATTCCGCTAATATCACTCGGTCCGCGTTCTAAAAGTCCCTGAACGGTGCTTAAATGCGCAAAAACATATTTTTTATCCAGATCCTCATTCACCGCATAAACCCCGCTTACGGAAGCATAGGAAGTATTGTAAGGTTTCTTCTGAGATGTCCTGATCGGACCCGTACCCGGTTTAGGCGCCATAATAACCAGCGAGTTAAGCCGGTCGTTGACAGCGAGCCCTAAAATATTAGCAATCCCAATCCCTGTAACCACCTGGTCGGGATAGACATTCAGCCATTCCCCCACATAAAGCGTGCTATCCGTTTTGGTGACTAAATTGTAGTTCTCATCCACCCCTTTAATGTAAGCAACGTGATTTTTCTGATCGTGCATTAAAAAAACGCGCTCCTCCAGTTCCCTGGAATACGAAGCGATCCCATCGATATCCTCAAGCTTTTTATTGGTTTCCGAATCGAAGGAAATGACCTTGCCGTTCACGGGAACGATCTTCAGATCCGGATCGAAGGCATTGGCAAAAGACAAGCTAAAGGTTTTGAGTCCGGCAAAAGCAGAAAGTACAATAAAGAGGGAAGCAGCACCGATAACGATCACCAGAAAGGTAACCATATTGATGATGTTCACAGCATTCTGACTGCTTTTAGAAACAAGGTACCGTTTCGCTATGTAAAAAGGGAAAAACAATAATTATGATTTCTTTCTTTTGCCTAATAGGTCAGGATTCTCCAAAGGATTCTCCCCACCTTTTAAAGAACGATCGATCTGGTCGATATATTCTAATGAATCATCAATAAAAAATTCAAGTTCAGGAATTCTCCTTAATTGATGCTTGGTACGTTGTGATAATTCGTGTTTTATTTTAGGCTGAATGGTACGAATATCCTCTAAGATCTCTTTGTCATTCTTATTCGGAAAGATACTAAGATATACCTTGGCGATAGAAAGGTCTACAGTAACCTTTACTTTGGTGACTGAAATCAACGTTCCCATTAAGCCACTATCTTTCAAAGCACGTTGTAATATATCGGCTAGATCTTTCTGAATTACCCCTGCTATTTTTTTCTGTCTGTTAGATTCCATGGCACAAAAATACAACAATAAAGATTACAGTATAAAAGTATTAACTTTGAGTTTTGAAAAGAAGTGAAGATAAATTTATTTGAGAAGGCTAACAAAGCATCCAGGTAAGGATTCTCAGTAGTTATATTCAATGTATTTCAAACACACAAAAACACACACGTGAAGAAAATAGAACATTTAGGCATCGCCGTAAAAGACTTAGGCGTTTCAGGACCTTTATTTGAGAAGCTGTTGAACACGGAAGCCTACAAAACCGAAGAAGTAGCCTCAGAAGGAGTAAAGACCATGTTTTTCAGAACCGGCGAAAGTAAGATCGAACTGCTCGAAGCGACTAATGCGGAGAGTCCGATCGCTAAGTTTATCGAAAAGAAAGGAGAAGGCATACACCACATCGCTTTTGATGTGGATAATATAGAAGCAGAGGTAGAAAGATTAAAGAAAGAAGGCTTTGTCGTATTGAATGAAACCCCGAAAAAGGGAGCCGATAATAAGAAAGTTGTTTTTCTACACCCTAAATCCACCAATGGCGTGCTGGTGGAGCTGTGCGAAGAAATTAAGTAAACCGGACGGGAGTAACCCCGCCGGATATGACAACGGAAAAGCCAAAAAATAGATCATAAGCGCAAGTGTAGGAGTATATTAAATCTCACCAGGTGAGTAATTATTAAAAAAGGCTTGCACGATTTTAAAAATAGTAGTAATATTGCACTCCAATTTTAGCCGGTCCTATAGCTCAGCTGGTTAGAGCACCTGACTCATAATCAGGGGGTCCCTGGTTCGAGCCCAGGTGGGACCACAGGTAACACGAAACCTCAACGATAGTTGGGGTTTTTTTGTTTTAAGACATTAAGTGAGAAATTGATATCAACTGCAAAGAATCGTCATTGCGAGCCAGGCTATAGCCTGATGTGGTAGTCTCATTAATACATGTACCACAAAAACGTCATTGCGAGCCATGCGACAGCAAGGCGTGGCAATCTCATTAAAAGGAGTCACCTACCTTCAAAAAATGCCCCCACATTAATTATAAGAACCGAACAGGCTATGAGATTGTCAACGTATACAAAAAAAATCGCCATAGGCTGTGGCAGGCTGGGACCCGCTATTTGCAGAATACGTAAAATTATCTGCTGTCTGAGGCAAATTGCCGAGTTCAGATAATTTAGTGTTCAAAAAACTAGCGGGTAGCCGAACAGCTAAGGCTAGCGTTTTTTCGTTCTTTTTTTGGCAATGCAAAAAAGAACAAAACATTATATTGAAATAAATTTATCTTATAAACGTAATTTACAATGACATCTTTGCGATCTTTCTAAAAAAATAAAGCATGGCAATCTCTTCAGGCGGTAACCAAATCCAGCAAAAAACCCCTAACCTCTTCAAATACCATTAAACAACCACCCTTCGGACAGGTCTTGCCAATCAGGATTATTTTTATTTATCAATGATTCTTTTCGACTCCTATTCCCGTTTTTTAAATGTTTTTCCCTTGCAATAGCTTCATTTACCTCTAAAAACTCTTCAAAGTAGACCAGTTTAGTACAATTGTATTTTGAAGTAAATCCTTTATAAGATTTTGTTTTATGTTGAAACACTCTTTTGTTTAGGTTACTTGTAACCCCTATGTAGATAACGGTGTTATTTTCATTAGTCATAAAGTAGACAAAGCTCTTTCGAATCATGATATAAATATACCTAATTACAAATTTAACGTCATTGCGAGGAGGTCTTTAGCCTGATGTGGTGGTCTCATTAATATATGTACAACAAAAACGTCATTGCGAGCCTTGTGTTAACAAGGCGTGGCAATCTCACCAAAATGAGTCACCTACCTCAAAAGATATCCCAAATTATAATTTATTGTTCATTTTGCCTTGATGCAAAACGAACCAAAAAATCAAGAAGGTTTATAGGAAATTTTTGCTATCGCAAAATCACTGATGTCTCTTGCGTTACATGCTTTGTTAGCTATCGCTAACGCACTTCCACTTGAGCCACAGCTATTTCATGAAAACCTTCATTTAATACTATAAAAAACCGCAAAGAAACGTCATTGCGAGGCAGGCTTTAGCCTGACGTGGCAATCTCTTCAGGCGGTAACCAAATCCAGCAAAAAACCCGCCCTAGACTGTGGCAGGCCAGGTTGAGGTTCATTAATGGGTTAAAAATGTTAGTCGGAGTGTATTCCCGTCGGCAGTATATATGAATTGAATCTGTTAAAAATGGTCGAAGCCTTGGAGACCATTTAGGATTGAATTCATGGTTTTGCGATAGCAAAAATACCTCTCGACGGGCATCCTTTCTTTTGATTCGTTTTCTTTACTCACGTCCTTATTATTTTTGTCAATGTGTTCGTGAATACTATGTATTTGGATGAGCAAAGAAAATGAATGATAAATATATTTTTATAAATAATATACAGTAACGTCATTACGAGCCTTGCGACAGCAAGGCGTGGCAATCTCACCAAATGAGTCACCTACCTTCAATATATGTTCCCACATTAATTATAAGAACCGAACTGGCTGTGAGTTTGTCAACACATACAAAGAAACCCGCCCTAGGGTTTGGCCGGCGAGGTTAAGGTTTTTTAATGGGTTAAAAATGTTGATAGAAGAGTACTCCCGTCGGCAGTATACATGAATTGAATCCGTTAAAAATGGTCGAAGCCTTGGAGACCATTTAGGATTGAATTCATGGTTTTGCGATAGCAAAAATACCTCTCGACGGGCATCCTTTCTTTTGATTCGTTTTCTTTGGATGAGCAAAGAAAATGAATGATAAATATATTTTTATAAATAATATACAGTAACGTCATTGCGAGGCATGCGACAGCAAGGCGTGGCAATCTCACCAAATGAGTCACCTACCTCAAAAGATATCCCAAATTATAATCTATTGTTCATTTTGCCTTGATGCAAAACGAATCAAAAAATCAAGAAGGTTTATAGGAAATTTTTGCTATCGCAAAACCGCTGATGTCTCTTACGTTACATGCTTTGTTAGCTATCGCTAACGCACTTCCACTTGAGCCACAGCTATTTCATGAAAACCTTCGTTTAAAGCACTATAATAAACCGTTAAGAATCGTCATTGCGAGGCATGCGACAGCAAGGCGTGGCAATCTCACCAAATGAGTCACCTACCTTCAAAAAATGCCCCCACATTAATTATAAATCCAAACAACCCAGAGATTCATCATCAATACAGGGTAGAAACCAAAAAGAATCGTCATTGCGAGGAAGGCTTTAGCCTGACGTGGCAATCTCACCTATAAGATTCACCTACCTTCAATAGCTGTTCCCACATTAATTATGAGAACCGAACTGGCTGTGAGTTTGTCTGGTTTAGTGATCAAGAATTAAGTGGATAGCCGAAAACCCAAGGCTTGAATTTTTTGGTTCGTTTTTGTTTCAAGAACTGCGCAGCACATCATGAGGTACTATTAAATACAATAAATAAATACCCCGAGTAAAAAAGGACAAAACATTATATCGAAATGAATATATCTTATAAACTTAGATTTATATTGACCTCTATGCAACCTTTCTAAAAAAATAAAGCATGGCATTCTCACCAGGCGGTAACCAAACCCACCAAAAACCCTAAACCCTTTCTCTATAAATTATGGTTTTCCGTAAAGCGGATATAGTCTTTTTACTTTTCTTTGAGGGAAAGGGGAATTTTCCCCTCTGAATGTTGGGAGGATTTTGTTTTATTTTTATGATCTGTGATTAGGATGATGTGTCGCTATCTGATTAATATAATGGAATTACAGTTAGAAAATAATTGAAACAATTTATGGCAAAGAGTTTTGAAAAAGGAAAGGGGAAAGAACATTTGGATAAAGATTTTCTTGAAGAACTAAAGCATAAAATTTGGTCTACTAAAGGAACTCGTTTTACGGCAGATAGTCGATTGAAAACCATAGCGAAATATTCAACATTAAGTATAAGTTTTCTTTCTGCATATCTGATTATTTTTGGATTAGTTTCTGTTTATAATTTATATAAGCCAAATGCAATTAATCCCAATGTAATTGCATTTACAATAACCGCACTATCAATATTGGTCTTAATTTTTTCTCTCCTTGAAAATTCTCAAAACTATCCTGTTAAAGCAAAAAACTTTCACGATTGTGCTTTAGATTTGGCTGATTTATATAATGAACTTCAAAACTATAAATCATATGAAAAAGATGCCTCGTTAAAGGAGAGGTTGGAATTTTGTCAAAATCTTCAAAAAGAATATCAGAATATATTAAGAAGGTACGATAATCACGACCCAATTGATAATAAGTTTTTCAGACTTAAACATCCTGACTATTATACAATAAAATGGTACGAGTGGATTTTTACTCCTTCAAGATATTTCATTAATACAAGGTTAATATACTTAGGTATGATGCTTATTCCAGGAGTAATACTTTATTTATTAATAACTAATATTGGATAGCTTTGGATAATGATTAAATCAAAAAAGGTAGATAGTTAGAAAGTGGCTATAATGAATTCTTAATAGTTGAGAAAATTTTCTTTTATATTTATAGAGTAAAATTAATACCATATGGTGTTTATTCCATTGTTGTGTGCAATATCACGAAACTTTCAAACATAAATAATTATGATTAAAAAAATTGAAGTTGATTTAGAATTGGAATATTTAAGATTACCTTCAAGATATGAAGTTTTAGAAAGGGAAATAACCGAAAAAGGATTGAGCATAACCCAAATTGTTCAAGAAGTAGACAATGCTAAGATAGAGATACAATCACTTTTAAAACAATTGACATATAATAAAATTGGGAGGTTTAAAATATTTTATGGTATATCAGGTGCGGGAAAAACGACATTCTTAAAAACACTAACATCATTTTTTTCAAATGTTAAAATTATCATAATACCAAGGCTGATTACCATTGATGAAATTCCTGAATTTATAAAAGAGGAAAGAACTGAATCAAATAATATATTCGTTTTTGAGGACAGAGATAATCCGAATGAATCAAATGAGGATTTAAAAATTTTCTTTGAAGAATTAAGAGTAATGTTTCGTCAACCAGAAGGGCAAGTAATAATTATTTGGCCAATAACAGACAAGGAATCAGCTGATTCAATTGCTAAAATTGCGTGGGATGTTGGAAGGGATAGTATTACTTCCAATGGAGGTATTTACGAGTTTATTGGAATTGATAAATCAAACTTCTATAATGTTGCTGATATAACTTCTAAAAATATAAATGGAATAAATCTTGAATCTTTCGGAATAACTAAAGAATCAACTAGAAAAATATTAAAAAAAGTATCAACAATAGGTGAGTATTTCACAGAATTAGAGACATTTTCCATTGAGCTTTCTGAAAAAACTGACCTATTTTTAAAAAATAAGATTATTCCTAAGGTGTGGATATTACTTTCTGGTGACGATGCAATTGAAATAGATAGAACTGTGAAATCTCTTACTCAAGGTTTGAAAAATAGAATTGATATAGAGAGATTTATAGCAACCCTCGATGACACTTCCAATAAAAGTGCATATCTAAATGATTGGAGAGTTCGAAGAGATAGAGCTGCATTTTTAATGCGACTTCTTGATGTTAGAATTTTACCTATTTATCCAAACCTATCTCTCGCTTCTGTTCGTGCTTTTGGAGAAGATTCTATAAAAAAATCATTAATAAAAAAGGTAGAAAAGAAAAAAGTAGCGACACAAGTGATTAAAAAGAGTTCAATTTTCAAATTATTATTTGAAGATTATTCATCATCAGAAAGAAGTCCCTCGAGAACAACAGACGCTACGGCTTATGATTATCTAAGATTGCAAAAGCTAGCTGATAGCCAAGATAAACTACTCAATAAAGCTATAGGAGATGCTTTCATTGAGGCATTAGATGAAGAAAAAATAAAAGCCGTTGTTTATATTGAGCAACAAGAATTGGAAGGTTTCACATTAAAACCTGATATCCAAATAAGACTAAATGAAAAAGACGTAATTTGTTTTGAACCAACTTGGCGTACAACAGGTAGAGAAATTCCGGATGAATTGGCTAAAAGACAAAACTCCTTAACTTTAGGACATATTCAACAGTATGTTTTGAATAAAGCTATGGAATATGTAAAGGAGCTAGGCTACTAATTTATACTGCACACAACACGGTATATGGCAAATAGGGCGTTCAGTGGTTTATGAAAGATCAGTGCTATCTACCAATAACGTCAAATCGTTGATTTAATTTTTAGAGAAAACAATAAATGGACACACCAATTGCTGGAAAAGACCAGATAGTTGACACCTATTATCCTACAATAGCGGATTTGGATGAGGAACAAGCTTTTCAGGAGTATGAAGACAATGTCTTGAAAACAAACAATATCTTCATATCGACTTTAGCTATGGATTTTCCTTCAAGCACCACTGCAAAAAAAAAGAAATTGATGAACATTGGAAGGAAAAGCTACCCAACCTTAGTCATATAAAGAGGCTCGACCTACGCCATAGAGTAGACCAAGACTACTTTGATGTCGTATGCAAAATGGAAAATTTAGAAGTTTTAAATATTAGGACTTCTACAGTTACAGACATCAGTTCAATCAAAAAGCTAACGAAACTAAGGGCCTTGTCTCTTAGCAATTTTTCTCGTTTGGAAGATATATCATCATTGATTGAGTTAAAATCATTGGAGAGTCTTTCAATTCTCGGGTCTTTTAAGGTTGTTAATTATGAACTAATAGGAAAAATGAACTGGTTAAAATCCTTGGAACTTGGTGGGGATACATTCGCTCCAAAAAATTTAATGTTAAAAAGTCTGGAACCATTTACTGACTTAAATGAACTAATTGAACTTAACATGTCCTGTGCATCATTAAGGGATAAAAATTACAGACCAATTTTAGAACTCAAAAAACTCAAAAGACTTGATGCACATTGGCGAATGAAAAACCAAGAAAGAGAGTTCATCCAAAATGAGCATCCATCGTTGCAATCAGGATTCTTCGTTGCTTATGATTTTGTCAAAAATAAATTTAAAGATAGAATTGAATGGTGGATAGGAGAATAAAAACTGTGCTCAATAATTAACATTCGTGTTGTCGGAACGGGTAAATAGGAGGCTGTTTTTTTGCAAGTATGGGAAAAAGCCCAGAGTAAGATTGGGGGGATTTTGTTTTATTTTTATAAATTGAGAATAAATATTATATGGTGTTTGTATATACGTTGTAACCAATTTAAAAACAACCCTCAGAAATGGACAACAATATCCTTCCAGTTGAATCAATTCAAGAAAGAGACGTTGACCTAATTTTACTTGAAGAATTTTCTACAGATAATAGCTTCTGTGAGTGGTTTGTTAATGAACTAGACCTACCTAAACTCACGGCAGTAAAGGGAGTCTGGAGAAGCATTTCCGATTTTGGCTTAGGAGAAACAGATATCCTTTTCTCCTATTACTCTACTGATAAAAAGGTATTTGTTCTAATAGAAAACAAATTAGAGGCCTCTTTTCAAGAAGAACAATCAGAACGTTATTCAAAAAGAGCAAAAAACTATTTAAACAACAATAACTGCGATCTAGCTTTTTCAATTCTAATTGCCCCTGAACTATACTGTGAAAATCAAAACGTATTTGAAAACTACCTAACCTACGAATCCATTACAAAAAGATTAGATTTCACAGGAACAAAAAGAAATCTATTTAAAAGCCAACTCCTTCAAATTGCAAGCGAAAAATCAAGACGTGGATATCAACCAGTGAATTCTATTCCAGTTCAAAAATTTTGGCATTCATATTGGAGGTTTAAGGAAGCTAACTATCCCAGTTTATCTATGAGAAAGCCTGACATTGTACCGCACAATAGCGATTGGCCCATGCTATATGACAATAGTTTAAAAGATATTGTATTTTATCATAAACTTAGACAAGGAAATGCAGATGCAACTTTCAAAGGATATTCCGAAGAAGTACAACATAAAATTAAAGAATTACTTCCTGAATGGGCAAAACTAGAAAAGCATGGCAAAAGTTTTTCAATTAGAGTTTATTCGGGAAAAATTGATAGAACAAAAGAATTTTCCGATCAAATTGAGATTGTAGAGAAAGGATTGCAAAACATGGTAAAACTAAGAAACTGGATAAAAGAAAATAAAAACTGGTTACAATAACTAATCATTCATGTGGTCGAAATGGCCAAACATGAATGTCGTGTTGGTTGAGCTAGGTTTGTTTTTTGCATAAGGGAAATCGAAGATTCAACGAAGTTAAACTGTTAGATGCTTCTAAATAAGTCTGATCTCTTTTTGGAAAGCGAATAATTCCCGTGACCGGTTGCAGAGGTTTTGTTTTGTGTATAATATCTGTAACCCCCCGCAGGAAACAAAAGGTTGTATTGCCCAAAAAGCAACTCTGTTTTATTATTATATTTGGAATAAAACTCACATTGAATACTATAATCTCCTAAATGAATAAATTTGATTACAACAAACCAGGAAATATAGAGAAAAAGATTATTCAGATACTTTCTGAACGCGACCATTTAGATTTTATGACAATAAGAGCATTATTCCCTTTTGGAATTACCTCTGTTGAAAGGAAATGCGAAGATCTTATTACATTGGGTTTGATAACAACAGAAAAAATTGATTCTGAGGTTAAATATGCTTTAACGGACGATGGTGCTCAAGCAATAACTCAAGGGATAGACCACTGGGTTATAAACAAAGTGTTTAATAACATAAAAAACAATTCATATACAATTACTAAATCAACACCAGGTCTTGAAAGATACGCTATAAAAAAATTAGAAAAAGAAGGGGAAATTTATTTAGAAGGTAAATTTTATAAAACTAAATTAGGTCAAAATACCGGCGCTGAAAATATTGTTCTTAATACTCCTCCCATAAATTCAAAAAAACAATCGAATAAAGGTTGGCTTACTATAATTGGTGATTGGTATCAAAAATATAGGGATGTTATTAATTTAATAGCTGCCTTAGCTACGATTTTTGGATTTATATTAGCAATATTCCAATTCTTTTAATCAAATAAAATTTGATTTATTATGACATTTCATAAACTTGCAGAATTAGTTCTTAAAGATTCTGTAGCCTTCCCTAAAAGTGTAGCCTTCCCTAAAAGTAAGACAGTTTAAAATTCGAATTTATTAACTTTAAACCGTTAAACTGTCAGATGAAAAAAAGTAGATTTACCGAGAGTCAGATCATCAAGATCTTAAAGGAAAACGAACGAGGTCGAGCCATTGGCGATATTGCTCGTGAATTGGGTGTAGATAAGAGCACTATATATTATTGGCGTAAGAAGTATGGAGGGATGGAGACTCGAGAGCTAAAACGCCTTAAGGAATTAGAAGAAGAAAACCGTAAGCTCAAGCAGATGTATGCAGACGCGAGCCTTGATAATAGAATGTTAAAAGATCTCTTGTCAAAAAAGTTCTAAGGCCTTCCGACAAGAAGCATAGAGCGGTTTATTTGATTAAGGAGTATCAGGTATCCATAAAGCGATCCTGTGATGTAGTAGGGTTAACCCGTTCCATGTGGTATTATCAAACTAAGCGTGATGTCGCGAGGTAATCGACAAGCTCTCTGAGTTGGCTGATAAGTTACCAACCAGGGGTTTTGATGAGTATTATAAACGAATACGTGGCGAAGGCCATCAGTGGAATCGAAAAACGGGTATTACGAGTATATCGTCAGATGAAACTTAAACTAAGACGTAAACATAAAAGCGTATCACAGATATAATAAAACATCCTTTAGAGACTCCAGAACAATTAAATCAAGTCTGGAGTATGGATTTTATGTCAGATGTTCTTTCTGATGGAAGAAAAGTACGTATCTTAAATATAATGGATGATTGCAACCGAGAAGTATTGGCTGTAGATCCGGGATTAAACTATCCTGCCAGGAAGTTGATTGAAACTTTAGAACAATTAGAAGAAGAGGTTGGGCCTCCACAAACTGTGCGTTGTGACAACGGCCCTGAGTTTTTATCCAAAACATTTAGTGAATGGTGCAATAGAAGACGCATTGAAATACGTTATACTCAACAGGGTAAACCAATGCAAAATGGATATATAGAACGCTTGAATAGATTTTATAGAGAAGATATATTAGATGCTTACTGGTTTAACGATTTACATCAATTACGATCATTAAGCAATAAATGGATGGAAGATTACAATAATAACCATCCGCATCAATCACTAGGGAATAAATCCCCTAGAGAATATAAACCCAGATTCGGAGAAGAACTCTTCCCCGAATCTAATGATATTAATGAAAATTTGTTGAATTTAGTTGTGTCTTAAATTGGGTAAGGCTACACTTCAATCTTTTTAGTATAATTACAATAATGAAAGTTATTACAGGCATAAAAATACCCGTAAGGACCTTTTCTTTCAATTAACTTACCATTATCACACCAACCACATTTTAAAGATGTGATAGGTTCGTTTGCTTCAATTTCTGTAACAAATTTTGAAGGATATTCATAACTTGATAAAATATGAACGTGCTTTTTTGCTCTTGTCATTGCAACATAAAACAAACGTCTTTCTTCTCCATTTGGAAATTGGTCTGCTTTCGACAATAAAAAGTTTAACAAAGGATCATCAGATATTTCAGAAGGGAAACCATAAGTACCAGAATTACCATTTAAGATTATGATATAATCGGCTTCTAAACCTTTAGATGTATGTACTGTTAGAAAGTTTATTTTAAGATTATGATTTTCTTTATATATGTAGTCGTATCTATTAAGTAGCTTATTGTATTCTTTAGTTATATGTTTGGAATCATCTATTATACGTCTTTCAAAATCATAACGTCCTAATAGTAATATTGAAACATCATTATCTTTTTCTTTCTTAACTATTTCATCAAGTGCTTGGTTTAATACTTTATGTGCTTCATTACTATTTCTTTCTGCATCATTGTATTTGTGAATGGTTAACGGATTTAATTTTGATTGCTTATTACTTTTTAAAGATTTTTCAATTTGATTTGGGTTCTTTAAAATAAAGTTGCTTGAAAGGTCAATAAGTTTATTATCAAATCTATATGTATGTTCTATATAAGACTTGTTTGTTTTTCTTTTAAATCCTGAAATTGTAGAAGCTTCAAAATATTCTGAAAAGCCTGTAAATACACCTATATCACTACCTGCGAAACGATAAATAGATTGCCAATCATCACCCACACAGAATAATTTTGTATTAGGTTTTTGGTCTAATAATGCTTTAATTAAATGGTATCTTGATTGCGATATATCTTGAAATTCATCAATGATAATGTATTTGAAAGGGGATGAAAATTGAGTATTTGAAATTAGAGTTGTAGCCATATTAATCATATCACTAAAATCAATTTCATTATGGTCTTTTAAGTAGTTTTCGTAATTCTTTAATATAGGTTCAAATAACTTTAAAAATAATGTTGCTCTTTGGTTATCCTCTTTTTTAGATCTAAATAAAAGATTATTAATAGATTCATTATTAGATTTAAACAATACTAAAAAGGTATTGAGTAATTGTGTAAATGTATCAATATCTTCAGGTGTGTTTTCTTGAATGTAATCCCAAAGTTCATCATCTGACATTGTGTTAAACTCTACACCTTTTTCTTCTAATTTATTTTTTAGACTTGATAAAAGAACACCCTTTTTTTGTTCCCAAGAATAAGTTTCAACAAGTGTAGTACCGTTAAATTGATGTTCATTTCTTTTCCAAGCAATACCCTCATTATAAACTTGTTTTGCAGATATACCTTCTTTTCCTTTAAACCAAGATGGAACATTGTTGTTTTCATCTATACCAAAATGTTCTATATATATGTTATATTCAGGTAAATAAAAATCTGGTTTATATTGGCCAAACTTTTTACTTGCTGTTTTGTACTGGTAACTTTCTTCGTACTTGTATTCAATATTATTTCTAAATAAAAAATTTGCTATCAGTACTTCTTCTTGACTTTTAAATCTTTCTCGATACTTTATATTTACACCATCTTTAGTTTTTCTTTTTACAATTTTATACCCTTCAAGTTTTTGTTCTTTTAGATAGTTTTGATGTTCTGCATCAGATTTAAAATCATGAATGTTTTTATAAGGTTTTAAATAGTATGCTAAAAAGTCTATTAAATTATTGAAATATGTCTTATTTGATTTAGCATTGGAAATAAAGGAAGAAAGTAGTTGTAAAATTTCCTTTTGTGATAAGCCAAAAATTGATGGTTTTTCATTTGTTGATTCAGCAATTATATCTAAACCTAATTTATGAAATGTTTTTACAGGTAGTGAAATATCCATTTTCTTTTGGATTCTTTCAGCCATTTCATCAGCAGATTTTCGAGTAAAAGAAATAAGCAATATTTCTTTAGGATTCACCCTTAATCTTTTGGTTAAATATTGAACCTTACCTGCTATTGTTAAGGTTTTACCAGAACCTGCTCCTGCTATAATCAAATTATTATCTTCGTTTACTACTACTGCATTTCTTTGTTGTTTATCTAATGATTTACCTTCAACATCACTTAATAATTCATCAACCTTTTCAAGTTCATTAGTAACGAAAATGTTATTTCTAACCTTAATTAAATCCTCAAAATTTAAGTATTCAGAAATAAACGTATCAATAAGCCTAATTTCTTCTTGAAAGTCTGGTAAGTCTTTATAATCAGTAATTTTTAACTTATTAAATAAAGCTGTGTAATTGGACTTAAAATTAAATGCATCGTAATTCGATAGATACTTTCTTTTATTTCTGAATGAATCAATATCAAGATTGAATTGTTTGATTTCGGTTAATTGTTTTTGAAGGCTTTTTTTTAGTTCCTCGCATTTTAACAAGTATTCCCTTCTACACTGACGCGCTTCTTCTTCAAGCCTTTTTTTCTTTTTAGCATTTGAATATGCTGAAACCGAAATAGCTGTTAAAGTAATACCACCAACTACAATATAACCTATCATTTAAAAAGATTTTGAAAAATTAATTGTCTATACCATTAATAAAAGTCTTTACAAAATCTTTTATTTTTTCGGTTATTCTATTGCTTATAGATTCACGTTGTAAGACACTTGGTTGCTTTTCTAATGCTTCAATTACCTCATCTTCGGTTGCCATTCTGCCGGTAAATAAATAATCGTTTATAATGTCTTCTACTTTGTCTTGTTTTAATGCTTCTTCTGAACTTAATGCTTGTAATGCTTTTTTAGTTTCTTCTTGCCAATAGCTTTTAAATACATCTTCAACAGCTTCACTATCGTTTATCTTAGGAAGATTATTTTGAATGAATTTTTCTATTAATACTCGTTTACTCCTTAATTCAGATTCTCCTGAAATTAAATCTATAATTTGCTTTTTCTGTTTTGCCTGGTCTTTTGGTTTAGCTTCTTTTAATTGCGCTAATAATCGCATTATGTAGGCTACATTAATTTCATCACGATGTATTAATTCTAATTCAAAATCAATTTCATCTAAAATAGATACTGATTCTTTTTGATTATTTGTTTTAATCTTATCGTGTAAGTCTAAATATTTACTTGTGTAATCTGCAAACTCTTGTTCTTTCATATAGGTATCATCAAAACTAAATTCAATAAATGATGATAGTATATTTTTAAGTCGCATTATTTCTCTGAAGGCTTTTGCAAATTCTAATTCGTCTTCTTCGGTAACCAAATCATTTACACTATCTACCGTTGGTGCAATACCCATTAATACCTTATAAGCTTCATTGAATTTCTTTACTTGCTCTTCATAAGGTGCTATTATAATGGTTTCTTGTGCATTTTTATCTGAAAACAAAGCAATAGCATCGTCTGTATTTTGCTTTAGATTACGGAACGCTAAAATATTGCCTTGTGATTTCTTTTCGTTTAATATCCTATTTGTACGAGAATAGGCTTGTATTAAACCGTGATAGTTTAAATTTTTATCTACATAAAGAGTATTTAAAGACTTACTATCAAAACCTGTAAGAAACATATTTACTACTAATAATAAATCAATCTGTTTGTTCTTAACTCTTTTTGAAATATCCTTTTTATAATTGAGAAATGCATTACCATCTTTAGTAGAATGTTTAGATCCAAATTGTTTGTTATAATCTGCAATAAACTCGTCTAATTTATCTCTGGAATGCTTATTTACAGGCTTATCATCGTTTACATCTTCTTCTTGAATTTGACCATTAGCATCTTTATCTTCTTCATTTACATTATAAGAAAATATAGTAGCTATATTTAAGTTATGTTCACCTGCTTCTTTTTTGGCTTTTAAAAGCTCATAATACTTTATTAGAATATCCACACTACTCACACAAAACATTGCTGTAAACGCTCTGTGACGGGTTTTACGATTGTGATTTGCTATTATGTAGTTGGTAATAGTGTTCAGATAATCATCACTTTCATATACTTCTTGCTTGTTTATATCTTCTACTTTAGTATCATCAATCCCCTCTTTTGACTTAAATACATTATAATATTCAATAGAGAATTTTAATACATTTTCATCTCTAATAGCATCTGTAATTACGTACTGATGTAAACACTCGTGAAAAAGGTTTGCAGTTGTTTGTTTAATACTTTTTTTACTAATCGCATTTTTTACAAATATTGGTGTTCCTGTAAAACCAAATAATTGATGATTTGTAAAGAAGTTTACAATACGCTTATGCGTATCTCCAAATTGTGAACGGTGACATTCATCGAAAATGAATACTATTTTTTCATCTTTTAAAACTTCTATTTGCTTTCTAAATTTAGCCTTTGATATGGCACTATTTAGCTTTTGAATAGTAGTAACTAATAAAGGTCTGTTATTGTCTAAAAATTGACTAATAAGCATTTTGGTGTTCTCTGTACCATCAATACTATCTTTATCAAATGCTCTAAATTCTCTAACTGTTTGGTCGTCTAAATCTTGTCTATCAACTACAAATACTACTTTTTTAATTTTAGGATTTTGAGTTATTATTTGACTTGCTTTAAATGATGTTAGTGTTTTACCTGAACCTGTAGTATGCCATATATAACCATTTTTATCACTATTCTTTATTCTATCGATTATTGATTCTACTGCAAAAAACTGATAAGGTCTTAATACCATAAGTGTTTTATCACTTTCGTGTAAAACTATGTATTTAGTAATCATTTTAGCAATATGACAAGGCTCTAAAAAGATATTTGCAAAAGGCTCTAATTGGGTGATTTTTTTATTCTTTTCATCACTCCAGAACGATGTAAATTTAAAACTCTGTTTTTGGCTATTTGCATAATACTTGGTATCTACACCATTACTAATTACAAAAATCTGTACATAATTAAATAGTGCATTATTAAAAGCAAATGATTCTTTTTGATAACGTTGTATTTGATTAAAGGCTTCTTTTAGTTCTATACCCCTACGCTTTAATTCTATTTGCACTAATGGTAAGCCATTAATAAGAATAGTAACATCGTAACGGTTTTCTCGTTTACCGTTGATTGTAATTTGATTGGTTACTTGGAATTGATTTTGACACCAGAAATCTTGATTAATAAACTCGATATATGCTTTATCTCCATTATCTTTTTGAAGCACATATTTATCTCGTAAGGTTTTGGCTTTATCGAAAATGTTACCTTTAGATAAGTGGATAACTATTCTTTCAAACTCTGAAGCTGTAAACGTAGTCTTATTATGCTTTTCTAATTGTGTTTTTAGGTTACTGAATAAATCACCTTCTGTTTTTATAACAACTGATTTATGACCCAAACTAATGAGTTGGCTTATTAAATTATTTTCTAATACTTGTTCTGGTTGTCTTGTCAAACTCCTAATTTTTTATTTATAATTAAAATGGCATATTAGTTGCGATTCTTAATATATGTAGTTCATATACAATTATAATTGTTGCACAAGTGAAACAAATTTTGTATTTTTGCAATGTTCTTTACCGTTGGTAGGGAATCTACAAAGGTCTTGAACGTTGAACCCGAATCAACGTTTTTTTTATGCTTAATTCTCACCGAAAAACTCAACTGTTTTTTCAAAATCTGGACCTTGTAAAATATTCTCTATATCGTTTTTCTCATAAGCTGTTACTAATTTAGCCTTTAAATAACCTGTAAATCTTATTACCACAACGTAGTTTTCTTTTACTATTGCTACACGTCTATCAGTATAATAAACTTTCTCGGTATTATTCCATCCTTTTTTTAATATAGCAGCGTTATCCATTAACGTTTCTTTTATCCAAAGCATTTTTTCAAGTCTGTTGAGAGATAAGATGGACTTGTCCTTTTCTTTTCTATTATAACTTTCAAAAAAACAATGTTCAAACATATCTTCATAAAATCTAACCTTTACACCATCAAAAGTCTCTATATCTTCTTTACAATATTCCTCATACCATAAAGCTCTCATTTTTTCTTCCCTTTCCTCTTCTGGAATTAAATGAGGTTTAATTTTTTTATAAGCCATTACCAACCACCTTGAAGATTAATTTTAAAAACATTAAATTTCTCTTCCCATTTAGGTGTTGGCTTAATTGCTTTACCTAAATAAGTGTTTTCAACATATTCAATTAAACCCAATTTTGCAGAACTTGTAATCTTATTGTTAAATTTCGCATTAGTTAAACCTGTTAATATGTCTGCCAATTGTATACCTAAAGATTCATCTGATGGCAACCCTTGAACTTGTTTAATATCAGATGTTAAGTTAGCATAATCTAAACATCTATATAGAACTTTTAATCTGCCTTTATCTCTATTTTCTTTTAAATCTAGAAAAATATTATAACTGTTATAATCATAAATCCAATGATGAAGTAATTGGTAGTAAAATTTATAAAAACCCAATTCGCCGTCTTTATCATTAAAAGTGTAATTATCAACCTTAATAGCTTCAATTAGAATAACTCTGAATCTTAATTGTTCAGTTTGAAAAAAGTAGTCAATGATCTCCTTGTGTAAATCAAAAAATTTAGGGGAAATTTTATTCCATTTCAATTCACGAGACACATTATATTTTTTTCTTATCTCATTAAACTTCTCTTTGAATATAGGCCTATAATTTGCTGGCATCCATATACCACCAATAGCTATATATAAATGAGCATCTTTTTGAGTTAAGGCTTCTAAACCGCTTTCATCACAATATACCTCGAAATCCATATCTCTAATTTTAAACAAACATTTGTTGTAATAAACCTTTTTTAAAGGCTTTACTATTTTCTATTTTGGTATTTAAAACTTCTATTTTAATATCTATATCTGATAAGAAATTTGCTATTTTGGTTTGTTCTTCAATAGATGGTATTTTTATTATTGTATTTCTTGCGCCATCAATAGTAAAAGTAGCTACCGTAGTAATAGATGCGTTATCTGATAATTGCTTACGAATAAATCGAGTGTTAAATTGTTGATGAAGAAATTCTGAATTTATCTTATTGTTTATTTTTATCCAAAGTACATTACCATCTTTAAAGTAAAATCTATCATCTTTTCTCACTTTGTAAGTCTTGCCAATTGTACCAACACCAGTTACAAGAATATCATTCTCTTTTGGTACACCATATTTTTTTATAAGTTCATCATACATTTTTTCTGTTATAAAAATTGGTGTTCTAAATTCTTTGTTTTCAGATAAACTAATTATCTCCCTTGTTCTATAAAATGGAACTCCTTTATCTTTCCAATCTTCCTGAATTACTCTTTTACTTGATTTGATTTTGCAAATATCTCCCAACTTCTTCACTTCCCATTTAGGAAACTCATTACCATTATCATCTTTAAATCGTAGTTCTTGACTAAAGATTTTTTGCATTATGCCTTTTTTGTATTGCTCTAAAAGTTCTTTCTTTTTAGTTAGTTGAGTAATTTTAGCATCTACATCAGTAAGAAATGATGCTATTTTTTGTTGTTCTGGAAGTTGTGGTATTAAAACCTTAATTTTTTCTATTTCTTTCTTGCTAATTTCTTTAAAAGTTGAACCATTAGCACGTTTATAGAGTTCATTTCTATAAACTTTTATTAAATCAAACACAAACTGATTAGAATTACTCTTATTTACAATCAATGACTGAAAACCTTGATTTGTTGTACACTCTTCTTGTGCTATTGCCACCTCACCAATAGTTGCTCTTGTTGTAAGCAGTATTGTACCTTTAGGTAATATTGTAGCAGAAGAATTATTTAACCCTAATTCTGTTATTTTTCTATTACTTTCTGAAACAACATTAAATTTAATTTCAGTTGGTGTAAACCAATTTATCTCACCATTCCAATATTCATCATTGGTAGTTGATGGTGTACCACCTCCTACAACTTTAGCAATGCTTTTTATATACTTCTTTTCCCAACTTGACGTAAATTCTGGAAACCTTAATTGTGGTATTAAACGCTTTTCCATATCAAAAAGGTGCTTTAATATTTAACTCTTTACAATAGGAAGCAATACGTTTGTCTGTTTCTGCTATTTCTATATCTAACGCTTGTATTTCTTCTGCAACCGCATCAATATCAATAGGCTCTTCATCTTCAAAAGTATCTACATAGCGTGGTATGTTTAGGTTGTAATCGTTATCCTTTATTTCCTGTAATGTAGCTCTATAACTGTATTTATCTATAACCTCTCTGTTGGTATATGTATCAACAATATCATCAATATGATTTGGTAATAATTTATTGTCTTTACCTTGTTTTTCAAAACCTTGTGATGCATCAATAAACAATACATCTTCATTAACTTCTCTACATTTCTTAATCACCAAAATACAGGTTGGAATACCTGTACCGAAAAAGATATTTGCAGGTAAGCCAATAACTGCATCAATATAGTTTCTATCTTCTATTAAATAACGTCTTATATGCGCTTCACTACTTCCTCTAAATAATACACCGTGAGGTAACACCGTTGCCATTATACCGTTTTCATCTAAATGATGAATCATATGCTGTACAAAAGCAAAATCTGCTTTTGTTTTTGGTGCTAATTTACCATACTGACTAAACCTATCATCAGTACTAAAAATACCTTTTGCACTCCATTTAGCAGAAAACGGTGGATTTGCTACAATAGCTTCTGCCTTTAAGTCTATTGCCATATGTTGAGGCTCTTCTAAAGTATCTTCTTGTTTAATATCAAACTGACGATAATTTACACCGTGTAGAATCATATTCATACGAGCCAAGTTGTAGGTAGTACGGTTTAATTCCTGACCGTAAAACATTCCTACATCATCAACTTCTTTGGCTACACGCAACAACAAGGACCCACTACCACACGTTGGGTCATATACTGATTTTAAACGCTTTTTACGAGTAGTAACAATTTTTGCCAATATGGTTGAAACTTCTTGAGGGGTGTAAAATTCGCCAGCTTTTTTACCTGCTCTTGATGCAAATTCGCCTATTAAATATTCATAAGCATCACCCAATAAATCACTTTCAGTGTCTTCTAATTGAAAGTCTATTGCATCTAAATGCGTAATAATTTTTGCAATAGTTTCATTTTGGGCTTTTACGTTTCTACCTAACTTTCCAGAAGTTAAATCTAAATCTTCAAATAGTTTTACAAAATCATCTTCTGATTCTGTTCCCATTGTACTTTGCTCAATATTGGTAAGAATACGCTCTAAATCTTCAATGATGAAAAACTGTTTTGCTTCATCAATTTCATTCGTTTGAATTTCTGATAAGTTGTTTCCTTTTTGAGCAATAGATGTAAATAATTCACTCGGTTTTAAAAAGTACCCTAATTCTTTAATACAGGCTTTTTTAACAGCTTCTATGTATAACTTACCATTATCTGAATTTTCATCTAATTGCTCGTAAGTTAAATTGTCTGGTGCTAAAATTTTATTAGCGTATATATGTAGTTTTTCTGAAAGGTATTTAAAGAATATAAAGCCCAAGATGTAGTTCCTATAATCGTCTGCATCCATTTTGCCACGTAGTAGGTTGGCAATAGCCCATAATTGTTTTTCAAGTAACTTTTTTTGTTCTTCTGACATTGATTGGTACGGTATATTTTAAAATGTTAAAAATAAAAAGATTTTTACCATAATAAACGAATTGTGTGTATTAAATAGTTTTTGTAATACAGCTATGGCCAGAAGAACAAATTAGTTAATCAAAAAATCCATTTTTAAGAATTGCTAACGCCTTTTGTTCTTTTTCTATTCTTATATATTTATAAAATTCCCGTTCTGTTTTGCGTTCTGAGATTAACATAATATCTTGAATAGATTTCCCAGCTGCATAATGATTTGTGCAAAAGCTTCTGCGGGCGGTATGTGTTTTTACCAAATGATATTTTGGAATTTCTTTCTTAACCAATTTTCCTGCCTTTGTATATGAAACATTAATTAAATCTTTAAACCCTGCACTGCTACAAGCCGTTTTAATATTTTCCCTTAAAATAGGTTCGCTTAATTTGGGAGGAAAGCTGTTGTTATAACGTTTCATTATCTTTTTTATGGAAGAGGTGTTAGGAATATGAATTATTGTATCAGTTTTTTTTTGACGTACCTTAATAAATTTGTGACCGTCTAGAACATCAATGTTTTTATTGGTTAATCCGTTTTAATCACTAACTCTTTGGCCAGTATAACAACCTATAAAGAATATGTCTCGGGCTAGTTCTATTCGAGGCCTGTTACTAAAGTCTTTGTTAGAAAGTTTCAGAATTTCTTCTTCAGTTAAATATATTTCAGTAGTAACCTCTTTAAGTACTTTAAAGCTTCTGTTTTTAAATATAGTACTAGTACTGATTCCATTAATAAGAGCATCATTTAAAAAGATTTTTAAGTTTTTAATATGCTTACCAATACTATTAAAACTATAGTTTTCATTTTCTAAAAGAGTAACAAACTTACGATAGAAGGATAGGTTAATTTCATCAAATCTTAGGATTGTGTTGTGGGAATCTTGATATTTTTCAAGCATTTTTATTGTTTGATTACAAGATCTAAAGGTTGTTATTTTTATTCGACTTTTTTTAGATTCAATTAGATTTTTGGCATAGTTTATTACCTTTTGGTTTTCTCGTTTTGTGTTTTCATCGTCACAGCCATTTATTTTATTATTAATAATCGTTGAAAGTTTATCAATGTCTATTGAATCATTGTCTTTTATTATAGTTGATAAACAATCTTCAGCAAAGGTTTGAAGGCCATTTATAAAGGCATTGACTTTATAGGCATTTGTAAGCATTCCTTTTCCTGTTTTAATGCGTTGTTTACTAAAATCCCACGGACTTAAGGAACATTTATATCCGATACTTTTTTTAAACCTTTTACCTTTAGAGGCAAAATGCATCATAATTAAACTTTCTTTTTTCGGTGTTACTTCTAAACTTTTAAGCTAAATCTAAATACCCCGTGTGTGCTTTTAACTGTTGACATCACAATTTAATTTGTTGTTTCTTTAATTCTTTGTAAAGCGAATTATGTACCAATCAAGGGTGTACGATAGGGTGTTTTTGGTTTAAATAATTCTGAAATACATTGAGCGTTATTTAATGACAAGCAGAAGATTTTAACTTAAAGTGCTGATATATTAGCAATTGTCATTAAATATGTTTCAAAATGGAACAATATTGTAGTATAGGTGGGACCACAGGAGAATAAGTTATAAGAATTGTAAACTAAGTGTTTGCAAGGGTATTTTCTTTTAAGGGGACGAATGAGGGACAAATAAAAAATAAATCATTTAAATTGTATGTTTGGTTTGAAATAACTTTAGAATGGCGAAAAAGAAATAAAAATTTCGTGAATTAAAACTATAATTGAATACATTGAAATTTGTTCCGTATAAGGATTACGAAACTCAATATAGCACAACAAGCATCTTAAAAGCTGTTTTTCCATTATTTAAGAGCAGAAAGAAAAAAAGGAAATGGTTTACTAATAGATAGACACGAAAAGCAAGACAAGGCTGAACCAAGAGAGCTTTATATGGTTTCCCATAGAGTGTTACCTAAAGAAAGGCGAATACGTTGTTCTATGGCTTTATTGAGAAAAAACACTACCCTTAGAGTAGTGCTTTCATGTTTTTGTAATACAAAAGTTAATTAGTGTCTTAACCGTAGTGTAATCTGTTATAGCTCATAAGTTAAAATATTTAGATTAGGGTCTACTTTTTTATACAGGGCTTCAACCATTTATCCCTGATCTTACATGTAAAATTTCTTCAGATTATATCAATTTCATCATTTAACTAACCATTTGTTGTTTTGCATAGTCATACTGCATTGCCTGAGTTTAATTCTTGCATAATACTGTCAACTAAAAGATCTGCGAGTAACTTTTTTCCAGAGGCCTTTTTAGGTTTAAGTTGTAATATACAAAAAATAATTAAAAGTAAGAATAGGACTACAATTCAATGGAGCAGACAACAATGTTGTTTTAGTTTTATAAGCCAGATTATAAATATTATCCACATACAAATTCCTTAAACCTTTATTTATAAATATAATCTGCTTATCGCCCATCGCCTAGCTCCACCATTCCCTGACTTTTTTCAACAGTATAGACATAAAAAAACTTATACTAGCACCTATGGCCGCTGTAATCGCTGTTTCCCATAGTGCTTCTAAACCATATAAAGGCAGTACGCTAAAAAGCGTACCGCCAATAATACCATATCGGGTGTTTATATCAAATTGCATGCTCCCATATACTTCTCACAGGAGGAGTGTTCAGATATTCCGAATCCTCGTTGTCCTTGTCAACAGTAAGCTGACTAACAGAAGTCAATACACCGCCTGCTACAGTCATATAACCTGCAATGGTTAAAATATAAGTGGGTATTGCCACAGGAGAAGCAACAATGGTTCCCCCAACTGTTGCTAATACCAGTCCTATAGTTCTTAAGACTTTAAAAAACTTTGGTGTGGGCGCCTTTGCCCTGGCTATAATAGTTTTCATATAAATAATATTTTTAATTAAACATTTTTATTACCTCATAAATAAACAGAGGGATTAATAGTTCTTCTAGAATTAGTAATTTTAAATTGAGCGTCATTGATAAAAGGAAGAAGGAGGATGTCGAAAAGATCATATTTTGTCAATCCTTCCCGAGACTTTTGGATTTTCAGGTTCTCAAAGTGGATTGTAAACCATAGTGATGAGATTCTGAAAGATCCTGTCTGTCCACAGGAATTAATTCAGGATGCCCCTTTTTTAAAAATATTTAGGCAATCCTAATGAGAGCTTTTCAACATTCACCCCTTCTGGGACTCATGAATCACCGGTTTTTCACAGTGGTTATTAGCAAGACTACTGCCGACTCTTCACAAGACCCCACTCCTTGATTACTCCAGCCATCAATTACCCTTCAATGATTAGTTTCACTCTTTTTCCTTCCTTTTTGGCTTGTAGAACTACAAAGAGTATTTGTTGAAACGCATTCTGCGAAAAAATGCCTGTGGTACTACTAGTCAACTTTTCAACAGGAGCAATACAACCTTCTAGTTCTTTAACATCATTTGCCGGGTGGAATAAGATATACGACCGGTCAGGCACACCTTCAACCAGTAAGTGCTCACCGAATTTCGTACTATATCGACTTTTTACTTTGTAAGTCCCTTCAGGAATACACGAGACACTCCTTTGATTATCTTTCCAGGGTAGCTCAAGTGTTTTACAACAATAATGTCCATCGATATAAAGATCACCGGTAGTACTCATTTTCAAGTATGATCGTCTAATGAAAATTTTCATCATACTTGATCTACCTGCACTAATGTTAGTGCGTTAAACGATCCGTTATTTAGAGGATAATTTACACCATTTACTATTTGGTAAAAATTCACCCCCAATACAGTGAATAGAGGTAGGTCGCTATTTGCTGTTAAGGTATGCCCAATGTCCATTGCAGCTTGCTCGGTACCATTCCACACTATATAGTCAGTAGAGTTTTGAGCCATCTCAAAGCTGTTGTTCTTAAAGTCAATAAGTGCACTGCCGCTAACAATCTTAAAATGTGTGGTTCCCGCCGGAGCCTTAACATGTACCATTGGTGTAAATGCCTCTACATTCATAGTGACGACCCCAGTTGTACGATCAAAGGCTTTGGAATAAGGAGCATAGAATGTCTGACTTAGAACGGCATCATTATTAAACTCGAATCCCTGTAATAAATTTAGAGAGCCATTAATAACGGTGCGTTCACCTCGCGGATTTATCAAATCAGTTTTTATAACAGCCATGATCTCTTTTAATAATCTACTGACCACGCGAGAGTCAGAAGCATTTAGGATAAGTATACGTAATGAATCACGTAATAATTTCCCTGTTTTACCAGCTCTCCCAAATTCAGATCCATTTTCTCTGGTACGTCTAAATCTCGGATCATTTTCAATCCGACTCTTATCAATTTCTCCTTTTTCACGAGCCATGTGACCGTCTTGAGTCTTGTAGAACGAAATATCACCAAGCGTTCCTCGAAGCTTGATAATCCCTTTTTGTTTAGCCATAATTTTAATTTTTTGTTATACAATACGTGTATTTAAGGCATACACTCTCAGCCTGTAGGTGATTCTGATCAATTAATCACCACAAGTCTTCCTTCAATTAATACTGCAGTGTTTCTGGAAGAGTATACTTTAGTAAGTCTTTTAATTGTGCTTTAAAGCGCTAAATAATATGATGTAATCAGTCTATAACTGATTTCTGTAAAAGCAGTTATACGGAATGGTTAATACCTAAGTTAAATGAGAGATATTAGAATTTTGTCATCAAAGTTTTATACAAGAATCCGTCTGCTAATGGATGCCAAAACTAATATTAGTGTATTCTTCATAATCAACGATATTCATATCATTGTATCCCGTTCATACCTCAAACCTCGAACAAAAAAATCAATTAAAAAAATGCTAAGACCTCTATTGGTAGCCTTTGTCCGTAATTGTCCTTTAATGTTCAAAAGTGTCCATATGTAGTATTAATCTAATTATTTAGTAAGAATATACATTTGTATTATTAAATTAAATAACATATATTGTTATTGTTTTTGTAATACAATGAAGCCACATAATGTCTTCTAAAGATGTGGTATTAGAAGCTTTAATAAAAAATTTCCAGAATGTTTGAAGTGCTTTAAGCCTGGTTCCAGTATGGATAAAGAATACCAAAGGCATACCAAAGGCTAGGATAGAGTATGAAATTTAAATTGTTGGTTATTGCCGTATTTGTCATGTAGTGTCCTAATGCTATTGAAAATGACCGAATTTGGTAAAAGTCATTTAATTAAGATTTCACACTCATGGTGCTGAGAACAAACATTTGAACTAACCTTACTAATCCCAAATAATAATGAAATTAAAACATAGATTAAACCGTGCATGTATTTATACCAAAGATATCCAGCGAATAACAGGTAAAGGCGAAAGGCAATCACGTCGTCTATTAAAACAAATCAGGATATACTATAATAAAAGCAGGCATCAGCTTGTAAGTATAGGTGAATTCTGTGAGTATACAGGGCTGAAATTTGATGAAGTCCTTCCCCATATCATAGGATAAGTAGTTAATAGAAAAGAGTCTTAGGGATATAGAAGTCACTTATTTTAAGATAATGAAACAGACTAAACAATGAATCCATAGATTCCGCAACAAGTGCGGAATGACAAAGAGGTTCCTAAGACAATTTCCCCCTTTAGGGGTGCAGGGGTAAGAAATTGTTGCACCCCATTCAGTTCGCGATAAAGGTCTGCCAAAAACATCAATAAAGATAAACGGTCATTTTTAAAGCCAATTAAATTGTTTTTAAACGAGCCCTAACTACCTTACCTTTGGCAATACTATTAAAAGAAAGTTCTACATGCGCATTCACAACGCCTACCAAAACAATCTTAAAAATATATCCCTAACCATCCCGGAAAACCAATTAATTGTGGTTACCGGACTTTCCGGTTCTGGGAAGTCTTCCCTGGCCATGGGAGTGATCGGGAATGAAAGCTATCGGTATTTTTTAGAGAGTTTGCCGGCGTACAATCAACAAAATGCAGCTGCAATACCCACAGCTTCCGTCGATCATATAGCGGAGCTTCCACCGGTGATCAAGGTAGAACAATCAAGGCGTTTTCAGTCCATCAACGCTACCTTTGGCACCCTATCCGAACTGACGCCCATATTTCGGATTTTGTTTGCGCGGTATGCTGCAGAAGAAAGCATGAGTCAACTTCCTCCTGGTAAGTCCAAGAGCCACCCATCGGAAAATCCAAACAAAAGCATTTTAACCCAGGCGTCAGAGCCTTATAAATCTCACTTTGTGAGCAAGTCCTTGTTTTCCTTCAATCACCCGAAAGGGGCTTGTGAGGAATGTCGCGGCATTGGGGAGGCCGAATATATTGACACCAATAAATTGGTGGGGGATGAAACCAAAACGTTACGTGAAGGCGCTATTGTAACCACCTTGCCCAACGGCTATATCGTGTATTCACAGGTAACGGTGGAGGAGCTGAATAAGGTTTGTGAAGCACATAGATTTAATGTGGACATTCCGTGGAAAGACCTAACCCCCGAACAACAAGAGGTGATATGGAATGGTAGTGAGCGGGTACAGGTGTACTACGGAAAGCACAGCCTGGAATCGCGTTTGCGCTGGGAAGGATTTAAAGCGAAACCACGCGAGATTGGTTATTACAAGGGGGTATTGCCAATAATGAGCAATATTCTTCGGACCGATAGAAACCCAAGCATTCTACGGTTTACCAGCGCTAAACTTTGCCCAAGTTGCCAGGGCGCACGGATCAAGGCTGAACATCTGAAATATCGATGGAAAGGATTAAACTTTCAGGAGTGGATGGAGTTGCCATTACAGCAATTGTATGATACCTTGAAAGCAGGGAAATACCAGGCAGGTGAACAGGTATTGGTAGACAAACTATGCACCCCATTATACGATTTGATTCGGTTGGGAATGGATCATTACCGTTTGAGCACACCGAGTATGGATATTTCCAGTGGCGATGGACAACGGATCAAACTCATAAAACAGGTAAATAGCAGTTTACAAGGCATCTTATATGTTTTTGATGAACCTTCTATCGGATTGTCGCCAACCTATCAACAGCACTTATATAGCATTTTAAGACGTCTGATCAGCCGGGGAAATACCGTTATGGTCGTAGAGCACGATTTAAATTTGATTCAAAAAGCGGATTGGATCGTAGAATTAGGTCCGAAAGCCGGGATTCATGGCGGAGAAGTCATCTTTAACGGAAAGCGAACGGACTTTCTACAGGCAGAAGGGATAGAGAGCCCAACCCTAGCTGAATTTCGTGCCCCTTCCCAATGTTTGAATAGCCAGCGGCAAGAGCTTTCAGCAGCAGACTTTTATCCAAAAGCCAGGAACTTGGCTGTAGTAAGTAAAAAAACAGCTGCTGTATTAGATAACATTAATGCCTATAGTGAAGAAAAAGCACTGCAATTACTCACAGTAACCGATCAACCCATAGGGAAAACACCGCGAAGCAATCCGGCGACATATACAGGCATGGCCGATAAGATTCGGGATCTGCTAGCAAAAACGGAGGAGGCCAAAACCTTGCAACTAAAGAAGAGTGCCTTTTCTTTTAATAATAAAGCGGGACGATGTCCGCGGTGTGAAGGAGCAGGAGTTATTACCCTTTCCATGAGTGTGATGGGAACCATCAACCAGACTTGCCCCGAGTGTAACGGGAAACGCTTTAAATCCGAAGTACTTCAAGTACACTGGAACCATAAAAACATTGCCGAAATTTATCAACTCAGCATTGCAGAAGCCTATGATTACTTTCAGCAAGAAAAGAAATTATCTGAAACCCTGAAGCTGATGATACGCTTAGGCCTGGGATATATCAAACTCGGGCAACCCTCTAACACCCTAAGTGGAGGCGAAGCACAGCGGATTAAACTAACCAAGTATTTTGCGAAACCTAATAAACAAACCATCCTATTGCTGGAAGAACCCAGCATCGGACTACACCAGCAGAATGTAGTACAACTGCTAAAGGCCCTGCATCAGTTGAAACACGAAACTTCCGGGATTGTATGTTTTGAGAATCATGCTTTGTTTCAGTCCGACTGTGATGTGTGGGTAGATAATACGGAACCTATTTCTACAGTAAGCGAACCTATTCCCGAACCATCAGCCACCGATACCATCCGTATCAAAGGAGCACGAACCCATGCGCTGAAAGACATTGATATTACATTCCCGAAACAACAACTCACGGTGGTGACGGGTATTTCAGGATCGGGAAAATCTTCGTTGGTGATCGATACCCTGCACGGATACGGATTACAGGAAATGAGCAAACAATTTTCAAGCTATCAACAAAACAGAGTAGGCGTTGATTATCAGTTTGAGGTAGATCATATCACCGGACTAACCCCTAGCATTTGCATCACCCGAAAAGATCAGCAGTTTTCTGAGCGTTCGGATGTAGCCAGGCAAACGGATATTGATAAAAGTTTACGATTTGCCTTTTCCCGAAAAGCACAATACGAAGGCAAGGAATGGTCGGCCAGTCATTTTTCGAATGCTCACGAATTGGGGAAATGTGGTGTTTGTGATGGCGTGGGACAAGAATTACTCCCTGATCGCTCCAAAATAGTATTAGATTCAGCCCTGAGCATTGCCGACGGACTCTTCGAGCATAATAAAGCATTGTATTACTACGGACAGGCAGGTGGACAATACATGGCGGTTCTAGCTGAAATAGGGAAGGCGTATGGTTTTAGTTTGCAAACGCCTTTTAAGGAGTTGACACCCGAACAACGGACGATTATTTTTCATGGAATTCCGGAGAAAACCTGGGAAGCTACGTGGACTTTCAAAACCAAATCACGAGCGGGAACCCAACACGTGAAGATGGTGTGGAAAGGCTTGTTTACCTATTTAATGGACGAGTACTTTCTGACCCGTAAGAATAAAAACATTCAACATCTGCGTGCTTTGTTAGCTCCGCAGGTTTGTAGTAATTGCCAGGGCAGCGGATTGCAACCTGAGCGATTAGCGGTAACCATCGACGGTAATTCTATGCGAGATTTGAAGACCATGAGCCTACAGACATTTGAAGAATGGTTAGTGAAGACGCAACCAATAGAAACCATTGACGCTGAACTGTTAGCAAAACTAAAAGCGCATTTACAACATACCTTAGAACGAGCGCGTCAATTGCACATAGACCATCTACACCTCAACCGAAAGTCGAGTACTTTGAGTGGCGGTGAACAACAACGGGTTTCACTCATCAAGCAATTGAATAGTCCGCTGCAAGGAGTAACTTATTTACTGGATGAACCCTCAGCAGGTTTATCGCAAAACAATATACCGGATCTGATTGCACTGTTAAAAGCCCTGGTAGCCAAAGGCAATACGGTTATTGTGATTGAGCATCATAAAGACATTATATTGGCGGCCGATCAGATAGTGCAGATAGGGCCGAAAGCAGGAAGCATGGGTGGAGCAATTACGTTTCAGGGAAGTGCAGCAGCTTACCAGTCTTCAGAAGTATGTCATCCGTATGTGAAAACAGAAAGTAGGGCGATAAACTTTCAGCAAGGGAAAGAACATATTCATATCGAAGGGGTAGAACGTCACAGTCTGAAAAAAGCTCAACTAGATATTCCTGTAGGAGGTATTACGGCCATAACCGGAAAGTCAGGTATTGGGAAGACTACCTTGGTAAAAGAAGTGGTGATGCCAAGTTTACAGCAGCATCAACCCGTATATTGCAACCGTATTGATTTTCCGAAGCCATACCAGGGGGTACATTATTTCGAACCAAAGAAACTACAAGCCTACAACAGTACCTTATTAGTAGCGTATTTAGATATCTTAAAAGTGATCACTAAGGTTTTCGCAAAGGAAACAGGAGGTAAGGCCAAAGACTTTTCATATAAAACCAAAACGAGTCAGTGTTCTCATTGCCAGGGAAGCGGTGTGGTAACCACAAGTTTGGATGTAGCGGCCATGCATATAGAAACGTGTGATGTCTGTGAAGGGAAACGCTATCAGGAAGCTATTTTAGCATATACCATCGAAGGAAAAGATATTGCAGCAGTATTAGGGATGAATATTACAGAATTACTGGATTGGATAGCCCCTTTTGCAGGTACGACCAAGGCCGTAAAACAATTACAGGCACTCAGTCAAATAGGACTTTCTCATGTACAATTGGACCAAACGGTAAAATCACTGTCCTCCGGAGAAAAGCAAAGGCTGTTATTGCTCAATTGGTTGGAAAACAAAACCAAAGATCAACTATTAATATTAGATGAGCCAAGCATCGGATTGCATTATGCCGATATAGATTTGTTGTACGGAGTATTGCAACAACTAAGTGAGAACAATGATCTTTTAGTGATAGACCATAACCCTTATTTACTGGAAAAGATAGGCGTTGGAGTAGTGTTGGAGTAATGTTATATGGAAAATGGATTCCGCAACAAGTGCGGAATGACATTTAGATCATAGGGGTACAGGGGGAAAGAAATTGTTTTCGGCAACGTCATTGCCATAACCATTCGTTTATAATATTATATTCCTTGTTCATTTTGCCTTGATGCAAAACGAACCAAAAAATCAAGAAGGTTTATAGGAAATTTTTGCTATTGCAAAACCGCTGTTGTCTCTAGCGTTACATGCTTTGTTAGCTATCGCTAACGCACTTCCACTTGAGCCACAGCTATTTCATGAAAACCTTCATATATATCCGATTAGAAATTTTGATAGAAGAGTACTCCCGTCGGCAGTATATATGAATTTAATCCGTTAAAAATGGTCGAAGCCTTGGAGACCATTTAGGATTGAATTCATGGTTTTGCGATAGCAAAAATACCTCTCGACGGGCACCCTTTCTTTTGATTCGTTTTCTTTAGGTGAATAAAGAAAATGAATAAACAATGAACATGTTATTGACATTCAGTTCGACAATTCCCAATCAGGAAAAAAATAGGTCCAATTTCGGATCAATAGATTCCGTAATAAATACGGAATGACAAAAGTAAAAAAAACAATTTCTCCCCTTTAGGGGTGCAGTGGGAAAGAAATTGTTTTCGGCAACGTCATTACGAGCCTTGCGATAGCAAGGCGTGACAATCTTTTCAATAGTACTTACCAACCCTACTCACCTCTGATTTTCCTTAAAACCTCTTTCCAGTTATAGTTTTCTTTATTGGCATTGTTCCATTGCTCAACATCCGAGAGCATGGTATCGATTTTATTTTTATCAATCCACTTCCCGTTGACAAAAACGCCCGAGATTTCCTTTGTGTTGCTAATGTTATCCAATGGGTTTTTATCCAGTAATATCAGATCAGCAAACTTCCCTGCTTCAACAGTTCCTATTTTATCGTCAATTTCTAACCATTCCGCTGCCAATCGTGTCGCAGAAGCCAGAACCTCTTCATTCGTTAAACCGGCTTCTTTTAAAAGTTTTAATTCATCGTGAAGAGAAAACCCCCAAACAATTCCGGAAGTTCCTGCATCAGTTCCGGCTACCATGGGAACTCCTTCTTTTTTAAAAGCCTTAACGATCTTAATATGAAAATCAACGAGTTTATCGAAATAAGCAATACGATTAGCACTAGAGCCTTCATTATATTGATTAGAGACAATCCACTTACTTTGCATAAGAGGATGAACATATTTGAAGCTTTCAAGATTCCGAACGCTATCCAGTGAGCGAGCCTGTTTAGCTATATAAACAAGATTGGACAAGTTAGGTATTAACCAGGTGCCATTCTTTTTACTCATTTTGGCAAACCTTTCAGCTTCTTCATCAGTGAACTGATCAGCTTGTTTTGAAAACTCTTCTGCATGAGCAACCAGACCGAAATGCGGTACAAAAGCTTCTTCCGTTTGGCCCTCAAATGCACTTGGGATATGCCCAACAACTTTCATGTTTTGCTTTTCCGCCTCATCTATGATCGCTTTATAAGTTTCTTTGTTCAGTTGCGAATATACTTTTATGAACTCATACCCTTCACCTTTGGCCAGTCTAACAGTTTGCCTTCCATCGGAAGGGGTGGTAGCAGTCATATTTGCATTGCCACCATCTATTAACCCGGCTAAAGCGATTCTTGGACCTATAACATCACCTCTTAATATTTCGTTTCGCTGACCAATATGCTCAGCTCTTGCGCTAAGTTCAAATACCGTAGTAACACCATTGGCTACATAAAGCGTAAAAAGATTTTGGGTGTCAATATGAATCGCCGGACCTCTGGTAGGGTACGAGGTATAAGGACCATCGGCCAGGTTATGAACGTGCATATCAATGAGTCCGGGAATGAGCCATTTCCCTTTCCCGTCTATGATTTTAGCGTTATTGGGAATTGGTTTGTTGATTGATAAGATTTTCTGACCCTCAACTACAACGGTAGCATTTTCAATGACCTCATTGTTTGTAGTCATTGGAATGATGTTGACATTTTTTACGACATAAGTGTCATTTTCGGATTCTGCTTTGCTCTGAGCATTTAAACCTAAACTGATAAATGCAATTAGTGTTAATAGCTTTAAAGATTTCATTTCGATTTTTGATTGATGATGATTTTAATGATTAGACTATAAATTCTTTAATCGTTACAATAACCCGATTATGAAAACAAATAGAACCTCCTATAGCCCAGTGATTGTGTGACTTTTTGACAAAACTAAAACTATAAAAAGGATAGAAATTGTAAAAAAACGAACTACTCCCTAAAAGACAACACATAATTTTCCGGATTGAATTTACTCGGAGTTATCTTAGAGAACTGATAAAAATTATTAATAAAATGAGATTGGTCGTTGTATCCTGATTTGTAACCAACCGAGGTTAAGGAGTCATTCTTTTCGTTAAAAGCAATTTCATCTACGGAGCTTCTAAACTGAATTATTTTTGAAAATTGTTTAAGTGTTAAACCGGTTGCTTTTTTAAAACGAGATTGAATCCATCTTTCTGAATAGGGGTAGTCTTTTAAAATCCCGGAGATTTTGCAGTTTCCATGATGAGCGATAATCTTTCTGCAGATTAACTCAATGGTGTTTTGTTTGACATTGGACTTTTCAAATTCGGAAAAATAGTGTTCAGTTATCGCAATTATATCTTCTAAAATAGACGAGGCATTAAGGTTGACATCTTTACCAAACAATTTATCACTTTGGGAACTTTCTGAAATGGTATCAACAAAATTTTTAAAATCACTGTGTTGAAAATATGAAAAGTACCAAGGCTTTAGCTGTACTAAGATTAACTTGGAATTTCCTGAAAGAGTTAAGTTAATGTACTCGGTAAGTTGAGAACAAAGATAAATTCCTTGATTATAATGGAATTGTGTATCCTTTAAATAAACCTTAGCCCCTTTGCCAATTAAAAAAGCAAAATTGAAACAGCCATTAGGTAGAATTTTTAGATTTTGAATTTCAGTTTTTTGTTGGCTATTATCTAAAGCCCATATTTTATTAACAAATCGTGATTTGTGTTTTAATTGATGTTCGGAGTATATGCTCAAAATAGTTGACTGTAATTTTTCAGCACATAAATATAAAGGAAAATTCTGTCATTTTTCTAAAACCACCCTCGCAAAGTCATAATCTGTTGCATAAGGAAAAAGATCGCCCAAATGAATGAAAAAGGCGTACAGGCCGCACTCCACTGTATTCCGTTCGCGATGGCGTTTTGTTAGGATTAACCTTATAATAAAATCCGCCATAGGGTTTGGAAGTGGGGACCCATTCATTGAAGAATCCGTATAAATTAAGCGCTGTTTGAGTCTGTTTCAAGAAACAGACGAGTTCGGTTAATTTAGGATTTAAAATGAAAATGGGTCACTGAAAACCCAAGGCTAGCGTTTTTTGGTTCTTTTTTTATTCATGTAATAATTACTGTTTTATATGGTATTCATGAATGCAAAGCATTTGGCGATGCAATTGCGTAGCACATCATGAGCTCCTATATAAAACAATAGAAACCAGCGCGAATAAAAAAGAATAAAGACGAAACATGCTTTTGTCATTTAGTTGGATACTTCCTTATCAAAATAAAAGAATTAACTCTAGTTCAATAGATTCCGCAACAAGTGCGGAATGACATGAAGAATAAAAACCCTTTATCCCTTAATACAATAACAGTTTATATCTTCTTCAAGATTAAATCATAAAATAATCTTGTTAAGATTCATTTATTCTTCCTCTAAAACTACCTTCACAAAGTCATAATCTGTTGCATAAGGAAAAAGCTCACTCATTGTAGTGTAGTATGCTCCTATGAATTTGTTGGTATCAACTAAGTTTTGGGTATAAAGATTTAAGGTATCCCCATTGCACATAATTCGCATACGCTCACGATCCTGATCGGTAACAGGGTTGAATCGATTCGTGTTTTCAGTCAAAAATGAGCTGAGGTTCCACCGGACACTCGATTTAGAATGTTGGGTTTCGAGTGTCACTTTAGCCGGATTATCAGTATCCCTGATCTCCATGCTATAATGAAGTACACTATCTTTTTGGGTAATGGTAAGCCGCTCATATCGTTCTGAAGTACAAACCGACAAATCGGTTTCCACGATTAGGGTATCTAAATGCGTTAGTTTGGCATTCAGGTCATTATAATCAGTTTGTAAATTAAAATCAGAAGTGGGAGCACTTTTTTCTTGAGATGCTGGATCTGAAGAACAACTAACGAAAATAACGATTAGTATCGTTACAATGAGGTGGTGCAGTTTCATGATGGTGGTATTGTAAAAAAATAATATTTTTTATGCCACAAATACAATGCCATAATGAATGTTGGGTTTTTCAATTGTTTTCGGCAACGTCATTGCGAGTCTTGCGTTAGCAAGGCGTGGCAATCTCTTCAATAATAGTTACCAGCCTTCAAAAGATCTCCACACTCCACTGTATTCCATTCGCAATGACGGTTTGTTAGGATTAACCTTATAATAAAATCCGCCCTAGGCCGTGGCAGGCGAGGTTAAGATTCTTTAATTGGTTAATAATGTTGATAGGAGCGTACCCCCGTCGGCAGTATATTTGAATTGAATCCGTTAAAAATGGTCGAAGCCTTGGAGACCATTTAGGATAAAATTCATGGTTTTGCGATAGCAAAAATACCTCTCGACGGGCACCC